>JALCQD010000003.1 GCA_022651005.1 Bifidobacteriaceae bacterium
CCCGAAACCCTCCAGGGATCAGGCAACCGCAAGGCGACGGTGAACAACAACGTGGTATCCATACCCCCAAACTACCCGCCAGCCACCTCCACCCGACCAGCCCACCCACACCAAACAGCAAAAAGCCTTATGTTTCATCCCATCAGCGTTCAAGGCAATTAGCATAGCTACTACTTCATACAGCTTCGATGGTTCAGACACCTTGACCTATTCTCATGGACTTATTAGTAGAAAGAACGACAATATTGATCTTCGAAGACTCAAAAGCATCAGTGCAGAGGACAGCCCTTTCACTGGAGGAAAGCTCACGGTTATTGAAACAAACGGCGTGGCGCGCACTCTTCCATATGTCAAGGACGCACGCACCATCGCTGACTCTCTAAGGCATTTGGTAGACGAAGCGAGCCGTGCCCGAGGTGATATCCAGAACCGTATAATCGCTTAATACTAGGCGGGGGAGTGCGCGACATGGGAAGACAGCACCTCATCGCGCACTTATGGTTTTCTTTCGCGCCCGTTCTTACACTTCTTGCACTTGCGTCATGTTTAAGGGCAGTTGCTCAGTCTGAGGAGTGTACACGCCGCGCTGGGATTTGCTTATTCGTCCGCTCTTAAGCAATCTGCTCAAAACGGTATCTACAGCACTTCTTCGTAGTCCAAGTTTATTAGCGATCTCAATGGCCTTAACTCCTTCGGGATGCTGCTGAACAATGGAAAGAACTGACTGCGAGCGCTGATCTAGGTTATCGCTTTGCTGACCGAATTGTGCAGCCTGCCTAGCGCTCTCAAGGGATCCTCCAGTGAGTCTCCACTCCCCGTTACTCGAGAAAGACATCTTGTATTCACCCTCCTCGGCATCGCGCGAAGTAACGAACAACACACCATCAGATGACGCTCTGGGCCTCGTCAGAGTCATGACGGCATCGGCTGCACCTACTATTCCGTTAGTCCCGGAAACGGTTTCGACCGCATCCAACGCCCCCATTTTACGGGTGTGGTGCACAATCAGCAGTGTTGATCCGTAATGCTCGTCTGTGACCTGTTTGAGAGCACTCATGAGACGGTAATCTCGTTCATACGCCCCTTCACCTCTGTGCGCAGGCACGGACGGAAGCACCTTGCCCAACGTATCGAGTATCACCAACGGCTGTTTATCACCATACTTATCCATGAAAGCCCTGATGACATCCAGTACATCGCTCTTCGGTTGCAGGACGAAGAACAACTGGTCAGGAGGTTGCTCGACACCTAGAGAACGTAACCGGCTCTGTATTCTGCGCTCGCCATCCTCCAAAGCAAGGTACAACACCGGTCTTTGTTCGACTGGCACACCTCCAAAAGCGGATGACCCCCCTGCACTGGCTAACGCCAACCCAAGGACCATCCAACTTTTGCCGATCTTAGGTGCCGCTGCCAATAGAACCGTGCCAGCCGCAATCATTCCTGGGACCAGTTCGATCTGAGGAGGAAATTCCTTGTCGAATATGTTTCTAGCCGAGAGCATACCCGCGAGAGCTTCATCGGGGACCCCATCAGACGTGGCACCACAGTGGTTTTTTGCTGATGCAATAATATCTTGCATGACCTGCGGAGTAGGCATCTTTATGGATTCGTCGATCATCGCGCCACCTCCTGCGATCCATGCAGAGCGCTTCCGACAATCGTTGTTATCTCAGTCTCCGACAGCCCCGATGAATTGCCACGAATAAAAGCGTCCCGGATGATCTGATCGCGATTCTCAGGATGATTGACGAACCTCCCGAAGCACCAACGATACAGTTCATCGTTCCTGCTGCCTTCTGGTATGGCAGAAAGATCGACGTTCTTGTCCGAAGAAAAACCAGCGCCACAGAGCTGAATCCCAGTCCCCCACGCCGATGAGGGCCGTGGCAGCTGAGCAGTCAGATCGGTATACCCGTTGACAATGAGGAAAGCACAAATCGGTTCAGGCATCTCAGGTATTTGCGCAGGCATCCAGTTCATCCCGCTCTCGGGGTCAACCATCGATACATAAGGCAGATATTCTCCCTTATCCGTTACACTGTACGGACCGACCACATACCCTTTGCGCTCGCATTTCACATCAATGGGGATGCCATGAACATGAGATGCAGATTTTATGTGCCCTCTCATCCATTCAGGAATCCTGTAGTACAGATGAACCCCTCCAGATGGAGTGCGAACTCGGAACGTTCGAGCCGCAAAAAAATCCTCATCATTAGAGAATGCTTGCCTGAGGAGGCCTCCTACGATAGCCATTCCCGACTCGGCACCATCTTTGGCACGATCACAGTCAAGGACGAGCATCCCGTAGCTAGGCACCACGGCATACGAAGCTCCTGATGGCATGAAATGCGTATCGATTTGGCCGTTCTCGACGTTAACCTTCCAGTCAATGGCGACCTTATTTACGCATGGGACGTAATCCGCCTTGAATCCCAAGGAATCAAGGTAATCAGGCATCTCTCGGCGTGATGGAACGTGTTGAATCTGGATAGTTGAATCGAACACCATGTCTATTCACCTCCCCGATTCGCAAAAATCGCGGAGCGAAGAGACGACGATGTAATTCCTGCGTCCGATTTTTCGGGCGCGGATCTTTCCCTCTCGCACCAAACGCATGACGACTCGAGTATCATGCAGATCGAGCATCTGTGCAGCATGTTGCATGGTTACGAGTTGTTTTGACGCGAGTTCAATCGACTGAAAAGCAGACATATGATGCCTTGCCCTCCTGCTTACCTAAATTTAGGTAAGCTACTACTAGGAAGACACAGGACATACATTATTGCGCCTGTTCGAAAGTAATTCACTGCTTATTTGGCAGCCGAGAAACCCAAGAACTCACTTGTGCCTATTATAGCACAGGAGGGTCAAATCCCAAGAGAATGCGACAGCTTTTTTGCTTTAGGCCAAAGATCCCCAATTAGTTCTTCATATGAGGCGTTTTTGGCCCATCGAGAAAGCCTCGTCGGCGCATTACCAGCAACAGCTTGTTGAATTTCACGACGAACCATCAACTGTTCATCGGGCGCAATCCTCCGACGCTTAATTCTCCTGATTTTGAAATGTGCCTCGTCATAGGCGGTGAACACAGTATCGATAATTTCTAGGATTCTCTCACGCTCTCCCCTCTCCCTCGACATAATGTCTTGCCATATCTGGTTTGCGGTCATTCCTTGTGCGGGAATGTGCTCATGTTCCAGAAGCGGTACGAGGCAAGTATCCCAAACATCGGCGTCCTTGGCCCGAAGACGGGCCAAGCGCTTCTTCAAAGACTTTTCATGCTTCGCTCTAACTTCATATGTACTTAGAATCCGGTCACCCATTGAACCTACCCTGTAAGAAGTGAAATATATGATAGAAGTTTATCAAGACGATAGATTGGCACACGGATAAGAGCCGATAAGTGGGTAAATAAGTAGGTAAGCGTTCGACGTTGCCGTCTGCAATAGGTTTGAAAACATAATGTTAGAGGACTTTCAGGCGGAATCTCGTATCCTCCGCCATTAACCCGCAAACGTTGGTGTCTCAACGATTGCGGGCTTCTTTTTTCAGTGGAAGACACGATGCCTTACTATGTCTCCTATAAAGAAAAGAACTTGAAGGAAAAGGCCACCAACTCTCCGGCCTGCTTTTGTACGCGAAAACAAACGAGAAGCTTGTTCCAGACGCAGAATACAAAATGAGCGGTAATCGCATCGGAGCGCGAACGCTGGACCTCAATGAGTACTTCACCGGCATCAAATACCAGTTAAATAAAATCGCTCATGATTATTTAGAAAATTAAAACCAGCTGCACCACGTTTGCCTCATCGAGCTCAATTTGACAGAGCCTATGCCACCAAATATCTTAAAGCTAGGTTTCCGGACGGAGGCCGATGAAGAATCTGGATAGATTCTGGAAGAAATGCAGCGACGTGCAGACGTATTCTTTCTAGAACTGTCCTCCAATGACGGAGGTATGGTGATGAACAATCAAACAGACGGTATTGTCATTCGTTTTGAACAATCCGTTCAGCAAACGGTTGGCGAGACATCGAAAATCATGGGACTCGTTAAGGCCAAATATCTTATTTCTCTCATTACTGACCTTAATTTGAACGCAAATCCACGCGATTCGAAAACGGGTTCGGTCACAGATGCCATTGAGGATTCCATTGAACACGACAAAGACCTTTTCCCCTTTAAAACAAAAGGAATTCTCCTTGCCTCTTCCTCATACGAGAAACTGGATCGGGGACGCGTTCGAATCACTATCGACGATACCGACATCGAAGGCATTCTCGATGGAGGTCACAACACTCTCGCCATCGGCATCCTCATTCTCAAACGTGCGCTTCAACTCGCAAACGTTCAATGGCCTCGGGGACAAAAAACCTGGGCCGAATTTAAGGACTTGTGGAACGAATACCAAGAAGAGATAACCGCATATCAGGAAGCTTTGCGTCCCGACGCGGCGGAAAATAACGACAGCATCCCCACCCTTTCCTTCTACGTTCCAGTGGAGCTTCTCATCCCGGCCGATCCAGACGATGAAATATGCATGAGTGCCTTCAAGAACAATTTGCTCGACATCTGTGCTGCCCGCAACAACAACGCGCAGCTTACGATCGGCGCAAAAGCAAATCAGAAGGGTTACTTTTCCGATCTCGAACGTCTTCTCACGCAAAGTGACCCCACTTTGGCTAAACGCATCGAATGGAAAACGAATGACGGGGGTGATATCAATGTGCAAGACTTCATCGCACTCGCGTGGATTCCACTGAGTCAACTGCCGACCGTGAACGATCAGGATGGCAAACGTGTTGACCCTCCCGCTCCCCAAAAGATATACAGCGGCAAGGGCAGCTGCCTTTCCCAATTTGAACGCTTCATGAGCTCTCCCTCCGTCACGAATAACACAACGAACGACTACAAAGCAGAGATGACAAACATCGCCGTCAACCAAGCCTTCAAACTCGCGATCCAAATTCCCCGGCTCTACGATTACATTTACGAGAAGTTCCCCGATCTCTACAACGCTGCCGGAGGAAGTTACGGACGCATCGGCGCGGTGAAAAAACTCAACGAACGGCGCATCAATAAGTCCACTCCTTTCATGAATCGCCGCATCGACGTCCTCAGTCCAGATGGGTTCATCGCCCCACTAGTCTATGGACTAGTGACACTCATCGATCCCAACACAATGGAGTGGAGGCAACAGCCCCAAGAATTCTTGGCTGAGAACCTTGGAAAGATTGTCAAACGCTACTCAGATGTATTGAGTCCTTGGCAATACGACCCTCAGAAGGTCGGAAAGGCTCCGGGAAGCTACACCATGGCCGCAGACGCATACAAAATGGCACTCGCCGGAATTCTATAGGCATAAGTGGTGCCGGGACGCTATTGAGACGCGAAGTCGCACCCTAGTTCTCAATCGTGTCGGCACCGCCGAACGAATCCATCACGTTGCTGAACACACGCAGGCGCTGTGCGTACGAAGGATTCGATTCCTCGCTACGAATCGTTTCTTGCAATCCACTAAGATTGTCCGTCACAATGCCGTCGACGCCGAGAAACATCATCTGCTCCATCTGATCGGTGTCGTTGATAGTCCACGCCCACACTGCTTGGCCGCGGTCATGCGCTCGATCTACAAAGCTCTCGTTGAGAGTGGTCTCCTCGAGTGTATAGGCGTTGGCATGCGTGTTCGGGAACACCAGACTGTACGGCATAATGAAGCTCACGTACAGCTTCGGCGCGCGCTTATGCACCTGCGACACCACGCGGTAATCCAGTGAATGCACGCGGTCCCCCTGCGCAATCAATTCCTTGCTGTAGCCATCGATGAAGCGCTCGATCATGTCCGGACTGTCGCGCTTCGTGGTCTTCACCTCCACGATCAACTTCTGCTTGAGCCTCTTCGCCGCTGAAAGGTAACTATCAAGACTTGCGACGCGAGCACTGCGGCCGTTCTCATGAGCCGTTAACTTCTGCAGCTGCGCCAACGTGAGATCACGCGGCCGCGCATTCGTGCCAGTAAGCGCCTTCACGTTCTCATCGTGCATTACGACGAACTTCTCGTCCTTCGTCTCGTGCACGTCCGTCTCCACGTAGTCAGGGTGCTTCTTCGCCGTTGCCGTCAGCGACGGTATCGTATTCTGCACACCGTTTCCGTTGTCGACGCCGCGGTGCGAAATCGTCAGCGGTCGGTCGTCCAGCAGCCCGTACATATACAGTCCGTTGAAAATGGCAGTGACCACTGTGAGGATGACGGCGATAATAATGATCGCCCGCCGCCGTACGTTACGACGCACGCGCGTCGGTTCAAGACGCTCGGTATCTGCCTTCTTGGGCGATGGCGAGGCGACAGTAGCTGTTGCGCTCGTTTCCGGGGGAACGGTCTCCTCCCTACCCTCCGTTACGTCTCGCGGCGCCGTCAAGAACAGGAGATAGAGGACCGTCGTCGCTCCGCTCAGGAAGATTTTGCCGACGATGAGCAGCGTCATGGTTACGATCGCCGCAGGGAATGATACCCACCCGCGATCGTCGAGCGCTGCCTGTAGCTCGATCAGCGCAGACGACCACGCCCACGTCGTCACACTCGCAATGATGAAAAGCCACACAATGCGCCAGAGATAGAACCAAAAATGCCGTTTCGTATCCCCCCAGCTGTCGCGAACAGCGTCACCGAAAGACATCCCGCGCAAAATCGCGTTGGGAAGCACGCGGATGAGGCGCACCCCCAGATACGTCGCCCCGACATAGAGAACCACCAGGAACACCATAAATACCGGATTGGCAGTGAGAAAATCAAGGATAAAATCCGGAATGGTGACCTTAGACAGCAAACTCGATCCCACGATGAGATCGGTAAACGGCACAACGAGAATGAAATACGCGGCAAAGAATCCAAAGGAGCGGAATCGGAAATGTCGCAGCTTACGGAATGCACTGCCGACGACAGCGCGCGCCCGTAGCCCCTTGCGCAGGCGAATATTTTCCGTGCCTTCCAGCAGCACGGCAAACTGCAGATACACCAGAACCAAGATGGCGAGCATGATCGCAAGCAACCCCAAGACCACCAACGGGCGCCGCGTCAGCGCAAAACCCACGTTGTCATACCCCAAATACGCCAAGTGACCCACGGAGAAGAGCAGTTCAGTGAGACGGCGCAGGATGGGAATAACAACAAAATCGACGGCACCGGCGACGATGGCGATCAGCATCAGATAACTGCCCCACCGACTTGCGAACTCACGGATGCTGGCACCGACATATCGCAGTGAGTTCATGGGCGCCGCCTTCCGTTTCTCCTGCATTCAGGATAGCGGGCAAAGGCAAGGGCAACTATGGTTCAGACGGATGAGATGACACCAATACGTTATGTTCCTGAGTTCACCACACGGATTCCTTCCACAATCAGACTCAAAGTGATAGATACTCTAAGAAGACGCGTAGGCAAGGAAGGCACTCGTGATCAATTTCGCCAACGATTATTCGTACACTGCAGCACCCGAAATACTGAAAGTCATGCTCTCACCGACGCACAAGGAACAGGCGCGCCCAAGCTACGGAGTGGATGATGTCTCCGAGACTGCACGCGATCTCATTCGCCACGCAATCCGCCAACCCGAGGCAACGATTCGATTCCTGGCCGGAGGAACACAAGCAAACGCACTCGCCCTCGACACCATGCTGCCGCGTTACTCAAGCATCATTGCACCAGATACGGGGCACATCGCCACGTATGAAGCAGGTGCCATCGAATTCACCGGGCGGAAAATTCAGACATTGCCGAACCACAACGGCACAATTAGCGCGCACCAAGTGGAAGAGTACATGGAGGAATTTCGAGCATCCAGTTTGCGCGGTCACATGCCGCAGCCTGGAATGGTGTACATCTCCTATCCGAGCGAATTGGGAACTCTTTATACGGCAGCTGAGCTGCGCGCACTGTCGCAGGTGTGCCATGATAACGATCTGTTGCTCTATCTTGACGGCGCGCGCATGGCGTACGGCCTGGCAGCGACCTCGAACGATATTAATCTGCCTCTCATCGCCGAGTGCTGCGACGCCTTTTGCATCGGCGGCACAAAGTGCGGTGCGATGTTTGGTGAGGCACTTGTTTTCTCTCGTCCCTCGACTACGCCTGACCATTTCGGCACATCAATGCGTCAGCACGGAGCACTTTTGGCAAAGGGATGGCTCATCGGCCGGCAATTCGCCGCCCTTTTCGAGAATGATTGCCACCTCTATCTGCACTACGGACGGCTCGGAGTGCAGCGTGCCCAGGAACTGCAACGCACCATGAAGCGTCACGGCGCGAAAGTAGCAGTGTCAACGCAGACGAATCAGGTTTTTGTGAGCGTCTCCGACGACACAAAACGCCGGCTCGCACAAAACGTCACCTTCACCGACTGGGGCCAGCTCAACGACGTCACGAACGTCGTCCGCTTCGTTACCTGTTGGGCGAACACGGACGCCGATATCGAGGGACTTGAGCAAGCACTGATTGCGGCAAAATAAGAAATTCCGTCGCAATCAGTCTCTGGGGTAGAACTATTCCTCCAACGTGTCCTTGATGGCGCCCACGAAGGCGTCAAGATCGGCCGGCTTGCGAGAGGTAATAAGACGCCATCCGTTGGCATTGCACACTTTGACCTCTTGATCGACCTGCGTTCCGCCCGCGTTTTCGACATCGGCCTTAATGTACCGCGTGCTCGTCAGCGTCTTGCCCGGCAGGAGGCCTGCGTTAACAAGCAGCCACGCACCGTGGCAGATGGCCGCAATCGGCTTACCTGCAGCCGCGAATTCCTTGGCGAGACGCTGTGCGTCACCGCTCACACGCAAACGGTCAACGTTGGTGGTGCCGCCCGGAACAACAAGAAGATCGTAGTCGGCTGAATTGACGTCACCATACGCAGCGTCGGCATCAACCGTCTCACCCGCATAGCGATCATGCTGAACGGTCTCAACAGGAGCCTTCTCAGCCGCAGCCAAAGTAACCTGCGCCCCGGCCTCGCGTAAGTCGCGCAGTGGACGCGTCAGCTCCGTCTCCTCGATACCCCAGTTCTGAGTGATGATGAGTACCTTCGAATCCTTGACTGCCATAATTGCTCCTTCGCTCGGCGATTTTCTTCTGTGCCTTCCACGATAGCTAAACGCTGTGTACACGACGCTCTCAGCGAGAATGAAGCCGTCCGCGAGCGCTCCCGTTCACTCCGCGACCATTTCCACACGCCGTAGCCACGATGGCATATCGTCGTAACCGGCATTGAGGAATGAGTCCAGCGCGACGAAAGAGGCAGCATGGTGATCGGTGGAATATCAGTAGTGACGCTCATACTGATTTTCGCCGCTGGAGTCGGCGCGGGATTCGTTGGTTACGCAGTGGGCGTCTCCTCGCTGGTGTCATATCCTGCATTGCTGGCAATCGGCATTCCGCCGGTTATTGCGAATGCCTCTAACACCCTCGGCGTTATCGGGACGGGAATCGGTGGCTGCCTCGGCGCGCGCAAGGAGCTTGCCAAACAGAAACGCCGCGCCCTCACTCATTTCATCATCGGAGCCATCGGCGGCGTAGCAGGCGCCTTCCTCCTGCTGGAATTACCTGCGAAAGCCTTCGAATACGTGGTTCCGCCACTTATTCTGTTCAGTGCTGCGATGATCGCCTTCAACCCGGGCAAGAGAACCGCCGCGAAGACTGCCGCCGTACAGGTGGAAACACAACTTGAAAAAAGGGAAAAGGCGGAGGGCATAGACGCGACTCTTCCAGTACCCGCTTCCTACAGCACCAAGGATCCCCTCTGGCTGCGCATTGGCATTTGGTTTGTGGCAATTTACTCCGGTTATTTCGGTGCGGGCGCCGGGACGTGCGCCATGGCCATGCTGGATGCCGCAAAGATCGGGCCGTTCCACGAGATCAACGCACTGAAAACCGTCATCGGCACGGGGGCGAATATCACGGCGTCCTTAGTCTTCGTTTTCAATGGCGCCATTGACTGGCCGGCCGCCATCATGCTCTGCATCGGCTGCTTCATCGGAGGGTTTATTGCGCCGCCCATCACTCGGCATATTCCGGCACGTCTCATGCGCTATGCCACGGTTTTTGCCGGAGTCATCCTCGCCGTCGATCTCGGCATCAAAACCTATATCTAATAGATATTAGATAGGTGTGTCGCGGGGCTCTTTTCTTTATACTGACAGGGTGACCAACCTGCTGCTCGCCATCATCTACCTCGCTTTTATCAGCCTGGGGCTGCCCGACTCACTCCTTGGTTCCTCCTGGCCCACCATGTACCAGGAATTCGGCGTTCCGGTTTCATACGCAGGCATCGCCTCCATGATCATCTCGGCGGGAACCATCGTTTCCAGCCTCATGAGCGACCGTCTCACACGCAAACTTGGCACCGGAATGGTCATGGTGAGCAGCGTTGCCGTCACCGCCATTGCGCTCTTCGGTTTCTCCACCAGCCACGCGTTCTGGGTTCTCTGCCTCTGGGCAATCCCCTACGGACTCGGCGCAGGTGCGGTGGACGCCTCGCTCAACAACTACGTGGCACTTCACTACGCGAGCCGTCACATGAGCTGGCTCCACTGCATGTGGGGCGTGGGCGCCTCGTTGGGGCCAGCCATCATGGGCGCGGCGCTCAGTGGCGGGCAGTCGTGGAACGCAGGATACGGAATCATCAGCGCGATCCAAGTCGTTCTCACCATCATTCTGTTCTTCAGCCTGCCGATGTGGAAGAAACGGCCATCGGAAGCCGCGGAAGTCACCGAGGGAGCCAGCGGCGATACCGCAAATGCCCCTTCCACCGCCCTGCCCTCAAAACCTCTCACCCTCCGTCAGATCGCTGCGATCCCAGGAGTGAAGGCGGTTCTTATCACCTTCTTCTGCTACTGCACCGTTGAGACAACGACGGGTCTGTGGGCCGGTAGCTATCTCGTTCTCCATGCGGGATTCAGCAGGAGTGCCGCCGCCACCATGGCCGCGATGTTCTATGCGGGCATCGCAATCGGCCGCGGCATCAGCGGCTTTGTCACGATGAAATTCAACGACGTTCAGATGACGCGTCTGGGTGAAGTCATCGTCGTTATCGGCCTCGTGTTCTTCTTCTTGCCGAACGCAGCACTCTTCGCTCCTGTTGGCCTCATGCTGGTGGGGCTGGGATGTGCTCCCATTTACCCGAGCATCATCCATGCGACGCCCGAGAACTTCGGCGCAAACCGGTCACAGGCCATCATTGGAGTCCAGATGGCAACCGCTTACACGGGGTCATTCCTCATGCCTCCAGTTTTCGGCCTTATCGCCAACAACATTTCCATTGCGCTGCTACCGGTATTCCTCGGAGCGGCAACCGTTGCGATGATTTTCTCGCACGAGGCTCTTCTGCGACATGTTGAAAAACAACCAGAGCAACAGCTCGAAAAATAAAAGTCGCGCCAGTATAGTCACGCATAATACTGGCGCTCGAAACCTACAGACCTACCGAAACTTACTTACGACTCTTGCCCCTCGCTGGCAGCGCGGTCCTTGCCGTACATCTCAGGAACGAAGCGATGCTGATCGTGGAGCTTTGCCCACTGAACAACATGATGGTCCTCGGCTGCCAGTGACGCCTTCACATCAATAACGCGCTGATTCGCGGAACCTCGGAATTGCAGGAGCGAATCCTTCTGCGACTTCACGAAGCGACCATCCACGAGTACGTCCACAAGTCCGAGCAACTCAGCCTTATCGGGAGTCTCACCGGCACGCATGAGTTCTTCCCACGTGTACCCGGTCCAGCACCAGATGTCCTTGGTATCGCCGAGTTCTTCGCGCAACCTGTGGCACAGGCGCAGCAGAACGGGCGTATTCAGCATGGGCTCGCCACCCAGCAACGTGAGACCAGTGACATAGCTCTGCGACACGTCACGAATGATGGCGTCTTCAAGCTCCTGCGTGTAGTCATGCCCTGCCTGGAAATCCCAAATCGAGGAGTTCCAGCATCCCTCGCAATGGAAGGGGCACCCACTCACATACACGGAGCAGCGAATGCCTTCCCCGTCGGTGACCACGAAGCGCTTGTAATCGGCGATGCGATCGCGGCTCAGCGTTCTGCCGTCCCATTGACCCGCAGCGGGGTTGGTGGAACCTGCATAAGGAACGGAGGGGCCACGATTGGTATCGGCCGGCGAGAAGTCCTTGTGACCAGGCGACAGCGTGACGGGGGTACCAGAAGCGGCAGAACCGCCGTCGGCCTGTGCCGACACGGCGGTTCTGATGAATCCGTGCTGAAGAGAATCAGGCTTACTCACGGGTGTTATCCCACCATTCGTGAGTGGTGCCGTCCTTGAGCACAACGCGGCCGGTTTCACCCTCGAGGTGCTTGGCGCGGTGCACGATTTCCTCGTGGCGGCCGTGCACCATCGGGCGCTGGACTGGATTACCGAGGTAGCCGCAAGTGCGCTTGGTCACGTTGCACTTGGCGGGATCGTGATTGCCGCACTCGGGGCACTTGAAGCCGTCCTCAGTGGGTTCGAAGTCGCCTTCGTAGCCGCACTCGTAGCAGTGGTCGATGGGGGTGTTGGTTCCCAGATAACCGATGCCGATGCCGTAGGCGTAATCCCACACGGCCTCGAGTGCCTTGGGATTCTGCTGCAGCGTCGGGTACTCACAGTAGTTGATGAAGCCGCCGGAAGCGAGGTAGGGGAAGTCCTTCTCGTAGTTGAGCTTCTCCATCGGGGTCGGACGCAGCCACACGGGGTAATGGAAGCTGTTGGTGTAGAAATCGTGGTCCGTGACGCCTTCAACGGTTCCGAACTTCTCACGATCCAGACGATTGAAGCGGTCGGTGAGCGACTCGGCCGGCGTGGAATACACAGAGTAGTGATAGCCCTCGGCCTTGGCCCACTGCTTGCACAGCTGGCTCATACGGCGCACAATGTCGAGCGCAAACTCCTTGCCAGCAGGATCCCAGGAATGGTCCTTCATCCAGTCCTTGCCGAAGAACACTGCCGTTGCCTCGTACAGGCCAATGTAACCCAGAGACACGGTAGAGCGCTCGTTGCGGAAGAGATTGTCAACGTTGTCGTCGGCGTCGAGACGGCCAAAGGCACCATACTGGAAGAGCGTCGGCGCGTTGATGGGCATTGCTTCCTTGGCGCGGTTAATGCGCACCTGCAGCGCCTGGTGAGCGGTCTCAAGACGCTCGTCGAGCAGCTTCCAGAAACGGTTCTTGTCTCCCTGCGACTCAAGTGCCACACGTGGGATGTTCACGGAGACAACGCCGAGGTTCATGCGGCCGTCTTCCACGTCCTTGCCCGTTTCGGGGTCGATCCATCCCTGAAGGAAGGAGCGGCAGCCCATGGGCGCCTTGAAGGAGCCGGTGATCTTGATGATGTTCTCATAGAACACCACGTCGGGATACATACGCTTGGTGGCGCACTCGAGTGCCAGCTGCTTCATGTCGTAGCTAGGATCCCCCGCATCAGCATTCACGCCGTGCTTGATGGTGTAGACGAGCTTGGGGAAGATGGCCGTGCGACGTTCCTTGCCAAGGCCGCGGATGCGGTTGAGAAGAATGGCACGGGAAATTTCACGAGCGAACCAGTCCTGACCCAGACCGAAACCGACGGTGACGAACGGCGTCTGCCCATTGCTCACGCGGTTGGAGTTGATCTGGTATTCCATGGTCTGCATGGCGTCGTAGATGCTCTTGCGCGTCATGATCTTGGCGTAGATCTCGCGAATCTGCTGCAGCTTCGGCGCATCCTCGTGGAACGGGGTGTCCAGTGCCAGGTCGGGACGGTCTTCAAAGTGAAGCCACTCGGACTGCTTGGAGCGGAACTTGTTCACCACGCCCCACGCGAGATCCTCCGGCATGCCGTCGGGAATGACGGTCTCCGCCATGTCGAGGTGCTTGTTGTAGTCGAGCTTTGCGTAAGGCTCAAGCATTTCGTCGGCGCGGTTCACCGTCTGGCCGCCGTACTGGCTGGAGGCGATGTCCTTGATGATCTGGGTGATCTGAGTGGCGGCGGTACCGATGGACTTCGGTGAGTCCATCATGGCATTGCCGAGCACGAAACCGTTGGCGAGCATGTCGCCGAAGTCGGGCAGCGAGCAGTTGGTCTGTGCGGTAAACGGAGAGTAGTCGGCATCGTGGAAGTGGATGTCGCCCTTGAGGTGTGCGTTGGCGACCTGCTTGGGAAGCATGGACAGCGCGGAGGCCTTGGAGATGGCGCCGGCGAGGAGATCGCGCTGAGTAGCGTACACATTGGCGTCCTTGTTGGCGTTCTCGCGAACGAGGGACTCATCCTTGTTCAGCAGGCGCTTGACTGCCTCGTTGACATCGGTGGCCTTGGCGCGCGCGATGTCCTTGTTGAGACGCCATGACGTGTAGGCGCGAGCCACCTCATAAAGGTGCTTGTTGACGAGCTCGTGCTCCACCAGGTTCTGGATATCGTCAATGCGCACAGGACTCTTGTAGCGCTCGTCAATCTCAGCTTCAATGTTGCCCACCATGATGGTGATGTCAGCCTGTTCGTCGGAGCCGATCTCCATATCGACATCCTTGTAGGCGGCGGAGATGGCCCGCACGATGTTAGAAGCATCGTAATCCACCACACGACCGTCACGCTTCTGAACACTACGAACGGCAGCTTGCGTTTCCGCTTTTGCGTCTGTTGTCTGCGCGCCCTCGAGAACCTGCGTTTCCATGGTGCCTCTCCTCATACTTCTTATATCCCTAAATATGCTGTGCGACACCGTTCTCCGCAGAGCTTTTGCGCGGTATCAGTGTCACGTTCTGAGTAGCCATCTTACATGCATGTAATTCGATATTTAGTGTTCATCGCGACGAGCGTCCGCATATATTGTGGTTTTCAACAGGTTATCCACATGATCAGGGCTCGGAAAGTTTTCGGACAACTGTCGACTTGCGCGTCGTTCGAGGCATGTCGAGCAGCATCATTCACCCGATCTTTTTCCATTGTGGATAGCAAGAAATTTGATCCTCGGCGTGTCTCTTCTACACGTCTTTCTAGCGGAGAATTCACGTGTTACGACAATGTTAAAAACTCTTATTTAATTTAATGGTATTATTTTTTAAGCGCGTGATACAGACATCCCGGACCGCTCTGTGAGAAGGAGCCGCATTCGTCCCCGATGATTCAAGTAGTTTTCTGTGCGCAGAGATATGGGAATGAAGATACACCGTACATCCTGGAGACAATTTATCCCCGTACGATCTGTGATGACTGAATAACACCTTCCAATCACCGCCTTAGCTATCTGGCGACTTGCGTGCTTCATTTATGACTTTCCTACGCTCAACACCTTGATTATCACGACTTTGTCCTGTTTATCGGCTGCTGCCTGAATTGCGCTCCTCTGTTTTATGTTTAAAGAGGATTATTTTTTAATGGCTAAATTCCGCACACGCGAAATTCATATCCACGAGTTCCACATCAGTACCCTTGGCGTTGCACTGTGCAATGTCACACTTGCAATTGGCTTATCTCTCACCATCTCGGCCGTGAGCGCACACGCAAGCGAGACGCGCGCCGAATCCGGGCAAAAGACCTACAAAGCAGCCCAGGCAAATCTGAAAGCGCAAAATGAGCGCCGCGCACTCGAAAAGAACCGCCGAGCCGCACTCACACAGACCTCCTCACATACCAAGAAGGCCCTCGCCACACGCACACAGCGAGGAAACGATATCAAGTCTGCCGCCACTCACATGGTTGAAGCACGTCAAGCGCACATCGCCGCATCACAGGCAGCACAGTCCACCCCCTCGTCCGCATATGCATCAACCGGGTCATACGCAACACGTGGATACACTGGGTACTCCCCCGCCGCATCACAGACTTCTCACGCATACCGCAGCTCTGCCAGCACGCCATCACGCTCATATTCTTCCTCCAATCACGCCATCTCACGCTCCTGCTCCACGAGCAATCAGCCAGCGGCCTGCCAATCTGCAGTCAACGGCGGCGGACTTGTCCAGATCAACGCCGGATCTCACGGCTCGAATATCACGTTGTATGCCGCTCACAACAACGCGGGCGGTGCCTGGATTCAGAACGTCAACAACGGTCAATCCGTTACGGTCGGCGGCAAGTCGTACAAAGCTGTAGAAACACGGCATATCAGCAAGTCGAATCCACGAATGGCCACAAAAAACGGCGACGTATGGCTTCAGACGTGCGAAGAGAACGGCACCACCATGAAGGAAATTCGCCTCCAACGCAACTAAGCGCAGTGGCTTTCTTGTGATCACTCCAAGGTTGGCGTATTGCCCGACGAGGCAGTACGCCAACCTTCAAAACTCGAGAGTATGCTATTCGCGAATAATCAACAGAATAAATGAATCTATCTATTATTC
The DNA here is from genome assembly GCA_022651005.1 of Bifidobacteriaceae bacterium. Lineage (GTDB taxonomy): Bacteria > Actinomycetota > Actinomycetes > Actinomycetales > Bifidobacteriaceae > JALCQC01. The sequence goes on from JALCQD010000003.1 coordinate 16,356, forward strand.
AGAACCCCTCGATGGTAATATTTTCTTAGCGCCGACAGGCGTCGAGAGCAGCTCCTCGAGACAGAGTGTTCACAGCTCTCACAACGCCGAACATTGTTCGCGCTGAAGACTGGGATGAAGACAGTAACCCGTACATTATGGAGACAATTCATTCCAGGAGCACCAGTGATGATTGAATGCACTTCATTTAAACGATCGCCACAGTTGCCGATCGATCTGCCGCATTCACTCATGACTCTTTACAGATTTTGCTACATGTGACGTCTGCCCTCGGCCTCTTCGCCCGGTAGCAGTCACCCTCAATGAACCATGCCTCCGTTATTACAGAGGAACCCTCATGACGATATTTCATACCCGTGAGTCACACACTCACAAGTTCCGCACCCTCACCTTTTGCATTGCGCTCTGCGACATCGCAATCGCCATTGGACTGTCGTTTTCCATCTCAACGGCGAGCGCCTACGCGGGTGAACTGAAAGCTCAATCCACTCAGAGAATTCACGAGGCAGCAAAAGCTCGCCTGGAAATTCTCCAAAGGAACCTCGCCGCAGAGAAATACCACGCCGACGCACTCCTCCATCATGACGATGCACGAATCGTTGCCTCGCACCGCTTGCAGCGCGCTAGCTCCATCAAGTCCGGTGCCACCGGCATGGTGCACACCCTGAAGGCCCGCCAGGCAGCAGCCAAGAAAGCCAAGGCAGAAAAAGCGGCAAAAGCCGCCGCAGCCGCAGCCGCGCGCACAGCCTCCTACTCCACCACCTCCACGTATACAGCAGCACCCTCGTATGCAAGGTCTGCATACAGAAGCAATGCCGGAACATCGTATACGCGCGCCCGCACGAGATCAACATATTCCGCACCTCGCGCCCCACGTTATTCCGCTCCACGCACTCAGGGACCCGCAAACCACGGCATAGCCCGCACCTGCAGCACAAGCAACCAGCCAGCAGCGTGCCAATCCTCTGTCAATGGCGGAGGCCTCGTCCAGATCAACGCCGGCAACCGCGGCGCGAACATCACGGTCTACGCGGCACACGACAACGCAGGTGGCGCGTGGATCCAAGGCGTCAACAACGGCGATGCCGTAAAGATTGGCGGCCGCTCCTACAAGGCCGCACAAACTCGCCATATCAGCAAATCAAACCCACAAATGGCCACGCAGAAGGGGCAGGTGTGGCTCCAGACATGTGAGAAGAACGGCACCACCATGAAACTGGTGCTCCTTCAGCGCAGGTGAGGCTCCGGGGATGAAGTCTCACTAACCTGCGAAGTCTCTTTAGCGCCCCACGAGATCCTTCACGCTGTATCGCAGGGCGTGCGCACCCTTACTCAGTACTCCTCGGTGCACACGCCCTGCACTATGAGATCGCTGCAACAACCTGCGCACTCACGCGCTTCTGAACCGCGCTCAATCCCGAACGGGGTGTCAGCGCATAAAACCGCCGCACGAATTCCGGGCCGAGTGCTTCACGCGGAACGCTATCGCCAGTCACGGAATCAAGAGACGCAACCGACACCACGGACTGGCCGAATCCCGACTCGAGCGTGCGGCAGATGGCCTCGTTGTTCGCCACTTCAATCACAGTAGCGGGTCGCGTTGAAAGCCCACGAAAATAGAGCTCCGTGTAGTACCGAACGCCGGATCCCTCCTCCCGCACAAGCCATGGAGCGTGCGGGTCTCCAGCGCGCACAAGACGATCCTCGATAAGAGTCGTCCGCATCACCGATTCCCCGGAAAGCGGCTTCTCGATAATGGCGAACTCGGCCTCCTTTGCCGACACCGCCGCGAAAATATCCCCCGAATTGCGCTCGGCCGCCACTATCGAAATCTCGCCGAGGAAGGCACCGCACACCTTCAGCACCTTCGGCAGCAGCACATGCGTCGCCGTATGCGAGGTGAGAATGCGGAAGGGTTCGCGCGCGCGGGCATCGTGGGCGATGTCGGCGAGCGCCTCCGACCACTCGCTCGTCATGGAGCGAGCGGCGACATACAGGCGTTCTCCGGCAGCGGTCGGCACAACGTCGCGACGGGCAGGTCGGTCGAAAAGACGATGCCCCACGCGCTTTTCCAGCGCTGCGATGCGTTCGGATACTGTCGATTGCGACACATGCAGTTCGGCCGCCGCGGCGAGAAATTGCCGCGTTTCGTACACCGCAATGAACGTATCGAGCATAGGAATCATTCCCTCATTCTCTCACCGCCACAGTCTCGAATTACGTCGCCATGACACCTCAGAACAGCAGATATGCGGCACCGTACGCAAAGGCGAGGAGGATGACGGAGGCCAAGAAACTTGACAGGAACGCTGCCTTGCCGCGGCGCGCGATGGCGGAGAAATTGACGTTCATTCCCAGCGCTGCCATGGCGATGCCGAGGATGAGGTAGGCGAGCTTGACGAGCCAGCCGGTCCACGAGGCGATGAGCGGCACATACGTTCCCAGAATTGAGGCCGCGATGAAGCCGAGCATGAACCACGGGAGAGGAACGTGGGCACGGGAGCGAGACGAGGCGTCCTTTGCGGTGGGAACCTCCGTGTTCGAGGAGCCATCGGTTTTCGAAGTCACCACCCCACTCTTTGCCCACCACGCGCCGAGAATGATAGCGGCAGGAGCGAGCATGAGCACGCGCGACAGCTTCATGATGATGGCGGCATCCATCGCGACGGATCCACCGGAACCGCCAACGGCCACAGCGTGGGCGATCTCATGGAGGGACGCGCCCGCCATGGTGCCGAACTGCGTGGGACTGAGTCCCAGAACCGGACGCAGTGCAATCTCGATGAGCGCGAACACCGTTCCCATGATGGCGACGGCGGCGACTGCCATCACCTCGTCCTCCTCTTGCTCTCCCGCTCGATCCTCGGGGAGTCTCATCGAACTCGACAGACCCATGACGGCAGCTGCGCCACAGATTCCCGTGCCGCCTGCGGTGAGGATGGCGAGATGCTTGCCCACGTGGAGCTTGCGCGCGATGCCATAGGTCATCGTGATGGTGCCTGCAACAACGACGATGGCGAGGCCAATCGTTTTAACTCCCGCGCTAAAAAGATCGGAAAGGTTGAGTTTGAACCCGAGAAGGATGATGCCAGCGCGCAGAAGTTTGTTGGAGATCCATCCCGCAGATTTTGCAACGCCCTTGGCGTGCACTTCGTTGCCGCGAACGAAGATCGCACGAAGCGGTAACTGGAACGCCATCCCCAATACAAGCGCAATGATGAGCGCCCCGAAGAGTGAGAGGACGGGCAGGCCTCCGAGTAGCGTTCCGGCCACGGAGGCGATGATTCCCAGGATCGCCACTACGGCAAATTCCCGGGCATAATTTTTGATGATGTCAGTAGGCATGCTGCCCATTGTGCCGAACGGCAGCATATCCCACAAATCGAATTGAATGGCTTTTCATATCGACTATTCCGATACTACTTTCGCCCACTTCTCGCTTCTTAATAATGTCTACTTCTTAATATCCCCAAGGAGACGGTTCAACGTGTCGTCGCGTCGATCCTTGGCGAGCTCACACTCCCAGACCACGAGAACTTTCCACCCCGCAGCGGCGAGCTCCGCATGCTGGGCAGCATCCCTGGCACGGTTACGCAGCAGCTTCGCCGTCCAAAACTCGACATTGGATTTCGGGATGCGCGCCTTGGAACACCCCTCATACAGATGCCAGAAACACCCATTGACGAAGACCATGGTGCGATACTTGGGCAAGACCACATCCGGATGGCCCGGATACCGCTTGTCGTTCTTTCGGAAACGCAGGCCATGCGCGAAGAGAAAGCTACGGACGAGACGTTCCGGCGAAGTGTCCTTGCTGCGAATCTGGGACATCACGAAGCTGCGGGTACCGCGTTCAAAGGTGGTCGCATAACGCGCGCGAGGCGTACGAGGCGCGTGGGGCGCGCGAACCTTCTTCGCCCGTTGACCTGTCTTTTGTACCGTTGTTGCAGCCTGTTCCGTCGCCATCACCACTGCGAGTCTAGTGCTTTAAGATCAATTGGCCTCATGCTGCAACATGTATTGAGCGGCCGCTCGTGCATCGTCGCGCGTTACCTTCAGCCACGAAAAAGCCCCGCCGGAATAATTCACCGCATCGGAGCCAAAGGCGATGAGAGCAGCATCCTGCTCCTGCTGCGACGCCGCCGCGCCAACTCCGAGAGAGCGAAGAGTAATCTCCCCCGAGCGCAACGCAGCATGCGCAAACACATACTTCAGCTCTTCCCGTACCGGAGGCTTAATGATATCGGCGGTTTCCCCAGAAGCCCCGGGAAGGGGGGCGTTCTCGTGATGCGATGGATCCTCGAGATATCTTTCCCATTCTTCCCATATTGCGGCAGAGCGGCTTTTCACACGATTTTGAGCATCTTGTGCCATTTTCTCCTGAGCCGCCTTTTCCTCTTTAGAGGAGCTCCACGCAGAAAAGATGAACCAGATCACGCCACCAACCACCGCGATCCCAATGACCCACGGCAAAAGACTAGCGATGAACGACCACGCCGCCACTATAACGATGATGGCCACAATAGCAATAACAATAGGCATTCGAATGCTGCTCCCAGGAATAATTTTCTATTTGCTAATCATTTCATGGACCCGCGGGAATTACTTTCCTGCGAGTCCATCCATAAGCTGCTGCGCCTCCACAGGATTCGCATACAGCCATATCACGAAAATAATTCCCGCCACGATGTAGAGCGTCCACAGTGCTCCAATCACAATGCCAGTAATTGCCGCCCCGCGGCCGGGAACTTCCATGCCGACTCTGCGTCCTTTAGCGATTCTGCGCAAGCCTATGATTCCCAGCACGAGGCCAACGGGTCCAAGAAATATTCCCGCCGGTACGGCTAAGGCCGCGAAAAGATCGTACTTGTTCTTCTTTCCAGCCCTCTGATTACCTCGCCTGATTCTTTGCCCCTGCAGGCTACTCCCCGTGTAGTTGCTAAGTTTCATAGCCATATCCTTTGAACGAGTTTCCGTCTTTCACCACTGCAAATTCGATTGAGAATTGGCCGCAATGACCCTGCGCCTGATCTCCGCAAAATTTTGATCATATTCTTGTGGAGTGGGGAAATAAAGGAGATTATCCATATTCATAGTGCCTGGCATCGGAATCTCAATGGCCTGATTCCTGTTCGTATAAAGAATGAGGTAACCGTCTTGTTTTCGAGTCTTCGCAAAAGCAGATAAAGTGAACTCCTTTTGCGCATCGTTAACAATTTCCTGCCGCAACAGCGACAATCTTTCCGCTTCGAGATCGGAAATCTTGCCGTTCTGAGCTTCTTTTCGCAACTTTTTAAAAGTATCGATAACGATGCTGTTCACTTCAAAGGTCGCTTCATATAACATATCGCTATCCACAAAGTAACTGTGAACGTGGAAGGAGGGCTCCTCCTCCACAATATCGAGATATGCCACGGGGAGACTCGAATGCCTGTCATTCGCCTCAAAGGCGTTTACCTCATTGGCTCTTTGTATGATTCTTTCGAAGAAGACCTTTGCAAGATCATTCTCCTCAAATTCCTTCCGAGCGTACCCAATGAGCTCTGTCTGCTCGACTTCGCCTTTACTCATGTAGCCCAAGTCACCATCAGAGACGGCCGGCAACAATCGTCCTGACCGCACCGCATACAAAAGGTACGCAGCATGCCCCACAATGAGGAGAGCGGGCACCCACAGCACCCAGGGACTTACTTCTTTAATTCCTATTCCATAAGTTCCATAGGCGCCAAGAGTGACACGAACGACGCTAGAATGCCAGTAGAAGCCCTCAAGCACTGCGAGCACAATCGCGACAACTACATATACAGAAAGCACTCGCTTCGCAGTTCCATACGGCAAGGTTCGCCGAAGAGCTTCGGCTTTATTGTCGGAGTCATAGCCCGCCTTCTCTATCGCGCTAATCTCCTTGATATCTTTTTGAAGCTTATAACCCAAGATGGGCAATAAGATCAAGAATATGTAGTACGCCGTGCCAGCTCCGGAAAAGGCCCAATACCAAAACAAAACAACGAATATCGCCAATACTTTGTGACGAAGAATCATCTCATTCCCTCATTATTCTCTGTATTACCTATCTCAGAATCCAACACCCTAGAAAGAACCAGTCTTAGGCGTCAGCCTTTCCTCATTGCTCATAGCGGCCTTGCGTTCCTGCTCGGCCGTATTCTTTTCGTTGAGGACACCAGACATAACGACAATGACACCTGCGATAACGACACACACCACCTCTGCGATAACGTATGCCTGCCACAAATTCTGATTGGCAACTATAAGAAGGACGACTTGCGCAATGGCGAATCCCCCCATGGCGGCATAGGCGGGCAGCGCATTCTCAAGTTGATATCCCCTCGCCGCCAAAAGCGCCATCGTGCCAAAGAACAATAATTCGCTCACGATGAGGACGCACAGGGCAATCCAATACAGCGGCACTGAATTATGAGGCAGCACCACAGCGATGACCGCTGTTGCCACAGCAATTCCACCGCCTATTATCCACAACGCATTCTTACTCATAGTGGTCTCTCCAAAAAATACATTGATTTACTGATTTCTTTTCCGTTGCTGCGCCAGTGCAGCAATCGCAACATCCCCTGTGATGGTCGTCGCAGTCGTTCCCAGAGGAAGGCCGCGCTGAGTGTCACCATCCGTGAGGATCGGCTCCCCCGCAGCGTTCTCGACAATATAGATGGGCTTATTGCTCACAGGATCGTCAACCAGCATGTCTCGCACAACCTTCATCCCGTCAAAAAGGGCCGCTTCAGGGCTCTCAGCAGGAGCGGGAGAGGCGACAGGTGCGGGTTGCTGCGCAGGAGCGGCGTCCGACGCCGGTGTTGCCGGAGCATCCGCTGCGGCCGTCGGATCCATCAAGCCACCCATCTGATTGAATGCCTTACCCATCATTTGGCCCATCGCTACACCCATAGTGAGGTCCATCCCCATATTCATGGCGGAAGAACCTGTTCCAGACCCCTCATTGCTCGCGGCCGCATTGAGCACGCCAAATTTCCGACTTGTCTGACGATCGTAACCACCATGCTTCTGCCGATATTCATTGGCATCTGCCTGCAGTCGCTGCGAGTACACATCAAAGCCTTGGGCGTTGAGCTTATCCCTCACCTGAGCATTGTTGCGAGAATGACCGTCCAATGCAATGGACCACACGTTCATCGAGGTGACGCCAAGGCCGATTTTCTTGAGGCTCCAGTCAAGTGAGTCATCCGTGTCTTTGCGCAAAGCTTCTTTAGCCTTATTACTGACTTCAATGAGATGCTGCGAAATCTCGTCATAGGGCCATTTACCATTCCCAACGGCCGTCGACACAATTTGAATGAGCTGATTATCGAGCCTCGAGGTGATGTATTTCGCGATCTCGCTCTTCTTGATCGTGTCGATATTGTCGGATTTCATCTGCCCGACAAGTGCCGCCGGATCAGTGATCTTTATGCCGATATCGGCCCTGGCGCGCATGTCGAAAGTTGCGTTATATCGAGCATCCCTGACCTGAAAATTGCCCGGAGTTGACCATGGAATAGTCAACATATCCGAGAGAGTGACAAACCAAATCTCAGTGTTCTGAGGGGCTTTGTTGTAGAACAGGTTCGTGATGCGGGATACGCCCTGTAGATAATCACCCTGTACTTGGTGTGCGCCGGGACCAAAGGTTTCCGCCAACCTGCCCTGGCTGTATAAGAAAGCCTGCTGGCCATCACTCACGCGGACTTTGGTGCCACGTGCCAATTTTCGGTTCGGATGCCGATAAGCATAGGTGTCGTCCGATGCTCCCTCGAATTCAACGACCTCGAATAACGCCATGCGGGCTCCTCACCTCTGAGTTGCGGGAATATGCACGTAATTTTAAATTACAATCCAGACAAAATAAAGGTTTTTTCCATGTTTTAAGAAGTTCTCACCGAGGTTTTTATGGTATAAAGCGTGTCAGGTGTGTCACTTCCACGTGAGAAAATCACACGCGTTTAAAATTAGTGGGGTGCATTCGCCTAAGTTCTAATGCATTTACCACATTTGTTGCCAAACAGACAGGAATCCCATGAGCTCTTCCGTGCCAATCGTGCCGACTCTTCAGCAGCCGAAACCCGCCGGAGGATTCATCACCACCGTGCGCCTGCTGAGCCTGTCTCTCGTCTCCTTCTCCCTCGGAATGAGCCAGTTCATGTTGGTGAGCCTGCTGCCCAACGCGGCCACGGCGCTCAGCATTCCTTCAAGCCAGGCGAGCAACCTCATTTCGTCATACTCCATCGGTATCTGCGTAGGACTGCTGCTCTTGCTGCTGTCCAAGCGCCTCTCAGCCAAAGTCATCATGATCCTCATGGCAGGTCTCATTGCGGTCGGCAGTTTCCTCACGTTCATCTTCACTTCTTTTGGCCTGCTCGTGGTGGCGCGTTTCATCGCGGGTCTGCCTCATGGCGCTTTCTTCTCGCTCACGTCGCTCGTGGCACCGAAACTGTCGCGCAAAGGCAAGGAGGCGCGCGGCCTGGGAATCGTGGTGACCGGTCAGACGGTGGCAAACATCATCGGTGTACCACTCGGAACCTTCATGGCCTCGGTCATGCCGTGGCAGTCGGTTTTTCTCGTCATCGCCATTGTGGCGCTCGTGGGACTGCTGCTCATCGCCGCGCTTGTGCCGTCCGTTTCGCTCAACGACGGATCCGACGCCCGTGCGATCCTCAAGGCGGTTCGCACCCTTCCCTTCTGGATGGGCTTCCTCGGCGTCTTCTTCGGGTGCGCCTCAATCTTCGCGTGGTGGAACTTCCTGTCGTCCTGGGCCGTCACGTTCGGTGGACTCACCTCTGCAAACATTGTCATTCTGATGATGGTGGCCGGCATCGGCATGTTCCTCGGCTCCACGCTCTCTAGCCAAATCAGCGATCGCACCGCACCTGCCGCCACCACTATGTGGGGCCAGGTGGGCGCACTCATCGCGCTGCTGGTGGTTGGACTCGCGTCGCCGTCGGGAATAGGTGCGTACGTCGCCACGTTCTTCGTGGCTTTCTTCCTGTTCTTCGTGTGCGGCGCTCCCTCCCAGCTCGTGATGGTGGGACTCGCTGCAGGCGGCCTGTTGGGCGGGGCGGCCTTCCAGTTCGCCGTCAACTTCGGCAACTTCGTGGGAACCGAGATCGGCAGCGTCGCGGCCGGATCGGCCGGGCACTATCAGGTTTCAGCGCTCGTAGGCGCCGCACTGTCCGTGCTGTCCATCGCCGGATTCATCTATCTTTCCGTGCGTGAAAAGCGCGGGAGCGACGTCATCGCTTAGCGCGTCCTTGACACCTCAAATACGCCGACGTCCCAGATAGAAGCACATCGCCGCCGAGCCGAGCGAGAAGATGGCCCCGAACGGTCCGAGCCAGCCCATGCCGAGACCGTCCGTCACAAGGCCACCCACCGCAGCGCCCACCGCAATGCCGATGTTGAATGACATCGAGTTCAGCGACGACGCGAGATTCACGGACCCTGGGTGTGACGCAGCAGCCACGTCGAGAAAGAGTATCTGTGACGGCGAATTCATAAGGTACATGAGGAATCCCAGCGCTACGAGCATCACGAGCGTCAGCGGTGCCACGCGGAATATCCCCACAAGCGACGCCAAGCACACGGCTTGCACGAGAAAAACGGGGAGGCAGCGAGCCAACGGCTCCGTCCCCTTACCGCTGCCGCGATTCGCCAGCCGCCCGCTAGTGAGATTGCTGGCAAGGCACGCAATGCCGAACACGATCAGCGCAAATCCCACAAAACGTGGTGGCACGTGCCCGAATCCCGTGATGATCGGGGTGAGATACGTATAGAACACGTAGCTCGCCGCTGAGGCGCAGAGCACGCATGTCAGCCCAGCGAGAATGCGCGGATCAAAGAACAACAAGAACTGGCTGAAGAACCCTACGCGTATCTGTCGTTGCGATGAATGATGTGGGAGCTTCACCACCATCACGATGACAAGCGCCACAATCATCACGTCGATGGCATGGAAGGCCGCCCGCCATCCGAGAGAACCGGCAATGGCCGTCCCAATGGGTACTCCCACGATCGAGGCGATGGAGAATCCCGAAAATACCCACGATACGAAACGCGTGCGGTATTGCGGCTGCGTCACGTCGGGAGCAAAGGTCATGGAGATTGCCACAAGAGTTCCGCTCACCACGGCGATGACGATTCTCGCCACCAGCAGCATCACGTAGTTCACTGCAAAGGCGCACAGGATATTACCCGCAAGAAAGATGCCAATAAGCACCATATAGATTCTAAAACGTTGGAATCTCGCGGAAAGAGCCGCACCCAGCGGAGTACATACGGCATATGCAGCGGCGAAAATCGACACGAGATTGCCCACAGTTGTAAGAGGAACGTTGAGATCGCGAGCAATGTTGGGCAGTACTCCCACCATGATGAATTCGCTGGTGCCCAGCGCGAAGCTGAGGCCGATGATGGCAAGCACCTGAATCGTGAAGAAGCGCGGATTTGCCTCGGGTATGCGCATGGTAGCCCCCGGTTTTTCAAGCGGGGATTCGGAATGCGAGGAGCCAGTGGGTCCAGTGCCAAAAGTCACGTTCCCAGCCTATCGAGAGGTCAGGCCGCACAGGAGTGACTACGGAGTGTCACCCATATCACTCGCAGGATTCCTCTCCACCACCGATCTCTCTGCGAGCTTTCCCTTGCACGATTCGGCAACGTGAGCTAATCTCAATCCCGTGAGCATAAGCACAATCTCTACAGCCGTTGAGGCGCAGTCTGCAGCAGCGCAGGCACTGCGTTCTTCTCAGCGTGCCCTCGCGTGTGCCTGTGCATGTTGTCAGCTCACGTGTTGTGCTCGCTGAACAATAAATATTCATATTATTTGATTCAGTTCTCGCACTTTCACATTTAGCGTCCTCTTTGTGGACATTTCTGAGCCCCTGTGCCCCATGCCATCACTGTTACGAGCATACGGAAGCCAAGAAATTCCGCGAATCGTGCACGCATCATAAAAAATCGCAATAACGAATACCCGTAAAACCGCTATAGGAATTAACGATTTTCGCTATTTTGATGAAGGAATTATTGCCGCATTGGGCAAAGGAGAAATAATGTCGGACACCCCAGTAATAACATCGCTGGATTGGGTCAGCCTTGGCGTGACCGTGGTGCTCTTCGCCGTATTGGCGTTCTTGAGCATCAAGAAGCTCGTGGGCTTCGGTCTGCGCACCATCATTGCAACCGCCTTCGGAATCATCGTGGGCGCCGCCTTCCAGGGCCACACCACGTTTGTGGCTGCCTTTGGCTCCGTGTGGTCCAACGCCATCTCAGCCATCGTGGTGCCGCTGCTGCTTTTCAGCATCATCGCGTCGATCACAAATCTGGGCGAATCGGTGCGCCTGAAGAACATCGGACTCAAGTCAATCGTGTTCCTCATGCTCAACACCCTCACCGCAGCACTCCTCGCCCTCGGCCTGGGCACTGCATTCGGCGTGGGCAACGGATTCAATTACACGCCGGTCGCCGGGTACAAGGCACACGAAGTACCCACCGTTCTCGACACCCTCATCAACCTCTTCCCCTCGAATCTCGTGGCCAACTGGTCCGAGAATCAGGTAGTCCCTGTGGTGATCTTCGCGCTCCTGGTCGCCATCGCCTTCAATGAAGCCGCCAAGACCCCCAAGGGCGCGGAAGCCGTTTCTCCGTTCAAGCGTTTCGTGGACGCGGGCAACGTGGTGCTGAGCAAGGCCACCCAGATTGTCATCGGCTTCACTCCCTACGCTGTGCTTGCGCTCATTGCCAACGCGGTCTCCGGCTCCAACATCGCCACGCTGCTGCCGCTCGTGGGCGTGCTCGTCGTGGCCTACGTCGCCATGATCATCCAGATGTTCATCGTTCAGCCTCTGCTGCTCGGTGGCTTCACGCGCCTCAACCCCATTCGCTTCTTCAAGTTCTTCTGGCCCGCCGGCGTGGTGGCCTTCACCTCTGAGTCCAGCATCGGCACCATCCCGGTCACCGTGCGCCAGCTCAAGCAAATGGGCGTGAAGGGCGACATCGCGTCCTTCGTTTCCAGCCTCGGCGCCAATCTTGGCATGCCTGGCTGCGCCGGAATCTGGCCTGTGCTCGTGGCCGTTTTCACAGTGCACGCCCAGGGTTTGAACTACTCCGCCGGTCAGTACCTGTTCCTTGTTGTCCTCGCGCTGCTGGTGTCCGTTGGCACGGTGGGCGTTCCCGGCACAGCAACCGTCACCGCCACGTCGTTGTTTGCCGCGGCCGGGCTGCCAGTTGAGTTTATCGCCGTAATGCAGCCAATTTCCACCATCGTGGACATGGGTCGTACTGCCCTGAACGTCGCGGGCGCGGCCAATTCCGCCGTGATCGTGGCCAAGACCGAAGGACAGCTTGACGTTGATATTTACAACGGCAAGAAGGAATACATCGAGGAAGACGAAGAGCTTCTCGCCGAGGCCTCATCCCTCATTGGGCGCAAAGGCAAGAAGGACACGGCAGCTTCCGGCGCCGCTGAGAGTGGCGCTGCGACGGCGCTGGCAGCGGACGCTTCCGTCGAGTCTACGGCCTCGGCAGATTCCGCTCCCGCCTTCAGCTTCGACGTTGCCGACTCGGCCTTGAGCTTCAGCCCCGCAGCCGCGCTGTCTGGCCAAGACGATGACCAATGCGGCATCGGCGGAGTTGGATCCGGCAAGGCTTCCGACAATAAGTAGCATTACAGCGCCCTCGCATTAATTCCCCTATTGCCGACATATATATAAAGGTGCCCGCTTCATTGTGACGAAGCGGGCATCTTGCGTTATAGAGATTATGCGCGGATTATGCGCGGCATTCCGGCACGCCTTTATACGTGTGCGAGACTCTTTGCTCCTGCACCCGTGACAACGCCCACGCCCACTCCATCGCATGTCTTCGGCGGGAAGGTGCGCGTCATGAAGCGCACGAAATCGGTGATGGACATGCCTCCGTCGTCGGAGAGCCACGCAGACACTGCCGACACGATTCCCGACAACGCGAATTCGCGGTAGAGCCGCGCTTCGGCGTCGGTGAGATTGAGGCAATCGGCACCTTGATTAATCAGTGGAACGATGAGGTCCTTGAATTTGCGCACGAATTTTGGATCGCCGCGTTCGGAGAGCAGCACCGACATGAACGAGCGATATGTTTGCACGGTGGAGGCGAGGAATTTCATGTCTTCCTCGAAGTCGAAGGAGTTCACAACATCGTCGAGCGACACGTCCTGGACCCGAGTGCCTTCTGGCACGGCAAATTTCTTTACGTCGCCCAGATGAGACACGATGAGTTCGGCGATGGCGTCGAGCAGTTTGTCTTCGGCCTGGGCGAAGAGCTCCGGAATGTCACGGTAATACTGGTAAAAGGTGGCTCGGTTGTACCCCGCTCGGTCGGTGATGTCTTTGACACGAATCTTGTTGACGTCGTTGTTCAAGTACAGTTCCCAAAACGCCTGCTGCAACCGTTCGCGCGTCTGCTCGGTCACCTCGGGTTGCTTGTTGACCATTCCGCATCTCCTTGCCACGCTCAGCATACCGCCGTTTGCGAGAGGGTATCACCGTCCCGGCATCGCGCTTATCACCTGACAAACACGACAAAATTGTCAGTTGATGAAATCTCTAACGGTGTTTATGATACATCATCAGGCAACACGTTGTTGGATAATACTCGACAGCTCACGAACAGCCCCTTTAGCGGCCCCTACGAAAGGCAGTGCGCAGCATGGATTGGATCGCCCGGCAGGTCCTCCGTTTCCGGAAGACCATCATCACGATTTTCGCCGTCGCAATCGCCGTTTTCGGTACGGCCGCGCTCACCCTGCAGATCAATTACGACATGACGCAATACCTGCCTGCCGACGCCAACTCCACTAAAGCCTTGAACGTCATGAAGTCGTCCTTCAAGAAGGATCTGCCCAACGCAACCGTCATGATCCCAGTCAACGGCGTGGCCCAAGGCAAGGAATACAAGGACAAGATCGCGAAGACCACCGGTGTCGAGGACGTTATGTGGCTCGACGATTCCGTTGACCTCACCAAGCCCGTGGAATCCCTCGATCAAAAAACAGTCGACAGCTACTACAAAGACGGCCACGCGCTCTACCAAGTCACCGTGGAATCGGGCGACGAGCAGAAGGCCGTCTCGGCGCTCAAAGCCCTCGCCACCAACGCGAAAACGGGCGAGAGCACCGTCGCCGTGGTGGGCAACGCGGCAGATATGGCGAGCTCTCAGAAAATGGCGCTCAGCCAAAGCTCCTACGCCATGCTCCTCCTCGTGCCTATCATTCTGGCCATCCTCATCATCGCCACACGCAGTTGGGTGGAGCCCCTGCTCTACCTCGCCACCATCGGCGCCAGCATCGTCATCAACCTGGGCATCTCGTCCATGATGGGCGAAATCAGCTTCATCTCCATGGCAGTTGTGCCAATTCTGCAACTCGCCGTGGCGCTCGACTACGCCGTGTTCCTCTCCACCGCCTACACGGCCGCCCGCGAAACCACTGCCAGCAGCGTCGACGCCATGAAAACGGCCATGAAAAAGTCGGCCACCTCCATCTTCGCGAGCGCACTCGTCGGCATCTTCGCCTTCGCCGCGCTGATTTTCATGAACTTCAAGATCGGCCCGGACATGGGCTGGGGCTTGGTGCGCGGCGTGGTGGTCAGTTACGTGAGCGTCATCACTCTGCTGCCCGCGCTCACAGTCGCGGCCGACAAGTGGATTCAGAAGACGCATCATCGCCGCTTCCTGCCCAGTTTCACGCGCACGAGTTCGGCGCTAGTCAAGATTCGTATTCCTGCGCTCATCGTGATTGTGCTCATGGTGATTCCGTCGTACTTGGGTCAGGCGCGTAACTCCTTCATTTACGGTTCGGGAGATGCCGCGGCCGGCTCCACAATAGCCGTCGATACTGCCGCGGAGAAGAAGATCTTCAGCACGGACAACACACTCGTGTTGCTTGTTCCGCGCGGCGACCCTGCGGCCGAAAAGCAGCTCGATGCCGCCATCAAGCCGCTGGCGGGCGTCAAGTCCATCACCTCGTACGCCACGGCCGTGAGCAATCAGGTTCCACCGCAGTATCTGGGAAGCCTCTCCGATAACTTCTATTCCAAGGACTATGCACGCATCATCATCACGGTGACCACGAAATCCGAGGGGGACGCGGCCTTCAGGCTTGTTCGTCAGGTGCGGGCGGCCGCTAGCAATCTCTACCCCGGCAAACAGACCTATCTCGCCGGCGAATCCGCGAACATGTATGACATGATGAACACCGTCACCGCCGACAACAAGCGCGTGGACACCATCACCGTCATTGCCATTTTCCTGATATTGCTGATACTGTTCCGCTCACTCATCTTGCCGCTCATTGCCATCGTGACCATCAAGTCGGCCATTTTCATCAACATGGCGATCCCGTATTTCATGGGCACGGAGCTCAGCTTCATCGGCTACCTCATCGTGTCGGTCATCATGATGGGATCGGCCATCGATTACGGCATTCTGCTGCTGGACCACTACCTGGTGGAGCGGCGAACGATGGGCAAGATTCCCGCCATGAAGTCCGCTCTCAAGCAGGCGATTCCGGCCATGTTCGTCTCCGCGTTGATTCTCACGCTCGCCGGCATCACGCTGGGCGTCACCAGCTCCAACGCCATCGTGGCGGCGATGGGCTGGCTCATCGGGCGCGGCGGCATCATCGCGTTCCTCTCCTCGATCACGCTGCTGCCAAGTCTGCTGCTCGTTTTTGACCCGTTGATTCCAAAGCTCTCGCTCAAGCTCACGTTTTATAAGGAGATTTCCAAATGAACTCTAAGATTCGCACGGCGGGCATCGCCTCCCTCGCCTCCATTGCACTACTGCTGACCGGCGGCTCGCTCGCCTACGGCGCCACCGCCACCAGCACGAGCGCGACGGCAGCCGGAACAGGAACCGCTGCCTCGCAGATCACCACCAGTTCCGACGGCTCCGTCAAGACGGCGGTGGCGAACAGCACGGCGGCAGGATCCGGTAGCGCAAAGGCCACCAAGGACCAGAACATCTACGGCATCCTGAACTCCGACGGCGGCTCCAAGAACGTGTACGTGGTCAACCAGTTCAAGGTCACCAAGGCGGGAACGCTCGTTGACTACGGCGATTACGATTCCGCGCAGAACCTCTCCACCACGACGAAACTCACGAGCAGCGCCGACAAGCACTCCATTGACGTCTCCAAGGGCGACTTCTACTATCAGGGAAACCTCACCTCCTCCGCAGCCCAAGCGCAACTGCCCTGGAACGTTGGCATCAGCTACCAGCTCGACGGCAATACGGTGGACGCTAAGAAGCTCGTTGGCGCCACCGGCCACGTGAAGGTGAGCATCGACACCGCAAAGAACCCAAGCGCCGCAAGCAGCTTGTATTACAAGAAGTACATGCTGCAGATCTCGCTCACCGTTCCCGCGGACGCTGTGAACAACCTCGACGCCGGGGACTCCGGCATCGTGGCAGATGCGGGTGCCAACAAGCAGATCACCTTCATGGTGATGCCTGGCAAGGATGGAAAGCTGAGTTTCAGCGCCGACGCCACCGACTTCAGCATGAGCGCAATCTCCATTGCAGCGGCACCGTTCTCGATTGACATCGGCGATGCCTTCGACACGTCGTCTCTGACGTCCGGCATGGAAAAGCTCGCCAGTGGCATGAACGAGCTGTCAGACGGCTCAGGCACACTGGCGGCCAATACGGGGTCGCTGACTTCGGGCACGTCGCAACTGGCGAGTGGGGCAGGAACGCTAGCATCCGGCGTATCGCAGTACTCCGCTGGAGTCGCAAAGTTCGGCATCGGCGTGGGCAAGGCGGCAGACGGGGCCACCACCCTGGCGAGCGGCGCAACGTCGCTCAGTTCAGGAGTGACGCAGTACGCGAGCGGCGTGACCCAGCTTGCAAAGGGCACGTCCTCTCTCAGCTCAGGGGTATCGCAGCTCTCAGGCGGCGTATCGCAGCTTTCCGGAGGCGTTTCCTCCCTGAGCACCGGAGTATCCAAGGCGGCCGCAGGATCCAAAACGTACGCCGACCAGCTGTCGCAGCAGGCGACTTCGTTGGGGCAGAAGGCAAACGCAACCACCATTGCAGCGGCATCGGAAAAGTATCAGACGGCGTTCACCGAGTATTCCACCGCGCTGTCGATGCTTGCGGCCACCCAGCCTATGAAGCTGCTCACCGTGCAGACCATTCAGAAGAAGCTGCCCGATCCGGTCAAGGATCCCAGCGGTTACCGCTCAGGCCTCGTGAGCGCCATCAATTCCCAGTCCGATAAGGATGTCACGAACATTCTCCAGAAGGTGCTCGCCATTACCGATACGCAGGCGGCACTCACCACGCTGGCGGGAACGGCGGGATCAGCCCAGGCGCTCAGCGGTGCAGCATCAGGTGCTTCCAAGCTCAATGACGGCATGCAGCAACTCGCCACTGGAGCGAGCACCCTTGCCACGGGAGCCTCTAAAACCGCGGAAGGCGCCTCCAAGACCGCAGCGGGCGCAAAGTCGCTCGATGACGGCGCCCAGAAGGCGGCAAAGGGAGGGAAAACCGTGGCCTCCGGAGCGTCAAGCCTCGCAAAAGGCGCGACCACCTACGCAAAGGGCCTTGAGTCACTGAACACGGGAGCCTCGTCACTCACTACTGGCGCCTCCAAGCTCTCCAGTGGCGCGGGAACTCTCGCCACAGGCGCCTCGTCCCTGTCGTCAGGAGTGTCCCAATTCGCCTCTGGCGTCACCCAACTGAGTGATGGCATGGCCACGATGGCAGAGAACACCGATAAGATTCCCTCCACCATGAAGAAGGAGATCAACAAGGCGATGGAGGCCTTCACCGGCACCGTAACGCCCGTTGACTTCGTATCGTCCAAGAACTCCGACGTGGAGCAGGTGCAATTCATGCTCACCACATCTGCTCTAGAGAAAACGGAAACCACGAAGGCAGCAAAAGACGCCCCGACGCCATCGTTCTGGGAGCGGTTGAAGAACCTGTTCAAGTAAAGCAATAAAGCAATAGTTCCTCGTTGTGCCCGGCCCCTCTCCTGAGGCGAGTCGGGCACAAATCTGCTGTATGGCACCGATTTCGCCCATAGGCATGGGCCCCTCATGAGATAGCATGGCGTGATTCAATCGAAGAAGGCCAAAGTATCCCGGGCGACGTAGCCCACGCTGCACGATACGGGAGAAACGCAAGGTGGAGAGGAACCTGCCATGAACATGAAAACTCCAGCAACGGCACAGAAGCACACGTTCAAAGGTGTGATGAGCAGTATCGGGCGATTCATCGTCAGCTCACCCATGCCGTTCATCGTCCTGATCATCGGTGGCATCAATGGTCTGCTGTGGAGCAACTACCAGCAGATTGCCACATGGATCTTCCTCGCACTCACTGCGTATGCCGTGGTGGATGCGCTGATGGGCATTGTGCGCGACATTCGTCACGGCCACGTTGGCGTCGACATTCTGGCAATTATTGCCATTCTCGCCACCACAGTGGTGGGTGAGCAATGGGCGTCCTGGATCGTGGTTCTCATGATCTATTCGGGCGATGCCATCGAAGACTTCGCTCAAAGTCGCGCAGGCCGCAACCTCACAGCGCTCGTGGACGCTGCACCCCAAATCGCGCACGTGCTACGGGAAAAGGGCGAGAAGGCCGGTTCCGAGGCTGCACCCACTGAGGAATCCTTTGATCCCGACGCCTCCTACAATTCCGAAACTGGCGAGCGTCTCGACTATGCAGAAGGCGCTCTCGACTATCAGCCGCCTGCATACAGCAAGGAACCCAGCGCCTCCGACCGCAGCGTTCTTCTCCCCTCCCCCGACCATTCGGGCGGATGGGACACCGTGGACGTCGACAAGGTGCACATCGGCGACCGTCTCGTCGTCAAGCCTGGCGAAACCGTCCCCGTCAACGGTGTGCTGCTCAGTGAGCAAGCCACCGTGGATCTCTCCATGATCAACGGAGAACCCGTTCCTGTAGACGTGTACCGCGGCGGCCACATCTCGTCTGGAGCCATCAACGGCTCGGATACGCTCACTATGCAGGCGAGCGCTACGGCCGCTTCTTCGCAGTACCAGAAGATTCTGCAGCTGGTGAAGACGGCACAGGAGTCGCGCGCCACGGTTGTCAAGACCGCCGATATGCTCGCCGTGCCGTTCACGGTGATCTCCCTCGTCATCGCCTTTTTGGCGTGGTACTTCTCCGGCGATCCCGTGCGCTTCGCTCAGGTGCTCGTGCTGGCGACCCCTTGCCCGCTGCTGATTGCGGCGCCTGTGGCCTACATGGGCGGCACTGGCAGACTGGCGAAGATTGGCGTCATCATCAAGACGCAGGATGTGCTCGAGAATCTGGGCAATGTGTCGCATATCTTCTTTGACAAAACGGGAACTCTCACACGCAAGCGTCCTGAGGTGGCGCGCGTGGACGTGGTGGAGGGCAGCAGTTATTCCACCACCGACGTGCTGCGTTTGGCAGGACCGCTTGAGGCGTACTCCGTGCATATTCTTGCAAAGGGAATTTCCGTGGCCGCAACAAACCTTATTCGCGACCAGCATCTGAAGCACCCCGTGGTGGAGGGTGCGCGCGAGGACTCCGGCAACGGAACACTGGGACGTGTGGACGGCCACGATGTGCGCATTGGACGCATGGGATTCGTGGATTCGAACGCTGCGGATAATGCGGCCAAGAAACTGTTCTCCGCACTCGAGCCAAACGAGATGGTGGCCTACGTTTCCATCGATGGAACCCTCGCGGCGCGCATCGTGCTGCGCGACTTTGCCCGCAACAACGCGGCCTCTGCCGTGCGCAAGCTGCGGGACCTTGGTATCAAGCGTCTCTCGATGCTCACCGGAGATAACTACGCGTCGGCAACCGCAATCGCCGACGAGGTGGGCATCACCGACGTTCACGCGCAATTGCTGCCCGAGGAGAAAGTGGACGCTCTCAAGAACGCGCAGCGTGACACTCTTCCGCACATGTCCGCGCTCTGGCGCTTCCTGCGCCATCTCGCAGGCGCTCCGGATCCCGCTCCCGTCACCATGATGGTGGGCGACGGAGTGAACGATGCGCCGGTTCTTGCATCTGCAACTATTGGCGCCGCAATGACGGATGGATCGTCTACGGCAGCGAGCGAATCGGCTCAGGTCGTCATCATGAACGACGACATCGAGATGGTGCCATCCGCCATCCTCATCTCGCGCCAGACCAAGCGCACCATGCTGCAGGCGGTGCTCGCCGGACTCGGCATCGCCATCGTCCTGATGGTTCTTGCTGCGTGCAACCTCATTCCCGTGGTGCTGGGCGCGCTGTTGCAGGAAGTCATCGACGTTCTTTCCATCCTGTGGGCTCTGACCGCCATCATTGACAGGAAGAAGTAGGGCACGGGCCAACGTCTTCACAACGCGTCACACAACGGTGCGAAAATATGAGGCATGAGCACTTCAGAAGAATGGGACATCGTACGCGGTACCAGCAGTACCGCAACGTCACACACTCCGGAATCGGATGCAGTGCTGGCCGATCTCATGGAGGGAAATCAACGTTTCGCGGGTGGAACGTCGACGCAACGTCATCCGCATCAGGATGCTGCGCGCCGCGATGATCTCGTGGGAGGTCAGCATCCGCGGGCCGTGGTGCTCGGCTGTTCGGATTCACGGGCGGCCACTGAGATTGTTTTCGATCAGGGCTTGGGAGATCTCTTCACCGTTCGCACCGCGGGCGAGATCCTCGACACCGCCGTGCTCGCCTCCCTCGACTTCGCCGTCGAGGGGCTTGGCGTGCCACTGCTCTTCGTGCTTGGTCACGAGAACTGCGGGACAATCGCCGCCACAAAACAGACGCTGACGGGCACCCCGGAGGGGAATGTTTCGGTGGGTGGCTCCCAGTCGGCAATCCTCGAGCAGGTAGGACTCTCCATCCGGACGGCCCTCAACAACGGTGCGAATACCGCCGATACCGCCGCCTTTGAACGTACGCACGCATTGCGCATCGCCAGCGAGATTCTCACCCGTTCGCGCGTCATCAGAACGGCAGTGGCGCAGAACCGCCTCGGGATCGCCGTGGGACGGTACATGATCACCACAGGCGCGGTGGAATTACTGAATTAAAGAACTACTGAATCAAAACAGGGCGGCGATATCGCTCACCACAAGTTGCAGGTTCAACGCGGTGAGAACGGCGGCAACAATCCACCCCAACGCCGCGAGCCACCTCGAATTCGCGTACTTCCCCATAATCTTGCGCGACGACGTGAAATACACCAGCGGAATCATCGAGATGGGGAGCGCCACGCAGAGGAACACCTGCGAATACACAAGAACATCATCCAGGGTTCCCTCGGTGTCTCCAAAGACGAAGGCGCACACAAGCACGGGGATAATTGAAATGACCCGTGTCACGATGCGGCGCAACCACAGAGGAATGTGCAGGTTGATGAAGCCTTCCATCACAATCTGACCTGTCAGCGTTCCCGTGATGGTGGAATTCTGGCCGCTTGCCAAAAGGGCCACGGCGAACAGCGTGCTGAGCAGGCCCGAGGCCACGGGTCCGGCGATGGAGCTGTCGGACAGTGCGTTATACAGCGACGAGAATGTCCCTAAGCCCTCGCCGTGGCCGTAGAACATCGAGGCGCCCAAAATCAGCAACAAGGCGTTGACGATGAACGCCGCCGAGAGCTGGATGTTGGAATCCCATGTGGCAAAGCGCACTGCGGAATGCACGGCGCTGTCGTCCGTGCGATCCACGGCCCGGCTTTGCACAATCGAGGAATGCAGGTACAGGTTGTGCGGCATGACGGTGGCGCCCACAATTCCCAAAGCCATCGTCAGCTCACCGGGGTGCAAAATTCGTGCGCTCGGCAGGAGGCCGGCAAAGGCCGCTCCCATATCCGGACGCGACACCACCACTTCGTAGATGAACACCACCATGATGACGGAGATGAGCGCCACCACGATCGCCTCGATCTTGCGGAAACCAATCTGCATGAGGCCAAGGAGCAGAAGAACGTCAAAGATGGTGAGGGCAATGCCCACGGTGAGAGGGATGCCGAACAACAGATTCAACGCGATGGCCGCGCCGATGACCTCCGCCACATCCGTCGCCATCACCGCCAGCTCGGTGGTGATCCACAGCACGATGCCCAGCTTGCGACCCGTATGCATGCGCGTGGCCTGCGCGAGATCCAGACCTGTGACGATGCCCAGCTTCGCCGACATGTATTGCAGCATCATCGCCAGCAAGCTCGACAGCAGCACCACCGACATCAAGAGGTACCCGTATTTTGCGCCGCCTCCGATGGAGGTGATCCAGTTGCCCGGGTCCATGTAGCCGACAGCCACCAGCGCACCAGGGCCCGAGAAAGCAAGGAGATGCTTCCAGAAGCTTGCGGATTTCTCCGGCACCTTGACCGTAGAGTTGATTTCTTCCAGTGACGCGCGTTCCGGACGGTGATGCTCGCCGCGGGAGGAAATAGCTGCCTTCCCGCTAACCCGCTTCTCATTGTCCGTCTCGACCGTCATCGTCACTCTCATCACCAGTTTTGAACTTGATTCGAAGATTAGAACTTATTTGTTCGACACCTCGAAGTCTAGTGAGTGCACGTTACAACGCAAGCGGCTTTTACCTACCGGTTACATACAATTAATTCTTCCCGCAGCTGCGCGGGAAAAGTCCGCTCCCTCACAGAATCGTGGCGTTGTAGCGATCTGCCAGAGGGCGCAAATTGGGAATACCGTACCGAGCCACCAGCGCGTCGAAGCGGGCGGCGTTCTCCTCGCCGAAGCGGGAGGCAGAGCGACGAGCAGCCGGCTCCGACACGAATTTCGGCGGCCGAGACTTGGTGTGGAACTTGTCGGCGTACATCACAATCTCCTGCTCGATGGTCCGCGGCGTGTAGTCGTCAGCGGGAATCGGGAGCCCCTGCCGCACCACGTCCTCGCGCGTGATTCCCACGCCCGTGTGGTTGCGCGCGAACTGCGCAAGAGCCTCGCCGTATCCCTCGTCCGTCAGGATGCGATACCCCTCAAGCCCGTGGAAAATGTAGCGCCCCGGCTCAAAAGAGATGCCGTCTTCCGCAAAAACCCGATACACGCCGATGTCGTGAATGAGCCCACCAAGGTACGCGAGATCGGCGTCGGGAAAGGCGCTGCCCCAAGGGTTTACAGGACGCGTGTCCCCTGAGTCCGTAGAAAGTTCGGAGTTTGCAGCCGTCTTGCGCCCCATCGCCGCTCGATATCCCTGCGCAAAATCGCGCGCGAGAGTGCCCACAATCTGGCAGTGCGTCCACACGAGATCGTACGCGGCCTGGGACGGCGCCAACTGATGGTGCAGGAACGCGATGCGCCGGAAGCCCTCGTCACTGAGCGGCAAAGGGATCGGGATGGCGCGAACGGCAGAACTTTGATTTCTCACTCCACCATTCTCGCGCGGATCCCTACGCCTCGCCAGCAGCACAACGGTCCACCAGCGCAATGGCCTGCCAGGGTCACTACGGGGCACGATCGAGCCCAATCTTTGGCAACCTCGCGCCAAACGTCGCAAAACCTCATAAACTGGGCGTATGGCATTCTCGGACCTCTCCACCAACTCACAGGATTACCTCAAGGTGATCTGGGATCTTCAGGAGTGGTCCGGCCAGGCCCGTCGCACCCAAGGCTCTGGCGCACAAAACGGGCATGAAGCTGTCCACGGTCTCGGGCGCCATCACGCGTCTTGTGGCCGCAAAACTCGTGGAGCACACGCCCTACGGAACCATCACGCTCACACCTGAAGGCGAGCAGTACGCACTCATCATGGTGCGCAGGCATCGGCTGCTGGAAACTTTTCTGGTGAAATCACTCGGATACACCTGGGACGAGGTGCACACCGAGGCCGATTCGCTCGAGCACGCAGTGAGCGACACCATGATTGACCGCATCGAGGCAAGCCTGGGACACCCCACGCACGATCCGCACGGCGACCCCATTCCCACAAAAGACGGCACCATCGAGGAAGAGGCCACCCAGTCGCTGGCCGAAGTGGCCGCAAACGCGCCCTCCGGCACAGTGGTCACCGTGGAACGCATCTCAGACGAAGACCCAGAGCTGTTGCGTTACCTCGCCTCCGAGCACGTTGGCATCGGCACCCGGCTTCGCATTGGGCAGAAAGCCCCGTATTCGAATTCTGTGAGCGTTACTGTTGTGCCGAATGGCGACGCTTCAGGCATTACGCTTGGTAATGCGGCCGCGGAGTACATTCGCGTTGTCGCCACCGAGGCAGTCACAGACCCTCGGGGGCCCGAGACCGTCGACTAACAAGCCGTGCAACAAGTAACAAGTAGGGCTACGCAGCGGTATAAAATACAGAATCACAAAATTGAGATACGCAACAACAGGAGAACGTTCGCATGGCTGACTCAGCATCATCATGGACAAATCCCCTGCGAGATCCCCAAGACTTGAGGCTTCCTCGCATCGCAGGGCCGTGTTCAGTAGTCATTTTCGGCGTCACCGGCGATCTGGCACAGAGAAAGCTGCTGCCCGCAATCTACGACCTCGCCAACCGTGGCCTGCTGCCCGCCAGCTTCGGGCTCACCGGCTTTGGCCGACGCGATTGGAGCAACGAACAGTTCGCCGAATTCGTCAAGGCAGCCGTCCAGCGCGGCGCACGCACCACCTTCAAGGAGTCCACCTGGGAGCAGCTCGCCGCCGGCATCCGTTTCGTACGCGGCGAATTTGACGACCCCGACGCCTTCAAGCGCCTCAGCGACACCGTGGCCGAGCTCGACCGGGTGCGCGGCACCCGCGGCAACCACGCGTTCTACATGTCCGTGCCACCGAGTGCGTTCCCCATTGTGTCCCGTCAGCTTGCGGACTCTGGCCTGTCCAAGTCGCAGGAGGGCGCGTGGCGCAGGGTGATTATCGAGAAGCCCTTCGGTCACGATCTGCAGAGCGCCAAGGAACTCGCCGAAACCGTGTCGTCGGTGTTCGACCCTGAGTCGATCTTCCGCATCGATCACTACTTGGGCAAGGAAACCGTGCAGAACCTGCTGGCTCTGCGCTTTGCCAACATGCTCTTCGAACCCATCTGGAACGCCAACTACGTGGATCACGTCCAGATCACCATGGCCGAAGACCTTGGCATCGGCGGGCGCGCGGGCTACTACGACGGCATCGGCGCGGCACGCGACGTGATCCAGAATCACCTGCTGCAACTGCTGGCGCTCACCGCCATGGAGGAGCCCGTCTCCTTCTCTGCCCACGACCTCACGCTGGAGAAGACGAAAATTCTCTCCGCTGTCCGCATCCCCAAGGATCTCGCGGCACACACTGCCCGCGGCCAGTACGCCGCAGGATGGCAGGGTCCCGAAAAAGTGGTCGGCTATCTGGATGAGCGCGGCATCGACAAGACGTCGGAAACCGAAACCTACGCGGCCGTTCGGCTCAACATCGACACGCGCCGTTGGGCGGGAGTGCCGTTCTATCTGCGCACCGGAAAGCGCCTGGGCAAGCGCGTCACCGAGATCGCGGTGGTCTTCAAGAAGGCGCCACACCTGCCCTTCGAATCCACTGCCACGCGCGAACTTGGCAAGAACGCCATTGTGCTGCGCGTCCAGCCGGACGAGGGCATCACGCTGCGCTTCGGCTCCAAGGTTCCAGGCACCGCCATGGAAGTTCGCGACGTCAATATGGACTTCAGCTACGGCCGCTCCTTCACCGAGGCGTCCCCCGAGGCATACGAACGTCTCATCCTCGACGTGTTCCTTGGAGAGCCTTCCCTCTTCCCCACCACGGAAGAAGTCAACCTGTCATGGAACATTCTCGATCCCATCGAAGAATTCTGGGCAACACAAGGTCAGCCGCAACCCTACCGCTCGGGCACATGGGGCCCGCAGCAGGCCGACGACATGATGCATAACGACGGACGCGCTTGGAGGATGCCATGATCGTTAATCTCACAGACACCACAACTCACGACATCTCAGAGAAGCTTGACCAGATGCATGAAGAGCGTGGCGAGACCACGTCCGGACGAGTGCTGACGCTGCTCATCACGTGCCTTCCCACCGAACTCGACGAGTCCGTGCACACCGCGAGCGCCGCGAGCCGCGAACACCCGTGCCGCATCATTGCGCTGGTGAAGGGTGCAGGGGCCGTTGAGGCTGCCGAGTCACGCTTGGATGCCGAGATTCGTACGGGAACTGACGCCGGCGCCGGCGAAGTGATTATTCTTCGTCCCTTTGGTGAGCTCACAGGCCATTTGGATACGCTTGTGATTCCGCTCATGGTTCCCGATACCCCGGCCGTTGCGTGGTGGCCCACGACGCCGCCGCTTAATCCGTCGAAGGATCCGATTGGCGCGATGGCCAGCTCGAGGCTGACCGACGCATCTCGAACTCCGGATCCGCAGCGCACCTTTGAGCTGCTGCGTAAGTCTGCGACGCCGGATGACGTGGATCTCTCCTGGACTCGTCTCACGGTGTGGCGCGCCATGCTCGCATCCATGCTTGATCAGCCGCCGCACGAGCCGATCACGTCGGCGCAGGTGTCGGGAGAACCCGGCAACCTGTCCGTGTGGTTGTTGGCGGCATGGTTGCACGTTCAGCTTGGGGTTCCGGTGGGGATTGAGTGGGATTCCGCGGCGACTGCTGTGCGCGGCGTAAAGATGTACCGTTCCGATGGCGAATTGAGCTTCGACCGTCCGTGTGAGGATCAGGCCGTAGTGTCCGTTCCCGGTGAGGCGCCGCAGCAGATTTCCGTACCGATGCGCACGCTCGTGGAGTGCATGAGCGAGGAGTTGCGCCGGCTGAACCCCGATGAGGTCTACGTCAAGGTGATTCATTCGGACTTTGACTTCACTGAGACGTTCGTGGACGAATAGAAGCAGGGTTATAAGTAGTCACCAAAAACTACAATCATGTAGGTATTTGATCCTTGCATAAGAACAATCTAAGAAGGTAAGTATGGCAACGAAGCCGCAGATAGCACACGACACCCAAGCACTTGCGACGGGCGCTTCCCTCGCTCCGCGCCTCGTGGTGCGCTATGCCAACGAAGAGGCCGTAGCGCAGGCGGCGGCGAACCGCATTCTGCTCCGACTCAGCGATATTCTTGCGACCCCGGGCCGCGATTTTGCTGACTTTGCCGTGACAGGCGGCGGCGACGGAATCCACGTGCTTGAGGTCATGCTCACCAACCCGCTGTTGACGTCCGTTGACTGGTCACGCGTGCGCATCTGGTGGGGCGACGAGCGCTTCGTGCTGGAGGATGACGACGACCGCAACGCCAAGCAAGCGCGCGAAGGCCTGCTCAATGAGCTCGTGCGTCGCGGCATGCTTCCCGAGGAAAACATCTACGAGATGCCGGCAGATACCCGCGATGCCGCAACCCGCGCCGCCGCAACCGATACGGAAAATCAGGCTGCAGCAGACGCTTCCGCAGCGGCCTACGAGAAGACGCTACGCGCCACGCTTGATGCAGACGATCCCCGTCTCGACATCGCCCTGTTCGGAGTTGGCCCTGACGCTCATTTCGCCTCGCTGTTCCCAGGCCATGAGGAAGTCAAGATAAACGACGGACGCCTGGCGACCGGCGTCATCAACTCTCCCAAGCCACCGAGCCTGCGCGTAAGCCTCACCGTTCCAGTGATTCAGCGTTCGCACAACGTGTGGGTCATTGCCTCGAGCACGAGCAAGACCGACGCCATGGCGAAGGCGCTACCCGTCATCAACGATCCGATGGCGCCCGTGAGCCACGCGGCCGGCACCGATTCCACCGTGTGGATGGTGGACGTAAACGCAGTCCCGGAAGCGTGAAGCGGCTGTAAGCAACATAAAAACAACATAAGACAGTGAGGGCACCGCACATAACGCGGTGCCCTCACTGTTTATGAGAATTCAGGATTACAGCTGCCTCATGTACGAACCCGGCCATACCGCATCCACTTGTAGATTTCCGTTGGCATCGTGGCTTAGCGGGGCAAAAACAATCTCACGTTCATGGCCACTTCCTCTGCCGCACATTGAGAAGCGATGATAGGCAAGAATCCATTCATCCATGCCCGGAAGCCGCGTAATGGAGTGATGCCCCGTTGCCAGCACACCCTTTTCTTCATCTTTCTCTATGAGAATTCCACGATCCTGCCAGGGACCTGTCAACGAATCAGAGATAGCGTAACGGACCTGGTATTCGGGATCTCGCGCATCATTTGCCGACCATGAAGCATAATAGAGGTCTCCGCGGCGATGAATCCATAAGGCCTCGCGAAAATCGGTGGGCTGCCATTTTGCATGCGTAGACCTATCGATATCGAGGCAGTCGGACGTCAGCCGTGCCATATGGGCTACCGTATTGCCCCACAGAAGATACTTTGTCCCATCGTCATCAATAAAGACGGAAGGATCAATCATCCCCTCTCCGAACTCCTCAGTGGTAAGCAGAGGATTCGGAAGGGGCTCGAAGGGCCCGTAGGGGGATGACGAGATGGCAGCGCCGATCTGAGAATCAGCGACAAAGTAGAATACGTAGTCCCCGGCATCGTTTCTTACGATCGTGGGGGCCCAAGCTCCGCCTTTATGCCGCCACCACGGAACGTCATCAAGATCGAGGATGGGAACGGGGTGCTCCTCCCAATTCGCAAGATCGTCCGACGTATAAACACTGAAAGTGGTGGATCCCCAATTCGGGAAACCGTCATTCGTGCAGTACATGAAATAACGTCCCTCAAACACGGCCAGGTTGGGATCCGCGCAGTATCGGTGAAGAGGCGTCGTGGGCACAAAGGGACGTTCCATTACTCCGGAGAGAGACTTCCCTTTTGTGCTCAGACCTGTTGAGGCACAACTCATTACTTTTTCTCCTTTAGAGCGCGCAATGCGCTCCGATAAGATTTCTCTTAGACTCTTAGACTCACAAGAACGAAACCGCGGGGATTACCCCTTCACGCTGCCCGCAACAAGACCGCTGACGATCCACTTTTGGCACAGGATGAAGAAGATGAACACCGGCAGAAGCGCAATAACAGTAATCGTCATGAAGCTGGGCCAATCCGTCGAGAACTGCCCCACGGCGTTATAGACCTGCAACACGATGGTGCGTAAGTTTGAGCTAGAGATAAAGATGTTCGCAGTCATGAAGTCATTCCATGTGCCCATCGTCTGGAACACAACAACAGTTGTCAGAATCGGTCGGATCAGAGGAATAACAATGCTCCAAAAAATCCTGAACGGCCCCGCTCCATCAATTCGCGCCGCTTCTATCAGCTCGAATGGCAGAGACCGCATATACCCCACAATGAGGAAGTAACAGAAGACCGCTCCACCCAAGTACATCACGACCAAGCCGGCCAAGGTGTTAACAAGTCCGGCCTTCGATTCCATCTGGTAGAGAGGAATCAGGGTTGCCTGTCCGGGAACCACAAAAGCTACGAGGAGAATTGCACCAATAGCCGATGTGAAAACTGACTTGCGAAGAATCATTCCATACGCGGCAACCGCTCCGATGAGAACCTGGAAAGCAACACCGAACACAGTCACAATCAGCGTATTGACAAAACTGCGGAGAATAGGAATATTCTCAAACGCATCCTTGTAGTTGGCGAGAGTCCACTTCTTAGGGAAACCCAGCTGATTAGTTTGCATGTCGCCCGTGGTCTTAAACGTGTTGATAACGATGTACCACAGCGGAATAGCGCAAATAAGCGTAATCGCCAGGACAACGACGCTTTTGACAATGAGTCGCCTTCTCTTTGCCTTTTGCATGGGAGACAGCGCTCTTTTCTCTCCCGTTTCACTTTTAATGGAAATAGTCGGAGAACTCACTGGAACCTCCTTGAAATTGAGTTTGCAACACCCATTTGCGCAAAAACAACTACTGCCGTAGCAAGCGTAAAGAGCACAGCCAATGCGGAACCGACGCCATATTGCGATTGCCCGATTCCTTGCTGGATTATCGATTGCGTCACCGTATAGGTCGAATAACCCGGGCCACCTTTCGTCAAAGTAAACGGCAGATCGTAAACCTTGAGGCCTCCGTTCATGAGGAGGAATGTCGACGTGACAATGCCAGGAACGAGCTGGGGCAGCGTGATATGGACGAACTGCTGCCGTTTGCTAGCTCCGTCAACGGTCGCTTGCTCATAGAGGTCGTGCGGTATCGATTGCAAAAAGGCCAAATACAGAGTGGCATGCCATCCGATTTGCGCCCAGACGGCGACGAAGATGACACACCCCTGCGCCAAATGCGAATTCGAGAGCCATGGCAGCGAATCAATCCCGAAGAGTCCGAGGAAGCTATTGACGAGGCCCGTTTTCATTGGCGAGAAGATGTAACGCCACACCAAGCCGAGGATTGCCATCGATGGAACGCTGAAGAAGAAGAACATGGAGCGGGCAAAATTGCGTCCGAAGAACTTTCCATTAAGCGTCACCGCAAGTGGAATTGCAATAACCGTAATGAAAATAGTCTGCAGGACCGCATAAATGACCGTGAAGATGAGCCCTTGGAGAGTGGATGAATCGGTAAATACCTTCTGATAGTTCACCCATCCCACGTAGTGCATGTTCATGCTGTAGCCGTTGAAATCAGTAAATGAATAAATCAGCGTCTGTACCAGTGGCACCGCAAAGAGGATCACGAACACCGCGAGAATTGGCAGAAGGAACCAGAACGACGTCAGATCGTCGCGCAGCCCTTGCCTTCTCTTACGCTTTTTATACAAACTTTTCTCGTCCACGGTCCCAGGGGTTGGGTCGCTCGTCTCCGAGCGACCCTTAATCCTCGTGACCGCACTCATCACGTGAGTCATCATTCCCTACCCTTCATTAATGCGTGCGGATCTTTGAGCGAAATTACTGAGCTTCGGCAATCTTCTTATCGACATTGGTGGCAAACTGGTCAAGAGTGATGGACCCCTGCACCAGCTGCTGAGTCTCCGACTGAGTTGCAGTACTCAGAACCGACGGCTTGGAGTAGAAATTGGTGAGCAGGAAATACTTACCGGTCTTTACATTCTTTTCGTAAACGTTCTTATACTGATCCACAACGTTCGAGTTGAATCCCTTCACAGTGACGGCATCTCCACCATCAGACTGCTCCTTGAGGGACCACTTGCTCTGCATGAACGTCAAGAACTTCTCTGCTGCCTTCAGCTTCGCTCCCGAGATCTTTGAGGAGATAGCCCAAGCAGGAGATGGCGAACCCTGAGAATACTGTTCCATTCCCTCTTCCATCGCCGGAATCTGCGAGAATCCCCAGTTCACTCCAGACTCCTTGAATGTTGAGAAGTCCCAAGCACCATCCGTGATCATTGCAACCTGACCGCCAGTAAACTGCGTCTTCAAATCATCACCAGTCATGCCCACCGTGTCGCGCGTCACGAGTCCCTGATCATAGAGCTTCATCCACGCCTTATATGCGGTCTTCTCATCCGTACCCGGAGTCTGGGTCTTCGCTTCTGAGAGCTTGGTGAGATCCGTGCCCTTCTTTGCGAGAATTCCGCCATAGAAAGCGTCTTGAATACGACGCGTATCGTCCGCGTTTGCCTCAAGATAAGGTGTGATGCCCGCCGCCTTCAGCTTCTTGCACAGTGCGAGGAATCCATCCCACGTGGTGGGAACTGAATCAACGCCAACCTTCTTGAGAAGATCCTTGTTGTACACAATTCCTGATGCCCACGAGCTCGTAGACATTCCGTAGACTTTGTTATCCTTCGACACAAACTCTTTATTGGCGTCGGAGATGTTCTTCATAAAGGATTCATTCGTGAGATCCTTCACGTAGCCATTAGAAATGAGATCCGCTTTGTTCTCCGATGTAATGATGAAGACATCTGGAGCCTGGTTACCCACCAGACGCGTTTGAAGAGTTTGAACGTACGACGTTGACGATCCGAAATCAATGGTGATATCGGGGTTTTCTTTCTCGAACTCGTTGACGTAGGCCTTTGACGCTTCCTCATTGTTCCAAGAGAAATAAGTCAGCGTGACCTTTCCACCGCTGGCGCTGTCCGAATTACCACAAGCTGCCATCGATGCAACCATTGCACCACTCGCAATTATTGCTAACGCAGCTTTCGCTGCTTTGCCGATACTCATATTGTCCTCCC
The DNA here is from genome assembly GCA_022651005.1 of Bifidobacteriaceae bacterium. GTDB lineage: Bacteria > Actinomycetota > Actinomycetes > Actinomycetales > Bifidobacteriaceae > JALCQC01. The sequence continues at coordinate 48,429 of JALCQD010000003.1, forward strand.
CGCATACGGCGATCGTGCCGCGTGCTCACGTTGTGCGGCTTCAATGACGCAACCAAACGAACCAATTGACTCGATTCAATTCGCTTGTAAGAAAAGTTATACACCCTGATTTGAATCGAGTCAACTCTGCGTTAGAATCAAACCATTACAACATGTTCGTCGTTGCTTGTTCAGACTGTTACCAGGCTAAGGAGCCCCCAATTGGTCACAATGAGAGAGGTCGCAGAGGCAGCTGGGGTGTCAAGAGCCACTGCATCGTATGCCCTACGCGGAGATCCCCGCATCATTCCCAAGACCGCCGAAAAAGTTATGCGAGCAGCAAGAGACTTGCAATACACCACAAATCTCACTGCGAAGAGCTTACGATCCGGGAAGAGCGGCATCATCGGCGTTGCAATTTTCGAGCTCGATAAGCCTTACCCCTCCGAAATGAGCGCTGCCGTTTCGAGGGAAGCGGCAAAAAACGGGTTCCAGGCAATCATTCAGCAGACTTCCAATTCAAAAGAGAGCGAAATATCGATTCTCCAGAAAGTAACAAGCCAACTGTGCGACGGAACAATTTTCAGCCCCGGCAACGTCACGAGCGAAGAGATCAAGGAACTTGCCGGAGGAAAGCCCATTGTTCTGCTCGACAGCACATCATTAAGCCCACTTTTTGACACAGTTCTTACTCCGAGCGAAGACGGAGCGCATGATGCAATAGAGCATCTCCTTAAGATCGGATGCCGCAACATTCTGATCCTGGGAGCGGATTTCGGCATTCTCCAGAAGCCCGATCAAAAGATGACCGTATCCGCTCGACGTCTCAGAGGCTGCAAACGGGCCTTCGACGAAGTCGGAATGAGCTTCACTCACGACAATGTCGTTGACACTCCAGACTGGGGAACAGAAACCGCACGAAGAACAATCCACAATCTCGTCCAATCTGGTCGCCATTTTGACGGACTTTTCTGCATGACAGATTCCATGAGTTTAGGAGCGATTCGCAGTCTTGCAGACAGCGGGATACGCGTTCCCGACGATGTTCGCGTTATCGGTTTCGACGGTATCAACGAGGGGGACTTCTCCGTCCCGTCCCTCAGCACGATAGAAGTGGACCTCCATGACTTGGCACAGAAATCCATCGAGCTGCTTGCGCGCCGCATCGACGGAGACACAACGTCCATCCCACAAAGCGTGACCGCAGAATATCGACTTATTGAAAGGGAATCAACGTCTATGCAAAGATGACGGCGTTCCCCTCCCAAGACTGCCGCCTCAATAAAAGCGGGCCGAGGCCCACACAAGCCCCGTCCCGCTTTTACTACCCCGCGTCACCTCCCCTAATCACGCGGGCACCACACGAAATTCTCCGACTAAACCCGCGTCTTTCCAGTCACGATGTCGTGAATTTCCTCAACCGGCAGCTTCGGCACCCGGTTTTCGTCCATGAGACCATTGGCTTCCTGGCGAGTGTCGGTGAGCTGCGTGTAGCAGAAGCCCGACACGTCGGGGCAGTCATAGATCGCGCTGAACAGCTCGGTAATCCTGCCGAGATAATCGTCGGCTGACGCCGCCGTGGCATATCCCCACGAATCTGGCGCGCTGTTCATTGCGAACTCAACGCCCCCGAACTCAGAAATCATCACCGGCAGCTGGTGCACGTGCGCGTATTCGCCACCCTCGAGCGGAAGCTCGGCACAGTTAAACCCAGCGCCATGGCCCATGTCGGGGCTCATCCCCGCACTCGCGGGGAACACACTTAGAAATCACTGTAATCCCAATGCCCGTGAATTACGAAAAGAAGAAAATTATTTAGTTTGATTAAGTCCTCAGGCGAGAGAGAAGACTCTCCTTGTGCACCGAATCTAATCTATAGATCAATTCACATTTAACGCGAGAATAATTCTCACATTATCTGCTACGTAAAGTGGCCAGTCCCAGCAAAGAGACCGGCCACTTTAATAAACTACGAGATATTACTTATCACATGTCACGCCGTATACGCGGCAGAATCGTCTTCCTTGATTTCCTTGCGTCCCTCTTCGCCCCACAGTGTGTGGAACACACCGGGCTCGTCCACACGGCCGTAGGTGTGTGCACCGAAGAAGTCACGCTGGCCCTGAACGAGGGCAGCAGGCAGGCGGTCAGAGCGCAGGCCGTCGTAATAGGACAGCGAAGAGGAGAACGCGGGGATCGGCACTCCGCCCAGAGCGGCTGCGGACACCACACGACGCCATGAATCCTGTGCATCGCCAAGGGACTTAGTGAAGTAGGGGTCAAAGACGAGGGAGGAGGTCATCTTGCCGGAGTCATATGCATCTGAGATGCGGTTGAGGAACTTCGCACGGATGATGCAGCCTGCGCGCCAGATGCGTGCCACGTCACCCAGGTTGATATCCCAGTCGTATTCCTTCGCGCCTTCGGTGATCTCATCAAAGCCTTGCGCGTAGGCGATGATCTTGGAAGCGTACAAAGCCTTGCGCACGTCCTCGATGAAGGCCTCGCGGTCAGCAACATCAATGTGAGGAGTGACACCTGGAAGAGTCTTCGACGCGGCCTCGTCACGCTGCTCAGAACGGCTCGAGAGCCCACGAGCGAACACTGCCTCGGCAATGCCCGTGACGGGAACTGCAAGGCTGAGAGCAGTCTGAACAGTCCAGGTTCCGGTGCCCTTCATGCCAGCATGGTCCACCACGATGTCGAGGAACGGCTTGCCCGTCTTCGCGTCGGTGTGGTGCAGCACCTCTTCGGTGATCTCCACAAGGTAGGAATCCAGCTCGCCCTTGTTCCACTCGGCGAAGATGTCGCCAATCTCAGAAGGCGTGAGACCCAGACCGCGACGCAAAAGGTCGTAGCTCTCAGAAATGAGCTGCATATCGGCATATTCGATGCCATTGTGCACCATCTTGACGAAGTGGCCGGCGCCGTTTTCGCCGATGTGAGTAACGCACGGCGCTCCGTCTTCGGGAGCCTTCGCGGCGATGGACTCGAGGATGGGTCCCAGGGTCTTCCACGATTCGGCGGTGCCACCGGGCATCATGGACGGTCCGTTGAGAGCGCCCTCCTCGCCGCCGGAAACGCCACAGCCCACATAATGCAGTCCGCGAGCGCGAATGGCCTTCTCGCGGCGAATGGTGTCCTTGAAGTAGGTGTTGCCGCCGTCGACGATGATGTCACCGGGCTCCATGACGTCCGCGAGCGCGTTGATGGTGGCCTCGGTGGGTGCACCCGCCTTGACCATGATGATAGCCGTGCGCGGAACGCTGAGTGATGCTACGAACTCCTCGAGAGTCTTTGCGGGGATGAACTTGCCTTCGGTGCCGTGGTCCTTCATGAGGGTCTCAGTGCGGCCGTACGAGCGGTTGAATACCGCCACGGTGTTGCCATGATGCGCAAGGTTGCGTGCCAAGTTGGAACCCATCACCGCCATGCCAATGACACCGATATTTGCTTTTTCGCTCATTGTTATGCCTTTCACACAGTTGATTCCGTGCAGTTTCGACCGCTACCGCATCCGGAAGCCTAAAACGTCATATCTTTCCGTTCACAAGTCTATCGCCGGGTGCGGAATCTGCGCCACCAGCGAGGATTTTGCGGTCACTCGCCGCCTCTTTCCATAGCGCAGCGACGTCGAGATCAGGGTTGGAATCCTGCGTGGCAACGAGCTGGCGCGCCTCGGCTTCCGTTGACACCGTCGGCATAGCTCCCAGCATGGGCTTGCGCGCAGATTCCTTGAGGCACAGCGCTGCCACGACGCCCGCGGCGGACGTGAAGATGATCCAGAAGGCAGGTGCGAGCGCGTTCCCGCTTACCGTTACCAGAGACTCCATGATGAGTGGTGCGGTTCCAGCGAACAGAGTAGCCGCGAAGTTGTAGGAGATTCCCATCCCGGAGTAGCGCACGGACGTCGGGAAAAGCGCCGGTAGCGTGGAGGCGATGTTGGCCACGAGGCATGACATTGGGATGGAGAGGAGGAGAAGTCCGAAGAAGGTTTCCACCAGGGATCCCGTCATCATGAGCAGGAACGCAGGCACGACGACGATGGCACCCAGCAGCGCCCCGGAGAGGAGGATTGTCTTGCGCCCGAAGCGATCCGAGAGCGCGCCCATCACGGGGATGAGCCCCGCCAACAGCACGAGTACGGGTATCGTAACCAAGTTGCCGTGGGCGGTGTCGTAGTGCAGTGTTGTGGTCAGATACGTTGGCATGTAGGACGTGAGCGTATATCCGAGCGTGTTGCCGGTTGCCACGAGCGTAAAGCCGATGAGCAGCTGGCGCCAATAGCCGTGGAAAAGTACGGAGAAGCCGCTTTTGGGAGCGGCGGTAGCGGATTCCGAGCCCTCACCCGCTACCGACGGACGCGCAATTGCATCCCCGCTGTCCGCTGCCGCGCGCTGTCCCTGCAAATAAATCGGCGTATCGTCCACGCGGTTGCGGAAGTACACGGCCACGATGGCTAGCGGCAGCGCGAGGATGAAAGGCACGCGCCATCCCCAGTTGTTCATGATGCTATCTGCGACGTTGATCTGCATGATGGAGACAACGACGGCGCCCAACGCAAATCCTAAATAGGATCCCACGTCGAGCAGCGACGAGTAGAAGCCACGGTGCTTATCGGGCGCGTATTCGGTTATCAGCGTGGTGGCGCCGGCGTATTCTCCGCCGGTCGAGAAGCCCTGGACGAGCTTGAGCACCACGAGCGCGAGGGGCGCCCACCCGCCCACTTGTGCGAAGTCGGGAAGCACGCCAATGAGGAACGTCGCCGTGGACATGGCGAGCAGTGTGAAAGCAAGCACGCGCTGACGGCCCAGACGGTCTCCGAGAGATCCCAGCAGCACGCCGCCGAGTGGGCGCGCAATGAACGTCACCGCAAAGACGCCCAGCGAGAAGAGCCTCTGCACCGAGTCTGCTGCATTGGAAAGAAAGACGTGCCCAATGGTGACCGCGAGGTAACCGTATACGCCCACGTCGTACCATTCCATGAGATTGCCGACTACCGTGCCTGCAATGGCACGGCGCAATACGGATTTCTTGACGACGATGACGTCTTCAACGCGCAAACGACGAGGCTGCTCGCTGCCCGACGCCACTGACTGCTGGGATACCATAATCCCCTTCCTCGAACACGAACAGGCTACGGTCACATGGCACAAACTCTTGTGAGCCTACACCACACGTGCGTTTCGAGGTGTTGAACTGCTTGTTATTTCAGCGGACTCAATTCGTACTCCCCCGTGCGCGTATTCACTGCGATGAGGGTGTTATTGGGAAGGTCGTGCCAACCCTCTTCCTCGGGCTGCTCGAAGCCTGTGGAGGCAATCACGACGCCCGCGTTGCCATAGTCTCCCTCGGCATCTGCGTCCAGCTCCCGATACTTGATGTCTCGGTAGTCGGCAATATGCTGCTCGAAACCGTTCTCCGTATAGATCTTGCCGAGTTCCTTGCTCACCGGGCCTTCACCCACGGCATGGGCGAAAATGAGGGTATCCTCAGTCTGCACCACGCTGTTGTACGAGCTGTCGGGATACACGGTGCGCATGTCAGCAATTGTGCTGCTCACTGCCTTGACGAGACTTCCGCTCTTTCCATACGCCTTGATGATGGCGGCGAAGTATACGGCCGAATCGGAACGGCCTCCCGTGCGCTCGAACTCCTCATGCGTCACTGGCAAGTAGGGCTCGGTAGGGGCATTGCCTTCGCTTGAGGATGCGGCAGCAATTGCTCCTACAGTTCCGAGCGCCTCGTAGTTGTCCACGATGTTGCCGCTGGCATTCTCGATGGATCCGTTGTGCATGAACGTGACGCCGTCGCAGGAGAACGGCTGCTGGTTCTCGATTTCGAGCGGGATTCCCGGCGTCGCCAGGCGCAGATGGAAAATAGCGGAACGCGCCGGCTCGGCGGTGACTGCCTCAACGAGGGGATCAAGGAATGCGGATTCGGTGGAGCGGTAGATGCTCGTGGTGGTGTCCTCGCTAGGGGCGCCACCGTCGTCAATTCCGGCGGAATCGGAGGCATCGACCATGTGCACTGCGCCCCATCCGTCGTTGTGAATGGTGGACATCCACAGGAATCCCTCAATTTGCTCAGGAGTCAATACTTCCTTGAGACTCAGGTTCTCCCTCGCCGCAGCATAGGCAAGCAGTCTGCACATTGGTTTGCTCCGTCCTTCGATTCCTCAGTTCCCCATTGTCTCATTCCCTTGCGGTCGTGTTCGCTGTCGCCTTATTTCGCTGCGGCCTTCCGGGTTGCGGTTTTATGAGCGGCGGTTTTGCGCGTCGTCGTCTTACGAGATTTTGCTGCGCGCGGTGTGCTGGTTCTGCGAGCCGTGGGCGATGACACCTTTGCTGCCGACGTTGCAGAAGACTTGCCTTTGGCGGGTGTTGTCTTTGCTGCAGTGGACTTGGTGGTCTCTGGCGCCTTGGCTGCTGACTCTGCGGCCTTGGCAGTCCCGGATTTCGGCGTCTCGGCCTTCGTCTTTGCTGACGTGCTCTTCGCTGCCGGTGCAGCGTGCGCTGCGCTTTTTGCCGCAGTCGATGACGACTTCTTTGGAGTCGTCTTGGATGATGCAGCCTTTGACGTCACCTTCGCGGCGGTTGAGGCAGCCTTGGCCGATGTGGCACGGCGTCGCACACGCTTTACCGCGACGGCCGTCTTGGTCTTGGCCGTTGCGGCCGAGGTCTTGCGATCCGTCTCCACCTTGTTCTTGGTGGGGGCGTTCTTGGCAGTGCTCTTTGAGGCGGACTCAGTCTTGGACGTCGACGCCTTGGCAGGAGCAGACTTCTCCTGGGAGTCCTTGTCGGACTGAGGGGCACTAGATGCAGACTTCGCAGTCGTCGCACCATCGTCCTTGGCCTTTGCACCAGCGGACTTGGCAGCAGCCTTCTCCGCCTTTTCGGCTTTCTCTTCCGCTTCCTTTTCCTGCTCTTCTGCGGCCTCGGCGAGAATCGCCTGAAGTGTGATCGGCTTCTTGACCTTGCGCAGAGACGTCCGCTTCAGCGGGGGCACCGCCACCGTGGACACAAAGAGCGGTAGAACCTCGACGAGCGGGTTGTACGCCGCGAGACCGAACCACTTGACCGGGGAGCCGGCCACGTGGCGAATCGCGTACTTCACGCGCAGAGACAAAGCACCACGCGAGGTGATCTTCGATTCAGGAATGAGATTCTTGTGAATGAGGATGTACTTGATGGTGCCAATCTGCTGGTCCTCGTCAAGCTTGGGGTAGATCGTCGCCTGTTCGGGCAGCTCGTCGGAGGCGATGAGATCATGCATGATCTGGTGCAGATACGTCGCCACGTTCTGGTTGACCTTGAATCCGATGCGGATGCGCACACGGAACAGGAAGTCCGTGCCAAAGTTCTCCACCGAATACTCGCGAGTGAAGGGATCGTCGGTCACTTGAACGGATACGGCCCACCAGGCGCGCGCCCTCTTGGGGTGGTCGGCGAAGATCGAATAGAAGATATCCGTGTCGAGACGTCGCAGTTCCGGGTCCGACGTCAGATACACCACGTTGTCGGAACAGTAATCGATCCGTTCGTCGCGGTGCAGCATGTCCAGTGCGGGCAGGAACTCCTCCGGGGAAAGGTGGCGGCGCTGCGAGCGCTCCACCTTCGTGCCCACGTCCCAGGCGTACATGATGAACAGAATCGCCAGAGTGAGCGCCATGGTGAACCAGCCGCCATGGAAGAACTTCGTGAGCGAGGCGAGGAGGAACAAAATCTGAATTGCCAGGAACACAACAGTGAAGACGATGGCGAAGAATTTCTTCTTCATGCCCCACCAGATGTAGGCGGCGAGCAGAACTGTCGTCGTAATCATGGTGATGGTGAGCGCCAAGCCATACGCGGCTGAGATGTGTTCGGAGTCTCGGAACAGCGCAAGGACCGACAACGTCGCCACGCACAGCACCGCGTTGATGGCGGGAATGTACAGCTGACCACGCGTGCGCGCAGGGTAGCGTACCTGAAGGTGAGGCATCCAGTTGAGGCCCGTGGCTTCGCTCACCATGGTGAACGCACCGGTGATGAGAGCCTGCGAGGCAATGACGCCCGCGGCCACCGACAACACCACGGCGACGGTACGGATGCTGGGATCCATCATCTGGAAGAAGGGGTTGAGGTTGTCGACCTTCATCATCTCGGGATTCGTGTTGTTCTTGAGAATCCAGGCTCCCTGGCCGAAGTAGCAGAGCACGAGCGCAATCTTGATGAGCGGCCAGGTGACGTAGATGTTGCCGCGACCCACGTGACCCATGTCCGAATACAGCGCCTCGGCGCCGGTTGTGGAGAGGAACACGGTTCCCATGATGGCCAGGCCGGCCTTGTTGCCCGGCGCCACCAGGAACTGCAGACCGTACATGGGGTTGAGCGCCTCGAACACCGACCAGTCGTTCGACAAGTTCATGATGCCCGTGACGGCGAGGAAGGCGAACCACACCATAACAACAGATCCGAAAACCTTGCCGATGCGTTCGGTACCGCGCGACTGCACGGCGAAAAGAATGATGATGATGACAACCGTGATGATGAGCGTGAGGTTGTCGTTGCCGTCGAACACTGATTCAAGCGCAGGAATGGTCTTGAGACCTTCGACTGCAGAGGAAATCGAGACGGCGGGTGTCAGCACGGAATCGGCCAGAAAGGCCGCACCGCCGAGCATGGCGGCGACTGCCAGCCACTTACCGTAACGACGCACCAGGGTGTAGAGAGCAAAAATGCCTCCCTCACCCTTGTTGTCGATGCGCATGGCGATGAGCACGTACTTGACCGTGGTGATGAGTGTGACCGACCAGAACAGCAGCGAGAGCATGCCCAACACAGCGGGACGATCCGCGTACTGAATGCCACCCTGCCCCGAGATGAAGGACTGGATGGTGTAGAGGGGCGACGTGCCGATATCTCCGTAGACCACGCCGAGCGCCACGATAGACATGCCCAGCGAGACCTTGTCTCGCGACATCTGGAGCTTCCTCCACCACCGACCAAGGGGCGTGCGCGCCGGACGACGCTGCATCTCGGCGGCCTTCTTCGCCTCGCGCTTGGCCTCTTCTTCGGCGTCACGCTCCTCCTGCGAAATGGCATGCTTGTCAATCCTGGGGGCGTTGGTAATGGTGCCCTTGGGAACAAGGTTCCCCGTGTCTTCGATGCTTTCGAGCCTCATGGTCTCTTCCGCATCAGAAATACGCTTCAAACTTCGGCTGGTGTCCTTGTCTGCATCCTTGTCGGACGCAGTCTTGTTGGACTCCTGCGTGACCTGAGCATCTACCCTCGTGCGCTTACGCGCACGACCGTCATGCTGTGCCATCGGACCTCCATTTGCGCTCTGGTTGAGAGCACATTACTTCTGACCTGAACTTTGTACAAACGGTCAGAAGTCTATCCCGTTTGCGTCGATAATGATAATCCTGTGAAGAACTGTGAGCTATCACAAAGTTGCGAAAGCTTTCGTTTTCGCACGCTAAAGAGCTGTCGTCAAATTCTCGTCTGCCTCTTAATAATCCTTATATATCAACGAAAAGAGCTACGGTCTGTACCAAGAGAGAGCGCTTCTCACTCTCATTTCGCGTGCACCTATTCCATCAAATTCCATAGACCATTTTGGCCGTCCGTCTCGTCATCTCCGCCACCTTTTGGACGCTCATGCCCAAAGTATCCGCCATCGACGCCAGCGTGTACGGAATCATGTACGGAGCGTTCGTTCGCCCGCGGTACGGCATCGGGGAAAGATAGGGCGCGTCCGTCTCCACCATGACGTGTCCCTTGTCCACGATTCTCAGCGCCTCGCGAATATCGTCGTTGCCCTTATACGACACCGTTCCGGAGAAGCTCAGGTACCAGCCATGCTCGTTCGCCAAGCGTGCCATTTCAGGCCCTCCGGAGAACGAATGAAACACCGTTCCCTCTGGCGAGCCATCTGCCAGCAGGGTTTCAATCACTTGCTGGTGGGCGTCGCGGTCGTGAATCTGCATCGGAAGGTTCAGCTCCTTCGCGAGCGCGATATGCGCTCTGAAGGCCTGTCTCTGCAGCTCCTCCGCCTCCTGCCCCGTGCGGAACAGATCCATGCCGGTCTCACCAATGGCGACGACTTCGTGTGGATTCTGCCGGGCGAGACGCTCCACCTCTGCAAGCGCGTCGTCGAACGGCACGTCGTGCCATGGCTGGTATGCCAGTTCGAGTCCATCCGGCCCCTTGGCCCCGTGGTGACCGTGGAGAACGGCCTCGTTGGGATGAATCGCGAGTCCTGCGTGCACCGTTCCGGGGTGCGCCTTCGCCATGTCGACTGCCGCCTGCAGATGCGGGTATTCGCATCCCACATCCACAATGCCGGCGACGCCCACCGCGGCAGCCTGGTCAAGGATCTCGTCCACGGAGTACACGGGAACGGCCGGCTGTTCTCGTGCTGCCGCCTGCCGGTTCATCTCGGCTGCGAACGGCACTACCGACGCCACATGCGTGTGGTTATCAATAGTAGGGAATTCGAGGGCCTGCGGCGCCGGTGCCCAGCTGCGATTGCGATGATGCTTTGCCATGCCTCCAGTCTTAGCATGAGGAGCTCAGGCGTTCACTGCCAGTCAAGGGGAGCGAGATCCGTTTTGAGGCAAAGAAAAACCCGATGGAGAGAGAAGCCATCGGGTTATTAGAGAGAGAAGAAGGGTTCAGTTATGGGGTATTAAAACCTCATCAGCTCTGATTCCTTGCTGATATCTAAAAGACTAAAAAGCAACACTTGGAGAAATGATGCATTTAGCTGGGAAAAGTCTGAGAAAAACGGCGATATCCCAGTAATCCCAACGCTTTCCGGTTCCCAGAAAAGCGCCGAGAAAACTGCGACACGCCGTGTTCATGATCTTGCCGCCAGCGTCGCTTCGCCCTCATTTGGACGCGAGCTTCGCCTTCTCCTCCTCGAGACGCTTCTTTTCGGCGTCCTGACGAGCGGCGATCTCGGCCTCGATGCGCTCCGTCTCCTCCTCAACGGCTTCCTTGGGGATCTTGGCAAACAGGGGGCTCGGCTTGGCGATCGGGGTGCCAGCGACGATCTCGGCACGCTTCCACGGTGCCACGTTGACGCCCAGCTCGTAGTGTCCGGTGATGATGGGGTACTCAAACCCCGGCTTGTCGAGGTCCTCGACGTCCTTGAGCTCGGGGAGCGGGGAAATGATGCCCGTTCCACCTAGAGTCTCGTGCACCTTCTGCGCCGAATGCGGCAGGAAGGGGGCGAGCAGGACGTTGGCATCGTTCACGGCCTGCGCTGCGGTGTGAAGCACGGCTGCGAGGCGCCCCTGGTTGTCCTTGATCTTCCATGGCTCGGTGGCGGAGATGTACTTGTTGATCTCGCCCACGATGCGCATGGCCTCGTTGAGAGCTGCCTTTTGATGATGATGCTCGATGAGGTCGCCCACCGAGTCGAAGGCTGCGGCGGTTTCGTCGAGCAGGTCAGTATCGATCTGCTCGAGGGAGGAGGTCTCCACAGCCGGGATCTCGCCGAAGTTCTTGAACAGCAGCACCGCCACGCGGTTGACGAGGTTGCCCCATCCGGAGACGAGTTCCTCGTTATTGTGACGCACGAACTCCTTCCAGGTGAAGTCGGAGTCCTGATTCTCTGGGCCAGCCACGGAAATGTAGTAGCGCACGGCGTCCACCTGGTAGCGCGCCAGGATGTCCTTTACATAGATGACGATGCCGCGAGAACTGGAGAACTTCTTCCCCTCCATAGAGAGGAATTCGCTTGCCACCACCTGTGTTGGCAGGTTGAGATGGCCGAGCGAGCCGACGCTGCCCCCTTTGGATCCCTCACCGTCGTAGGCGAGCAACTCGGAAGGCCAAATCTGCGAATGGAAGGTGATGTTGTCCTTGCCCATGAAGTAGAAGCCCGGAGCGCTGGGATCCGTCCACCACTTCTTCCACGCGTCCGGCGTTCCCTGGCGGCGCGCCCATTCGATGGAAGCCGACAAATATCCGATGACGGCATCGAACCACACGTACAGCTTCTTGTTGGGGTTGTCGATCCAGCCCTCGACGGGAACGGGAATGCCCCAGTCGATGTCGCGGGTGATGGCGCGCGGCTTGACCTCCTTGAACAGGCCCTTGGAGAAGTTGATGACGTTGGTACGCCAGCCTTCGCGAGTATTGAGCCATGCGAGATTCGCCTCGGCGAGGGCGGGGAGGTCGAGGAAGAAGTGTTCGGTCTCCTTGAAGATGGGGGTCTCACCGTTGATCTTGGAACGAGGATTCTTGAGGTCGATGGGGTCGAGCTCGTTGCCGCAGTTGTCGCACTGGTCTCCGCGAGCGCCTTCATAGCCACAGATAGGGCAGGTGCCCTCAATGTAACGATCCGGCAGGGTGCGTCCCGTGGACGGCGAGATGGCCACCATTTGGGTGCCCTTGTAGATGTAGCCGTTCTTGAGGCACTGGGTGAACATCTCCTGCACCACGTGCTCGTGGTTACCGGTAGTAGTTCGGGTAAACAGGTCGTAACTCAGGCCCAGATCCGCGAGGTCCTTGGCAATGACGCGATTGTATCGATTGGCGAGCTCCTGAGCGCTCACTCCTTCTTTTTCGGCCTGCACGAGAATTGGGGTGCCGTGTTCGTCGGTGCCACTCACCATGAGCACATTGTTGCCCTTCATGCGCTCATAGCGCGCATAGACATCCGAGGGCACTCCAAAACCGGCGACGTGGCCGATGTGACGAGGGCCGTTGGCATACGGCCACGCAACAGAAACAAGGATATTAGTCATACGTCGGATACTACTAGTCGGATACTACGAACGACTCGTGCAGGCAAGCGGCCGCACGCCCCGCCAACGCATGACGCCGCTCATCGTCCTTCTTCTCTTTATCTCTCCTTTTGCCTTTCCTGCTGACTAGTTTTGTACGCAGTTTTCCACAAGAGGTGATGGTCACGTTCCGCTCCTCCACATATCCACATTTTTCCGGCGCAGTCCCGCACGCTCGTAAAGCTCCTGTTACCGTGTCGCCATGACCACAACGATGCGAGATTCTCACTCACCCCGCTCCACCACCGCACACCCCGCTACGGCACCAGCCGGAAGCACTCCAAAACGACCTCCCACGAGGTCAGACCGGGCAAGACCTTCCCCCACCAGGGCAACTTCTCCACCCGGAGCGCTTACGTCTACCGTTCCTCCACGTGGTGTCGCTGAGCCCGCGCGTGGAATCACTCATTCTTCGGGAAAACCACTCGCGAATCTCTTGGCGCACCCCATCGTCCGCACAGAAGACGTCCCAGGCCCCTTGTGCCTTGCGCTCATGGAGAGCAAGGGAATCATCACGATGCTCGACACCACCGCGGGCTATCTCACGGCTGCCTCCCGTACCCTTTTCGGACGCGCCGGCATTGCCACGCATCTTGTTCCCAAGAAGACGATCGCTGCCAGCACCACCGCGTTTTGGATTTGGTTCTCCGGGACCCTGCCGACAGAGATAACCGTCATTAGCGCTTCGCATTTCCGCTCACTGGCATTCGGGCGTCGCATTACGGCGTTCAACCGCGCCACCCCGCCCGAAGATCTTCGTCACATTGGCAGCCTGACTCTCACCTCTCCCCTCCGCACGGCGTGCGACGTTGCGTGCCTTCCAAGAGACGAGTTCGATCGCACCGTAGGATCCCTCATTCTGTTTTCATTTCTGCAGTTCTATGAGATTCCATTGCAAGAATGCCGTGCCGCCATCCTCAAGAATCCGCGCAGACCAGGCTTCGCCAATGGCTTATGCGTTCTCAATGAAAAGGGGACCCTCTGATGCCGCACCTCCTTCACGCACTGCAGATGCTCTTTCGGACACCGAGAGAGCATCGCCGCCGCCACCGGAACCCAAAGGGAACAGGGATGACGCTGTCGTCACAGCAACGTTTGTTCCGAATGCAGAGACGTGTCGAGGAAGACCACACCGCATATCCCTCGCAAAGGCACCGTGCTGGCGCCCTGTTGCCTCCTCGCCCACCGCTTCTTCTGACGCCAGCGCTTGCGCTCGATCCTGCCGTCTCACAAGAGACACTCTGGACCATTGCCGCAGAAAAGCCAGAGCTGCGTCATTGGCTCATCGCAAACCCAGCGGCGAGTCCCGAGCTTCTTGAATTCGTCGCTCAAAAAGGAGGCCCCGGCGTTCGTGAAGGCTTCGATGTGCTCTTCGACGATTCCGGGTAAGAACAGCCGAATGCAGACAAATCCGCGCCGTCACGGTCTTGTTTCAAATACAAGCCTTACTGCAACGCAGGTCTCACTTCAGCGCGAGCGCGGCGTTGTATACCTCTTTTTTATTGGGGAGGCTGCCGTCGGGAAGCGGATGCTCCGCAATGACCTCCGCGATGGCGTCCTTGATGCGCACATTCTCGGCCTGCGCGCGAGCCTGCGCCAACGCCGCCAAGTCCTCGACGCCAAGGCTCGCCATGGCACCCACGCCATGACGCAGCTCTTCGTCGGAAGCTCCCTGCAGAACGAGAACAAGCTCGCCGCGAGGGGGATCATTCACCACGGAGTCGCGGATGCCCTCGACGGTAGAACGACGCACTTCCTCGTAGTCTTTGGTGAGTTCCCGAGCCAGGGCCATAGGACGGTCAGGCGGAAATATGCTGGCAAGGTCGTCCATAGCCTCGGCGATGCGGTGAGGCGTCTCGTAGAACACAATGGTTCGCGGCTCGGAGAGGAGCGAGCGGAAGTGCTGCAGGCGCTCGGAATGCTTGCGAGGAACAAACCCCTCGTAGCAGAATCGATCCGTTGGCAAGCCAGACAATGCCAAAGCGTCCAGTACTGCGGAAGGGCCAGGAGCACAGGTCACCGGAATGCCCCGATCAATGGCCCTGCGCACCATTGTGAGACCGGGATCGTTGATAGTGGGCATGCCGGCATCGGACACGAGCAGAACGGTGGCCCCTTTCTCCACCTCGTCGAGAATGCCGTCCGCCTTCAGGTGCTCATTGTGGTCGTGGTAGGCCACAACGTGGCCGCCCACGCGCACACCCAGTCTGTTGGCAAGGTCGTAGAGACGGCGCGTATCTTCCGCGGCGACGATGTCTGCCGTTTCCAGAAGATGCACCAAGCGCGCCGAGGCATCCCCCACGTTGCCAATGGGGGTAGCTGCAAGAACAACTCTGCCTTCGCGCGGGGCAACCACGGACTCACCTTCGCCAGAAGCGTCTTTTTGCGCATCATTCTCAAGATCTGTTGTCATACCTCAAGTATCCCCCACGGCTCAACAAAGATAATTTTGCTTCCATTGCCCAAAAGAAATTTAGCATATATGCTAAATATAGAAAGCGAGGACGGAGACAATGACTCCGTATCAAGTGGAATTCTACGAGACTCCTAACGGAACGGTTCCGATCGCAGAATTCCTTGACTCAATCACCGATGCGAAACTGGCAGCAAAGGTTTCTCTAGATCTGAAACTACTCGGGGAATATGGACCACAATTACGCACGCCCCTATCAAAAGCGGTGAAGAAAGGAATCTTCGAACTACGAATAAAACAATCAAGCAATATTGTGAGGTGCCTTTATTTTTTCTTTCGCGGGAGGCACATCGTTGTCACAAATGGTTTTATCAAGAAAACTCAAAAAATACCCTCCCGAGAAATAAGGATGGCTCTCAAACGAAAGAGCGATTGGGAAAGAAGGCAAAATGACAACTCTTGATGAATATGTCGAGAAAAGGATGAAAGACCCCGCTTTTGCGCAAGCATATGCGGACCTCGAACCAGAACATGAAGCTCAGCGCCTCATCATCGAGGCACGCATTAAAGAGGGACTCAGCCAAAAAGAACTCGCAGAAAAGGCAGGACTTACCTCTAGCAGCCTTAGTCGCATCGAGCACGGGAAGACCAGCCCTACTATCTCCATGCTTCAACGTCTCGCTCGCGGAATGGGGAAAACCCTTAAAATCGAATTTGTCTGAATCAACGCTCTTTGGCGTCGCGCAAGCCTAACCGAACGCAAAAACTCACAAACTCGTAGTCCCACAAAAAATGGTCTCTTGCACGGATTTCTCAGTGCAAGAGACCATTACGAGACAGGTCGAATAACCCTACTTCAGCACAACGGAACCATCCTGTGATTCAACGACCGAACCGTTGATGCCCAGGCGAGCGCGGAAGTCGCGCCCATCGGAGCTGGCCACGGTCACGGAACCATCAGCAGCGCGCGACGCCGAGAATTCAACGGAGGAACCGTCCATCTCAGTGACAGTCGCGGTTGCAGAGGTCACGTCTGCCCCATTCACGAATACGGACACAACCGCGTCCGAGCCCGCATAGGTGTACTCGGGGGTGTCATGGCCGGGATTGGTCACAACGATGCTGCCATCGCGCACCCAGAGCGGCACGGTATCAAACCCGAGCGTCTCCTTGCGCCACGCGCCGCCGTTCACGACCTCGCCGGTGAAGAAGTTCGTCCACGTGCCAGCCGGCAGGTAGTAGCTCACTTCGCCGGAGCGGGAGAACACTGGCGCCACCAAAAGTGACGGCCCGAACATGTACTGGCGATCCAGCGTGTAGGTGGCGGGATCCTCGGGGAACTCCATCACCATCGAGCGCATCACAGGAGTACCGTTGGCGTGCGGCTCCAGGCCCGTCTGGTACAGGTACGGCATGAGGTCGAGCTTCAGGTGCGTGAACTTGCGAGCCACCTCGACGGCCGATTGGCCGGCAGGGTTCACCACGCCATTCTTGGCATCTTCCTCGTCGAACAGCCACGGCACGCGGTACACGGTGGAGCCGTGGTACCTCGAGTGCGAGCCGAGAAGGCCGAACGCCGTCCAGCGCTTGTACAGAGCGGGATCGGGGTACTTGCCTTCGAAGCCACCGATGTCATGGCTCCAGAAGCCGAAGCCGGAACTCACCAGAGAGAGGCCGCCGCGCAGGGTCTGCGCCATGCCGTTGAACGTCGACTCGCAGTCGCCGCCCCAGTGCACGGGCTCTTGCTGGCCACCCACGGTTGCCGAGCGCGCGTACAGAACCGCTTCACCCTTGCCGCGTGCCTCTTCGAGCACCTCGAACACCGCGGAGTTGTACAGCTGGGTGTACCAGTTGTGCATGATCTGCGGATCGGTGCCGTCGAACCACTCGACGCCGTCAACGGGGATGCGCTCACCGAAATCGGTCTTGATGGCGTCGATACCCATGGTCAACAGGGTGCGGATCTTGCCTTGGAACCACGTGCGCGCCTCGGGGTTGGTGAAGTCCACGATTCCCATGCCGGCCTGCCAGAGGTCGGTCTGGTACACGGAGCCATCGGTGTTGCGCAGCAGGTACCCCTTGCGAGCAGCCTCGGCGAACGTCGCGCCGCGCTGGCCCACGTACGGGTTGATCCAAGCGCACAGATGCAGACCCTTCTCGTCGTGCAGCTTCTTCAGCGTCGACGCGGGATCTTTGAAGTTGCGGGAGTCCCATTCGAAGTCGCACCAGCGGAACTCGCGCATCCAGAAGGAGTCGTAGTGGAAGGCGGAGAGCGGAATTCCCCGCTCACTCATGCCGTCCACCATGGAGGCGATGGTCTTCTCGTCGTACTTCGTGGTGAAGCTCGTGGTGAGCCACAGGCCATACGACCACGCGGGAACATTGGCGGCGCGGCCCACGAGAGCCGTGTACCGACGCAGAATCTCCTTTGGCGTGGGGCCGTAGAACACGAAGAAGTCGAGATATTCTCCAGGAACGGAGAACTGTACCGTCTCAACGTTTTCGGAGCCAACCTCGAACGAGACGTGGCCGCGGTTGTTCACCAGAACGCCGTAGCCGCCCGTGGTCATGTAGAACGGGATGTCCTTGTATCCCTGTTCGGACGACGTGCCGCCATCCATGTTCCACGTGTCGACCGACTGTCCGTTCTTGACGAAGGCGCCGAAACGCTCGCCAAAGCCATAGACGTAGTCGCCAACGGTCAGCCCCAGCGAGGCCGCGGAGAAGACGCGGGACTCGTCGATGGCGCGGCCGGAGTCCGTCGGCGCAAACTCGCCGGAGGGCTCAGACGAGATGGGAGACAGGTCGGTGAGCGCATACCGTGCCACCGACTTGTTGCCGAGCTGTGTGATCGCTGCACCATCCGGGCCGCGGAACTCGAGGTTCCACGCCTCCGAATTGGTGATCACGGCGCTCAACGGGCCCGAGGTGAAGGTGCCGACGCCGTCAGCGGAGACGCTGGCAGATCCCACAGAGGCGGGTGCGCCGGAAGCGTCCGTCGCGGCGCCCGGGAGTGGGAAGCCGGCGTCCTCGTGCGCGCCGTCCCAGTGACGGGCCTGCACGCGGATGACGCCCTCGGCCGGGCTGCTCAACCGCACGTCGAACGTGGGGAGGTTGAGCGTATCAGCGCGGTCGTTGATGAACTTTGACGTGGCGAGAATGTCCAGCGCCGAGCCGTCCTCGCTCGCGTCCACCTCATAGGCTTCCCGGGCGAAAAGGGCGTCGGTATTGGGCTTGTTCAGCCAGTATCCATTGGTAAATTTCATGGTTACTTAACAGCTCCTGCGGTGATGCCGCGAGACAGGGTGCGCTGGAAGATCAAGTAGAAGATCAGGGTCGGGATGATGCTGAGCAGCGAAGCAGCGGCCGTCGTGGTGACGTCCATGAGCTTATCGCCGGACAGCGCCGACACTGCGATCGGGACAGTCTGGGTGGAGTTGTCCACCAGGAAGGCCATCGGGTACATGTACTCGTTCCAGGTCCAGATGAAGAAGAACACCAACATGACGGAGAGCGTGGGACGCGACACCGGGAACACAACGTCCTTGAGGATTTTCCAGCGGCTGGCGCCATCAAGCGCAGCTGCCTCCAGAATGGCCTTGGGGAAGGTTCCGTACACCGAACTCAGCAGGTAAGTACCGAAAGCGGACTGAATCACCGTAAAGATGACGACGATGGCCCAACCGGAGTTGTACAGGCCGATTGCCTTGAACATGATGTAGAGCGGGTACAGCATGGCTTCCTGCGGCATCATGTTGGCGAGCATGATGAGCAGAATGATCCAGCGGCGACCCTTCACTCGGCCGATGCCGAGTGCGAAGGAGTTGAAGATGGACAGGATCACGGCGAAGATTGCCACAAGACCTGAAGTCCAGACCGAGTTCCACACCTTTTGCGGGAACGCGGAGGTGGTCCAGAACTTGATGACTCCCGTGAGGCTGAATTCCTTCGGCCAGCTCAGAGGGCCAGTGGAGTTGTAATCTGCGGAGCTCTTGAAGGCGTTGAGCAGAATGATGATCAGCGGGAAGAGCATTGCAAGGCCGCCGATAACGAGGATGGCGATAATGACCCAATCCCCTGCCGAACGGTTCTTCTTGACCTTGGCGATCTTTTTGTAGTCTTCCTTGGTTGGCTTCGCGCTGGAAGTGGCAGAAGTAGTAGTTGCACTTGTCATGGCGATTACTCCTCATCCTCGCGCTCAGCCTTTTGCTGAACGTTGGTGAATATGATCGAGACGATGATGATGACCACGGTCAGTGCCGTCGAGATGGCAGCACCGTAACCCACCTGCTGCGTCTGGAAGAACTGGCTGTAGGAGTAGTACGACGGAACCATGGTGGAGGTACCGGGGCCGCCCTTGGTCAGCATCTGCACAGGTGCGAACACCTTGAGTGCTGCAATGGTGCAGGTCAACGCCACGACGAAGATTTCAGGCTTGATGGACGGCAGCGTGATGGCGCGGAAGCGCTGGAACCAGTTGGCACCGTCGAGATCGGCGGCTTCGTAGAGTTCGGGGTCCACGCGCTGCAGACCGGACATGAAGATGACGACCGGGTAGCCGAGCTGAATCCAGATCATGATGATCATGAGGAAGATCAGTGACGTGTCGGGGCTGCCGAGCCAGTTGTGTTGCAGCTTGCCTAGGCCGATGGCCTTGAACACTGCGTTGAGTGCGCCGTCCGTTGGGCGCAGAATCCAGCCCATTGCCAGCGAGGCCACAGCGATAGGAAGCAGCTGAGGAATGTAGTAGACGCCACGCAGAACCGAGGCCGTCTTGGGACCAAACTTCTTCTGCACCACATCGAAGATGAGGGAGGAGATGAGCAGACCGAGGATGATTGGAATGACCACCATAGCGATGATCATCCAGATGGAGTTTCTGAAGGAGATCCAGAACGTTGTATCGTGAATCAGCTTGTTCCAGTTATACAGTCCCGCCCATTCTGGCGGCTTGATGCCACGGTAACGGGTGAAGCTCAGGTAGAGGTTCCAGAACGTCGGAACGAGAATGATCCAAGCGAGCATGAAGAAACCGGGGATCAGATAGATCCAGAACCTATTGGAGGGATTTCCAGGAATACGAGACATCGACTTCCTGTCAGGACGGAAACCGTCCTTATCCTTCGCCTTCTTTGCTGCCCTTGAACCCGCCGACTTTGCCGAAGTATGAGAAGTCATTGAGATCAAATCCAATCATCTTAAAAATTCATGGCATCCAATGTGCACCGCGGCACTTGTAAAGGGACCACACTGCAGTGTGTGAGATGCGTCCGGGGTGCCACCTGTGTACACGCAGCACCCCGGAACTTTGAGGAGGAATGCCCTCGCTGAGTGGTGTGTGCCGCCCAGCGAGAACGGGAGAGTTTCTTTTGACTGACGAACTCTGAACGTCAGTATTGCTATTGAGTCACTGCCGAACCGACGAAAGTCGGATCAGATCACTCCTTGACACCGGCGTCTGCAACGCCCGAGTCATACTTCGACTTGAGAGTCTGCAGGGTCTTGTCGACACTCGACGTTCCATTGACGAGCTCCTGGAGCGCGCCGTTGAGATCGTCGTAGAAGGTGGAGGTCGGCCAATCCGGGTAGAAGCCCAGACCGTCGTTCTTCAGAATGTCAGAGAACTCGGAGAGCAGCTTCGCGTTCTTCTTGTCGGTGATCTTCGTGGTATCAGCGTTGATCGGGACGCCACCGGAGTTACCCAGCAGAGTCTGGATGTCCTTGCCCATGGTCACGTTGATGAACTGTGCAGCGGCATCCTTCTTGGTGGACTTCTCAGGAATGACCCAGACGTTACCGGAGGATCCAACAACCTTCTTGGTGTCAGGCCACTTGGACTCAGACCAAGCGAATTTCTTGACTTCGTTCTGGAAGCGACCGAACCACCAGGTGCCGGAGAAGAAGATCGGGTTGGTGCCGTTTTCGAACGCCTGACCGGTTTCCTCAGCCTTCATACCAGTGGAATCCTTGGAGATGTAGCCCTTGTCGACCCAATCCTTGATGGTCTGAGTGGCGTACTTCATAGCAGGCGAGCTCCAGTTCACGTCGCCCTTGTACATCTGGTAGTTGTCAATCTCGGTATCCGTAGCCTTGGAGAGGAACAGCTGGTACCACAGGTGCTGCAGCGGGTACTCCTGAACGCCCTCAGCGAGAGGCGTGATGCCGTGCGACTTGAAGGCAGCGAGCGCAGACTCGAATTCCTTCATGTTCGTAGGAACCTTGATGTTGTACTTCTTGAACATGTCGGTGTTGTAGTAGTTGATGACGTCCTCACCGTAGTTGGTGATGCCGTACCAATCGCCGGAGCCCATAACGCCCTTGTCGTTATACTTTCCGGTTGCGGCCAGCGAACCCGTGATGATCTTGTCCCAGCCGTACTTGGACACGTAGCTGTTGAGGTTGCTCAGCAGGCCCTGGCTTGCGAGCAGGCCAGCGGTTGCGTTGCCCTTGTTGTATTCCATGACGTCAGGAGCGTCGTCAGAGTTGAGAATCTGGCTGGCGTTCTGGCGAATCTGCTCGAAGGACTTCTTCTCGAAGTTGACCTTGATGCCGGTCTTCTTCGTGAATTCGGACATGGCCTTCTTCCACGCAATTCCCATTGCGCTGGTGTCCTCTTCGTAGTACCAAACCTTGATGGAGGTGGGCTTTTCTTCCTGCGTCGAGCTGGAGGAAGATCCGCATCCTGCAAGGCCCAGGGTTCCCAGTGTGCTGATAGCAGCAACTGTGGCAACCACAAGCTTCTTCGATAACTTCATTATTATCCCCTTTGTTGAGCAAGCATCTTTGCTTTTTAATTCAGCATCTTTGCTTCCACAGAACTGTCGAAACGGTTCGAAGTTCTATGTATGACTATATAAACTCACGTGACAAAGTCAAGTCCGAATTTCACCAAGTGGTTCAAAGCCATCACAAAAGTCAACACGCGATGTGCCGAAACAAAGAATCCGCTCAGCCTTGCAGCTGGGCGGATTCTAATGTTAACGGAATGAAGTAATCCCGGAGACGCTACAGCTCAGTGCGTCTCAGAAAGTCACCTCGACGCTGACGCGCTCATCCGACGAAACGTTTGGAGAAACGATGTTACCGCTCACACTTTCTCCGTTCACCGTCATCGATGAAACTCCCGTACGCTTCAAGCTAATGTCGTACCAGTGTCCACGGAACAGGCGCGTGATGCTCAGGTCAGTGAACTGCGCTGGCAGATGCGGCTCAATCTGGAGTCCCTCGAAGGTGGGCTTGATGCCCAGCAGGTACTGAGACACATCCACGAACGTCCACGCCGCCGTGCCTGTGAGCCAGGAGTTCTTGCCCTCGCCCGTCACGGCTGCCTCTGGGCCGGAGACCATCTGGCAGTACACGTAGGGTTCGGTCTTGCGCACGTCGGACTTGTCTTCAACGTAGGCGGGCGCTGTGCGCTTGTAGACGTTGAAGGCCTCCTCGTCGTTGCCCACAACCGCATTGGCAATGGAGATCCACGGGTTGTTATGGCAGAAGATGCCACCGTTCTCCTTGTATCCGCGCGGATACGTGGAGATCTCGCCCAACTCAATCTTGTATGTGGAGTACGCGGGAGCAAGAATTGCGGTTCCCCAATCCGTGGTGAGCTTGTCCTTCACCGACGCCAACGCCTTCTTGGCCTGGCCGTTCTCCGTGCCAATGCCCGCCATGACGCACATGCCCTGCGGCTCGATGTAGATCTTGCCCTCGTCGTTGGTGTGCGAGCCGACGGGACGCGAGTACGCGTCATAGGCACGCACGAACCAGTCGCCGTCCCAGCCTGCAGTTTCGGCAGCCTGACGCACCGTGTCAATCGCCTCGCGCACGGCAGTGGCCTGCGCGATGGTGCGGGAGCGATCCACTCCCAAAACCGGCGCATACTTCTCGAGGATCTCGACATACTGATCGCCGTAAAGCACGAACATGCCGGCGATGAACACGGATTCCGCCACGTTCTCGTCCTTGCTGGACTTCACCGTCTGGAAGCTCTCGCCAGGCGTGTTCGTGAAGGCGTTGAGGTTGAGGCAATCGTTCCAGTCAGCGCGTCCGATGAGAGGCAGCTTGTGCGGTCCCAGGTGCGTCATGGTGAAGTTCACCGAGCGGCGCAAGTGCTCCAGCAGCGAGACCTCTGTGCCCGCGGTGGAGTCAAAGGGAACGTGTTCCGCAAGAATCGAGGTGTCCCCCGTCTCAGCGAGGTATGCATGCACTGCGGCGACCAGCCACAGCGGATCGTCGTTGAAGCCACCACCGATGTCGGCGTTGCCCTTCTTGGTGAGGGGCTGGTACTGGTGCCACGCCGAGCCATCGGGCAGCTGCGTGGAAGCGATGTCCAGAATGCGCTGGCGAGCGCGGTCCGGAATGAGGTGCACGAAGCCCAGCAGATCCTGATTGGAATCGCGGAAGCCCATGCCACGGCCCGTGCCGGATTCAAAGTACGAGGCCGAACGCGAGAGATTGAAGGTGACCATGCACTGGTATTGGTTCCAGATGTTGACCATGCGATCGAGCTTCTCGTCGCCGGACTTGACGACGAAGCGGGACAGCAGCTCGTCCCAGTACTGCTTGAGCTCGGCGAGCTTGGTCTCCACGCGTGCGTTGGTGGAGAGCCCCTCGAACAGCTCGTGCGCAGGCTTCTTGTTGATGATGCCGACCTTGGCCGGGTCTTCGGCGTCTTCCCACTTATCCGCAGGAGCGACCTCGATGTAACCCAACACGAAGATCAGTGAGGTCTTCTGACCGGGAGCCAGCTCCAGGCGAATGTGCTCTGCGGCAATGGGGGACCAGCCGTGCGCCACGGAGTCCTTGGAAGTTGCCGTGCTGATGACGTCGGGGGTGTCCCAGCCGTTGAACTTTCCGAGGAAGGTGTCGCGGTCGGTGTCGAAGCCCACTGTTGAGTGGTTGACGGCGAAGAATGCGTAGTGGTTGCGACGTTCCTTGAACTCGGTCTTGTGGTACACGGTCGTTGCGGCATCGTCGCGCTCCACCTCCACCTCCCCGGTGGAGAAGTTGCGCTGGAAGTTGGAGCCGTCGTCCACGGCGTTCCACAGGCACCATTCCACGGCCCCGGTGACGTCAAGCGTCACGGGCTCGGACGTGGTGTTCTCCAACTCCAAGCGGTTGACCTCGGCTGTGGTGTGGAGAGGCACGAAGGCAGTCAGCTTTGAGGCGATGCCATTCTTGGCGGCCTCAAAAACGGTATAGCCAATGCCGTGGCGGCACTTGTACTCGTCAAGCTCTTCGCGGGCCGGCAGGAAGGTTGGCGACCAGGTTGCCGTGGGCTTCCCGTCCGCTCCGATAGTGGACAGATAGTACGAGCGCGCACCGTTGTCTCCGGGAACGCCGTTGTAACGGTAGCGGGTGATGCGGCGCAGCTTTGCGTCGCGGTAGAAGTCGTAACCGCCACCTGTGTTGGAAATCAGACCGAAGAAGTCCTCATTGCCAAGATAGTTAATCCACGGAAGCGGGGTTGCCGGAGTATCGATGACGTACTCGCACGCCTCATCGTCGAAATGACCGTATTTCATGTTTCTCCTTGATATAAAAAGCTATTGCCAGTCTATTGCAGAGCATGGCCCATTTGCACGTTCATATTGGTATGTCTACAGCGCTCACAACGCTGCTCTTCCTGGTGGGCAGTCGTTCGCCGTGGCGATCTCAAAGGTGCGGTAGCCGGGGGGAATCATCTGCGCTCTCCCTGATCCAATGACGCACCGTTGCTCGCGATGACGTCTCGGTACCAGAAGAAGCTGTCCTTTGGCGTGCGTGCGAGAGTGCCCGTTTCGTCGTCATTTTGATCCACATAGACAAATCCGTAACGCTTGCGGTAGCCGTTGAGCCAGCTCAGCAGGTCGGTGAAGGACCATGCGCAGTAGCCAACGACGTCCACACCATCGGTGATGGCCTCTTGCATGGTCACCAGATGATCCCGCAGATAGTCGATGCGGTAGCCATCATGGATCTTACCGTCCGTCGCGCTGATGGTATCGAGCGCTCCCAAACCGTTTTCCGTTACAAAGAGCGGGAGGCGGTATCGCTCGAAAAGCTGGCGCAGCGCAATCCTGAACCCGGTGGCGTCGACTTCCCAGCCCCAATCGGTTTTGCTCACGAAGGGGTTCTCCACGTTTTGGAACATGGGAATTTCCGGGCTCTGCGCCTGATCCTCCTTGGGCTGCATGAGATAGGGATCGATGGCGGAGAACGCCTTTGCCCCTCCCCCTGCGACGGCAGTTAGCTCTGCTGCCGATTGGGAACCCGTTGCGTTCACGGCATCGTCGAGCGGACGATCCAGCCTGTTCTCTTGCACGGTTCCGCCGTGGTAGTAGTTCACTCCCAGAAAGTCGGGATGCGCTGAGCGCAGGAGCTCATTGTCGCTCGCGCTCACAACTGGCGCCACGCCCATGCGCTGCAGAGCCTTGTAGGTGAAGTACGGGTATTCGCCGCGCGTATAGACGTCCAGCCACCAGCTGTTGTTGAAGTCGTCGGCGTTGAGGGAGGCAAGCACATTCTTGGGATCACAGTCTCTCGGGTACACGGGGCCGTAGCCGAAGCTCGGGCCGATGAGACCCTCTCTGCACGCGTCCAGAGAGTGGAACAAGTTGATGGCACGCGCATTGGCGAGGTTGACGTTGTGATTAGCGCGGAACATCGTTGCAACATCGTTGATTTTCGGCGGATGCGTCTGCCAGCGATACCCCATTGCCGTAAACACGTTCTGTTCGTTGATGGTGATCCAGTACTTCACGCGATCGCCAAAGGCACGAAACATCACGCCGCAGTATTTTTCGAAGGCGGCAACCGTGGCACGGGACTCCCATCCCCCGAACCGCTTCTGCAGTGACTCGGGAAGATCCCAGTGATACAGAGTCGGCACCGGCTGAATGCCACGAGCCAGCAGCCCCTCGATGAGGCGACGGTAAAAGTCCACTCCGGCATCGTTCACTTGACCGTCGCCATCGGGGATCACACGGCTCCACGCCACAGAGAAGCGATACGCCTTGAGGCCCATACGCTTCATGAGATCGAGATCTTCGTCCAGATGATGGTAATGATCCACCGCCACGTCACCCGTGGTGCCGTTGATGGTGTTGCCCTCATGCGCATACACATCCCAGATGGACGGCCCCTTGCCGTCCTCGGCGGCGGCACCCTCAACCTGATACGCGGCCGAGGAGGCACCCCAAAGGAAGTCTTTGGGAAAAGAATCCAACTTTTCGTAATGCATCAGCCACGTCCCTCACTCTTGAATATCTCAGACATGATGGCGTAATACGCTCCGTACAATCCCGCTTCGTTATAATACGTGCACGGTCGCAAATCCGCCGAAAAGTCCTTCCAATACCGGTTCCTCGCAAGCGCTTTCTGAAGAATCGGCACCAGCCTTTCGTTCCTGCTGATGCCGCCGCCCAAAAGAATCCGCTGGGGATCCAACGTCGCCGCAACGTTAAAAATCACGGCAGCAACGTGGCTCGCCCACCGGTCCACCACGCTCCGGGTCGCAGGGTCAGAATCGTAGTCCTCCAAGATCTGACGCCCATCGACCGCCTCTGCGGCGACACTCTTGGATTCCGCATACGCCGTGACGAGAGCGGAAGTGGAGGCGAGTTCGTGAGCGCGCAGCTGCCCGTCTCCAACGCTCACGTCCGTGAACATCATGCCGAATTCTCCCGCGCGAAAGTCTCTGCCGCGAAAAATGCGGTCGTTAATAAATACAGCACCACCGACGCCGGTTCCCAACGTCAGTACCACAAAATCGCTCGCGTCACGGGCGCCTCCGCTGAGCTTTTCCGCCATCGCGGCGCAATTGGCATCATTCTCAAGCCACGTCGGCAGCTTGCGACCCATCGTGGTCGCAAGCTCCTCGCCAATCTTTCTCCCATATAACGCGGGCAACGCACCGGCAAGAACGGCGCGCTGGGCCGTCGTGTCAATGAAACCGGGCATGGAGATCGACACACCATCGAGGGCGCCCGAGCCACCACGCTCATGGTCATAGGAGCGCACCTGCTCAGCGAGCGCCGCGTAGAAGGCCTCTGCGGAATCGCGAGGCGTGGGAATCTGAGTATGCGCCACAAGGGCGCCTTCCGAGAAGAGTCCCGCCTTGACGAAAGTGCCACCGACATCAAAAACAACAATGTTCACGAGTGTCCGTCTCCTTCGCGTTCCCGTGCGGCCACGATGTCCTGCGTTACCGCGTGGCCGCACCTCACCTTTCAGTCCTTTACCAACACGTCTTCCATGGGGAAGTTGCGGCGCATCCACAGCTCGAACAGGTGCATCCAGCTCGCGGCGCCGGGCTCGTCGCCGTAGCCGTTAGGAATGGAGCTTTCTGGCGTTGCCAGCGCAAGACCGTGGCCGCCCTTGGGATAGAGATGAACCTCGACGGGCACATTGTGGTTCTTGCAGGCCAGTGCGAACAAAGTGGAATTCTCAACGGGCACGAGATCGTCGGTCATGGTGTGCCAGATGAAGGTCTTTGGGGTGTCTTTATCCACCTGCAATTCGAGCGACACCTCACGCAGAGCCTCCGGGTCCTTGGCCTTGGGGCCCAGGAGCTCGTCGAAGGAGTCTCGGTGGGCGAACTTTCCGGAGGTGAGCACTGAATAGCCCAGCATGAGGCCGTTGGGGCGAATCTGCTGTTCGTCAAAGCCAGCGGCTCGCAGCCGATCCTTGTTCCACATGGTGGCGAGACTGGCCGCTACATGACCTCCAGCGGAGAATCCGGCAATCACAATCTTGGTGACGTCGATGTTCCACTCGCGCGAATGTTCGCGCAGGAGGGCCATGGAGGCCGCCGCCTGTTCGAGCGCCACGGGGAAGCGTGCCGGCGAGCAGGTGTAGCGCAGAACGAAGGCGTTGTACCCCAAGCCGATCATGCGCTCTGCGATGGGCTCTGCCTCGCGGTCCGTTACCCAGGAGTAGCCGCCGCCGGGGCAGATGAGCACCGTGGGACGCACGCGGTCGGGGTGCATTTCCTTCGAGTTCTCGATGACGTAACCGCTGAGGCGCGCGGCCTCACCGGTGGTGGACTTCACAGTTTCCGAAACGAGGAACATGCTTTCCCTTTCCATTGTGCTCACTGCCAAACGCCGACTACTGAAGAATCAGGACTCCAAACTTTTCCAGAGTCAATGGGGACTCGGAAGCTGTCGGGCCACCGATTGTGCGGCCAGTCAGCACATCGGTGCGCGGCTCGCTTAGCCGCACCTCGCCGCCCTTGCCCGCCATGTCGATGACGAAAGTGAGCGCCGTGCCATCGTCTGCTGTGCGAGTGGAGACCTCGAGACCCTCGCTCGCCGACTCGACAACGGCATTGCCGCCCTCGAGGACTGCCGCATCAAGCCCAGAAAGCACTGCGCTGACTACTGTTGCAAGTGCCGCGCTGTTCGGCATCGTGGCAACGTAGAATCCTTGACCTTTGCCAAATTCATTCACGGTGACCGCGGGCGCGCCTGCGTAATAATCATCACCGCCGTAGGTGGCGAGGATCGTCGCCGTAGACTGCGTAGAATCACCAGCCTCTGCTGGGGTATCCGTACGCACAATGTCGCACAGAAGCGATCCAGCAGGTGCGACGGAGCCAGCCACGTCCTCTGCAAACTCCAGCGGCACGGAGGTGCCGGGAGCCAAGGCATCGGTTTCCTCCGCCCACACCCCGAAAACATCGCGCAGCGGTGAGGGCGCACCACCCAAATGACACCTGTCGTTTTCATTGGCAATCGAGCTCATTGTGGTGACAACCAGACGGCCGCCCCCACGCACATAGGTACGCAGATTGGCGGCGGTCGGCTCGTCCACCATGTACAAGCAGGGAGCGAAAACGGCATCGTACCCGCTGAGATCGGAGGTCTTGCTCACCATATCCACCGGAATGTGACGGCGGTAAAGCTCGGAATAGTATCGGTCAATTTCAGTCAGGTAATCGAGACTCACGGAGGGACCCACGCTGCCGAGCATGCCCCACCACGACTGCCAATCAAAGATCACGGCCACACGAGCGTGGACCGTGCTTCCCGCAACGCTGGTGCCGAGCTTCTTGAGTTCCTCCCCCAGTGCCGCCGTTTCGCGGAAGACGCGGGTATCGCTGGTGCCGTCGTTCTCGATCACGGCGCCGTGGAACTTTTCGCAACCCGCCTGCGAGCGGCGCATTTGGAAGAACTGAATGGTATCTGCACCGTGCGCCATGGCCTGGTAACTCTGGGCGCGCATCTGGCCGGGCTTCTTCATGGAGTTGAAGGGCTGCCAATTGGCGCGGCTTGGGGTCTGTTCCATGAGCATGAAGGGGCCGCCCTTGAGACCGCGCATGAGATCGTGCCACATGGCGATGTGACTTGGCGCGGTGTCATAGCTCGGGTAGCAGTCCCATGCCACCACATCGAGATCCTTGGCCCAGGTGAAGTAGTCGTAGTCCTTGAAGTCGAGCATGAAGTTGGTGGTGACGGGGATCGTATGCGTGGCCGTCGAACTGTTCTCGCGGACCGCCGAGACCTCGAGATTGTAAATGCCGCGCGCCGCGTCGCTCATGAAGCGGCGGTAATCCAGTGTGAGCGCGGGCAGCAGGGAACGGTTCTCGTCCACTGCGTCGCCGAGCTCGTTCGGTGGGAAGATCTCCTTGAAGGAGTGATAGGTGTGACCCCAGAAGTTGGTGGTCCACGCCGCGTTGAGTGCCTCGACCGAGCCGTAGCGGTTCTTGAGCCAGACTCGGAAGGCTGCGGCGCAGTTGTCGCAGTAGCAGTAACCGCTCATCTCATTGGAGATGTGCCAGCACACAAGGTTGTCGAGGTGGGCGTAGCGCTTGGCGATGAGGCCAGCGAGCTTCGGCGCAAACTCGCGGTAAGTGGGGCTTGAGGGGCACGGGTTGTGACGGCCGCCGTGGCGGTGGCGCCGGCCTTGGAAGTCCACGCGATTGATATCGGGGTGCCGGAGCGTCATCCAGGCAGGAAGCGCACCTGTGGAGGTGGCCATCACGATGGTGAGGCCCGCTTTTGTGACCGTGTCGACGATGTCGTCGAGCATCGAGAAGTCGTAGGTCTCTTCATCCGGGGTCCCCGGCTGCAGCAGAGCCCACGAGAACACGTTGAGCGTGACAGAGGTAACGTGCGCCTGCTTGAGGAGACGCATATCCTCATCCCATGTTTCGCGGGGCCATTGCTCGGGATTGTAATCGCCGCCGAAAAGAATCGATTCGCCCGCGGTCGGCATCGTGATGTTCTGCATGAAACCCCCAATAAATCAAATTCCATTAAATGTGTGCGGAAAACTCTCTTCATGCGAAAATCGCGATGAATGCGGAATCGGCGAGAGGATCGTGCCGTACAGCACCATCTCAGTCGCGGATGAGTTACCTCGGTAACTGACTTCCGCATTCATCGCGATTTTCCGCGCATCTCACCTCTGCAAAAGAGGCTCTACTTCACTGCGCCAGCCGAGAGGCCGGACTGCCAGTACCGCTGCAGGAAGAAGAACGAGATGATCAGCGGAACAACCGCCACCAGCGAACCGGTGATGATGTACGAATCCGGAAGGCCGCCACCCACCGAGGGATCACCGCTCATCTTGAGCCACAGGTTCAGGCCCACGGTCAGCGGGTAGTTCGAGCGGTCGGAGAGCATGATCAATGGCAGGAAGTAGTTATTCCACGCGCCCACCAGCGAGAACAGCAGCACGGTGACGAATCCCGGAGACAACAGCGGAAGAGCGATCTTCCAGAAGATGGTCCAGTGATTTGCGCCGTCCAGCTTTGCCGCCTCGACCAGCGAGATCGGGATGGACTGTTGTGCGTAGATGATCATCAGGTACAGGCCGAACGGGAACGACAGCTGCGGAAGGATCACCGACCACATCGTGTCGACCAGGCCGATCTTCGAGTACATGAGGAACAAAGGAATCGTGATGATGGTGGTCGGAATGGACATGAAGGCCAACGTGACCGCCAGCAAAGCCTTGCGGCCCGGGAACTTCATGACGGCGACGGCGTACCCCGCGAAGGCGGCGATCACCGTGGAACCGAAGCCCACCACGACTGCGTAGATGATGGTGTTGAGCAGCCAGCGGCCATAGATGGCGCCGGAATAGCTGAAGGTTCCCACCAGATTCTGCCACAGCTGGAATCCGCCGTTCTTAGAGTTGGCGAACCACAAACCGAAGGAGTTGTACAGACCACCGTTTGACTTGGTGGCGCTGAACAGCAGCCAGCATAGCGGGATGATGCAGTAGGCGGCCATCACGAACATGATGAAGTGCAGAGCCCATGAAGAGGCGTGCTGACCGCGCGTCATCTTCGGACCCTTTTCCTGCTTCAGCCTGTTCTTGTAGTTCCTCTGTGAGGCTTTTGCGTTGCGCTTGTCGCGACGACTCAGGCTTCTTGAAGAGGCAGAGGCGTTTGATGCGCTTGTCGGCGTTGCAGTTGTATCAGTCATTGTCACTCCACTTGTCTCCGATGAACTTCACGATGCCGATGACAACCATCGTCACGAGGCCCGCGACCAGCGACACAGCGGCCGCATAGTTCATGTTTTGACCCTTGAAGGCCAAGGTGTAGGTGTACATATTCGGCGTGTACGACGAAGGAATGGCGTCAGGCGCAATGGACTGCAACAGATTCGGTTCGTTGAACAGCTGGAAGGCACCGATGAGGCAGAAGACCAAGGTCATCACAACAGAACCCTTGATGGCCGGAATCTTGATGGACCATGCGATGCGGAATTCGCTTGCGCCGTCGAGGCGAGCTGCTTCGTAGAGCTCGTCAGGAATGGTGCGCAGCGAGGAGTAATAGATGAGCATGTTGTAGCCCATGAAGCCCCAAATCACGATGTTCATGATGGCGAACATGATGAACTTGGAACTCAGCAGATCCGGAGACTTGCCACCGAAGAGCTTGAAGACCTGACCCACGAGGCCGTAGTCCTGGCCGTAGATGTAGCTCCACATCAGTGCCGCCACCACGGACGGAACTGCGTAGGGCAGGAACACGAGGATGCGCGGAACGGCGATGTGCTTGATGCGTCCGGAGTCCAGAATCAGAGCGGCGCACAGGGCCAGGATCACCAGCAGCGGTGCCTGGATCACGGCGTAGAGGCTCACTCGCTTGAAGCCGGCCCAGAACAGTGGGTCAGTAAAAGCCTGAATGTAATTAGAGAATCCGGCGAAGGACTCTCCACCAATCATCTTGGTCTGGAAGAAGCCCAAGTACAGAGCGTACAAGAGCGGCAAAATGGTGCCAAACAGGAACATCACAACGTAAGGGGCAGAGAAGGCGAGGCCACTCCACTCCCACTTTTCCTTCCTTCCCCTATCCTTCTTACGACGGTTGGTGCGTGCTGGATGCACCTTCCCGGCGTCTACTGTCGCACTGTGTGCCACGACATGCCTCAATTCCTAAAGTTTCAAAAATCAAAAGGGAGTACGGGCGCCGGCGGCTCTGCGAGAGGCGAAACCTCTGCTCGGACCGCAACCGGCACCCCACTCATTCATTTACTGCTTCACTACTAAACCGCAGGTTTCCCGCTTACTTGTTTTCCGTAACGGTGAAGCCCTGGTTCTTTGCATAGGACACCAACTTGGTCTCCCACTTGCCCACGGCGTCGAAGATCGAATCGCCAGAGGTGTAGGTAGGAACCACGATGTCGTTGTACTCGTTCACGAACTCCTGGTTGAAGGGGAGCACGGACCAGTTGGTGTTGACGATCTTTGCAGCGTCGAAGTAGACCTTGTTCACAGCCTGTCCGCCGAAGTACTTATCGGTGATGGCAGCCTGCTTCTCGTCGTTCTGGTACACATTCGCCGCGGAGAACAGACCGCCGGTGGTCACCAGCGTGTTCACTGCAGTCTTGTTGGAGCTGATGTAGTTCATGAATGCAACAGCTGCGGCCTGCTTGGTCTTCGAGGTGACGTTCTTGGTGAGCGCCAGCATCGAACCACCGGAGGTGGAGGAGCGAGCAGAATCGGAACCCCAGGACGGAGGAACCTCAACCTTCCACTTGCCCGAAAGGCTCGGGTACATGGACTTGAGGAGCGCTCCGCGCCATGCACCGTCGAGGTAGGTGGCGTAACGGCTCTTGTTCATAGCCTGGTTGAATTCGGAACCGGCGGAAGAGATCGGCTGAAGAACGCCTTCCTTGATGCAGCGCTGGATGAAGGTCGAGACTTCCTTGACCTTGGAGTTCTGCATGTCGAAGGAAAGGTTCTGAACGTCCTTGACGGTCCACGGCTTGGAGTCCGCGTAGTCAAGGAAGTTGGTGAGGTTACGAGGATCTGCGAGATCCACGAAGCCCATGTACTTGCTGGAATCGGCCTTGTGCAGCTTGATTCCCTCTTCCTCAAATTCCTTCCACGTGGTAGGAGTCTTGAGGTTGTACTTCTTCAGGATGTCGTTGCGGTAGTAGAGAACCGTAGGACCCTGATCTGTAGGAATGCCGTAGAGACCGTCGGAGACGTGCGCTGCGGTCCAGGCTGCGGTGTTGTAGTTAGCGCCGACTTCCTTCTCGATGGAATCGGAGCTGAAGTTGGTGAGATCGCCCTTCACGGCGAACTGCGGCATCGAATCGTATTCCATCTGGATGATGTCCGGAATGCCCTTGTTCGCAGACACAACGTTCTGGAACTTGGTGTATTCGTCGGTGCTCACAGGGCTGAGAACGAACTTGATCTTGATGTTCGGGTACTTCTTCTCAAACTGCTGGATGACGGGCTTGTACTGAGTCTCAGACCATGCCCACATTGTAAGATTGACTGTCTTCTTCGACTTCAACGCATTGTTGAGATCGGTTGTGGTCAAGCCGGAGTCGCTCGAGCTTGAGCTCGACGACGACGTGCCGCCACATCCAGACAACGCGAATACCACCGCAGAAACTCCGGCGACTACCGAAGCAATGCGACGAGCCATCTTCCCCTTAGATGAACCCAATTTATTCCTCCTTGAACAACGCCGCCCAGAATTCCGACTTTCGGAGTTCTGCTGCATTTTGCTGCTGGCAGCGTGGACTCAAATTTTTAATGCACCCGCGCCGGCTCAAGAGATCCACACCTTTTTGCGCTCTCCCACGCCCGTGCAAGTCCTCAGTTTCCGTGTGCAGCGGTCTTGCTGTGCACACCACGCACGCCACGTGCGTACTCGGAAATCACCTCCGCGTACTCCTTGTGCACATTGCACTGGGAGAAGCGGAAGGAAGCGGGCATTTTCTCAACACGGTCCCAACCCCATCGCTGGAGTTGCGGCTTGAGAATCTGCTCTTTCTGGAGCACGAACATCAGCGCACGCTGACGGAATTGAAGCTCATATTTTGTGGTGTCAGACGTGGTCCCAGGGAACATGTGGCTCACTGCGGCCACGATGTCCTTGCCTTCGTCCATTTCGAGATGGTGATTCCAGCGCTCGTGGATCTCGTCCACGAAAGCCATCCACGGCGTCTCGCTCTTGGGGTACACAAGTCCCATGAATTGCGCGTCCTTGTAGGACCACAGGGTCCAGGACACGTGATTCTTCTCGAACACGTCGAGGGTGTCCTCGGTCATGGCAATAACGTGGCTCATCTCGTCACCCGCGATTTCGTAACCGGCCTCGCCGCAGAGCAGCGGGCGGCCGAAAGCACGCATTTTGGCGATCATGGTGTCGAAGCCATCCTCGCAATCGCGCTTCCACTGCTCTCGCGGGTAGTCGCGCGCCACCATTTCGGGGTGCCATACCGTCGGGTAATAGTGGAAGGTGATGGCCGTGTTCTTGTCCGCGATGCTTTTGATCGCCGAGAAGTCCATGGCGAAGAAGTCGCCTTCAAGCAGGATCACGTGATTGGTATCGACCTCGCGGATTGCCGCGGTGACCTTTTCGTAGAACGACTGCAGCGCGCCCGGACGACTCGGCATGAGGTACGGCTCGTTGAGCAGGTCATATCCCATGAGATATGGCTCGTTGGCATAGTGCCGGGCGATTGTCTTCCATAGGGAGACAATCTGGCTCTGAAAGACGTCGAAATGCCAGAACTGAGGAACGCCCGTCATGTTGTCGGAATGCCAGTCCGGGTTCTGGCCACCGGGGACCGCGTGCAAATCGGGCATGCAGAAGATCTCATACTTGCGGCACAGCGCGAAGAGGCGGTCAAAGTAGCGGAAGCCCGTTTCCTTGAGAACTTCTGGGTTCTCGTCGTCGATGAACAGGCGATAGTTGAACGGCACACGGATGAAGTTGATGCCGAGCGACTTGAGATAGGCGAAATCATCGTCGCTTGCAAAGGATTCGACGAAATCGTCAAAGAATGCCTGCGATTGTTTCTCGCTAAACGTTTCGCTGAAGGCCTCACGGATCTGATGATCCGTACCGGGCATGCCCACCATGAAGTGCTCCATGTTGAGCCAGGAGCCGATGCCGAGGCCACGGAAGGTTATAGGAGTGCCACGGTAAGTGAATTCGTCACCCTCTACCGTCACAAAGTCCATTGCTTTCCTTCCGTTACCCCAGTGACCCGCCATCGGATATGACCACGATGTCTTGGGTTTCGATGAGGCGCCTCGTTCATTGCTGAGCCATTGTCTCTGCAATAAGTTTATCGGTCTCACTAAACGTTTCGATAGCATATTATCACAGCAAGTACCTCTGTCAAGAACGGTAAAATGGCGTGGTTCCGGGGTTTTATAACCAGTCGTTATTAATCTTCACAGAAGAGACTCAGATGAATCACGCAAACGTTTTGATTATTTCTGTTGCTTTATGAAGCAAAATGCTCGGAATTCGTACGTTTATCATACATAACGTCCTCCTTAACTGAACGTGAACGCACTTATAAATGTACTCCCCGCTCAAATTTCACTGAGGAATGTGAAAGTTCTCACATTCACGAAATCGTCCCCATTGCCCGTTCACATAGCGAAACGTTTGCGCAAACATGCCTACATCACAAAGGGCCCCCGCGCTGAATTTTCAGCGCGGGGGCCCTTTACTACACCTCACTACGTTTACTTCAGAGCGACAGAGCCACCCTGCGACGTCACCATCTCGCCGGAAATCCCAAGGCGAGCCGAGAACTCACGACCATCGGAACTTGCAACGGTCACAGAACCGTCCGCGGCGCGCTCAGCCGAGAACGTGACGGACGAACCGTCCTCCTCGCTCACGGTGAAGGCTGCGGAATTCACGCCGTCACCATTCAGGAACACAGACACCAGCGCATCGGTTCCATACGAGTACACGGCAGAATCGTGCCCCGGATTGGTGACCAACAGGGAGCCATCGCGCACCCACAGTGGAATCGAGTCGAAGCCGTGCGTCTCCTTGCGCCATACTCCGCCGCGCACAACCTCGCCCGTGAAGTAGTTCGTCCACATGCCAGCAGGAAGGTAGTAGCTCACCTCGCCGGAGTACGTGAACACGGGCGCCACCAAAAGCGAGGGCCCAAACATGTACTGGCGATCCAGCGTACGCGTGGTGGGATCCTCGGGGAACTCCATCACCATCGAGCGCATTACGGGAGTACCCGTCAGGTGCGGCTGAAGGCCCGTCTGATACAGATACGGCATCAAATCAAGCTTCAAGTGCGTGAACTTGCGCGTGACGTCGACGGCGGTCTGACCAGCGGGCACAGTCACGCCGTTCTTCTCGTCCTCTTCGTCGAACAGCCACGGCACACGGTACACAGTGGAACCGTGGTAGCGCGAGTGCGAGCCCAGCAAACCAAAGGCCGTCCAGCGCTTGTACAGCGCCGGATCCGCCTTACGGCCCTCGAAGCCACCGATGTCGTGGCTCCAGAAGCCGAAGCCGGAACTCACCAGAGAAAGGCCTCCACGCAGTGTCTGCGCCATGCCGTTGAACGTCGACTCGCAGTCTCCGCCCCAATGCAGCGGCTCCTGCTGGCCGCCCACGGTTGCCGAGCGCGCGTACAACGTGGCCTGACCCTTACCGTAGGTCTCTTCGATGGCCTCGAAAACGGTCTTGTTGTACAGCTGTGTGTACCAGTTGTGCATCGAGATGGGGTCGGAGCCGTCGTGCCAAATCACGTCGGTAGGAATGCGCTCACCGAAATCGGTCTTGATGGCATCCACACCCATGTTGAGTAGCGCCTTGACGTGATCCTTGTACCACTGGCGCGCATCGGGATTGGTGAAGTCCACCAGGCCCATGCCCGCCTGCCACAGATCGGACTGCCACACTTCGCCGCTGGGCTTGAGCACCAGGTAGCCCTTGGCCTTGGCCTCCTTGAAGAAGTTGCCGCGCTGGCCCAAGTACGGGTTGATCCATGCGCACACGTGCAGCTTCTTGTCTTCGTGCAGGCGCTTGAGGGTGTCCTTCTGATTCTTGAAGAAACGCTCGTCCCACTCGAAGTCGGTCCAGCGGAACTCGCGCATCCAGAAGCAGTCGTAGTGGAAGACGCCGAGCGGAATATCGCGATCGAACATGCCGTCGATCATGGAGTTGACGGTCTTCTCGTCGTATTTCGTGGTGAAGCTCGTGGTGAGCCACAGGCCGTATGACCACGCCGGAACGTTCGCCGGGCGACCCACAACTGCCGTGTACCGATTGAGGATCTCCTTCGGCGTGGGGCCATAGAAGACGAGGAAGTCGAGTGATTCTCCAGGCACCGAGAACTGCACAGCTTCAGTGTTCTCGGAGCCCACTTCGAAGCTCACGTGGCCGCGGTTATTGACCAGCACGCCGTAGCCCTCAGTGGTGAAGTAGAACGGGATGTTCTTGTATGCCTGGCCGGAGGAAGTGCCTCCGTCTTGATTCCAGATATCGATGGACTGACCGTTCTTCACGAAGGCACCGAAACGCTCGCCGAAGCCGTAGACGTCCTCGCCCACTGCCAACTTGAGTTGGATTCCGGTGAAAGTGTCAGACTCCTCGTAGGCAGCGCCTGTTTCGGAGACGCCGAATTCGCCAACGGTGTCGGTTGTGACGGCGGAGAGCTGATTGAGCAGGAAGCGGCCGAGTGACTTGCCCTCGGATTGCGTGAGAACCTTGCCGTTTTCGTCCTCGAAGCTCAGATCCCACGGTGCGCCTTTTGCGACGCGCGCGGTGAGCTTTCCGCTGGTAAGGGTTGCGGAGCCATCTTCTGCAATGGCAGCGCGCGCGGCCGATGCTGCAGCAGGATCCTCGGTGAGGGGGAATCCGGGATCCTTCTCGGCACCATCCCAATGTGCAGCTTGCACGCGGATGACGCCCTCTGCCGGGCTGGTGATCTTCAGATCAAAGGTAGGCAGGTTGAGGGTATCGGCGCGATCGCGAATCTGTTGGGTTGTCGCGAGAACATCGAGACTATTGCCCCCCTTGCCAACCTCGAGTTCATAAGCCTCGCGGGCGTACATTGCATCGACGCCCGGGCGGTTCAGCCAGAATCCATCAGTGAACTTCATCGCTTCTCCAATTATTGTGTGCTCTGCTCATGCAATGCTGCCGATCTTTCACGCCGTCATGATGCGATTATTCGCGATCTCTTCGAATCATTTCGACGAGAAAATCTCAATCACTGCAATTCCTTGTTTGTTTTGCGGCGAGTGAAATTCTCAGCAACACTGCTAAACGTTTCGATTGAATAGTAGCATACGGCACGAGACGGGGCAAGACGAAGTTTCCCTCGCTTCCCGGGCGATTTCTCGGAACCTCTTCGCTCAGGCGGACTGCCTACACCCGGGGAACGCGCACGTCCCCCTTGCGAGGAGCAGCAACGGATCCACGATCAAAGTACTTCGGCGCCGTCAGCTCGAGAGTTCCCGAGCGCTGCTGCTTGCCGGCGAGAACGTCCATCATGATGTCAACGCCGCGCTGGCACACGAGTTCCGGCAAGAGAGGCATCGCGTCGACGGGCGTGCTCAGGGTGGAGGCGTCGCCGCCCACACCCACCGAAATCACGGAGATATCTTCCGGAATCCGAAGCCCCATGCGCATCAGGGCCGTGGTGAGATTGCCCAGCTGTACAAGGCTTGCTTGCGACACAACCGCCGTGATGTCAGGGTTCTTCGTGAATTCCGTTTCCATTTCACGCTGAATGCCCGCCATATCACCGTCGGGCTGATACGTCATGACGACCTCGACTCCCCGACGCGTGGCCTCAGCGAAAAGACCGTCACGCAAGCGCACGAGGAAGTTGGACTCACGCTCATAATCGAGCTTCTTACCACCCACGAACAGAATCTTGGTGTGGCCAGCATCCGCCAGCCGGTCGACGGCCTGACGCCCCATGCGCGCGAAGTCGGTATCGACGGCGTTGACGCTGTCGGTGTCGCCCGGGTCTCCGATGGATACGAAAGGAATAGCCGTATTGCGTGCGAGATCGACACGGGAATCACGCAGGTTGACGTCGAGCATGACGACGCCATCCACAAGTCCCGACTCAACGATGCGCGAGAGATCCTGCTCTTCGTCGTCTCCAGCGAGCAGCAGCACGTCGTAATGATAGAGTCGCGCACGCTGCGCCGTCTTGAGGAAGAAAACCGAATAATTGGTGTAATCCGTAGTCTCATACATTGGCGCACTCAGTGCGATGATGTGCGTACGGTCACCGCGAAGCATGCGAGCGCCCGCATTGGGAGAATACTGCAGGTCTCGGGCCGCTCTGAGAACCTTCTGCTTAGTTTCCTTGCTCACCGAGCGCTTGCCCGAGAGAACATATGAAACCGTGCTGATGGAGACGCCAGCGCGCTTCGCCACATCCTTGATTCCCGCCATGGAGACCGACCTTCTTATGCGCGTTCTACTTGCAGTCACCTGCTCTAGAACCTCATTGATCTATGTACCGCACTCGTCGCAGAGCCATTTCGACAGTCTTTGTCGATAGGTTTCGACTGCCTCTAGCATAACCCGAGGCAGGACAGATTGGCAGAAGGCGTCGAAAAGATATCGCATAGTGGCGAAGAACGGTCGGCAATGGGCATATTATCTACAGTTCCATCGATTACTTGCCTGCTACTGGAAAACGGCACCTTCGTAGCGATAGAAGTCCACGGGCATCTTGGTGATGGGATTTATTTCGACGTGATCGTCTTCCCACACCGCCTGATACTTCCTCTTGAAATTTTTGCGGTTAATGGCCTTGTAGTCTTCGTCGAAAAGACTCGCCCGCAACTTGAGCGCATCCGTAACCGTAAAAGGCGTCGGCAGCGTCCAAAAAACCTGCGGCAACCACGCGAATTGCGAGCGTAGCCGCGAAATGGCCGTCAGCACAATGCTTTGATGGTCAAAGGCCATCTCTTGTTCCGCCATGTCCAGCAGCGGCTCCCAATGGACGCCGTCCGTCTCCGGAATGCAGCTGAGCCCCTGTGACAAATACACGAGGTGCGCGATGGACACCACCTGCCCGCGCGGATCTCGTCGCGAGCCGGTGAAGGTCTGGAGCTGGCGAATATGCATACTGCCTGAGTCCAGCGGCCCGTTTCCCGGTACGTATGCTTTTCCCGTTTCGTCTTCAAGAGCGGAGTTAACATCAAAATCGAAGCGTTGACGCAGCATGCGGAGGATTACGGACTGAGCATCCGCGTCATCGGGACGCATGAACGTTCCGGGAAGCGCCATGGAGCCCTTGAAGGGATGTGTCCAGCGGTCCACCACCAAGATTTTCAGGCTTTCCGCGGCGCGCGAACGATCCTTGCCTCGCAGAAGACTCTTATCGGCCGTCAAGATGACACAGTCCACCGTGACGTCTGGATGGTGATACCGCGGATACTCCATCTGCCGGTACCACTTGAGCCATTCTGTATACGGCGCATCCCGTTCGTAATAGTCGTCGTTGTCGTTGTGGTACACGGCCTCGCCACCGTCGTCGCCTGCCGCGGAATTCTCCCCCACTCCAGTCCTGGCATCTGCCATCACGGCATCCGAGGGGACAATAGAACGCGGCGGAAAGCCTACTGAGGAATCTTCTGAATCGGCGGCGCTGAACAATGGCCCCCGACGCCGGGCGCCCCCACGTTCTTCTTCTGCCGCCATGCCATTACCCTTCCACCGCCACGAACGCGCAAGGGCAAACGGGCGAAACGTTTTGACCCCACGCCGTATCTTCAGGAACTGATTTCTCCAGTGTAAACACTGTAAACGAGAGTCCATAAACATAGACGCACTCGAGGCGGAAGAAAAATCAACCCCTGTGGACGAATGCAGCTCTTGCAGCTCAGACAATTCATCGTGAACACCATTTCGTCGTGCTCATTGTGACATCGGACACACTGGCGCACACCACACCTTCCGACACTCCCAACACGCGCACAATGGGCCGCCAGGAAAAATCTTCACAATCGGAAAATCGACGAGTTCCCCTGCTCCAATCCGCCAAAATACACGCATGTCGTTTTGCCCCACAAAGGGAGCAAAATCCTCTACCACACGGGGTCAAAAAATCAACCCTTACTCTATATCTCGTATTATCAAATCTTCGTAATACTATATCTAGTGATTCTTGAGTATGGGACGCAGCAGACGGCTGAACGCCAGGGCGCTCACACAAACGCCCGCACAGCACGCCACGCAGCGACCACCCGCACGAAAGCACAGCACGCCAAGCGCAGAGGAATAGGAGAAGAAAGAATGAGCTCGAACTACGTCATTACGCTGAGCAACGACTTCATCCAGAACACGATTGACACCGTCAATCCGCACTGGGGTCCGCTCGGATGGGTCACCTACAAGCGCACCTATGCGCGTTTCCTTGACGCGCAGAACCGCACCGAGGAATGGTCGGAGACCGTCAAGCGCGTGGTCGAGGGCAACATCAATCTGGATCCACGCCTCAAGGGCATGGGCTACGGCGTAGGCGAAGCGCTCCCCGACCCCAAGCTCGTGAAGTCCCTCACCACCGAGGCCCAGAAGCTCTACAAGCTCATCTACGGCCTGGCCGCCACTCCGTCGGGAAGAAACCTGTGGGTTTCCGGAACCGACTATCAGCGCGCCCACGGTGACTCGCTCAACAATTGTTGGTTCGTCGCCATCCGCCCGCAGGCTTATGGCGACTCCGCCATCGTTCCGAGCTACCTGGATCAGCGCCAAGAGGCGGTCTCCATGCCCTTCGCCTTCATGTTCGATCAGCTCATGAAGGGCGGCGGCGTCGGATTCTCCGTCACCCGCTCCAACATCGACAAGCTGCCAGCGGTAGGCCGCTCGGCAGAGCTCACCATCATCATGGATAAGGACAACGGTTCCGCCGAGGAGTCCCGCGAGGCCGGCGCCGTGGATCGCGACGAGTGGCTGGGCGCGCACGGCGGCGCGGTTGCTGCGGCCGTTGCGAACGATCACTTCTTCTACGAAGTCCCGGATTCGCGCGAGGGCTGGGTCCACGCGCTGGCGGCCGTCATCGACTCGCACTTCAGCTACTTCCCGCAGGAGAAGAAGTCCGTCGTGCTCGACATGAGCAAAGTGCGCGCCCGCGGCACGCGCATCCACGGTTTCGGCGGCACCGCATCCGGCGCGGCTCCCCTGATCGAGATGCTGCGCGACGTAAACGCGATTTTGAACGAGGCCGAGGGCCGCAAGCTCACCTCCGTGGACGGCACCGACATGGGCAACCTCGTCGGCAAGGCAGTGGTGGCCGGCAACGTGCGCCGTTCCGCGGAGCTCGCCCTGGGCGATTGGGATGACGACGGCTTCGTCACCATGAAGCAGGATCAGGACAAGCTCTATCATCACCGCTGGGCCTCCAACAACTCCGTGGCGGTATCCGGCGATCCAAAGCAGTACGAGGCCATCGCCGACGCCATCCGCACCAATGGCGAACCCGGCATCGTGGACCTGAGCCTGTCTCAGAACTACGGTCGCCTTGTGGACGGCGAGAACAAGGACGCCGATCCGTACGCAGAAGGCACCAACCCCTGTGGCGAAATCACGCTGGAAAACGGCGAGCC
Source organism: Bifidobacteriaceae bacterium (assembly GCA_022651005.1). Lineage (GTDB taxonomy): Bacteria > Actinomycetota > Actinomycetes > Actinomycetales > Bifidobacteriaceae > JALCQC01. The sequence continues at coordinate 91,409 of JALCQD010000003.1, forward strand.
CTGCAACCTCTTCGAGATTTTCCCGAACGTGGCCGAAGAACAGGAGTGGGACCTCGCAGAGGCCTTCGCCCTAGGCACCCGCTACACCAAGCGCGTCACCTTCGGTTCCTACGACTGGGAAGTCTCCCGCAACGTGATCGAGCGCAACCGCCGCATCGGCATCTCGATGAGCGGCATCCAGGACTGGTTCCTCTCCCGCTTCGGCCACCGCGTGGTCACCGGATTCGAGGAGTCCACCGCCGCTGACGGAACCACTAAGCGCACGCCGGTATACGACGAGCAGGCAGTTAAAGCCGTCGACGCCCTGTATCACCACGTGGTTGACGCCGACGCCGAGTATTCCAAGGAACTCGGATGCGCCACCTCCGTCAAGCACACCACCGTGAAGCCTTCGGGCACCGTGGCCAAGCTCGCGGGCGTCTCCGAGGGCATGCACTTCCATTACGCGCCGTACCTCATCCAGCGCATCCGTTTCCAGGACGACGATCCGTTGCTCCCAGCTCTGCTGGCATGCGGATACAAGATCGAGCCCGACGTCTACACCGCGCACACCATGTGCGTTGAGTTCCCCGTTAAAGCGGCACACGCAGAAGCCTCCGACTTCGCGTCGGCCGGAAACGTCTCCGCCGAGGAGCAGCTGGCGACTCAGGCGTTCCTGCAGACTTACTGGTCCGATAACGCCGTGTCCTGCACCGTCACCTTCCAGGAAGCCGAGAAGCCGTCACTTCCTGCGGTACTGAGTGCATACGCGGGCTCGATTAAGTCCACGTCGATGCTTCCGTACACCGGCGCCGGTTTCAAGCAGGCACCGAAGGAGCCGATTAGCGAAGAGGTGTACCTCGAGAAGCTTGGCATGATTCGCGATACCCCGCAGAAGGCCTTCGCCCGCATCAACGGCAACCGCGACGAATCCAACCTCGAGCTGGTGGACCAGACCGATTGCGTCGGCGGCGCCTGCCCTGTGCGCTGACCGCGCGAAAATCCCGAAAGGTAGTTGTGCTGCGTGCCGAAAAGCACGACGCGCGGCTACCTTTTTTCGTCTTCTTCCGTTACCCTCAAACTGCGTGGCCTAACAGACCAGCGAGCACGTGCACATCGCGCCTGACTCTTCGGATCAGCCGATTGCTCAGCTGGCCGCCGCGCCGCCTCACTTTCTAAACTTTTAAAATTTCCGCACAGGACCACCGCTACCGCAAGGAGAAAATATGCCGATCTATACAAAGCGCGGAGACAAGGGTTCCAGCCGTCAGATGGATGGTAAGTTCATCTCCAAGTCCGCCCCTCAAATTCTGGCTGTGGGCGCTCTCGACGAGGCGCAGTCGTGGCTCGGTCTCGTTATTGCGGACCTCACGCCCGCGTGCGCTGAATTGCGTCCGGATCTCATTCACGTTCAGCACAAGCTGTATTACCTGCAGGCGGACATCAGCATCGACGACCGCTCCACCATAGAAGAGGTGGAGGTGACACACATGGAGAAGGAGATTGACCGCATGATGAATGCCCTGCCGCCAATTCGCGCCTTCATCCTGCCCGGAGGCGGGCACACCGGAGCGCAGCTGCAATACGCGCGCACGCTGGCACGCCGCGCCGAAAGGGCCTGCGTGGTGTTCCACGACGAACGCCCAGACCGCGTGAATGCCGTTGGGCTGAAGTACATCAATCGTTTGTCCGATTATCTGTTTGCGATGGCACGCTACGCGAACCATCTGGACGGCGTGGAGGAAGTTCTCAGCAAGAAGTAAGTAGGGCGTACGCGGGGCACCCGTGGCGCGCACAGGCGCATTGTGCCGCGGGTGCAGCGGGCGCAGCGGGCGAATTACTTCGCGCTCCTTGAATGAACGCCCCTACTCACACTCCGCGCATTACCAAAAGTGGCCCCTGCCGGAATTCCCGAGCAGAGGCCACTTCCATGAGAAAGCCGCGATATCGTCTACCTGAACATCGTGCGAGTGGCGCGCGCCAGAACGCGCGGATCCTTCTCGTAATGATGCATCGGCGTGAGCTTGGAGTCGGGGATGCCCAGGAAGTGATACACCGCCACCTGGGCGCAGCGCACCGAGAATTGCTCGGTGAACACCATGTCGAACGGCATCTCGGCAAACTGACTGATGAATGCCAGATTCTTCGAGTGCTTCGGCACCACGAGCGGGCGATCACCCACCGCGCGACGGTTGAACAGCGCAGAGGCATACGGCATATGCGCGGGCACCACGTTGACGATGGAATCCATGATGGCTTCGCGCTTGGAGGCGATGCCGTCGACGCGATGGTCGGCCTCCTCCAGGAACCCGAGTGTCTCCTCGAGCATCTCACGGCCCGTCATCTCAATGAACGGCTTGTCCACGAACCTGCCGTTCTCGCGCGGGTAGAGTGAGTAGCCCCAGAACACACCCTCGTTCTCCTTTTGCGCCTTGTAGTGCGGCTGGTGATGCACCACGAGGCTCAGCAGTTCGGGAGAATTGATGAACGTATTGAGCGCATTGCCCGGCTGCTGCTGGGTGATGGCGGCAATCTCGCTGATGAGCAAGTGAGAATTCGTGGTCACAGTGAAGCTGGTCCACTCGCTCTGGCTACGGTCACCAAAGAACTTATCCGGATTGCCCAGATCGTAGAAGTGATCCGTCGCTTGCTTCCACAGCGCGGCGCTAGCAGGTTCGCTCATGTCTTCCTCGGCAGGATTGTCAAGATCGCCCAGAGAACTGGAGTCGGTGATGGAACCGTTGGTATCGAAGACGAGGTCACCTTCAGCGACGTCGATAACACCCCTATCAGGAGCCTTCCCTTCGGTGCCCGGCCCCACGTTTTCGTAGCGCAGACCGCTCACGATGATCTCGTCACGCAGTGCGGTGTCTTTGAAAATCAGCTCGGTGATCTTGCGGTTGGTGACGAAGTGGACGCCCTGCTTTTCCAGCCACGTCTTCATCGGCACAATGATGGACTCGTACTGGTTGTAAGGCGTGCGCGTCACGCCCTCGAGCGTGTTGATGCGGCTGAACTCCAGGATCATACGGTTCATGTAGCGGCGCAGTTCCATGGCGGAGTTGTTGCGCTTGAACGCGAAGGTGGTTTCCCACATGTACCAGAAGTTGGTGGTAAAGAAATGGGGGCTTGAGGAGAACCACTGCTCGATGCTCACGTCGTTGAGCGTGCGCTCGTGCGATTCTGGCATCGTCATCAACTTTGTGAGCAAGTAGCGATCGCGATTGTCGAACTGCATGTGACTGTAGTCGTCCGCGTCACCCTTGTTGCGAATGCCCGTGGCCGAGTCGATGAGGCGACCCACGTCATGGGTTGGGTGAGCGTGGTCAAAGTCGAGGATGTCATCGGTGACTGTTTTGCCTGGACGGTCCAGCGAGGGAATAGTCCGCAAGACGTCCCACACGTTTTCGTACGTTTCCTCGTTGAGCATGCGCCCGCCGCGGTTGACGAAGCCCGCCATGTTCTCCATGTTTGATTTAACGTATTCTTTGGCGAAATCGGCGCTCGTGGTGCCGTCATTGGCCCCATGATCATCCATGCCCATGATGGTGATCTGTTCGCCCTTCCAATGCCCGTCTCTGATGAGATAGACCGCCGCCGCGAGATTTCCGATGCCCGCGCCGATCATGTATGCCTTGCGTGTGTTAGCCATCGCAACCACATCCTTTCGGAATGGATACGCACATGGGATGTATCGCTTAAGGCTCGTGCGTGAGAATTGCCCGTTCTGCAGCATCAGCCCATGTGCCATTCTTTTGTGTCATCCGCCGTAGTCTCTCTGCATCTCTCTACATCGAACTGAAGCGAATTCCTAAAACGGACTATACTCCTTTTTGAGTGCAGTCCAAAAGGAGTGAGTTAGTATATAGCTGCTAGCCGAAGACCTCAGGGGGCGCATATGACAGAGAAAAGTCTTGCTGCAACTGCAGCGAAGCCCGCTCCTTTAGGACTGCGTGAGCGCAATAAGCTCGATAAACGTGAGCGTATCCTCGCAACTGCATCCCGTCTTTTTGCAGAGAAGGGATATTCCGCAGTTACCACGAGTTCGATCGCAAAAGAAGCCCATGTGGGCAATGGAACACTGTTCCGCTACGCCCGCACTAAAGCAGATCTCCTTGTTGCCGTCATGAACGAGCTGATGCTCGGCGGCATCCGGAATGGTATTGCGCACGCACACGACACTGGAGATCCTGTAACTTCGATCCTCACCCTTCTCCAGCCATTGAGCGATGAGGGATTGAATTTCCCGGAAAATATCATCGCTTACGAAAAGGAAGCCCTTTTCGGCGATAAGACGCATCAGGATCTCGTTACCACCCGCATCGCGGACGTGGAGCAGGCCATTCTGCAAATTCTCAAAATCACAAAAACTCATCCCCGTGAGGCAACCGCTTCGCAGGAAGATCTCGCGCGCGCCATCTACGCCACCATCTATATGGATCTCATCAAGGCGAGTGTTGGCCACGACGACGTCGCGACGCTGCCCGCTCGCATCCCCGAAACAATCCGCAGGCTCATCCGCGCCTTCTGCGAAGGCTGAGCTAAACCCGCCATATCTGCACAGCACGCGTCGTTAACCACGCCTTTACCCGCATTCACAGGCCAAGCTCTATAAATGCGGGTAAAGCACAGTGAAGCCGCTGGACCTATGCGACCTCGATAACGACCTTGCCGAACTGATCGCCCGTCAGGACGGTTGCGAAAGCGTCATGGACGGGAGCGGCAGCGGTCGAATCTTCGGCGCTTGTATCCCAGGTAAACTTTTCTGCAATCACGGGATGCAGGTCAGAATGCTCAACGAAGTGCAGCAGCCGCGCAAAGTCATCACGCGATCCCATTGTGACGCCCTGGACGCGCAAGTCCTGGAAGAAAATGCGCGTTAGTTCCGCGCCGGGCTGGTCGCCCGAGGTAGCACCGCAGATTGCAATCGTGCCACCCGGACGCACCGACTTCACGGAATGGGACCACGTGGCCGATCCCACCGACTCGATCACAGCGTCCACTTTCTTCGGCAGCCTGGCGCCGGCTTCCACTGCGACATCGGCACCGAGAGCGAGCGCACGATCACGCTTTTCTTCAGAACGCGAAGTCACGAAGACCTCGAGCCCTGCCGCATGCGCAAGCTGAATGGCCGCAGTCGCTACACCACCGCCTGCGCCCTGCACCAAAACGGAATCCCCAGGAAGGACTCGCGCAGCCGAAAACAGCATTGAATACGCCGTGAGCCAGCTAGTGCCAAGTGCAGCCGCTTCGGTCATACTCAGGTTCGCCGGCTTACGGAACACATTCGCGGCGGGAACGCTGGCCTGCTGACCCATCGTGCCGGAGTACTTTTCGGAGAGAATCGTGCGCCTCTCATCGGGGCCCACTCCGGCGGAATCACCGCCATGCCCACCAACTAGCGTGTAGAGGACCACTTCGTCACCCGCGTGCATCGCAGTACGGCCGGTTCCGATGTCTTCGCGCAAAATTCCCGCTGCATCGGTGCCAAGAATCATGGGGGTCTGCTTCTCACTCAGGCCCACGCCCTGCAGGGACCACAGATCGTGATGGTTCACGGTAACCGCGCGCACATCGATGGAGGCCCAATTGGGGCGCACAGGCACATCGGGAAGCTCCCCGACAGACAAAACAGACAACGGGTCGTCGTAATTGATTCCTGACGCGTAAATCGCCTTCATGGTTGCTCCTCATCATTGAGTTCGTGCATCTTATATTCAAGCGCGCCTTTTCATATGCCGGTCGCGCATGGCCACTTCAACTGTAGCGGAAGTGCCCTTAGACGCGACTGCCGCGGTGGTGCACGCGTCACTTTACGACTTTTGCGGCAATCTCATGCCAATGCTCCCTCTTTCCTTACCAGCGACTACGCAAGATCAAGGATTACGAAGGTCCGAGAAAGGACTCATCGCATCCTTTGCCGCAAAAGTACGAAAGTGATGCTTCTCGCCGGCATCTGGCGACACTCTTGCGCGGCGGCGCGCGCACGCGGCACAATCAAACAGAGCCGAACCCGGAATACTGGGGCTTCAGGGCACGAAACGTTAAAGGAGAGCACACATGAGCGCAAACGCAGGATTCAGGAAGACCGGAGAAGAGAAGAACGCACACGATACTGCCTGCGAGAACGCGGAACGCAACGCGGGCGTCGAAGCCGATCCCAACGATTCCCCTGAACTCGTGTTGACCGGGCTCGCCGACATGGGTGAAAACACCGTGGCACCGGGTATGCGCGTACCGATTCCCTTGATCTCGCGCCCCGGCTTCGGCATGCGCGTCATGCAATTTGGCGAGGGCGTGCACATTCCGATTCACAAGACGGGCAAGCGCGTCATCGTGCAGGTGGCCGAGGGTTCCATCGAGCTCACGGGCGGCACGAACACGTGGACGCTCAAGCAGGGAGGCATTGCCTATCTTCCAAAGGGCACGGACCACGCCTTTCGTTCACTTGAGGGACGTGCGCGGCTCATCGTCACGATGATCGACGACTGAACCTTTGCTGTTCGCGGCGGTAAGCGGCGCCGCAGAAGGCTGCGTCTCGTCCGCTCTCCCGAATCGCAACGATACCCAGATGCTGATGGCGATCAGCGCCGTGCCGACCGCGAAACCCCACGTGACTTTCTCGCCGAGCACGAGCCAGCCGAGCAGCGTTCCCACTACGGGCTGGAACAGGAAGTAGAGGCCTGAGTCCGCCGGGCCAAGCATCTGCACGCCGATGGTCCACATCACAAAGGCCGTCGACGTCGAGATGGCTCCCAAGTACAGGAACGATCCCCATACGCGGGGTTCTGAATACGGGATGCCCGTCAATACATCCGGCTTAGAGAGAACGTATGGTGTGAGGCAGATGACGGCCACGAGGGCGGCCAATACCGCAATCTGATAGGCATTGAACCGCGGCGACACGAGCTTGATGAGCACCGACATCAGCGCCCATGTGATGGCCGCCACCACAAGAGACAGCGAGCCGAGAAGTGCGTTACGGCCTGCCACGTGGATGCCCACGATGAGGATGACGCCGAGGGTCGCGAGCGCAATCGAGATGCCATTACCCAATGTGATGCGCTCCTTGAGAATCCACCATGCGAACACGAGCATGAACGTGGGGGTCGCGGCGGTGATGACCGAGCCCATCTGCGCCGATGAAAGCCAGGTGCCAGTTTCCTGAGTCACGATGGACACTGCGTCGCCCGTGATGCCGATGAGAATGATGAGAAGAACGTCATGCTTGTTCCAATCCCATTTCATGCGACGAATAAGCGTGTACGCTCCCAGCACCACGATGGCCACGAGATAGCGGAACCAGACGAGTTGGACGGGCGGCACCACGTCCACCACGGACTTGACCACCACGAACATTCCGCCCCAAATGCTCGCCGCCACACTGAGCAGCAGTGCACCGATAAGCCTGCGAGACGGGGTACGGGAAGTTAGTTTCACGAGTGTCTACACAACTCTCCGCTCTCGACCTTGAAAGCGGCGGGGCGTGCTTACCTCACCCGAGCGCAGAGACTCCCCCGTCAATATGCAACGTCTGACCCGTGAAATACCCACATTCCATGGCAAAGAGATACGCAGCCGCAACTTCTTCCACCCGCGCCACACGTTTCAGCGGAACTGATGATGCCACGGCCTCGGTCTGGCGCTTGAGTTCGTCTGCAGGAAGATCTCGCCACAAGCCCGTCGGGGTCCAGAAGGGCGCGATGGCATTCACGCGTATCTTCGGTGCCATCTCAACCGCGAGCCCCTGCACCAAAAGCTCGACTGCTGTGTTGCCCACCACAGCACCAGAGGCGTCGTAGGGATGCCCGCCCGAGCCGGCAGTCAGCGTGATGCTGCCACCTTCACGCATATGTCCCGCCGCAGCTTTTGCCACCGATAACCCCGCCTCGAACTTACCGTTCACTGCCCCGAGAATCGCTGCATCAGAATTATCCATAAAACCGCCACCCATGGCACCACCCAGCGTGGAGATCACATGATCCACGTTGTCGAGATCGGCGAAAAGCGTCCTGAGTGCACCTGGAGCCGTAGCGTCGAGCGCACGGCCGGAAATCGTGCGATCCGAAGCAGCCCCCGGACTGCGCAAGCCAGCGAGCGCACTTTCCAGACGAGTCTGCGAGCGCCCCACGATGGTGACGTGTGCACCCCGCGCAAGCGTCTGCTTGGCCACCTCATAACCGAAGCCGGACGTGCCACCGATGACGAGGACTTCGGCCTCGTCCAGGGAACCAGCATCGTGCGGGCGCGACTCAGAAGCAGCGAAACTCCGCACTACTCCCCCAACGATTCCGAAGTGTCTGTGCTCACGATGCGCAGCAGCAAGTACGGGTCGGAAACAGCGGCGGAGGTAGAAGTGGCAGTAGCAGTACCTGCGACACCTGCGGCGTCATCGGTACGGATGATACCCGCGGCCATCACGAAGTCGCCCTTTTTTACGTTGTGCGCCTGCAGATATTTCGCCGTGGCTCCGCGCGCCTCGACGGGCTGCTCGACGCTTGCGCCGCCTTTACGGTCCACCTTCACGGAGAAGCGAACCACAAGATGGTGCCCATCCTCCGGAGAGTCAATGCTCGGCTGCGTCGCAATCGTACCGGCAATCCACGTGTATTCATCTGCAACAAGTGCCATGATGATCCTTTCGAACCTCGTTCTATCGTCTACTGACGCGCGGCGCCACGCCATTACACGTCCCTACACATCAACCGCGCGGCGCCGCTTACCTCCCAGTCCTCGCGCCCGTGGCTTACTTCAAGAAGTCGCCGAGTCCCAGCACCTCGTCTGACGGAAATAGGTAGACGTTTTTCGCAACGTCCCCTACAAAGTTTACTGTCGTCAACTTCTCCGGAATGAGCGCACCGCTCTCGTCCACAAGATTCTCGGCAACGTAGCGCGAGCGCACGCGGGCTATGAAGTTCACGTATCCGTCGAACTCGTTGGTCGCCTCGATTGAGAGATCGAGCACCACGGAGGCGCCGTCGAGATACTTCAGGCCAGGAACATCTGGTGTCGAGGGCAGCGACGGCAACTGCGCGATCCGTGCACCGCACTGCTCGATTTTGTTGTGAATAGTGTCGCCGCGAGTGCTGCCAAGCCTTTCGGCAACGGGCATGAGCTCGCGCGGCACCACGCTGAGAGTGCACTCTCCCGCCTCTTTGATGCAATGGGCGCCATTTGTTTTACCCCAGGCGCCGAAGGTGGCGGTCCATCCGAGAGAATACGAGGAGCTGCCCGTTGACATGCTCCAGCCGCCGCTCGCAGAGGGATCACGGTAGGTGAGCACGTAAACGGGGAATCCGTAGTAGAGCTTGCGACTTTCAAAGCGCTTCATTGTGGTAGCCATAAGCCCATTCAAGCGCAAAACTGACGCGGATAACAGAGGTGAGGACACGAGTGTGCGACTTTTGCGGCATCTTGTCGGAAATAGACTCCGCGAACGCAGCAGGATTGGCCATATTCCTATCTCCGTCCCGTTCGCACACGCCCGCTTTCGGAATACTTGCCGCAAAAGTCGCAAACTCACGACTGCACTCATTTACTGTGTGCCCGAGCCCGCTTCCATACCGCCTTCTCCTTGCCCATCCTCGTTCCACGCCACTGCGGCTTCTCTCCGCCCGCATCGCCTCTCCTGTGCGACTCCTTCCCACATCACTGCAAGCCTCTTCCCGCGGCTCCGTCTCCACGCCACTGCGGCCTGCCCCGCCGTTCTGTTCCGCGCCACCGATTCACTTTGAAATTCAAAGAGAATATGATGGAAGAATGAGTCAGGAATCCCATGAGGAACAGAATCTGCAAGACGCGGCGCCCGCTAAAAGCACGCCAAATCGTCGTATCGGCATCAGCGACGTTGCCAAGCGGGCAAGCGTCTCCATCGGGACGGTCTCAAATTATCTCAACTATCCCGACCGCGTTTCCGATCGCCTGAAATTGAAAATTCAAACGGCCATCGAAGAACTGGGTTACGCGCGCACCCAAAAGCGTCGCACAGTGGAACATGAGCTGAGCACGCCTGTCATCGGCTACATCATCGCCGATATCGAGAATTATCTCTTCACCTCCATCTTCGAGGGTATTCAGGAGGTGTGCGACGCCAACGGCATGGAGGTCATCGGCGTGCACGCACTCCAAGACAAGGAACGTCAATCCGACCTCGTGCACATGCTCTGCCAAATGAACGTGAGCGGCCTGCTCATCAGCTCCGTGGACGATTCACAGGACGATCTCGCCTTTGCGAAAGCCGCCGGCATACCCGCCGTCATGGTCGATCATCTCAACCCGCCCATCGCCGACGATCACTGCACCGTACTCAAGAATGACGACGCAGCAGGCGAGATCGCCGCGCGCGAACTCATCCGCACCGGCTGCACGCGGCTCGCGTATGTGGCGCACCTTTCAGATTTCCAGCCGATCCGCAACCGAGAGCGCGGAATTGAAAAGGCTCTCGAGGATACGCGGGGAGGGAACGGCGCCGCTCCCGCAAGCCTTGACATCATCGACTCGGGCGGCGTGCTCTTCCAGGACGGTTACGAGATCGGCAAGGACATTGAGGCGATGGATCCGAAGGAGCGTCCCGACGGCATCATCGCGGGAACGGACCGCATCGCAACGGGCATCATCACCGCGCTCGTGGAGGGCGGCAAAGTGAGGGTTCCCGATGACGTGTCGGTTATCGGCACCGAAGGCGATCATCTCGAGACTCAAAGCCCTCGTTCCCTCACCGTGGTGAGTTCTCCCGGAATCGACATGGGACGCAAGGCGATGGACCAGCTTGTGGACGAAATCACGAACGCGAGTGGGCATATTCATAGCACACAGTTGCTCATGCCCACCTTGGAACGACGCGACTCCACGCGGCACTGACCGTAGCAGTCGGCACAGCAGCAGTCGGCATACCTGCCGGTGCATCGACAGACGCACTTACGGCCAACGCACGCCCTCAGCCGAGAAACAAACAATAAGAAAAGTGGGGCGCGGTCCCACACAAGGTCGCGTCCCACTACCCTCTTTCTTTTCCGGAATGCCTGGCCGCCGCATGAAGAGAGAAGAGAGCGGCGCCCGGCAAGTATTTATTTACTGCCCGAAGACTGCCCCGAGGGCACCGATTGCCCCGAGGATTTCAACTGATCCGAAGACTTCTTCTTGAGCCGCAGGACGTTGACGCCTGCGAGGCACGACACCAGCGCGAAGCCGAAGAAGATGAGCATGGAGCTCTGAATGGTGTCCGGCATCACCATCTGTGGAGTTACGAGGGCGAGGATGCTGCAGCCCACACGCGACACCGCCAGGATGAAGCCCTGCACGGAGGTGCGCTGATCGGCGTCGCGGAACAGGGTCTGAATCCACACCTTGCTCGTGGCCTCACCGGCCAGAACATTGCCGATGTTGAGCACGAAGGTGAGCCCGATGAGCCACCACAGCTGACTGCCGGTGAACGCCAGCACCAGCAGAGATCCCATACTGAAGGCGCTGCCGATGAAGAACACGGGCGTCTCGAACTTCGTGCCGCTGGTGGCGGAGATCACGAAGGTGGACAGGAACGACACAAGGCACACCAGGATGCCGATTCCAGTTGCCAGTGACTGTGACGCATGGGCGTTGACGAAGATGAAGGTCTGGAACTGGCCCCACGTATTGCCCAGGAAGTTCCAGAACACGTAGAACACCAGGATGGAGAAGAAGAAGGCGTATTCGCGTGGTCCGAAGCTCTTCCAGAAATTGAAATTCAGTCCGTTGCGCTTGGAGGACGTCTCCCCCGCACCTGCGCCAGCACCTGCAGCAGCACGTCCGCGGCGCCGCGCGTTCTCCACGGCGAGGTCGTCCGCGCTGAATGCCACGCGGGTCCGCCGGTACAGAGCGGTGCCGGCTGAAATCAGCGCGAGCAGCACGAAAACGAGCCGGCAGCCGAGGTTGCCGTCGAACCATGAGATCGCAAAGGCCAGAATCATGGTCACCAGGATGCCCAGCTGCCATCCCGACTGGGTCAGCGACACGAAGCGTGCGCTGTTGCCCTTGGTGTACCGCGGATCCGACACCAGTGACAGCGCCACCGGAAGATCGATGCCCGTGGCGACGCCCGTGACGATATTGCCGACGAGCAGCACCCAGAAGTTCGGCGCTACGGCACTCACCGCGAATCCGATCGCGGCAATGAACAGCAGATTGCGATAGACGTTGGTGCGTCCGAAAAGGCCGCCCGCCACGTTGGCGAGGAGACTGCCGGCCGCGATTGCAAGGCTCAGGAGTCCTGAGAGGATGCCGACTTCCAGCGTGGTCAGGGGAAGCGTGGACTGCCACACGGTAATGGTGGAGGACAATCCTACGATCGCCGCGGCGCCCAGGAACGAGCCCGCGCCCGCGCCGAGCGTCAGCGATCTGCCCAGAGCGCTTGACGCGGTGCCACTCGCGCGTGAACCGGCCACCACCCCGCCCTGCTCACTGCTTTTCATCGATGCATCCTTTCGCTTGCATATCTGTGCGCGTGGGGCGCGTACCCGCGCAACGGCGGCACACACCCCACAGCGAACAGCATTTCTCATATGCCACCTAGCAACGTGGCGTCAGCGCTCTCACGCGCTGGTGCCGTGGCATTACCTGACGGCTGAGCTCACTTGACAACCTTGATGCGCGAGATCGCGAAGGCTCCGATGATCACCATGGCGATGGCGACCGGGAACACGATCATGTATCCGCCCGAGAGCGAGTACAGCGAGGAGGTCAGCAACGCGCCCGCGGCCATGCCAGCCGTGGTGCCCACGTTGATGAAGCCGAGGTCCTTGCCGGCATCTTCCTTGCTGGGAAGAACGTCGACGTTGAGAGCCTGATCGATGGCGGTGAAGGTGCCGTAGCCAGCGCCGTAGAGCACAGCGGCGATGATGACGGCGATGGTGGCGCTCATGATGCCGGTTCCGCCCAGAATCCAGGAGGCGAAGGAGCCGCAGATGAGGATGACGGCGATGTAAGTCGGCAGCTTGCGGCGGCCGAGTTTATCGGAGAGCGGTCCCACGATCAGCGTCACGAAGGACGTGATGGTGACGATGAGCGAGTAGGTGCCGATGAGCGCGGCGGCCTGCGTGTTCGGCAGGTGCAGGAAGTCCTGGACGAGGTAGAGCAGGTAGGAGCTGATCATCTGGACGGCCAGCATGATGAGCGTGCGGCCCACGAAGGCCTTCCAGAAGTCAGGGCAGTGGCGCGGAGGCGTCACCGTGTAGAGCAGCTGCTGCGGGATGGTGCGCTCGGGGCGCGATGCGGAATTCATGACGGCGACGTCGTTCTTGTTGGGGAACACGAAAGCCGCGACGACACCGCCGAAGCCGACGAGGAAAGCGCCGATGAGAAGGCCGGGAACAACGGATCCGATGAACAGCGAGCCGAGCATGGGGCCGATGCCGCAGCCGATGGAGTTGCCCAGGCCGTTCGCCATGGACACGGTGCCGCGGCGGGACTCGGGGACGTTATCGGAAAGCACGGCGTAGAACGGCGCGTACATAATGTTCATGCCGACTTGTGCCAGCGAGTAGATGGCGATAACGCCAGCGCCGCTGGACTGCAGGGGCATGAGCGCGAAGGACACGATGGACACGATGCCGCCGATGACCAGCCACGGAGCGCGGCGGCCGAAGCGGGTGCGAGTGCGGTCGGAGATGGCGCCGAAGACCACGTTGCTCACCATGGCCACGATCATGGCGATGGAGGAGGCCACGCCGATGACGGCCGCGGGGTTGGAGGCACCGATGTTCTTGACGAACTGCGGCATGAGGACGTTCGCCACCATGGTGACGCCCGTTGCCGTGAAGATCCAGAACGCGATGTAGCCGGCAATGTAGCGGCCGACCTTGTTCGTCTGGCCGGGCGCAAGCGGCGCCTGCTGCGGCTTTTGGGCCGGCTGCTCCACCGACGCCGATGTTGTTTCACTCATTATCTTTCCTTACTCTCAAAAACTTTGGAAAATTCAGAATGCGAGGCTGCTCTGAACGCGAGATAGCTCAGCGCACGCTCAGAACTCAAAGCGGACGCGACGGCCCTCGATGTAGTCCATCATGTTCACGACGAGGAAGTTCCAGTTCTGGAAGCCCGCCGTCATGACGGGTTCACCGGAATCGGGATCGTAATACTCGTGCAGGCATCCGGTGGCGTTGAAGTCGTTGGCGAACAGGCGGATGGTCTTCTCGGCCATGTCGCGGGCCGCGTCCTCGAATCCGTACTTCACCAGGCCACGGAACACCATGTAGTTCGATACGCCCCAGATGGGTCCCAGCCAGCATGACGGATTGTTGGAGGAGCGAATCTGATACTGCTTCTCGAGGCGAGAGAGCGTGCGCACGCCGTACTTGGCGTTGAAAGTGTCCGGATTGACGAGGCGCGCGAGCATGCGCTCGGCCTGCTTCTGGTCAGGGATGCCGGCCCACATGGGGGCGAAGCTCGACCAGCTGTCGATGCGCATGATGAGGCACGGCCACGAGCGCGGCGCACCGTGATGCAGCCAGGTCTTGCTGCTCACCTCGCGCAGGTTGAGGTCGACGGAGTAGTACGTGCCGTCGCGCTCATCCCAGCAGTAGGTGTTGATGGCGTCGCGCAGGGCACGGGCCTTCTCGCGCCATGCGATGGCGTCGTCCACCTTGTTGAGCGATTCCAGAATGAAGCCGAAGGCGAGGAGTTCGCGATAGAGCAGGGAGTTGAGGAAGATCGATGCCGTGGACTTATCGGGACGGAAGAACACGGACGGATCGTTGTCGACGCCGATGGCGAAGTCGGTCTGCCAGTAGGCAAGTCCCGTTGCCTTGTGGACGTGGTGCTCCAGATAGTTGTTGAGGAAGCTCTCGAGAACGTCGATCTTGTCGGCGATCCAGCTGGAGTCGTGGTGCTGCTGGATGAGCATCGCGGCCGCCTGGGCAAGGATGGGCTTGTGCATGTTCTGATCGAAGGGATGGTCAGGATCGTAGAGCGAGGGATCGATCTCTTCGAAGCCGCCTCCAGTGGGGAAGAGCAGCATCGGGGAGATGCCGTCCTTCGTGGTCTTGTCGAGGAAGTTGAGGATCGAGCCCTCGGTGGCTTCCAGGAACTCGCCGTCGTTGTTGGTGTCGATTTCGACCTGGCTCATGGCCACGGACGCCCACCAGGAGTCCCAGTCCCACAGATCGGAACTATAGATGGGGGAATCCGGAGTGCTCGGCACCACGTAGGGGTGGTGAAGGGCCTTCGTGGCCGGTCGCACCATCTGCGAGGAGGAGCTTTCAATGTAATCACGCAATGCCTTGGAATCGGCAATCAATTCCTCGGCGCTTCTTTGACCGGCTTGGTTGACCGCACCCTTTGCGCACTCCGGGCACGACGACGCCGACTGTTCACCTAGTGAAGACCTCATTGTCCATCTTCCTTTGTTTTCTTCTTCGTGCCCGTCTCCGGCGCCACGCGATCCTTGCGCGGCATCCGATTTCAGGCACAACTGTTTTCGAATCAATCACAGTATAAATTGAAATTCAAAAGATTTCAAATAGAGATTTCAAAATAAGTAATAACGCCATTTCTTCAGCGTTTCCAGCATTTCTCTTATGTACTAAATGACATGGACGATACTTAGTCGTTTCAAAATACAATCAGCATTTCATGCAAATGAGTACATGAATTTCAAATGACATCGATATTCCCCCATATACGCCGTCCTCACCCCTCCATCCATGAACATGCGAGTTTTGCGGCACACAATCTCATACACCGCGGCTCGCTTGATTACAGCATTGAAATATCACGCATCTCTGCCCAGCAAAATGACATTGTCTGTTGCCTTGCCGCAAAAGTCGTGAAATGAGGACCGGAGCATGCACACCTGGCTGTCAGCCGTGCCAAACTTAACGCCGGAAGTAAGCGCTCTTGCCCCTCCCCGTCGTGCCGTTGCCATGCCGAACGGCCTTGCATCCGCGCTAATGCCCTCTCCCCGCCTTAACGATCGAACTGCGAGCCCCGGCACGCGTACCAAAGCTCGGCTATGTGCTCGGGATTCGAGGGATCCACACTCAGCCGATCACAAATCTGCGAAATG
This sequence comes from Bifidobacteriaceae bacterium, assembly GCA_022651005.1. Classification (GTDB taxonomy): domain Bacteria; phylum Actinomycetota; class Actinomycetes; order Actinomycetales; family Bifidobacteriaceae; genus JALCQC01. The sequence goes on from JALCQD010000003.1 coordinate 107,424, forward strand.
TATTTACGGACCGTATGCCGGTGAAGACCAAGTTCCCGCCCCGCTTCTTCGTACTTGCATCCGACCGTGAGCCACGCCCGCAAAACTGCGATTGCTGGCAAGAGCCGCGCCGTCGCATCAGAATTCTCCCCACCATGCGGACCGATCGACACATTGAATGTCATATCGCGAATCGGGGCGAGCCGCAGGTCTCCGAAAGCTCGCAGCATCGAGGGTTCAATGAGCGCTTCGAGCGTCGCCGAACCCGCTCGCTGCCCATAGCGCACCACTGCTTCACCAGATGCAATGGCCTCGGCTGCCGCCTGATATGCCTCATGCCGAGCGCGTGGCGCGTCCGCCCACACGAATCCCGACGAGATTCCCGTTACCAAGCGCGTATCATGGCTCACTTGATCCACCCAATCGGCCAGATTCGACCGAGACACAATCGCCCACAAATCACCTTCCACCACCCCGCTCACCGCCACGTTGAGGTTCTTGGCGAGCGACCTGTGCATCGGCTCGAATACCTCCTGCGCCGACTCGAGCGCATCCTGTTCGCCCGTAATGCGTAGCACGGTCAGCGGCTCGGGCGGCAATCCATCCCACAGGTCGCTGGCGTACTCGCGCACCGAACTCACGTCGCCCTCCAGACACTGCCGCATCATCGCAGCCCGTAAACGCTCCAGTGAACGCTCCGCCGATGCATTACGAGATACGGCTAACGACAACAGTGCGGCCGTCTGCGACACCAACGGATGATTGAGTGATCCCTTCTTTCCGAAACGACCGGCCACAAGATACCCCAATGACTGCCTCTGCGCCGTGGCAACATGAAAGATCGCGATGTCGTATCCCCTGGAATACAAGAATTTCGCTTGGCCGAGCGCGGTAAAACCCATGGCATCATCGACACCGCGCAATTCCAGCGGTAGCGCGGCATGAGAAGATTCCATCACCTTGCCCGAGGGATTGATGAAGGCCGCCCACCCACCGACAAGCTCCGCGAGTTTTTTGACGATGGAACTCAAGGGATCCAGCGTCTGGATGGAACGGAAAAGTTGACGTTGCGCATTATAGAGTCGCGTCACCGTGGCGTTATGAGAATCCGATTGACTGCGCGAAATCAATTTTGCGATGGCAATGAATGGCGTATCGAGCGGTACGCCTAGCAGCGGCATCTCCCACGCTTCGCACTGCTCCACCAGCCAATGCGGAATGCTCATGTGATGCAACCCCGTACCGAAGCCAATGCCGCGCACACCCACACGCGACAACCGCTCCACATAGTGCCGTTCCCTGTCAGTTGGAGATTCGAAGGCTGACAACTGCAAACCCGTGGTGAGAATGAGTTCACCGCCATCCAAATAGGCAGTGGGGTCCACCAATTCCGTGGAGTGCACCCAGGAAATCGGTTCATCAAAGGCCCCGGGGCTTCCCGTCACTTCCACGGAGAGCTTCAGCGATGTCGTCTTCACGAGTTCTTGCAAAGAAATGGCCATACGCCACATATACCTCGCATATACGTCACGTCCATTAAATCCCATGATTTTGTACGCAACGGCCTTAGATACTCTGATTGACCCACTTTAGCCTGAAGGTACTTCGCCACAGATTCCGCCCGAGATCCACAAGATTGCACGGCAGGCAGGCCCAGCATTCTCTCGCTGAAAGGCATGCACATGACCGAACCACTTTCGCCGCCACCAGTTCACCCGTCGAGATCGCCGTTGCGCCTCATCATGGTTCAAGCACCGCAACTCCCAGTCGACGCGACAGACGGCACCTTTTATACTTTCGAATCCAGCGTGCGCCAAGCCGTCGAGGAGGCTCCCACTCCCAGCTCCCCTGATGTCGTCACGCTTGTGATGTTCCCCGAAATGCATCTCTTCGGGACGGGCGATTTACCTGAGAAAATCGCAGGCGAGGCTCAAGTCGCCGCGGGCATCACGCTCCCCCGTAAGGGAACTCCGGGGGGTCGCTTCTCTCAAGCGGCGCACGGGAAGGGCCGCGCGAACAGTTCCGGGCCGCAATCCTACGCCGCCCGTTTCTCACAACTGGCGCATGAACTGAACATCTGGCTCATTCCTGGCACGCTCTGCGAAAAGATGCGCGACAAGCCCACCGCGATTCATAACACTGCCGCCGTCTGGAGCCCACAAGGCAAGCTTGTGGCGAGCTATCGCAAGATTTGCCCGTGGAGGCCATACGAGATTTACACGCCTGGAACAACGTTCACCGTTTTCACTATTCCGGGAGTTGGACGCGTCGGCTTCACCATTTGCTACGACGCATGGTTCCCAGAAATCACACGTCAGGTGGCGTGGAAGGGCGCCGAGCTCATCGTTAATCTCGTGCGCACCACCACACCCGATCGCGAACTCGAACTCACGCTCGCTCGCAGCAACGCCATCGTCAATCAGGCATTCATCGCCAGTCTCAATGCACCCGCTCCGCGAGGATACGGAAAATCGATTCTCGTGGGGCCCGAGGGTGAGGTGCTCGATCAGCTCGACAACGACCAACCCGGCATCATCTCTGCGGAAATCGACCTCGGCCATGCACAGAGTATCCGCGACAACGGAACCCTGGGACTCAACCGTATGTGGCATCAATTCCGAGACTCCGATCCCACCATTCCTCTGCCCCTCTATGAGGGCTCCATCAGAGCATCCCGATGGCCACCCGCCGCGTTGGGCCCCAATGGGGAAGAGATTTCACATATCGCAAAAAGCGCCACAGCAAGCAGTGCAAAAGGTGACGCAGAAGACTCGGCGGTTGCCACACCTTCCGCCAAGAACGCAGTTAGCACGGGAAAGAAGTCAGCATGAGCACGCAAGTAGTCCCCACATCAGCAGCACGCCCAGCTCCGAAAGAAGCCACGCTCTCATCGGCTGCCGCGTCGATTGCATCATCGACCGAAGCTGCCACACCGCACCTCAAGCGCACACTGAAACTGCACTCCATCGTGTTGATCGGCGTGGCCTACATGGCACCGCTGATTGTCCTAGGCACTTTCGGCGTCATCGCGACGGCCAGCAAGGGCGCCACGGCGATGTCGTATCTGCTGGCGCTGGTAGTTATGCTGTTCACCGCCTCCAGCTACGGGCGCATGGCAAGCCTGCACCCGGAATCCGGCTCGGCGTACACCTACGTGGGAAAGGCCATCAGCCCCAAACTCGGCTTCCTTGCCGGCTGGACAGTGCTTCTCGACTACATCTTCCTTCCGATGGTGATTTGGCTTATCGGAGCCTCATACCTGGAACAGGAGTTCCCAGGCGTGCCGAGCTGGGCCTGGATTCTCGGATTTATCGCCATCACCACGGTGCTCAATATTGTGGGCTTGCAAGTGGCCGACAAAGTGACATTTGGCCTTATGCTTTTCCAAGTGGTTGTGCTCGCCACGTTCCTCTATCTCTCCGCACGAAGCGTGATGAACGGCACGGGCGCAGGGTCCTCGCTCTTCAGCCTCACGCCGTTCCTGGGTAAGGGTTCCTCACTGACGAATATCATCGCCGGATCTGCCATCGCCGCTTACTCCTATCTCGGTTTTGACGCTGTGACGACAATGAGTGAAGAAACTCAGCATCCCAGGCGCGATATTCCCCGTGCCATCATGCTGGTAGCGCTCATCGGCGGAATCGTGTTCGTCACCGCGGCCTACTTCGTGCAATTGGTGCATCCAAGCTTCGTGTTTTCCGATGAATCCTCGGCTGGTTTCGAAATTGCCATGACTATCGGCGGCAACCTCTTCACAGCGCTGTTCATCGGCGGGCTGTGCGTTTCGCAGTTCACCTCTGGCATCGCGGCGCAGGCAAGTGCCTCGCGTCTGCTCTACGCAATGGGTCGCGACGGAGTTCTCCTCCGTCGAGTGTTCGGCCGCCTGAGCCGCCACTTCGCCACTCCTGCCATCAACATCGTGATTATCGGAATCATCGGTCTCATCGCCTTGTTCCTTGACGTTGCGACGTCGACCTCGTTTGTGAACTTCGGCGCTTTCACCGCGTTCACGCTCGTGAATCTGTCGGTCATCGCGAGCTACCTGCGAATGCCGGCCACAGAGCGCAAAGGAAGGATGCCGGGCGGCATATTGCGCAACATCGTGCTGCCGTTGTTGGGTGCAGCGAGCTGCTTCTACCTACTTGTGCATCTCGATATCAACGCGATTGCGCTCGGGCTGAGTTGGCTCGCCATCGGCATCGTCATCCTGCTCGTGCTCACACACGGACTGCGGAGGAATCCACCGGAAATGAGTTCACAGGAATAACCAGGAAACTCAGGAACTAAAGAAAATAATAAAGGACCAGAAATGACAACCACAGGCACACTGCCAACTACCGCAACCACCTCTATCCCCGTTATCACGCGAATTGAAGACGTTCCTCAGATCGCCCGAAAGATCGTGACCGCCATCCCAGGACCGCTCACACTCGCACTCCAGAAGGACTACGACCGCTACGTCTCCCCCGGCGTGGGCCAACACGAGCCTATTTTTGCTGACTCCGCCAGTGGTGCCACCATCACAGACGTGGACGGCAATCGTTACATCGATCTGGCAGCCGGTATCGCCGTCGCCTCCGTCGGCAACACCGCGCCCGAGGTGAGCACCGCCGTACAGAAGCAAGCTGCCAAACTGCTCCATACGTGTTTCGCAACCACGCCGTACGCGGGTTATGTAGAGGTGTGCAAGAAGCTTGCCGAACACACTCCAGGTGATTTCCCCAAGAAGAGTCTGCTACTGAACTCAGGAGCTGAGGCCGTCGAGAACGCAGTGAAAATCGCGCGCAAGTACTCCGGAAAATCAGCTGTCATTGTGATGGAGAACGCCTTTCACGGCCGCACGAACCTCACCATGTCGATGACCACCAAGGCAAATCCTTACAAAGCAGGCTTCGGCGGATTCGCACCTGACATCTATCGTGTCCCCTTCTCCTACCCGCTGCGCGATCAATTCGGGGCAGACGGTGCCGCTGCCGCCCGTAAAGCTGTTGAAGAGATCGCACTGAAGGTTGATCCGAGCGACATCGCCGCCATTATCGCCGAACCAGTTCAGGGCGAAGGCGGCTTCATCGTACCCGCTCCTGGATTCTTGGAGGGTTTGCTCGACTGGGCACACAAGAATGGCATCATCTACATCTCCGACGAGATTCAGTCCGGATTCTGCCGCACCGGCGAATGGTTCGCGGGCACACATTTTGGCATCGTTCCCGATCTCATCACTACAGCAAAGGCTCTCGGCGGCGGAATGCCCATTTCTGCAGTGACCGGTCGCGCTGAAATCATGGATAGCGTGCAGGCTGGCGGACTAGGCGGCACTTATTCCGGCAATCCGGTCTCCTGTGCTGCAGCATTGGCCTCTATCGACATCATGGAGCGTAAGAATCTGCCCGCACGCGCCGCCCACATCGGAGAATTGGCCACTGAACTTCTCGCACCACTAGCCGCCTCGTCCGTCGTCGCAGAAGTACGCGGTCTCGGCGCTATGATCGGCGTTGAGTTCGTTCGCCCCGGAACCCTCGAGCCCAATGGCGACCTCGTGAAGCGCATCATGGCACGCGCACCACAGGCGGGACTCATCATTCTGTCGTGCGGTATTTATGGAAACGTCATTCGGCTACTGCCACCATTGACCATAAGTGATGCAGAGCTCACGGAAGCGCTCACCACTTTATGTGCCGTAGCCTTCGAGGAAGCAGCAGAATAAGAGAAGGAGAACTCTTAGGCCTCCTCCCACCTCCACAGATTCTTAAGACTTTGTGCATGTTCATGGGCGTTCGGCGACGTCAAGGGACAATCCCGCCTCGCAAATGCTACATTCAAGGCGTTCACACAAGATTTGGGTTCAGCAACGCATCGGTTAGCCGATGCGAGATTCAGGCGCAAAACGTCCGATTCTGCGGGCCCCGAACCGACGGGAAGACCATGAATTTCATTTCGTACCTCATCGGGTTGCTGAAGGACCCGCGCGCTGCTATCGCCGGCTGGATTTCGATGGGCCTGGCGCCAACCTACGCATTCATCTTCCTGATCGTTTTCATTGAGACCGGCGTGGTGTTCATGCCGTTCCTTCCCGGAGATTCACTCCTGTTCGCGGCGGGCGTCTTTGCGCACGACCCCTCCAGCGGCCTCACCCTCGCCATCTTGCTGCCGATTGTGTGGGCGGCACCAATTCTGGGCGACGAGTGCAACTACTTCATCGGCCACTTCTTCGGCAAGCGCATCATCGCGTCCGGCAAGGTCAAGGCGCTCACTCCGGAGCGTCTCAACAAGACCGAAAAAATGATCGACAAGTGGGGCCCGCTCGCCGTGTTCCTCGGCCGTTTCTTCCCCTTCATCCGTACGTTCATGCCATTCATCTCCGGAATTTCCGGCATGCAGTGGCGTCGTTTCGCACCATTCAGCGTTCTGGGCGGCCTCGTCTGGTCGTCTCTGTTTACCTTCCTTGGCTACTTCTTTGGTGGAATTCCGGCAGTACAGGATCACTTCGAGCTCGTAATCGTTCTGATTCTGCTGGTGTCCCTCGCTCCCACGATCATCGGCCTGCTGCGTATGAAATTTGGCAAAGGAAACGTCGCCAAAAAAGGCCGCAAGAAGCGCAATGGCCTAGCGGACAACGACGTTGTGGGCGTCGCCGCCGGCAAAACCTTCGCCTCCGAGCATGAGGTGCCGCTCACCACGAAGAGCCTCAACTTCACCGACTCCCTGCTAGTGCAGGGAGCGATGGATCGAGATGGTGGCGACGCAGACCCCAACGCGCACTCCGTAGACGACAGCACTCCTCGCCGCCGCAACGATGGCATGGGCATGAATCATGACGCGTACGACGCGTAGCTGGGGGTATTTTTCTCACCGAGTCTGCGACTCATTTCAGTACACAGGCACTCCGCGTCAGTGAAGTAATTGGCTGACGCCGGCTCTTCAAAATCCTCAGTGAGACTCAGAGGTTCGACTCCCCCTAGCTCCACGAACCTCAAGCCAGCCATCTGCTGCGTACCTCGTTGCGCTTGGGTAGGGTTTGCGATAAGGTGGCTGACGTTGTTAAGAGTTGTTTGGGGCTATAGCGCAGTTGGTAGCGCGTCTCGTTCGCATCGAGAAGGTCGGGGGTTCGACTCCCCCTAGCTCCACAGATAGGGCTTCCAAGGATTCCTCGGGAGCCCTTTTTCATGCGGTTTTACGCACTCCCTCACCTCACAGCGTCACGCGCTCCCAATCCGCTGTGTCTGCAAGCAGCTGCCGATCGTGCGTCGCAACTATCACACAGGCTGGCGTCCCCATCAACGCTTCCGTGAGCTTGTCGACAAGCGCGATCGAAAGATGATTCGTCGGCTCGTCCAGCAGCAAAATATGCGGCCAGCCAGCGAGAACAAGTGCAAGATCGAGTCGGCGACGCTGGCCCGTCGACAGCTCCTCCACCCGCTTATTCATCTCTGCAGGGCACAAGAGTCCGAGATCGCGAATGCTGACCGCCTCTCCGGAAGCCCCCACACCCGCTAGAATGCTTGCCTCACGCCGCGCTTCATACACCTCCGCTGCCCGCTTCCCCTCCGGCAGCGCCGACTCTTGCCGTAGGAAACCTACGCGCGTGCCTTGTCTCACTGACACAGTTCCCGTGTCTGGCACCACGTCACCGCTAATGACCGACAACAGCGTTGACTTGCCCGCACCATTGGGACCGGTCAGCACCATACGGCCGCGCCGAGGCACCGAAAACGATATGGGCCCACGCAGTCGACCTGCCACGCTCACTTTGCTGACGTCGACCACGGGCGAGTCCACACTCTCGGGCAACTCGGGGAAGCGCAATATCTGCGGTGGCTGCGGCAGGGAGACCGCGTGAGCCGCGAGCGCTTCCTCTCGTCTGCGGACGCTTCTCACTAAGCCTCCCGCTCTCGTGGCACGGCCGTGCTTGGGCGTGCCCTTTTCGGGGCGCCACCCCGTTACGAGACGGTTCTGTGCTGCGGAGAGATCTTCCGCCAAACGCTCGTGGTCGCTTTGTTGCCGCTCATATCCTTCTTCCCATCTCTGGCGTTCTGCGAGGCGTGCTGTGCGATAGCCTTCAAAGCCGCCGCCATACACGCGAGGTCGGCCATCTTTACTGGGGTCCACGTCAACAATGGTCTGGGCAAAGTCTGCGAGAAATGCGCGATCATGACTCACCACCACTACACCGCCGTGCCACGATCGGAGCCGGTCGGTCATGAATTTCAGACCTGCGACATCGAGGTGGTTGGTGGGCTCATCCAGGAGAAGGAAGTAGGCGCTCGACGCAAGGACACATGCAAGGCGCACACGGTAGCGCTGCCCCACGGAGAGTTCTGACAGTAGCCGGGATTTATCGGTCACCGCTCCGAGCGCTTCCACGGCAATCTGAAGGCGACGTTCCACATCCCACGCGTCAAGCACCTCAACGGCTCCGAGAGCTGCGACGTATTCGGCGGAGGCGTCTGATAGCGATTGATCAGCTGCTGAATTCGTATCCGTCGCCGAGCCGTCGCCGAGCTTTGCAGCGGCAACGTCGAGACGTTTCAGTGCGGCGAGCGGTGCGGCCAAAGCTTCCGCGAGAACGTCTCCGACTGTGCGCCGTTCCGTGCTGATGCCCATCTCCTGCTCTGCGATGGCGAGAGCGCCGACCCTCCGTACGGTGCCGCTAGTTGGGGGAAGACTGCCCGCCATGACGTGGAGCAGCGTGGATTTTCCACGGCCGTTTTCCCCTACGATCGCAGTACGCGAAGCGGGCGTCACCGTGAGATCGACGTGGCGGAGAACAGGGGTTGCGCCTCTGGTGACGCAGACGTCGGAAACTGTAATTTGCGCGTGCTGGCGCGCAGGAAGAGATATGTGGGTACGCATTTGATTCCTTTTGAAGTAAACAGATGAATTTGGGCAGGCAAGCCCCACGATTGGCGATACGCGCGTGCGCGGGGCCATTCCATCTGTCAGAGGAAATACAAATACATGCTTTCAGGCTACTACAGGACGGTGGCTCGGCAGTTCGCCCAGCGTGGAGGTGGCGGCAACCTCCGGTTTTGAACCGTCGTCCTTTATAGGCAAATCAGGTATATCGAGCACCGGGTTATCTCGATGCTTCGATGCCCTTGAAAGGCTTTTCTTTCCCAACGGACCGCCATTCGTGGGTCACGATACCTCGCATTCTCGCTCGGTGCTGCATTAAAAGCTTTGGTGCTGCATCATTCTCGCAACCTGAGAAAATAAGCACCTCATTCCATCGCAATAATGCGATTCCCAGAGCTTTCTACTCACATACTGCAGCACCAAAAGCTAATATGCAGCACCCAAGAAATTATGTTCATCAGTGATGTGAATAAGACCAGGTACTACCCTGAATCGAACTTCAAAGAGAATAATATTCAAGCGGCAGCAGACGGGAATACCCACTCTCATAATTTTCAGCTTCAGTCTGCGCCTCGCCATCACCTAAATAGCACCGCGCTCCCACCGTTCTTGAGATTGAGGAAATACAGGAAGAGCAATACCGCATTGACGACGAGCGAGAAGATGATGATGGCGTAGCGCAATGTCATGTACCGCCATCCTTTGAGGTTGTAGTCATGCTGTTGACGATGCGGGCCGCGGCAGGCAAACGTCATAACGAGCAGCAGCACGGTTATGACGACTTCCACCACGAATCCGGCCACGAATATCGAATGTGTGCGGTTGCCATCCTGCACGAAATAGCCGCCGAGCGCGATGGCGTCCAGGAGTATTGCAATCAAAGGCATAGCGGTCCCCTCTACTTGATTCCTATAGTGTTATTCAATGTCACCCGGCGGTGCCACACAGCCACGATTATTTGGCTTCCGGCAGTTTCGCGCTGGCCGGATAAATCGTGGAATTCCCCGTCTCCGAGATCTCGGACGTCTTGGGATTAATGGCGCACGCCGACGGAATATGTTCCTCGAAACCTTGGAACCAAGGGCAGGCGGCGTAATAGTCGTACACGTAATAGTCACCGTCTTGCTTGGCACCGTTGTTGACCAGCTGCTGCATGCTCTGCCCGTCAGCACCCGCTGTCACCGCCTCGTCCAAAACCGGCCTGAAGCGCAGTCCCTTTTGCTTTTCAACGGTCACATGCACTATTTCATACATATAAATTGCCGGTTTGCTGGGCTTTTTCTGTCCGTTGGGCGAGAAGGTGATGGTGTAATAACCGTTGGCATCAGGCTCCTTCGAGACCGAATAGTTCACCTTTTTCATATCCCAGCTGTGCGTGCGCATCTGATTATTGGTGAGCACGCCATCCGCAAACGTCAGAGTGGAATTCGAATTCGGGTCAATCGTGATCTTCTGCCCGAAGCTGTCTTTCATTTTGTACGAGCGCATCTGCCACGAGCCCTCAAGTTCAGGGGCCTTGTCGGGGTGAGCGGCATGATCGGAAGACGCTGTGTTGAAATGAATCCCAGAGCTGTCGATGCCCACTCCGCAACCTGCGAGCGGCGCCGTCAGACACACGGCGGCGAGCGCTGCCGTCACTGCGGTCAGCACTCGCCTCCTGGTCCCATGCGCGCGCTGTTGCATCGGGGGCAACGCGCTGTGCATCGTTATCGCTCTCATCACTCACACGATACCCACGCCCGAGGATTCATAGGGGCGTGGGATGGAAGTTGGGTGCACTTACTCGAGCTGGTCGTGGAATTGGCGGTAGAGTCCCAGCCATTGATTGGGATCGTCCTTGTGATGCAGTTCCGAAATGAACTGCACCATGAACTGGTCCTTGTCCACCTCATGTTCGTTCTCGAGTGCTTCATCGACGGTACGGTAATGCAGTTTTTCGCCGCCGTTGCTCAGCCATACCTCCCATTTGCCGAACATCACGGGGTGCGCGCGGCCCACCGTGCCCTTGGTAGCGTCGTTTTTGCTCACTTCGTCGACAATTTTGTTCCAGAACTCGTTGAACTGATTCAACTCATTTCCCATGGCAACTCCCTTGTTGCATTCGTTGTCGCAGCTGCGTTTGTTACTCCAGTTGCGTTTGTTGTTACCGTGATTCGCAACACCTCCATTGGCGCTGTGCGGGAGTCGGAAACCTTGCGATTGCAACCCCCGATGAGTGCCAAGGTACATCCCTCCGGAAGATAAAGCAACACGGCGTTGAGTCGTCGCCGAGCCGAGGACAGGCCGTGTTGAGATTCTGTACTTCATGACTTCCATCGTGAAGACCGGCATAAAAATGCCTGTGCGAAACCGGGAGCTCATTTTCATGATGCTTCGCACAGGCATAAAAATCATTACCTACTGGCAGACAACCTGCCGCAGGTGTTGGCCCGCCATCGCAAACGAACGCGAACCCTTAATCCTCATTCTCCGTCCAGCACGGAAGCGGCCTCCGTCACGGCCTCTGCTTCTCGCTTCTGGCACATCAGCAGATGGTCGGCCACCATCACCACCTCATCGTTCTGATTCTTGATGGCGAGCCGCTCCACCACCATGCCCTTGTCGGGATGCTTGGTGTCACGCTTGTCGTGAATCGTCACCTCCGTATGAATGGTGTCGCCAATGAACACAGGCTTCACGAAGCGCAAATGATCGTATCCGTAGGAGAACGCCACCGGGTTCACGAACGACGCCGTGAGCCCCACGCCCACGCTGAACGTCAGCGTTCCGTGGGCAATGCGCTTGCCGAACTCCGTCGTCTTGGCGAATTCGGCGTCCATGTGATGGGGGAAGAAGTCGCCGGTCTGCCCGGCATGGATCACGAAGTCAGCCTCCGTGATGGTGCGCCCGCCCGTCACTCGGACGTCTCCCAGCGTGTAATCCTCGAAATAGCAAGCTTTCGTTTCCATATCAATCACCCTTTCGTTGAATGTCGTACAGAATCTGCGGCGAAGCCCAGGCGGGCAAGCACCTCCTCCGTGTCCTGCCCCACCGTGGGTGCTGCGCGACCCACACCAGCCGCCGTACCACCGCTGTCACTTCCCTGTGCGCCAGGGCCATTGTCGCCGCCGTCCGCGCGCACGCCGTCAAATCGGATCGGACACCTCATGGCCGCCACCTTCGTGCCGTCCGCCCTCTCCACCGTCTGCGTCATCTCCAACGCTGCGAACGCCTCCGAGTGCATGAGCCGATCCCACGTGTACACGTCCGCGCACCACACGTCCGCGGGTTCGAGAATCTCCAACCAGTGCGCCGTGGTCTCCTTCACGAGCCAGCAGGCGAGAATGCGCTTGATCTCATCGCGCTGCGTGTGCCAGCTCTCGGGATTCGTGTATTCCTGCAGCGCCTCGCACCCCAGCAGCTCCCCGAGGCGAGGAATCGGGATCATGGCGAGCGCCAGATATCCGTCCGCCGTTTCGTAGATTCCGTACGGGGCGTCGATGTAGGCGTTTGCGTTGTTGACGGCGCTGCGCTGCGGCAGGCCACCGCCGTTGAGATAGGTGGTGAACACCTCGAACTGCGCGTCGAGTATTGCTTCGAGCAGGCTCACGTGGACGTGGGAGCCCGCTCCGCCTCGCCGCACTTGCAGGACGCCGGCGAGGACTCCCTGCACGAGATCCTGCCCGGCGAAAAGATCTGCTATGGACAGGCCGAAGGGCGTGGGAGGCTGGTCGGCATTGCCGTTGAGCCAGCACGCACCCGAGAGCGCCTGCACCAAAAGGTCCTGCCCCGGCTTATCTCTCCAAGGGCCCTTGTATCCCCATCCCGTGATCTCGCCGTAGACGAGCGCGGGATTGAGGGCCTTGAGCTGGTCGTAGCTCACGCCAAGGTGGGCGGCAACGCCGGGGCGGAAGTTGACGAGCGCAATGTCCGCTTCCTTCACCAGCGCTGCCACAATTTTTTGCGACTCCGGGGCCTTGAGGTCCAGTGCCAAAGATTTCTTGTTGCGGTTGATGGCATGGAACAGCGAGCTGTCGCCGTCGATCACGCAGTCGGAGATGTACATGTGCCGGCAGATGTCGCCGGTACCCGGCCGCTCGATTTTGAGGACGTCGGCACCCATATCTGCAAGGCGCAGAGCCGCCGAAGGCGCGGAGAGGAATTGACCAAAGTCGAGGACCTTGAGGCCGGCGAGAGGACGGGACGGCACCCCTCCACCCGTCGATAATATTGGGCCGGAGCCAGGAGTCGGGCGTGGCTCTGATTTGTGGACAACAGTAGAGCCTTCCTCCGTCCCCTGCTCCAACCCAAATTCTTGAGTGATTTTCTCGGTCTGCTCGCCGAGGCGCGGGGCAGGCCGAGAAACCGACCGGGAAGCAGCGCTTCCCAAGAATGAAATGGGGCATCGCGTGGTGTACAGGTGATTCTGGCCGCCATCTCGTGCCACGTCTTGAATGAAATCGAGGGCCTTGAACGCCTCCGACCCCACAAGCTGCTCCCACGTGTACACGTCAGAGCACCAAACTCCCGCGGGCTCGAGGATTCCCAGCCAGTGCGCCGTAGTGCCCGTTGCCAAGACGACTGCGATATCACGCTTGATGAGGTCTCGGTCGCTGAACCAGGCGGATTCGTCGGTTCTCGCTGCCACCGCCGGTGAGCCGATGAGCTTACCGAGTTTCGATACCGACCCCATGGCGAGCGCGATGGAGCCGTCGGCGGTGTCGTAGATTCCGTACGGTGCGGCAAGGTAGGGGTGCGCGTTGCGGAAGGCGGCGCGTTGGGGTGGCTTGTGACCGTCGTTGAGATAGGTGCTGATGACCTCGAACTGCAAGTCGAGAATGGAGCTGAGCAGACTCACCTCGACATGCGCTCCGAGGCCGCTGTTCTGTCTGCGGCCAAGTGCCGCGAGAATGCCTTCTACTGCGTGGACACCTGTGTATGAGTCCGCCAGGGACAGCGCGAACGGCATGGGCGGCTGGTCGGCGTCGCCGTTGAGCCACGTGAGTCCTGATAGGGATTGCACCAGCAGGTCCTGGCCCGGTTTGCCAACCCAGGGTCCCACTGTTCCGTAACCCGTGATGCTGGCGTACACCAGTCGTGGATTCAGTTCGTGGACTGCCTCGTATCCCAGTCCCATGCGGTCCATCACGCCGGGGCGGAAGCTCTCGACGAGCACGTCGGCCTGAGCGATGAGTTTTTGGGCGCGGCGCAAGCCTTCTGGATCCTTGGTGTTGAGTTCAATGCTCTCTTTGTTGCGGTTGATGGTGTGGAAGTTGACAGCGTCACCGTCGGAGACGAGCCCCTGTAACGCAAGCCTGCGGGAGCCGTCTCCAGATCCCGGCCGTTCCACCTTGATGACTCTGGCTCCCAGATCCGCCAGGCGCAGCGTCGCAGAGGGGCCCGCCAGATACTGGCAGAAATCCAGAACGACGAGGCCCGCAAGCGGACCAGAATCCGTATTGTCATTGTCTTGATTGCCGCGCGCGCCATGCGGAGCACCGGTCTCCGTTTCGGACTGCGCTCCGGAGTGTAGTCCATCTGGGAATGCCATGGTCATCGCCTCATTTCGCCTGTTGTGACGATGTGCCCGCTCCATCGCGTGCACCGAACTCCTTGGACTCACGATACAGGGCATCGAGAGCGTCGAGAACCTGCTCGGGATCACCGCCGTCGCGCACATAATCGCGGATGGGAACGCCCGCGCGATCCTGGAAGTAGAGGTACCCGCTGTAGCGCGGTCGCATCCAGGTGTTGTCGAGGGTCGTAAGCGTGCCGTCGAAGAAATCAAGTGTCGCTGCGTTGTTGACGGCGTCCACCCACGCGTCGCGGTATCCGGGCTGGCCGCCGCAATCCGTGTACAGCGTCGTCTGCACGCGGCGTGAGAGCGCGAACTGCACGAAATCCGCTGCAATCTCAGGGCTCTTCGTCCCCGCGGAAATCGCTAATCCGGTGCCTCCGAGCACCCCTGTCAGCATCTTTCCCTGGTACTTCGGAATCGCGCCCGCTCGCAACCTGTGCGCGGCGTAGCCCCTGCGGGAGTAATTGACGTATCCGTACACGAAGGGGCAGTATCGCAGCTCCGATGATGTGGCGAGCTCCTCGTGCAGTTGAATCGGGTTCCAGCGGAAAATGTCGGCGGGGCACAGGGACGCAAGCCGCCGCATGTCTTCCAAAACCTGAACACCTACGTTACGATCCACCACAGTATCCGGCGTATCCGGCATATCTGCTGCCCCTGGCCCCCCGGTCGCGGAGAATGCCGCCGCCCGTTCGGCAGGTGCCGGCGGCTGCGTGCGCGAAGCGGATCCGGAGGAAAGGCCCGTCTCTGCGTGCCGGGGGAACAGGTTCCCGCCCGCCGTATTGCAGAACGCGTAGAAATCCATGAGGAGGTACTGGGGGGTGGCCGCATACGCGACGCCGCCTTCCTTCGCCAATTCCAGCACCTCGTCGAAGGAGGCGGGGACGTCATGGCTGTCAAGCAAATCCGGCCTCCACACCGCGACCGGAGACGCCGCGTCGATGGCGAGTGCACTTTGGAAGCCACCGAAGTTGTAACTGTCAAAAGACGCCCCCACGGAATGCGCGCACTGGTCGGCGAGGAAATCGTGGCTCAGCAGGTCCTGCAACGGCAGTAACACATGGTGGCGCGCCGCGAAGCCCGCCCAGGGATGGTCGATGATGAGCAGGTCGTACTGCGACGCCAGTTCCCCGATGGGAGCGCTCTCGAAGTCGGTGAGCGAGCGCTTCTCCCATTCGATGTCAACATCGCTATGAAGCTCGGAATAGCGTTGGCTCACCCCCACGATGGAGGTATACCCGCGGCTGTGATTCCACGTGATGCCCTTGAGATGAGTCTGAGTCATTGCAAATCCTTTCGAGATTCCTTCTGGGCGCTGAGACGCTGCGCGTGAGGTGGGTTCCGTTCCCGGCACGAGGCAAAGGAGATTGTTGGTCGGGAACGGAAGTTTTGAGGGACCGGAATGAAGCGCCGTTGCGTTCGGGCCGATCAGTCGAGGTGATAAATCTGCTCCATGTCGACCCACGGGCCGTCGTCGGCGAATGGCTTCATCTGCGGGACCACGGCCGCCCACCACTTCTGCGTGGTGGGGTCGGCGGCCATCTTCGCCATGTCGGCGTCGTAGTCGTCGCCCGTGTACTCGTAGTAGCTGAAGAGCAGGCCGTCATAGTAGTAGATCGAGTAATTCTGCAGATTGCATGCCTTGATCATCTCGTTGACGCCCGCGAAGGGTGCGGAATGGTACTTCTTGTAGGCTTCGTAGCCTTCCGTTCCGTTGGTGCGCGAGACGCTGCCGAACCGCAGCGGCTTCTTTTGATCTGTCATGATGGACTTCTTTCTTTCGTTGTCACTTCATTTGTTGTGTTATCCGTTATTTCAATCCGTATACTCGCCGCGCATTGCCGGCGAACAGGGCCTCTCTGGCGCTGGGATCCATGCCCTCGTCGGCGGTGATGGTGAGCATTTCGGTGATCCATTGGTCCAGGCTCATCGAGACGTTGAGAACCGGGAAGTTGCTGGCGAACATCACCTTGTCAGGATCGAACGCCTCGAGCGCCACGTCCACGGCGCGCGCCAACGACTCCGTACTCCATTCCTTCTGCGGGTTGAGCCCCGACACCTTGCACACCACGTTGGGCAGCGCAGCCAGTTCTCGCATGTTGTGGCGCCACGCGTCACGGTAGGTGAGCTCTTCGGCCTTGGGATGCGCGAGTCCTACGATGTCGGCGTCCACGATGCCCATGTGATCGAGCACGATGGTGGTTCCGGGGCATTCCTTCGCCACCGTCACCAGGTCACCCATTTCCTCGCAGCGCAGGCAGGCCTCGTACACAAGTCCCTTCTGCCCCAGCAGGCGCACGTTGTTCATGAAGGTCTCGGTGAGGCAGGCGTGCGGAGGGGAGCTCGGGACGTGCAGCACCTGGCGCACGCCCTTGATCTGCGGCCACTCGTCCCATTCGTTGATGTAGCTCGGAAAGTCGGGCGAGGTGAGCGTGCCCGAGATGCAGGCTCCGCCGAACACGGTGTCCATGCTGTCCACGAGCGTGATGGCCTTGCGATTCTCCTCGGGGCGTTCCTCATGAGCGCGATCCACCTCGATGTACACCGCCTGCTCCAGCGTGTACCCGTTCTCGGGCCGCAGCTCGGCCTTGTAATCGCGGGGAAGCCAATTTCTCTTGAGGATCGGCCCCTCGTCGTCGAGCCAGGGAAGCCGCTCGTGGTCGAGATCCCATACGTGAACATGCGTGTCGACGATATTGATACCGGATCCATCGTCATCGGTGATAGCCATGTGCACTCTTTTCTACGGATTATTACGGATCGGATACCGCTTGGTACCGATCGCTGTTGATTGGTACGCATAGAAATACGTACGAAAGTGGGTGTGGGTGAGAAGCCCTGCAGTGATGCCGGATTCTTTAAGCGGTTGGCGTCTTCTGTCACCAACTCGCCCCGGGTTCCCCACCCACAGTTTTTAATTGTCAGATTCACGATGGCCGGCCGTCGAGGCCAATGTCATCCCGAATCTGCGGCAGACGCTCATTCAAGCGCCGTGGGTCGTTACTCTTCCACCGCGTAGTCGGCGACGGCGACACCACCGGTTGCGCTGGACTTGTAGGCGGCCTCCACCACGCACATGGTGTGGTAAGCGTCCTCCACGCTGTTCATGTACTTGTAGTCGGGGTCGTCGAGCTTCTTCATGAGGCCGCCCATGGTGCCGATGAACGCCTCGTTGAACCAGGAGCCGCGCACGGGCAGTTCCTTCCACGTGGGATCGTCGTAGGTGATGTACTCGACCTTGTCCGGCTCGCCCTCTGGGTAGTTGTACATGAGGCCGAGCTTGATGCGGATGGCGCCCTCGAGACCCTCGATCTTCAGCGTGGACTCCTGGTACTTCTTGGAGTAGTCGTGGTTGAAGTTGATGTGTAGGTTGACGCGCAGATCCGGGCCGTAATCCAGGATGATGGAGGTGCGGGTCTGGGCGAGCTTGCGCATCTTGGGGTGCTGCATGGTCTTGCAGTACACGGAGGTGGGGTCGCCCACGAGGCAACGGATGTTGTCGATGTAGTGGATCGAGTGGTAGTTGATTTCCACGCGGTCCTTCGGGAAGAGGAAGGGCCACAGGTCCCATGGCTGGGTTCCCACGAGGCGATGGTCGATGTCCACGATCTCTCCGATGGTTCCCTTGGCAATGAGGTCGCGGGCGGCGATCATGTACGGAGCCTGACGCAGCTGGAAGTTGACGCCGGCAGTGAGATTCTTGGAGTGGCAGGTGTCGAGGATCCTGCGCGCCTCCTCGATGTTCTCGCCCATCGGCTTCTGCATGAGTACTCCCGCTCCGTCGGGCAGCTGCTCGAGGATGTCGGCGGTGAAGTTCGCAGGGACAGCCACGTCGAAGACGGCGTCGTTCTTCTTGCCGTAGTCCACGATTTCGTCGATGGAATCGAAGACGTTCTTGGCACCGATCTCGTCGGCCGCCTGTTCCGCCGCGTCGTGGTTGACGTCGTACGTCGCCAGCACCGGATAGCCGGCAAGCTTATATGCCGGATAGTGCGAGCCCTGCACGATGCCGCCGGTCCCGATGCTCACAATGGGGCGCGGGGTCGTTGGCATTTCCGGTTTGTAATTCAGTTCGTCGATGGAATCGACATTGTCTACAGCCATGATGGCCTTCTTTCTGGGGTTGTTGGGTGCCGCCTGACGCTTGCTCACCGTTGAGCGCACGTCAGACGGAGTTGTTTATTTATTTGCGGAGCGCGGCACGTTACGCCATACCGTTGGAGACACCGACCACCACGAGCGCGGCGATGATGATGATGTTGCCGATTATCGCCACGTTGCGCGCCTTGGGATAGCCCTTCCATTCCTTGTCGGCGAAGCCCCACAGATTGGCGATGATGAGCGCCAGTCCGTTGAAGGCGACCCAACCGACCACAGGGCCGAAGTCTCCGAGCATGGAGGTTGCCATGGCGTAGACGCCGAGTGCGGCGAACCACACGAAGGAGGTGAGCAGCACCTTGGCGTACGCCTTGCCGCAGCCCGGCTTGGTGTAGTCGCTGAAGGTGCGATTCTTCACGAGCTTGTAGACCGCATAACCGAAGTTGGCGATGAAGCCGCCGAAGAACACGATGGGCCACTGCAGCAGATTTGCGAACATGGGGGTGACGCCCGCTTCGGTGGCGAGGTTGACCGGGTAGATGGAGAATTGGCCGCCGATGTTGATGGCTGCGGATCCTGCGCCCGAGGCGAGCGCCATGATGAAGCCCACGAAGAACAGGGACTTCGTCTTGGTCTTCTTCGCCTCTTTGGCGGCCACGTCCTGTGCGTCCATCTGAGCCATCTGACTGACGGGATCGCCGCCGTCCGGACCCGCAGCAACGTCGAGCATGACACCCTCGCCGGCCGCGACGTTTCCGAGTGCGTCGGGCTTAGGAGCCTGCGTGGGCTTGGCAGCCACTCCGGCCTGCTCCTTCTTGGACTGGCCATCCTTGATGAAGCCCGCCTTAGAGAGCACCACGACGCCCACCATGAGGATTGCCTGGCCCACGAGCAGCGTGATGAGCGCGGAGGCCGAGGGGTATTTGTTGAGGATGAACATGGGCACGAGGCTTCCAAGAAGGTTGGAGAGACCGAGGTTGATGCCTGTCACCAGCGAGACGCCAATGTAGTCGATGGCTCGCGAATACCAGATGGAGCTGATGCCCCAGAAGAATCCTGCAAGGATTCCCGGCCACAGCACCGACCAAGGAGTGGAGGTGAGGTAGTGGAAATAGTTGGGGATGAGGATGGCGCACCAGATGTGCGGCATGAGGAGCACGCCGATGATGGAGAACAGTGCCCAGAAGGCTTCCCATGAGAAGGGCTGATACTTCTTGAAACAGATTCCGAAGCTTCCCTGGAACAGGGTGGCTACCAGAAGAACGAGAAATCCAGAAACAATCATTTTCTTTTCTTCCTTTGATTACGGGGGACCATCATCGGCCGAGAAGCCGTGGTGGCGGGTTATTGTGTCGAATTCTTTTCCGTGATTTTTCTGCGTCGTTGCGGATGGTTCACGAAAGCGACCTCGGCACGGGAAAGCTAGGGCTGACGAGACTTTGTCACTGTTTTCATCTCGGCTCCTTCGCCTACATGATGTTCTTATGTCAAAAACGATTGTATCTGTTTTTTGGAAAAATGCAAAATGTTTTTTTATGTTTTTCTCTCTCGGTTTTTTATTTGTTTCGTTCTACAATGACGAAAGGTCAACGTGCTGTGGAATCGGAGAAGAGATGGAGACTGCGAAAACTATGAAGCTCGGCGGTAATGCCAGAGTCGCCGATATCGCCGAAGCCGCCGGCGTATCAATAGGAACCGTGTCCAAGGTCATCAACGGGCGCCGCGGCGTAAGCCTCGCCACTCGCGAGCGCGTGGAGAAGGTCCTCACCGCCATCGGCTACGAAAAACCGCTTGTCAGCACGAAAACAAATCAAACCATCGAATTCGTGGTGCCGAGTCTCGAGAACAACGGATCCTTCGAACTGGTGCGCGAGCTCACTTACGAGGCCCAGAGCGAACTCATCGGCGTCACCGTGAACCGCATCCGCTCAGGCGACGACCCCAAGCAGCACTTCGCCTCCATCCTGGACCGCAATCCTCTCGGCGTGGTGCTTCTCCTCAGCGACAACGTGGCCAAAGAGCGCAAGCTGCTCGCCAGCCGCGACGTGCCGTGCATCGTCATCAATCCCGTGCGCCGCCTCGCCGACGACACCATGACCATCGACATCGACAACTGGTCCGGCGGCATCCTCGCCACTCGGCATCTCATCGATTTGGGTCATACGCGCATCGGCGCCATCACCGGCCCCGTTGACATCTCCTCCTCCATCGCACGAGCCGCAGGTTATGAGAACGCGCTCAAGCGGGCGGGCATCACGCCAGATCCCTCGCTCATGGTGCGCGGCAACTACCTCTCCGATACCAGCTACGCCGCCGCGTGCAAGCTGCTGGACATGAAGAACCGCCCCACCGCCATCTTCGCCTTTAACGATCTCAGCGCCGTGAGCCTCTACAAGGCGGCCGGCGAGCGCGGCATCAAGATTCCCGAGGAACTGTCGGTGGTCGGCTTCGACGACGTGTTCCCGGCGCAATATCTCTCCCCGGAACTCACCACGGTGAATCAGCCGTTCCGCGCCATTGCGCGCAAGGCCATCGAGATGATCCTGGAGTCACGCTCGGGGACGCTTGAGGAACATACCGCCATCCTGCCGACGCATCTGGTGGTGCGGGGTTCCACGACGGTTCCGCCGCGCAGCTAAGTCACGAAACATTGATGGTGCGTGGGGAGGATTCACAGGAAACTCTTGTGCGCACGCAAGCTTTTGACCCATCGAATTCCTAGATTCGAGACGCAGTGTGAGACGGTACACCAAAGACCGCCACCACACACCTGGGAATCATGGACACCAACGACAACGACGCACGCGACAACACACCCAACAACAATCCTGCAAGCGGCTCGGACTCCGGGACTGTCGACAGCACAGCGAAGACTGCTACAACGGCCATTGCCAAACCTGTCAAAAGAAAGCTGAGCCGCAAGGCCACGGCGTGGATCGCGGCCGGGGTGGCAGTTGCGGTCATTGCCGCGGGCACCGTCACCGCCCTCGTCGTCAAGAACTCAGTGGACTCCTCGGCAGCCAGCGCCGCAGCAACCGCTGCCTCTACTGCCCTCACCCAAAAAATCGAAAAAATCTATACGAAAACGTATCAGTCTGACGCCGCCACGAAGCTCGCCGCCAAGAAAGCAGCCGACACCTATACGGAAAACAATATGCTGGTGGTCCGTAATCCGTACGGCACCAACACCACCTCGCTCTACGTGTATTTCACCACGACGGACGCCACAAGCGTCAGCTATACCGTGAGCGCGCCGAGCACGGATTACGCGGACTTCTCGGCCACCGCTTACCAGAAATCGACGTATCAGAAAACGCATGAATTCACCGTTCTCGGACTCATTCCCAACACCACGAACACCATTACGTTCACGATGAAATCCCAGAGCGGCACAGTCGTCACCAAATCGATGACCTACAAGATGGGCAAGCTCCTCGGCACCGAGGAGGTGCAGGTGACAAAGGCGAAAACGACCACCGGCACCAAGATGACCGACGGTCTTTATGCCATTCTCGGCAACGACTCCAACGGACAGGACTACATGTTCTACTACGACAACGAAGGCGTGCTGCGCGGCGAAGTTCCCATTCTCTACTACCGCGCGCACCGTCTGCTGTTCAAGAACGGCCTCATGTACTTCTCCGCCTCAACGCATGACATCGTGGCGATGGACCGCCTCGGAAAAATCGAAAAGTTCTATACCACCACCTCGCGCTACCTGCTGCACCACGACTACGTCATGGACGCCGACGGCAACCTCGTGGTGCTCGCCTCCGACACCAAGAGCGATACCACCCAGGACCGCATCATCGTCATCAATGGGAAGTCGGGGAAAATCACCCGCGTAGTGGACATGTCCGCGCTCATGTGCACCTACGAGGAGACCACGTCACTGGCGTCGATGGGAACGAAAGCTTCCGCCACCAGCTCAAGCTCGTCCAGTTCCTCCACCGACACCTCTGACTGCTCGTCGAAAACCGTCGTCTCCGATTCCGTCTCGTCAACCACCGCAGCGACCAACCCCGACGATCACAGCGACGAGGAGGCGGCGGACACGGGCACCTCGACCACCAAGGATTGGCTGCATCTCAACACCATCCAGCTGCTCCCCGGAGGCGCTGCAATCCTAAGCTCCCGGGAAACCTCCACCATCATCAAGCTCGCAAACATCGAGAAAGGGACGCCGGCCATCGACTACATGATCGGCACCGCAAGCTTCTGGAAGGGCACCGACTTCGCCAAGTATCTGCTGAAAAAGGACACCTCCGACGGCGACTGGGCCGACACCGGTGGCCAGCATTCGGTGACGTACGAGGCAGACGATTCCCTGCCCGACGGCGAGTATTACCTGTACATGTTCGACAACAATTACGGCTCTTCCAACACTCGTCCCGACTATTCCTGGAGCTCGGCATGGTCCACCATGAACACCACTATGAGCGCGTCTGACAACACCGGCGACGGCTATTCGCACTATTACAAATACCTGGTGGACGAGAAGGCTGGGACATACAAATTGGTCAAGTCCATCGACGTTCCCTACTCGGCCATCGTGTCCAGCGCGCAAGACCTGAGCGACGGCACCATCCTCACGGACACGGGATGGATGAGCGGTACCTGGGGCGTGTACAGTTCCGACGGCACACTCCTCCAGAAATATCAGATGAAGGTGCTGAAGAACATCATCTACCGCGTCTATAAATATGACTTCACGGGGTTCTATTTCAGCTAATTCCTCTCAAAATCCTATAGAACTCCGCAAGAGTCCTGTAGGATAAAGGGCGATTCTGCGAAATACCGGTCGAGACCCGGCTACTCCGCGAATAGAGAAAGAAGAGAATAAGCGAGCGACTTGATTTTCGAGTCACTCGCTTTTTGCGTTGTCGGGAGTCTTAAAATCTCTGAGTTCTGCGATTGGGAGCCCAGTTGTGCCATTGGGAACCCAGTCGTGCGACACTTCCCGGAGTTGTGCCATTGGGGAATGGCCGCGAGACCGAGGCACAAGTCGCAGGACCGAGACAGAACTCAGACCGCAATCGCACAAGTCAAAGCCCAATCGCACAAGTCGCGCAGACGAGGCACAAGTTCCTGACTAGGAATCACCTGTGCACTCCATCACACGGCATCAGCGGTAGCGTCACCCTCAGGGACCTTAGTGCCTAGCGCCCTCAGCAACCTCTGCAACCTCAGCGTCCTCAGAACTCTCAGCACCCTCAGAACTCTCAGCACCCTCAGAACTCTCAGAGGAATCAGAGGTCTCATCACTCTCACCACCGTCGTCGTTAGTTACCGCCAGTGCCTGTCGCTTCCCCGTCGGCACCGGTCGCTTCCCCGTCGTCACCCGCGATGACGGCCAGGAATTTCGCGCCATACTTCTCGAAACTTTTGGGCCCCACGCCACTGATGTCGAGCATCTCGTCTTCGGTCGCTGGCTTGAGCGCAGCCATGGCCGCAAGAGTCGCGTTCTTGAAAACCGTATAAGCAGGCGCACCCTGCTTACGCGCAATCGCGGTCCGTAGCGAGCGCAAGCGATTGAAGAGATCCGCATCAACGGGAAGATCGTTCGCAGCATCGTCCACAACATCGTCCACAACATCGGTCGCGGCGCCAGCCTCCACCGAAGAACCGTCTCCAATGCCGAAGCTGCCACCGCGCGGAGTAGAGGCACGAGAATCTCCCGATATTCCAGCAATTCCTCGCGCTCCAAGGCTGCGCACTCGTGAGCCGGCATGAGACGCGGCACGAGATCCAGCACGGGATCCAGCACGAGCACCCGCGCCAACCAGCCCCCGTCCTTTCTCTCGCCCGCGCCCTCTTCTCCGCGCAGGTGCCACCTCTTGTTTCATCTTCAACGAGAATCCGGCATCCGCAACCTGCCGATACGCCGCGCCGAGGCCCACGGTCGGGAAGCGGCCGTCGTACGACATCAGGTACTCCCCTGAGACCAGCTGCGCAATGACGTCTCGGATGAATCGTTCCGAATGCTCCTGCAGCGCGCCGAAGCTCTCCAGCGAAGTGAGCCCCGCCTTCTCGAGATCTGCCGCACCCGAGCCTCGCAGCACCGCCACGATCTTGCTGATGCCAAATCCAAAATCAAACCGTCGCGAGATCTCGGCAACGCAGGAGCAGACGGTGCGCGCGGGCTCCGTCACGTCCACGACCGCCGAGCCGTCCGCAGCACAATTACCACAGCGCCCGCAGTCTCCCTGCGCCTTCTCCCCAAAATATTCCACGATGACGTTGCGCAGGCATCGCGTGGTCATGCAGTAAGCGTGCATGGATTTGAGGAGGCCGCGGCGATGCTGGCGTACCGTTTCCAGCTCCTCGCGGCTGAGCTGATCGTTGCCCCCGGTTTCGATGAAGTGGCGGGAGGTGTTGAAGTCGCCCTCCATCCACAGCAGCACGCACTGCGCGGGCTTGCCGTCGCGTCCAGCTCGTCCCGCCTCCTGGTAGTACGCCTCCAGATTTTCCGGCGCGTTGTGATGCAGCACCCAACGAACGTCCGGCTTGTCGATGCCCATGCCGAAAGCGTTGGTGGCCACGATGACGCGCGCGCCCTCGTCACCGCCACGAATGAAGGCGTCCTGATTGGCGGCTCGCTCGTCGGCTTCCATGCCACCGTGGTAGGCGAGCGCGGCGACGCCGGCACTCTGCAGCTGGTCGCACACGTCCTCGGTTGCAGCGCGGGTGGAGCAGTAGACGATGCCGGATTCGTCAGCGTGGTTCACGGCCCAGTTCACGATCCATTCGTCGCGCTCTGCTTTTGAGGCGGCGCGTACCACGTTCCAGGTGAGGTTCGGTCGGTCGAACGTCGTCATAACCTTTTCAGGATTGCGCAACTCGAGGCGTTCGGCGATGTCCTCTCGCGCCTTGGGCGTGGCAGTGGCGGTGAAGGCGGCCACGATGGGACGCTTGGGCAGGCGTGCAATGAACTGCGGAATCTCGAGGTAAGCGGGGCGGAAGTCCTGCCCCCATTGGGACACGCAGTGTGCCTCGTCCACGGCCATGAGCAGCAGCGGCACACGATTGCACGCGAAATCGAGGAAGCGCGGATTGTTGAGGCGCTCGGGCGCCACATAGAGAATGCGGTAGGTGCCGTGCGAGGCCGCCTCCAGCACCCGGTCCTCCTCGCCGTAGTCCATGGCGGAATTGACGAAAGCTGCGGGGATGTTCGCGCGATTGAGGCTGTCCACCTGATCCTTCATGAGGGAGATCAACGGCGTGACCACGAGCGTGAGCCCCGGCAGCATCAGCGCCGGCAGCTCGTAGCACAGCGACTTTCCCGCGCCCGTGGGAAGAACGCCCACGACGTCGCGATGGTCAAGAATGGCGGAGATAAGATCCTTCTGACCGGGCCGAAACTCATCAAAGCCGAAGACCTTGCGGAGGGCCGAATACATGACGTCCTGCTTGCGCTGTTCACGCGATGTATCGACTTCTCTCGTTTCTGCGGCCATATCGCATCAGCTTACCCGCGTAGCTGCCAGCGTTCACTGCGAATCTAGATAGCGCGTGACGCCGTCCATTGCATCCTCGAGTTTTTCCTCGGCGGACTGCAGCACCATGAAGTCCACGGTTCCGAAGTCATCGAGCATCTTTTGATCCTTCTCGATCTCTCGCTCCAAAATCGTCAGCGATTCTGAACTGTCACCACGGCCCTGCAGACTCACAAGCAGACTCCGCGCGTGCTCCACCGAGCCGCGGAAAATCTTCTCCTCACGAGAGGTCTCCACGGTACGAGCGGCACGCGAGAGCTCCTTCATTTCCTTCTCCAGAAA
Organism: Bifidobacteriaceae bacterium; assembly: GCA_022651005.1. Classification (GTDB taxonomy): domain Bacteria; phylum Actinomycetota; class Actinomycetes; order Actinomycetales; family Bifidobacteriaceae; genus JALCQC01. The sequence goes on from JALCQD010000003.1 coordinate 133,689, forward strand.
CAACGTGTCTTGATCGAGCTGCTCGGTGGTGACGTAGACGGATTGGACCCCCGTTTCCGCCGTACATTCCACGGGAGAGGTGTGGGTACGGTTGAGCAACCGGGAAAAATCCGCCACTGTACTGGCGTCCGCCACCTGCTCTTTGGTGATCGACGCCATGGCCTTGACGGAATCATGCTGCGCAGCGTAATCCTTGCGGGCAACGTCATAAAGAACTCGACTATTGCGACAATCCGATAGAGCTCGGTCCACCACGACGGAGTCATCGATGAAGTAGAACCCAAGAGACAGCAGCGCCGCGATGATCGTCACCGCTATGCTCACGATAGCCAGCTTGCGCCGCCGGGTAGCATGTTTGACGCCGGTTCTCTGATATGAGCGCCATACGCCCTCGTCATCGATGCCACCGCTGGTGACGCTTGCTTCAGGATTTGTTGAATAAAAGTCGGCATACGCCGTGGGAGAGGCGCCCAAAGGCGGAAGGAGAATCATCTCGACTGGAGGTGACGGCTGGGATGAGCTCATAGATGAGGAAGTTTCGGACGCATTCTCCGTGTCTTTCCAGCGCTTGGAACCAGTGCCGAAAACCATAGCGCACCTCTCCGTTGTGCCATCCGTCATTGCAGGGAGTGTGCGGGGTCAGATTCAGGACGCAGCGGGAAAATTTAATTTTCTTCTGGTCTCTCCCTGAGGAGGCACACCGAGGCAGATTTCACGAAAACTTTCTGCCGTTCTGATTTTACAGAAATATCGACGGAAAGCAAAATTCTGTCGCGTCTCTTTGCGGGGTGCTTCGGAACTAAGCACAGCGAGTCACGATGTCAGCCACACCCCGCATCAGAGAACGTGCGCGAGGAAGTCCTTGAAACGCTGCTCTGTAGGGTTATCAATGATCTCGGGACCACCTGCCTCGACCACCACGCCGCCGTCAATAAAGACCACCTGATCTGCCACCTCGCGCGCGAAGCCAATTTCGTGAGTGACCACCATCATGGTCATGCCGCCATCTGCCAACGAGCGCATCACGCCGAGCACCTCCCCCACCAATTCGGGGTCGAGCGCTGATGTCGGCTCGTCAAAAAGCATAATCTCGGGGTCCATCGCCAATGCGCGGGCGATGGCCACACGCTGCTGCTGGCCACCCGACAGCTCAGCCGGATAGTGCTCGGCACGGTCTGCAAGCCCCACGCGCGCAAGTTCCTTCTCCGCCCGCGCCTTCGCCTCCGCCTTTGAAACGCCCGCCACGTGTACGGGAGCCTCCATCACGTTCTGCAATGCGGTCATGTGCGGGAAGAGGTTGAAGCGCTGGAACACCATGCCCAATTTCTCGCGCTGGGCGGCAATCTCCTTCTCCGTCAGCTCCTGTAAGCGGTCTTGCCCGCCGCGCTCTACATGACGGTAGCCCACCATCTCACCGTCGACGTCAATTTCTCCGCCCGACAGCGTCTCCAGCTGATTAATGAGACGCAACAGCGTGGACTTGCCAGAGCCGGAGGGCCCCAGAATGACGGTCACTGTTCCGGGATTCACCGTGAGATTGATGCCCTTGAGCACATGGAGCGCGCCGAATGCCTTGTGAACGTCCTTGATGGCGACGGCGGGAACGCCTGAGTGGGCGCCGGCAGGTGCTGAAGGACGCACCGTGTCACGCGAGGAATTTTGCATATTTTCCGTATTGCCATGCGTGCTCATGCGTTCAATCCCGTCATCATCGTTTCGTTGTATTTCTTCACCGTGTCCTTGTCGGTCTGATCGGGGGTGCCGCCCTTCCCGGTTCCCTTGGTCGGCCCCGCGCTACCGGTCCCCGCACCGTTGCCGGCCGGGCTTGTCCCCGAGGCGCCGGCACCCAGCTGACGCTGCTCGAAGCCCTTGCCGAAGTGCTTCTCCAGACGCGACTGGAGGAACATGAGAATCGTGGTAATCACCAGGTACCAGATGCACGCCACCAGCAGCAGCGGAATCGGCTTGTAAATACGGTTGGCAATGGCATCGGTGGCGTACTGCAACTCAAGCGAGAACGGAACGGCCATCACCAGTGAGGTGGTCTTGAGCATGCCGATGGTCTCGTTGCCCACAGGCGGCACGATGATGCGCATGGCCTGTGGCAACACAACGCGGCGCATGATCAGCCCGCGGCGCATGCCCAACGCCTGCGCGGCCTCCGCCTGACCGGTATCCACGGCTTCGATGCCCGCTCGCACGATCTCCGCCAGATATGCGGATTCGTTGAGCGCCAGACCCAAAATTGCTGCGACTGCGGCCGTCAGAATATTGCGCGTGTCGACCGACCAGAATTCCACACTCGTGAACGGAATGCCAAGACTCAGCTTCGGGATGAGCACCGAGAAAAGGCCCCAGAACACCAGCTGCGTATACACAGGGGTTCCGCGGAAGAACCAGATCCAGAACCAGCTCACCCCACGAAGGACCGCATTTGCCGAGCTGCGCATCACCGCAAGCAGCACCGACAGCACCACGGCGATGAGCATGGAGGCAACTGTGAGCCACAGCGTCCAGCCGATGCCATTGAGCACGTTCTCGTTGAACAGGTACTTCCACACCACGTTCCATTCAAGGCGTGGGTTGGTCACCAGACCCTGCGCCAGCATGAGGGCCAGGAGCGCTACGATGATGCCCGCCACCACCGTAGCGGTGTGCCGCACCGGTAGAGCGTTGATTCTGTTGGGGATATTCGCCTGATTTTCCTTGGACTTCCGCGTCATACCCACAAAGCTAACAAAGGCAAGCTACTTTTAGGCGATTCGTGCGGCGCATAGAAAAAGGCGACGGTCCGGAGACCGTCGCCCTGAAGCACAGCTATGAAATTTTACGAGTAAAGCCGGTGATCAAACCGTTGCGTCGTTGACCTTCGGCGCATCGATCGTGACGCCCTCGGCGCCCCAGCCATCGAAGATCTTCTTGTAGGTGCCATCGGAGATGAGCTTCTCCACGGCGGCCTTCACGGCGTCGGTGGTCTTCTGATCATCCTTGGAGATTGCGATGCCGAGCGGGGAGACTTCCGCATCCTCACCGAGCGTCTCAAGCGCACCATCGGTCTGCTTGACCGCATAGCCGGTCACAGGAGTATCGGCGTAGAAGATGTCGGCCTTGCCGGTCACCACTGCAGTGGCAGCGGCGGTCTGCTGGTCGAAGGACTGGACCTCGGTCTCGTCCTTGCCGTCCTTCTTGCACTTTGCGGCGGTGTCCTTGGCGGATTCCTCCTCGACGGTGCCGGTCTGGGCTGCGATCTTGACGCCGCACAGGTTGTTCACGTCAATCTTCTCGGGGTTACCCTTCTTGACGGCGTACGTCATGCCGGCCTTGCCGTAGGTAACCCAGTTGGCGGCGGAGAGACGATCCTCGTCCACCGTGAAGCCGGAGATACCGAGATCGTACTTGGTGCCTACCGAAGGAATGATGGAGTCGAAGGAGGAAGACACGACGTCGGCCTTGAGACCGAAGACCGCAGCGAGCGCCTTGGTGAGATCAATGTCGTAGCCCTGAGGGGTCTTGCCGTCGGAACCCACAAACTCCGCGGGGGCGTAAGTAAGCTCTGCGCCCACGGTGAGCTTGCCGTCCTTGGTGATGGAATCGGGAAGCATAGCGGCGATCTTGTCGTCTTTCTTAATGGTGGACGCGTCGAACTTGGAGGAGCTCGTGGAGCTCTTGGTGCTGGACGACGTATCCGAGTCATCCGTGGTTCCGCAGCCCGCCACGGCGAACAGCGTTGCAGCAGACAGTGCGATAGCAATGGACTTGCGCAAAGACATGGTTAAATCATTCTCCTCAAAGACCTCAAACGGTGATGTGAATATTTATACACTACAGTGCATACTCTGTATACTCTGAGCGCAGTTCGGCGTGTCGCAGTCCGCTCACCGCGGCACCGCGCACACGCATTCCGGAGTCAGCCGCGAAAGCCCCTGTTCCATTGCGGGCGACGCCGATAGGCGTCCAATCCCAGCACCGTGGCGAGCACGTAGGCCACCACCACGAGGACGAAGGACGTGGTGTACGAACCGGTCGCATCCACTATGGAGCCGTGAATAGTGATCGACAGCGCGAGCATGAGATTCGAGAACATTGTGGCGATGGAAAGTATCTCGCTGTAGTCCTTGGGCCCGAAGGCCTGTCGAATCATCCACGGTATGGCTACGAGCTGGTATCCCTGCCCAAGTCCGCCGAGAAATCCCGCGGCGACTGCCACTCCGGGAACGCCCACGAATGCGATGCCCAGCCATCCCACGAGCGCCACTACCACGTAGGCGCCAATAACCGCCTCTGCCCGGAAGCGATCGAGCAGCATGCCGATGGTCGCCTTGCCAACGGCCGCGCCCAGCATGATGCCGGTCACCACCACGGCCCCCTGCTCCAGGCTCAGTCCGCGGGTGAGCTCGAAGCTCGAGATGTGCTGCACATAGCCGCTGATGATCTGCAGCAGAATCAGCGACACCACAAAGAGAATAAAGGTGGGCGTGCGGTAGGCGTCCTTGGCGTCAATGCCCGGTTCAACGACGGCGGCTCCCGAGCCCGCCCCCAGAGTCCGCGAATCGGCCGAACTGGCGGGATGTGACCCCGCAGCAGCCGGCGCAACGGCACCGTATGCCACTTCTCCCTTGGCGACGTCCGGGCGCCACTTCGCCACGAACAGCGTGAATGGAAGAATTAGCACCATCAGCAGCACGCCGGTCACAAAATATCCAGTGCGCCAGCCGAAGCCCTTGATGATCGAAGCCATGATGGGGTTCATCACCGCGCCGCCTATGCCAGAAAGACCGAGCGCTATGCCCATCACCATGCCCAGACGCTTGGTAAACCAGCCCGACAGCAGCACGGCAGGGGCCACCATCACGGGAACTACCATCGAAATGCCGATCACCGCGAAGAGAACGTCGAATTGCCAGATGGCACTAATGGCAGAACAGACCATGAAGGCCGCGCCACACACTGCCACCGACACAGACAGCATGACCTTCGCATTGATCTTCTTCATGAGCACGCCCGCGACGGATAGCGACAGGGCTCCGATGAGATCGCGAATGGTAACCGGCAACGACACCGCCGCGCGTGCCACGCCAAACTGCTTCTCCAGCGAGTCAAAGTAAAGCCCGGACGTGTTGACGATGAGGCCATAGCCCACGAACGACATGAGACAGCAGCCAACGAAAATGAGCCATGGCATGGATTTCTTGACGGCCACGACGTCCTCAGCGTTCCCAGCATTTTCGGAGACTGTGTTTTTACTCATACGGTGGCGCCCCTTTGACCCGGATATATGGCAGTCGAGCAATCCGCGATTGCACACACAGATCCCGACACACTCAATAAACCTGTCAATTATCGCGGCTTAATTGTGAAGAATCTGCCCGGCTCGGGGTTCCTTCACAATTGAGTCGCGACACACACGAAGGCCACAACCGCATCGCGAGACTTGAGGCGATAGACACCGTTAGCGCAGCACCCCGCAAAGAAGAATCCTGAATGAGGGCCAGGCATTCACTGCACTACGAACTGGAAATCCTTGCCCTCGGACACGGCCGTTGCGTATCCTGTGATATCTAGATTGATCCCGGCATCGGAAAACTTCTTGCGGATCGGTTCGGCAATCTCTTCGACGGGTTTGCCAACGTACTCGGCACGGACTTCCTCGTCGAGCTGGTCGATCTCCTTGGCGACCTCCGCATACATGTTCTTAATGGCCTCTGTGTTGATCTTGATATTTGCCATGTTTCACTCCTTACAGCATTTACAGCACTACGACTTGATTTATAACGCGGGATACAGCGCACGACGGATACGCTCGCGTCTGTCCCCCGATTCCTCCTGCATGCGCTCGAACAGCGCCTCGCGCCGCTTCCACTCGCGCTCGAAGCGTTCCTTGACACCTCGCCCGCATTGATTCTCGAGATTTGCGACCATACGGTCGAGATATTCCGCGAGCTGCTCCTTGTCCCCTTCGGAGAAACCCTCGAAGATGGGCGGGAACCGGTCGCTGACCTGATGCGCCGCGCGGCCTTTGTCAGTGAGACGAATCAGGATGACGCGCTTGTCTTCCTCATAGGGCTCTCGCACAATATAGCCGCTACGCTGCATCTTCCCCAGGGTCTCGTTGAGGGAGGACACCCGGATTCCCATGAGGCGTGCAAGCTCACGAGCTCGCATACCGTCCTTCAGCTTGAGGAGAGCGAGAATGCGTCCTTGGCCACGCGAGGTGTCCCCCAGCGGGCCTCCACGCATGTGGGCACGCAGCTTGTAGTCGCGCATGAGAAGCTGCAGCGCAAAGAAGTTCTCGAAAAGATCCTTGTCAATCGGATCCGGAGAGTCAACGGGGTCGGCGGGGCCATCAGGGCCATCAGGCGTTCCCGAGGTGTCGCGGCGCGCCGTAGAGCTCCCCTCGGGGGCGTCGTCAACGCCATCGACATCGTCCGCATATCGCGTGCGTGACTCGTCGCGTGCCATGCGTTTCATTGCAATTCCTCGGTTTCCAAAATCAGTCGGAATAAATTCCGGCAACCGCCTGTTGCTCCGGCTGGCACTTTTTTCGGAAATGTCGCCAAAACTATTTGACAGGTACCTGTATCAACTTATACTGGTACCAGTCGAATCTTAACAGACTCTAACGCACGAGAACTTTACAGCTTAATTACGTGGTAGCCGCCGAGCTCCGAGCCATCTACTCGTCGAGCCGCAGCCGCCACGAACACCAGACGTTTGCCGTCCAGCACAGAACCGAGAAATCATGTCAGATATCTTCTCAGCACCCATCGAGGGCTCCGAGAGCCTCGTGAACCCAACGCGCGCAGAAGTGCCGCAGATCGCCCCCATCGAGGGCCGCCTCACTTCGGACGCCGCCCGCATTCCCGCCGCCATCAACCAGAGCACGGGCATCACCATTAAGGGACACACCATCCGCTCCTTCGCCTACACAACCGACGCTGTCATCGTGCGCAACACCAACGCCGACGCCATCCTGGCCGTGTACCCCTTCACCGGAGAACCCGTCATCACAAACGCCCTCCTCACCGTGGCCCAGGCACCTCTGTTCGTGGGCGTGGGAGGTGGCACCACTACCGGCCAGCGAGTCATCGAGCTCGCCATGATGGCCGAAATGCAAGGCGTTGCAGGGGTCGTGCTCAACTCCCCCGCACCTGTAGAAACAGTAGCTTCCGTTATCAACGTGGTGGACGTTCCCGTCATCTCAACGGTCACGGCCTTCGACGACACCACCGCCAGAAAAATCGAGGCGGGGGCAAGCATCATCAACGTGGCCGCCGGAGCGAACACATCCACGGTCGTCGCACAAATCCGCGCCCATTACCCCACCGTGCCAATCATGGCGAGCGGCGGCCACAATGAAACCTCAATCCTGGGCACCATCACCGCCGGAGCCAACGCGCTCACATGGACGCCACCTGCCGCACAAGCACTGCAGTCGCAGATGATGGATGACTACCGCAACGGTCGCTCCGCGCATCATGGGAGCGCAGGATCGGCCCCCTCGAACACCACTGGAGCCACGAATCCGACAGATGCCGCCGCCAGCGGATCCGCCGCCGCCTCGCCCGCCCCCAATCGCATGAAGCCGGCGCGGCGTCCACATTTCTCCGTCGACCCCAACGACGAAGCCGGTGGAATCTCCATCTGGTAGGTTCCTGACACTCCTACAATTCCTGACACCCTACGATGAAGGAGGCTTGCAATGACTGCAATCTCTGAAGATACCGTTATCTCGGCACCGCTAAGCTCCGCCGGAAATCTGGATGATCTTGACGCGCGAGACACTCTTAGTCACGTTGCCAGCCGCGGACGCAGAAAGGCGCGCACATGGCTCGCTGAAATGGGCAGCATTACTACCTACTCTGATCCCAGCCTCACCGCAATGATGTGAAACTGGCTCTCCGCATACCCCGTCAAGCGGGCCGCACGATGAAAGATAATGCAGAATTCTGTTAAGAGAGCGGGCGACGGGAGTCGAACCCGCCTCTGAAGCTTGGGAAGCTTCCATTCTACCGATGAACTACGCCCGCATGTGGCGTCTTACCGATGCACAATGCAACGTTCGCCATACTACCAGCAGCGATGACACAGCGCGAACGACAGGCCGCTGCTCGTATCTATGCTTATCCGAGCAGCTTATCCGAGCACCGCACTCACTTCTGCTGATATGGCTCCGAGGCATCCCCGAACGGAGACGATCCAAGCGCCTCGCCACTCGCTGCAGCTCCAATTCCTGCACCACTCATTTCTGTCGCCATCTGCTGTAGCCGCGCTATACGGTCGGCCGTCGGAGGATGCGTTGAAAACAGACGGCTCACGTCCTTGCCCGAGAACGGCGAGGCAATCATCATCGCGGACACGGTTTCCGTGCGCTGATTTTTCTGCAGTGGCTCCTGCGCTACGCCGCTTTCGATCCGGTACAGTGCGGACGCGAGCGCTGCGGGGTCGCCGGTGAGCCGACTGCCGTCTTCGTCGGCGTCGTATTCGCGGGTGCGTGAGATGGCGAGCTGCACGAGGGAGGCACCGATAGGCGCCAAGATCATGGTGAGCACAAGCCCGATGGCTCCGAGAGGCCCTGAGTTGCGTTCGTCGCGGTCGCCGCCCATCCACATGAGCGCATAACCCAAGTAAGAGATCACCGTGGCCATGGCGGAGGCGATGGCCGAGGTCAGGATGTCGTGGTTGTACACGTGCATGAGCTCATGGCCCAGCACACCGCGCAGCTCACGCTCATTGAGAAGCGAAAGAATCCCCTGCGTGCAGCACACAGCTGCGTGACGCTCGTTGCGCCCGGTTGCGAACGCGTTGGGTGACTGCGTGGGCGCGATGTAGATTCGCGGCATTGGTTTTCCGGCCTTCCCGGAAAGCTCGCGCACGATGCGGTACAGCTCCGGCGCCTCCTGCTCGCTCACTTCTCGCGCGCCCATGGAGGCGATGGCGAGACGATCCGAGAACCAGTACGTGAAGAACGTGGAACCCACTCCGATGGCGATATAGATCCACAGAGTAGACGTGCGTGCGCCTGTGAAGTACCAGATGAGCATGATGATTGCCCACAGTACGGCGAAGAGCAGCGTCGTTTTGAGGCCGTTGAAATGACCTCGTGCCTTGAATTCCTGATCAGCCATGCTTCTAAAGTATCGAAGAACGCTGGAAATTAGCCGAACGACGCACCGATTATGCCAACAGACAGAAAAGGCGGTGGAGGCCCATCAGTGTGGCCTTCCACCGCCTCCCTTCCGCTATTACTCCCCGCGGCTTACCGTGCGCATAAGATCGGGGTCAACCACCTTGATGTGCTCGCGGTTGACCTTCGCACCTTCGGCGCGCTCGTAGGCATCGAGGCGCTTCCACCCGGCGAAGTCAAGGAAGTCGACGCCACGAGACTCGAGCAGTGCCACGATCGAATGCGCATCTGCGCCCTCTTCGGGCGCCGTGCGACCCTTAACGGGAGAAGCGGCGAGATCGTCGAGAATGTTGCTGACGGTTTCCATCGCGTCCGATTTGGTGGAGCCGATGAGTCCCACCGGGCCACGCTTGGCCCATCCAGAGGAATACAGGCCCGCGATCGGCTGACCGTACTGGCCTTCCTCGCGTCCCTCAACGCCGGGCTCGCTGACGATGCGGCCGTGGACGTTGCGCAGTGTGAGGCGCTGAGAATCATAGGGGATCTCCGCCACTTCGGCGGGCTTGTACCCCACGGCGTGGTAGACGGCGTCGACGGGATAGTCCGTGAACTCTCCGGTACCCACCATCTTTCCTTCCGCAGACACCATCGTGCGCTCCACGCGCAGGCCAGTGACGCGACCGTCCTCACCCAGAATTTCCACGGGGTTGGCGTTGAAATGAATGTGATAGCGGCGCGTGGCGGGGTTTCCTTCGAAATCGACGCCGGATGCGGCAGCCTGAGCGCCGGCGACGGACGTGTCTGCAGCAGAGCCGGCCGCCGTCTCACCGTCTCCGCTTTCGTTCGCATTCCACGAGCCCTCGTGTGAGCTCGCGCCGGTGGTGGCGTCGGGGACAACGGGCGCAGCGGGAGCCGTGGGGGCGCCCTCTGCCATCTTCACCGCCATGTCGCGCACGGTATCGAGCTCGTCAATCATCTGCCGCGTGAGCTTGTCTTGTGACGCCACCTCGCGCGTAGCGTTGTCGATGTCGAACTCGCTCGGCTCCACCACAATCTGGACGCCATGCAAATTCTCAAGTTCGCGCAGCTCCTGCACGGAGAACTTCGCCTGTGCAGGCCCGCGACGCACGAACAGGTGCAGGTCCTGCAGCTTGTTGGTGCGCAAATCGTTCAGGACCTCGGAGGGGATGTCGGTTCCGAGCAGATCATCCGGGTTCTTAACCAAAAGACGGGAGATGTCCATCGCAACATTTCCGCCGCCGATGACGGCCACCTGTGTGGCCTCAAGCGGCCAGGTGCGCGTGCCGGTGGGATAGCCGTCATACCACTCCACGAATTGGGCGGCACCGTACACCTGCGGAAGGTTCGAGCCGGGTAGAGCAAGCGGGCGATCCGCAACCGCACCGGTGGTGAAAATCACGAAATCGTATCGTGCGCGCAGGTCGGCGAGCGTGATGTCCGTGCCGAACTCAACGTCGGAGAAAAGGCGAATCTTGGGGTTATCAAGCGTCTTTTCGAGTGCTCCCATGATCCACTTGATGGCCGGGTGATCCGGCGCCACGCCATAGCGCACCAGGCCGAAGGGAACGGGCAGCTTCTCGAAGAGATCGATGCTGGCGTCCGTACCGATGCCGAGTTCCTCGCCGCGCTGCGACAGCTGGCGAAGGAAAATGTCAGATACATACACTCCCGCAGGGCCGGCACCGACGACGGCGACGCGAAGGGGACGAAGAGAGGTTGCGTTCTGTTCAGTAGTCACAGTTTTAGGATACACAAACCGAGCGCTCAGCTCCCTCCCGCGCCACGGTTTCGGGTGCATAACCGCACGCAAAAGGGCGATGAGTCCGAAAACCCATCGCCCTTTGTGTTCCTTCAGCGCCTCACAACTGCAGCCTCACTACTGCGCGCCGATGGCGGTTAGTTGCCACCGAAGAGGCCGAACGGATCGGAGAGGCCGCCGGAGCCGTTGCCGTCCGAGTTGCCCGAACCGTTTCCGTCGGAGTTGCCGTCGGAGTTACCGGATCCGTCGTTGTTGCTGTTACCGTTGCTGTTACCCGACGAGCTGGAGGAGCTCGTGGACTCGGCTTCGGTGAGAGTGACGGAGATGTCCAGCGTCTTGGAGTTGCGCACTACCGTGAGCTTTACGGTATCGCCTACTGCGGCGGCTCGCACATAACCGAGCACCGAGTACATGCTGGAGACCGTGCTGCCGTTGAAGCCAACGATCACGTCGCCGGACTTCAGACCTGCCTTGGAGGCGGGGCCGCCGGAGTTCACGCTGTTGATCTTGGCGCCTTCGTACGTTGCACCGTCAACCGTTGCCGTGCCCTCGGTGATGGTGACGCCGAGCTGGGCGTGTGTGGCCTTGCCGGACTTCACGATCTGCTTGGCAACGCGCTGCACCAGGTTGGATGGAATGGCGAAGCCGATGCCGATGGAGCCTGAGTCAGAGCTGGACTGCGAGCTGGAGGACGTGGACGCCGTGGCAATGGAGGAGTTGATGCCGATCACCTGACCGGCCGCGTTGAACGTAGGGCCGCCCGAGTTGCCGGGGTTGATGGCCGCATCGATCTGAACCGCGTTGGTGACGACCTCGCTGTTGGACGTTTCGTCCGTGACAGACACAGGGCGGTTGAGAGCGGAGACGATGCCTGTAGTGGCGGTGTTCTCGTAACCGAGCGGGTTGCCGATTGCCATAATCGATTCGCCCACAGCCAGATCCGAGGAGTCGGCGAACGTCACTGCCTGCAGACCGGATGGCGGATTCTCAAGCTTGATGACCGCGAGATCTGTGGTGGAGTCGGTGCCAACAGTCTTTGCGCTGTACGTCTTGCCGTCGCTGAGTGTCACCTGCAGAGAAGTGGCGCCTTCCACAACGTGGTTGTTGGTGACGATGTCACCCTTTGTATCGATGATGGCGCCGGAGCCCTTCGCCTCGCCACCCGAAACGGTGGCGGTGATGGAGACCACGGACTTGGCGACCTTCTTGTTGACGGACGCCCAGTCGGCGGAGTTTGTACCCTCGACCTTGGCGGTGCCGTCGGAATCGGATCCCGAGGTGAGAGACGAGGTGGAGGAAGACTGAGGCAAGCTGATGAGGCCGCTGGAGATTCCGGCGTAGCCCAGGCCCACCACGAGCAATGCTGCGATGACAGCGGAGATGATCGCGATGAACCACGAGCGGCTGGCGGTGCCGCCGTTGGTGCGATTCTCGCCGGAGGCGCCGCCGTTGTTCCCATTGCCCTGACCATTGAAGCCATTGGGAGCGGAGGGTCCTGCGGGACCGCCGTTCGCCGCGGGACCGTTCTGGCCGTTGGGAGCACCGAAGAGCCCCGGGAACTGGCCGCCGTTTTGCTGCGGCTGCTGTGCATTTGGATTCTGGGGATTGCCGGCGTTGCCGCTCTGGCCGTTTGCGTTCTGGCCATTCTGGCTGCCGTCACCGCCGAATCCGAAAATACTGAACGGATTACCAGATCCGTTACCCTGATTCTGCGCCTGGGCGGAGTTCTGCTTCGCGGCCTTGGGTTCCGGCTTCTCCGGCCCGCCGAAGGGGTACGACGATGCGGGAAGCGGCTGAGTTGGGTTGGCGGTATTCGCGCCATATTCGGGAGCCGGGGAATAACCGGACGTGCCGTAGGCGGCAGTATCCGCAGATGACGACGAAGGTGTCACCGGAGCGATGGGAGTCGTGGCCTCCGCGCCCACGTCAGGTGCAGTTGCCGCGTCAGGTACAGAAACCGGTGGCTGCGCGGCTGTAGGCGCTGCGTCATTGTCATCGTGCTTGCTGTCGGCAGCGCTATCATCTGCAGCGCTCCCCGCTGCCGCGTCATGCTCCGTAGCGTCGTGCGCTGCGGGAATGCCGCTAGGATTCCACGCATCCTGCGATTCGTCAGAATCCCAAGGATTCTTGACCCCGTTCTGGTCTGCCATTTCCTGCTCCTTTACCTCTACTACTAAAAGTCTGTTATGTAGCTATTGCACCATGCTTATGCTCGCATTGTGCTCTTCGGCCGCACTGTTCCCGCCGAACTTCACGCTCATTTACATCGTCGGCGGTAAGTGCCTAATAAATGAGTAAAGTGACTTGCTCTGGAGGTTTCCTGAAAGCTTCATTAATAATCTTTAATGATTCACATATTTCTTGCTGACCCTCTTTGTGCTGACGCTCTCTTCCATTAACCGTAGCCGAAGGCCGGTCATTTTCGGGGATAAGAGCCCTATAACCGTGGAATTGTAATGATTCACGAAGCTCGAACACGCATTCCGTTACAGTAAGAGGCGTGACACAGGAAACAGCGCAGACGGCCGCCACCACGCAGCACGCCACCATTCTCAGCCCCCAGACCCCTCAGGCCCCTACCCGCATCCCCTTGGAACGAGAGGCTTTCGGCTTCGATATCGTCACAGAGCTTCCAAATTCACCTCACGGCTTAGGTCGCGGAGGCCGCCGGCATGGGCGGACGGGCGTCATTCACACGCCGCATGGTGACATCCGCACACCCGCCTTCGTTCCCGTCGCCACACAGGCCACCATGAAGGGTGTGCTGCCCGAGCAAATGAAGTCGCTGGGGTCGCAGTGCCTCCTCGCCAACGCCTTCCACCTTTTTGAGCGTCCCGGCGAAGACATCATCGACGCCGCAGGCGGTCTTGGGCGCTTCATGAATTGGAGCGGTCCCACGTACACCGACTCCGGCGGCTTCCAGGTGCTGTCTCTCGGAGCGGGCTTTAAAAAGACCCTTGCGATGGACACCACGGGACTTAAATCCGATGACGTCATTGCCAAAGGCAAGCAGCGTCGCGCGTTCGTGGACGAGGACGGTGTGACGTTCAAGTCGCCGCTCAATGGCTCCGAACACCGCTTCTCCGCAGAAATCTCCATGGGCATCCAGCACAAGATTGGCGCGGACATCATGTTCGCCTTCGACGAGCTCACCACACTCATGAACACGCGCCGCTACCAGGAAGAGTCTGTGGAGCGCACGTTCCGCTGGGCCAAACGCTGCGTGGCAGAGCATCAGAGACTGACCGCTGCACGTGCCGACAAACCGTATCAGGCACTTTTTGGAGTTGTTCAAGGCGCAAACTATGAGGACCTGCGGCGTCTGGCAGCGTCCGAAGTGGGGTCCCTCGACTTCGACGGTTTCGGCATCGGAGGTGCCATCGAGAAGAAGCTCATGGGAGAAATAAGCGCATGGATTTGCGATGAACTTCCAGACAGCAAGCCCCGCCACGTCTTGGGAATTGCCGCAGTCGACGACATCTTTGCGGCCGTCGAGAACGGCGGAGATACCTTCGATTGCGTGGCTCCCGCTCGCGTGGCCCGCAACGGGGCGATCTACACGCACGATGGTCGGTGGAACGTCATGCGCACCGCGTACAAAACGGATTTCGGCCCCCTGGAAGAAGGGTGTGACTGCTACACGTGCCAGCATTATTCGCGCGCATACGTGCATCACTTGCTCAAGTGCCGCGAGATGACGGGCTCCACTCTCGCCACCATCCACAACGAACGTTTCTTCGTGCGCCTGCTCGACGGCATCCGTGCCTCCATCGACAACGGTTCCTTCGACGACTTCCGCGACGCCACCCTCGAGCGCTTCTACCGCAACGGTTCGAGAGGCTAACTCTTCTTACCTTCTCCTGACCGGGGAGATTCCCTTGACGGCGATCCCGGCCAGGCCCCGCAAGATGGCGGAAGCGTGTTCGCGTTCAACGGGATCAAGGCTGCGCGCGGCGGACATCATGGCCGGCAAGGACGTGGTCCAGTGGCTGACGATGGCGCCAAAATCGGCATAGCCGCTGGCGCCAATCACTGCGAACAAGTCATCGATGAACCGTCGCCTGTCCGCGGGCTCGTAGGACTCCAGCCATGTGTTCACCGTACGGCTCACGTATTGAGACATTGACGACATACGCGTCGACGTCGCCAGCTCACCCTCGTCGAAGCGCCACGTGGTGAGAAAGTGCTGCATGATGCCCGTGGCGTTGCTGCGCACGATGGTGTAATCGTCGCCTGAGGAAAACAACATGCCGATCACCGACGACTCAGGAACGGTCTTCTCAACGCGCGCACGCACCCGTTCGAAGCCGGGACTCATGAGAAACTCCTTGCTGAATCCGGGCCCGTCGTGTGAATAGATGGCGCCGATGCGCGCCTGAATATCTGAAGGAGCCTTCGCAGCCGCATAGGCCGCAAGATTTCCGCCCTTGGAATGCCCGCCTAAAATCAAGCCGCCGGCCCACTGCGCCGCCATGGCTCGCACGTATCGCAATGCCGAGCGCTGCGAAGGAACCGGGCTGAGAAATGCCATGTCGAAGTCCTCGCGCCATCCGAGCACAGTGCCGTCGGTGCCGCGGAAGGCGACGTAAATCACCCCGTTACCCAGGTCAAACGCCATGGCGCAGAACTGCTTATGGTCGCGATGGTCGATGCGCTCCACGTATCCTCCCACGCGCACGTTGCGGTATCGCGGATTCTCGCCCATCGCCCGGATGAGCTGTACCGTCTCGTCCGGGTACGCCATACCGCGCACCATTTCGGGATAGCATTCCGCGCGCATCAGCTCGCGGAGAGGCACGGTTTCTAGCGGAGGGATGGCGGGCGCCGGAGTCGGAAGCACGCTTGCGGGCAGAGCGGTCGCCGGAACTGCAGTTTCAAGAGCATTGGCTTGTTTGCGAGCGCGCAGCCTGGCGGTCTTGAAGCGGGGCACGAAGTCGGGCATGGCGAGGTACGCCAGCTGAGAGAGTGCGATGGAATCCGCGGTTCCAAATGGCACGCGTGCAAAACTGTCGAATGTTGTGGTCGCGTAATCGACGATGGTTCCCATGGCGTGCTCCCTTCGCGTAACTGTATATATTGTAGGGTTTTGCGGATTAGCGCCGCTCGCCCGCGTCCCGTTGCCGCATGAAGGTTCCGAGATCCGAGACGGCGAGATTCTCGTAGTCGTAAATAGAAGTGAACTGAAAACCTGAGTTCTCGGTGCTCTCGCGCGAGTACCGTGTAACGGCCACGGTGAGCGCGCCGGAACGCGACGCCGATTCCAATCCCGGAAGCGAATCCTCGAAGATGAGTGACCGTGTAGGATTGACGCCCACGATTTCCGCTGCCTTCAGATACGGCTCGGGCTCGGGCTTGTGGATGGGGGTGGTTTCGTTACTCACATACCCCACGAATGCTCCTGCGGGAGCGTTGGCCACGACGTTCTCCGCCATGGTGGCGGGCGATCCGGTGACGAGGACTGACGGTATGCGTGCGGCGGCAAGCGCGGCGAGGAGATCAACGACGCCGGCGGTCCACGGCAGACGTTCACGCTCACGATCTTCCACGATTCCCACCATGCGCTCGACCATGAGGTCGCCGTCCATATCGACGCCGTGTGCCTGCATGATTTTTACGCAATCGGGCAGCGAACATCCTTGCAGAAGGCGGGGTAGATCGTCGCTCCAAGTGGCGCCACTCGCTGTGACCACATCGTGCTCAGCCTCGAGCCAATACGGGTCGGAGTTGATGAGCGTGCCATCCATATCCCAGAAGACCGCATCGGGAAGGGTAAGTCCGTCACTGCTGCCTGCCACTATTCCGCCTTTCGCGCGCTGCACTGAGGATGAGTGAGTGCTATTTTGCACTGTGCTTGTGCCGCTGTCACTGTACAGAGTGTGGTGCGACACGCCAATTGTTCTATATGCAACAGTTGTATATACAACGTATTAGTGTGGCGCACGCAATGAAAAAACTTAAGGACACACAGCCGGAACAACCGGCCGATATTTTGCGCCCCGGAATTGAGATACGCACTCTGCGCAATATGATCAACCGCTATCTCGCAGCCACAAGGCCCGAGGGCGCCGACACCGCAACTGGTGGGAATATACCGATCTTGATGTATCTGAGCAAGCACAGCGACAAAGAGATCTTTCAATACGACATCGAGAATCGCTTCGGCATCGCGCGGTCCACAGCATCGCGCGTGCTGGGGCTCATGGAGAAAAAAGGCCTCATCGAGCGTCAAACCGTGGACCGAGACGCACGCCTGCGCCGCATCGTGCTCACCGACAAGGCCGGACCCATCACAGAGGTGCTCAAGCGCAGCGCCCATGAGATGGAAGGCGTGATGATGAAGGGGATGAGCGACGCGGACAAATCGCAACTGCTCGCCTACTTCACGCTGATGGAGAACAATCTCATCGCCACGGGAGTGCTGGGAGATTCGTACGGAAAATGCGAGGAAGGGAAGAGAGAAAAATGACGACTGCCGTTACAACAACCGCGGACGCGGGCAACGCGCCTGACGCGACGCCACACGCAAACGCAACCCGCTCTGAGAGCAAACCCAAGGTGCACGTTCTGCGCACTCTGTTCAAGAGTCTGCGAGAGTATAAGAAGCCGAGTTTGCTGGCCCCGGCCTTCGTGGCCGTGGAGGGCGTGCTCGAAATCGTGATTCCGACGCTCATGGCGTCGCTCATCGACGAAGGCATCTCCGGGAAGTCCATGCCCACCGTGTGGCGCTACGGCATCATTCTGCTGTGCTGTGCCATGGTGTCGCTGTTCTTCGGCTTCCTCGCCGGAAAGTTCGCAGCCATCGGTTCTGCCGGCTTCGCCAAGAACCTGCGTCACGATCTCTTCGACAAGGTGCAGAGCTTCAGCTTCACCAACATCGACCATTTCTCGACCGGTTCGATCATCACCCGCCTCACCACCGACGTCACCAACCTGCAGAACGCCTATCAGATGATTATCCGCATGGGCATGCGCGCGCCAGTGATGGCGGTTGTGGCCTGGATCTTCTCCTACCGCATCAGTCCCTCCATCTCCTTCGTGTTCCTCGGCGCCATCCCCGTGCTGGGCGTGGGCCTGTGCGTGCTGGCGGCCATGGTGCACCCCATCTTCGAGCGCGTGTTCCACACCTACGACGAGCTCAATAACGTGGTGGACGAGAACCTGCAGGGCATCCGCGTGGTGAAGTCCTACAACCGCGAGGAGTTCGAAGACACCAAGTTCTCCCGCATCTCCGCGAGGATCTACAGGGACTTCGTGAAGGCGGAGAAGGTCATGAGCTTCAACATGCCGCTCATGCAGCTGTGCATGTACGTCTCCATGATCGTGATCGCGTGGCTGGGAGCCCAGCAGATCATCGCTTCGGGTAACAGCGCCGCCAACGGCCTCACCACCGGTGACCTCACCGCTCTGGTGACATACGCCATGCAGATCCTCATGAGCATGATGATGCTGTCCATGATCTTCATCATGGTCATCATCTCGCGTGCCTCTGCAGACCGTATCTGCCAGGTCATGATCGAGCAGTCCACCGTTACCAACGACGACGCGCCCGTCACGACCGTCGCCGACGGCTCCATCGACTTTGACCACGTGAGCTTCCGTTATTCGGACACCTCCGAAAAGCCCGTGCTCTCCGACATCGACCTGCACTTCACCTCCGGCCAGACCATCGGCATCGTGGGTGGAACGGGCTCGTCCAAGTCCTCGCTCGTGCAGCTCATTCCACGCCTCTACGACGTTTCCGGAGGAGACCTCAAGGTGGGTGGCGTCAACGTGCGCGACTATGACCTCGTGACGCTGCGCGACCAAGTGGCCGTGGTGCTGCAGAAGAATCTGCTGTTCAGCGGAACCATCAAGGAGAATCTGCGCTGGGGCAACCCCGACGCCACTGACGAGCAGCTCATCCACGCTGCCAAGCTCGCACAGGCCGACGAGTTCGTCAGCGAATTCCCCAAGGGCTACGACACCTACATCGAGCAGGGCGGCACCAACGTCTCCGGCGGCCAGCGTCAGCGTCTGTGCATCGCCCGCGCGCTGCTGAAGAGCCCGAAGATCCTGATTCTGGACGATTCCACGAGCGCCGTCGACACCAAGACCGACCAGCTCATCCGCGGCGCCTTCCGCACCGAGATCCCAGACACCACGAAGATCATCATCGCCCAGCGCGTGGCCTCGGTCCAAGACGCGGACACCATCCTCGTGATGGACGAAGGACGCGTCATCGACCAGGGCAGCCACGACGAGCTGTTGAAGACCTGCGAGGAATACCGCGAGATCTTCGAATCGCAAACCCAGCAAGGGCAGAAGGAGGACGCACGATGAGCATTGTGTCACCTGCAAAAGCAGAAGCCGCAAAATCGGCGAGCGCAGCAAACGCGAAGAACGCCAAGCGCAAGCGCCAACAAAAACCACGCCTCCAACGCCCGGCTCCGGGCACCACGAAGCGCCTCTTCGGCTACATCTTCCATTACAAGTGGAAGGTGACGGTCGTCATCATCGCCATCCTGGTGTCCGCGGCGGCGCAGGCGGGTTCCGCGCTCTTCCTGCAGCGTCTCATCGACACCTACATCCTGCCGCTCGTCGGCAGCTCGCACCAGGACTGGGGTCCGCTCATTGAGGCCCTCGTTCTCATGGGCTGCCTCTACGCGGTGGGAACGCTGAGCACCTGGCTCTACAACTGGATTCTGGTGAGCATCGAGCAGGGAACGCTTAAGACCATCCGTGACGAGATGTTTGCGCATCAGCAGAAGCTCGCTATTCGCTACTTCGATACGCACGAGCACGGCGATATCATGAGCCGCTACACCAACGATACGGATACGCTGCGCCAGGCCATCAGCCAGTCCTTCCCGCAGATGTTCTCGTCGATCGTCACTTCGCTCGCGGCCTTGGTGTCCATGGCCTGGCTGTCGGTGCCCTTCACCGGCTTCGTGCTGGTGTTCACGGTGCTGCTCATTTGGGTGATTCGCTACCTCGTGGGCCACTCGGGCGCTTACTTCATGAAGCAGCAGAGCTACCTGGGCGACGTCAACGCGTTCGTCGAGGAGTCGGTCAACGGCCAGAAGGTCATCAAGGTGTTCAACCATGAGCCACAGACCGCCGAAATCTTCAACGAGAAGAACGACCAGCTGTTCGAGGCCGCCGCACTGGCAAATACCTACGGCAACGTCACCATGCCCGTTGTGGGCAACATGGGCTACATCCTCTACGTGCTGCTGGCAATCGTCGGCGGCATCGCGGGACTCTCCGGCTGGGGCAACTTCGGGCTGGCGGGCGCGGGAACTCTCACGTTGGGAACGCTGATCTCGCTGCTGACGCTGTCGCGATCTTTCATCAACCCGATCGGCCAGGTCTCCATGCAGTTCAACATGGTGATGATGGCGCTTGCGGGTGCCTCGCGCATCTTCACGCTGCTCGACGAGCCGGCCGAAACCGATGGCGGCACCGTGACGCTAGTGCGCGTGCGCGTGGATCGCAAGGGTCCGGATTCGGGTATCGCGGGAGCCGGCGCCGTCGGCTCAGCGCCTTCGGGCAAGGGCGGTGCGACGGGCACGAGCGCGTCGGCTTCCGTCACCCTCACCGAGACGTCGGAGCTGACGGGGCACTGGGCCTGGAAGCGCCTCGAGGGCGACGATGGCAGGCAATCGCTTGCCGCGGCCGACAAGCTCAGCCCCTCGGCCGCCGAGGTGGCACACAAGGCGCATGAGTCAGCGGTCACCTCTGCGGACGGACGTCTCACGCTGCTGCGCGGCGACGTGCGCTTCACGGACGTGACCTTCGGTTACAACCCGGACAAGCCTGTGCTGCACGACATCACGTGGTTCGCAAAGCCTGGCCAGAAGATCGCGCTCGTGGGCGCGACCGGCGCAGGCAAGACCACGGTGACCAACCTCATCAACCGCTTCTACGACATCCAGCAGGGCCAGATTCTCTATGACGGCATCGACGTGAGTCACATCCGCAAGCCTGACTTGCGCCGCTCGCTCGGCATCGTGCTGCAGGACGTGAACCTGTTCACGGGAACTGTGCTCGATAACATCCGCTACGGCAAGCTGGACGCCACCGACGAGGAGTGCATCGAGGCCGCGAAGCTCACCAACGCCGACGGGTTCATCCGCATGCTGCCACAGGGCTACCAGACGGTGCTCGAGGGCGACGGCAGCGGCCTGTCCCAAGGTCAGCGCCAGCTGATCTCGATCGCGCGCGCCGCGGTTGCCGACCCGCCCGCCATGATCCTCGACGAGGCGACCTCGTCCATCGATACCCGCACCGAGGCCGTGGTGCAGGAGGGCATGGACGCGCTCATGAAGGGTCGCACGGTGTTCGTCATCGCGCACAGGCTCTCCACCGTGCGCAACTCCGACGTCATCATGGTGCTGGATCACGGACGCATTATCGAGCGCGGCTCGCACGACGATCTCATCGCACAGCATGGCGAGTATTACCAGCTGTACACGGGATCGCTGGAGCTGGAGTAAAGGAGGCTGAGAGCTTCCTAGATACAAAAATGTCGCGCGTTCTCATATTTGAGAGCGTGCGACATTTTTACGTTTTCATGTGCCATCTCTGTCATTCCCATCGAATTCAGTTGAGTGAGATATGACCTATATTGATTGAGTCTGACTTATATTAATGAGATCTAACCCACGTTAATGAATCGAAGCCCAGGAACGGAGGAGCTACATTGTCACAGCACGACATGAACCATCTACCAGCCGCTCTGAGCACAAGGCAACTCACCGAGCTGCTCTACTCCATGGGTCACACTTTCGATAATCTCTCCTCCACTCGGCTCGCCACGGAGGAATTTCTACGAACAGGAAATCCGGAGGTTCTGGGATCGAAACAAGATCTCAATCTTCTTGAGGATCTGCAAGAGGCCTCCTCTTTTGCGTTGCACTACGACTACACCTCGAAACCGTTCGATCTCAGCTATCTCTGCGCTATCAATGCACACCTCAAGCGGACCGCAGCAATCGATCCGGGAGTCTTACGAACCTCCGAGAATATTGGAGTACATACTCGCGAAGGGTTCTATATTCCTCCAGTGCCGCACCCGTCGACCCTCTCTGAATATTTCACCACTTCCCTCTCGAGTGCATACGCGAACTCATTTCTTGCCGCCAGCACGCTCTTCGCACAGCTTGCAAAAGCACAGCCATTTGGCGACGGCAACAAGCGGAGCGCACTTTTGGCTGCGAATGGGTTGCTGATGCGCACAAGAAATAGCGATGGCAATAACGATAATGGCCATAGCCGCTCAGATACTGTGATCCTCGCTGTTCCTACGACAGACCCGGAGATGAGCACGTTCAACGACCAGCTCGCCGCATGGTATCTGCATGACGATTCGACTGTTTTCGGATGGTTAGCACAGTGGAACGAGCGACAGCAGCGCACGGGGGGAGTTGAACCCTAAAACGGCCCTAAGTGGCACTAGGGCTATATCTCGTAAGGCATTGCAAATACTGGTTTTCGATGTATTTAGATTCGACTCGATTTAACTCATTTTTGAAGTTTCGCGCTCAAAAAGCGCTCAAAAATCACCTTGTAGAGAGATTAGCTTCTGTGCCATTTCCTCTCGATTTTACGGATCGTCTCGGGCCTTGGCTCTCCTTGTAACAATTTCAGATCTGCGGCTGCGCCGAAGCGTCGTTCCGGTTGCTGCCCGAACTTTCGACCATAAAACTCAATGTACGAGTATTCGATCATTATGATTCTTCATATGGCAGTAAAAGGAAGAGTGTGGAGCGAATTCGATATCGCCGCGATGCAGATTTTCAGCGCACCGAGAGAAGACAAAGCACTCTCATACCGCCGACTCGGCGAAATGACAGGCATGAACCACACCCGAATAGTCGACATGGAGAGAAACAGGAACGGAACGCCAACCCTGACCGAATTCCTCACCCTCTGCGAGGTGTTCGATCTCAAAGCGCCGGGCATCTTAGAACAAGTGCTTCAAAAGGCCGACGACCTCAAAAAGACGGCCGTCGCAAAACCGCGTGCACAAGACGAGTCCGACGCCGAGGATACGATCAAAAGCTTTTCAAAGACCGATGAATTCCATCCCGGATTGACGGCGGACATTGAAAAGAGCGAGCGACTGGAAGCACGAGGCGGCGATGGACGCTGAATGGTCTCACCTCGGCTACGAGATGCTCCTCGAACTGGCGGAACGAAGAGGGCTACGCGTATCAGATCACGTGCGATCTCGATGTTACTGTGCAATGCGTTCGAGATTTTCAACGATATTTAGCAGAGCTGGCAGAGAACGATGACTTAAGAATTAGCGCATAGTAGCTGACCGAAGATTTATTGCTCGACGGAGAGCACACAGAACAGGAGAAGCAAATGCTATCAAAGAAAATATCAGTGCTTGTATCGGCTGTCGCGATGCTGTTGCTGGCAGGTTGCGGAAGCACGGGAGCTGCGACGCAGCATGCTCCGCAAAAGACAATGACGATAAGCGAGGCGGCCGACTACTACACAAAGACGATCACCCCAGACAATGAGGCAGTGGATAAGTACAACGACGCGATTGCTTCGGGAGACATCCCAACCATCACCAAGGAGGCGGGCAACGTGGCAAAGTCAAACAAGGCGACCGCCAAACGGCTGAAAGTCAAGGTCTGGCCTAAAGATGCGCGGAAATACGTTGACGCAATTGCTGAAGACCTTGATGCGTCAGCGAAGCTATATGAGAAGACTGAATCGGCAGCGACCCTCAATGACATTCAAGAGATCTGGGGCGGCTACGTCGACAATGGTGCAGCGGCCTCGCTCAGAAAAATTCTCGGGCTCAAATCCGCCGAAATGGAAAGTGCGGCACATGTAGGAGACACGCAGACCGATGGTAAATTGCGAATGAAGATCAACAGCGCGGAAAAGAAGTCAAGCATCCTTTACGACACTTGCGGTGATGGGTGTTCCAACAAGGAGTACGCGGCCAAAGGGGCCGGGCAAGGCAAGAAATACTTCGTCGTAAACGCCACCATAACGAACAACAGCAATGACTCCATCGATCTCACATGCGACCTGCCCCTCGCCATAAAAGCAATCAATGACCAGAACCAAAACTTTGATCCGATTCAAGACCTTTATCAAGTGAAGGGGAACCCTGAATGCAACGCTGGCCTTCAGCCTGGTCAGTCCGCAAGTGTTGAATACCCATTCGAAGTAAGTACGTCGGATAAAATAACGGCACTTTCATGGCAGGACACCACATACATGGAGCAGGGAGGGGGTGAGCCTCCATTGGCATATTTCGATTTGACAGAGTAAGAAAATGGCTCCGCGGATACGCCAATATTCGCGGAGCCTGTGAAACAAGTACCTACGTTCGATAGACAACAAGTTTCGGCTTCATTCTAGCCGGGGCGGAATGGAGCCCATTAAAAGGTTTCACGAACTCATTTGACTGGCCTGAGATACAGGCGCAGCTCCCGAGGGACATTCTGAAGGCCAACCGGCTTGCGGGTGACGAGCATCCCCTGTTCGTCAATGCGCTTCACGAGGTCAGGAAAATTCGGATCGTTCACGCCCACCACCATCAGGGTCTTGTTCTTGTCCCTGTCGAGAATGGCTATCGAATTTGTATCCGGAGAGTCACCGTGCTCTGCCAGACTCACTACCGCCATGATCACCAGAATCCACCCCTCCAGGTCGTCGAGAGCGTCGATCCTTTCAAGATACCGAGAGCTTGGGCGAAGAATCACGGTCGTCTCATCTGCCTCGCTGAAACCGTTATCGATGAGCGTTTCGATCACGAGCTCTTCGGCGGTGGGCTTCGCTTTGGCGGGAGAGGCTGCGCTTGTCGATTCCGTCTTGGGTGTGCCGCCGTTCTTTCCCCGATATCTCCGAGGAGGAGCACTGTACATCGTGGCTTTGATCGGGTGCCTGATCGTGAATATGTCATGTTCGGCTCTTCTGATCGAGGCGGGTACTACTGCGCGTTTGACGCTGCGCTTCACCGCGCTCTTCGTGGCGCGATACGGGTGCACGACGGCGTGCAGAGCTCTGAAAATCAGCATACGAAGATTATGCGTCGGCCTGATGGATTTCAGATAATTGGAGGCGTGATTTGGCATCGATAGAGCCATATGAAACCAAGAAGGGAACGAGGTACGCGGTCAGATATCGCAAGCCCGATCATACGAGCACTTACAAGCGCGGCTTCAAGCGCAAGAAGGACGCGAATGACTGGGCGGCAAAGTATGTGACTGTAGCGCAGGGCGAGGGCCTGTTCGTCGATCCCTCGTCGGGCAAGATCACGGTGGGCGAGCTGGCTTCCAAATGGGCGGACTCCCATGCCGGAATATGGTCTGCCAGTTACTCGAGCACTGTCGGAACGGCAATCGATGTACATGTGAAACCCAAGTGGGAACATCGCGCGGTGAATTCCGTTCGCCGCAGCGAAATGCAGGAATGGGTCAGCGACATGGCAGAGCAGAAGTCGCCGACTGTGGTGCTGCGCAACTTCGGCATTCTCAAGGGGGTGATGCAGATGGCGGGTAGGGACATGCTCATATCCGGCAGACTCCCTACCGAAGACATCGATCTCCCGCACAAGCCAAAGAGGAAAGAGGACAGGCATTACCTCACCCCGCAGCAGCTGACGACGCTCGCAGAGAACTCCGAAGAGCACTGGCGGCTCGTCCTGGACCTTGGGTTCTGCGGTCCCAGATGGGGCGAGGTGAGCACCTTCGAACCCAAGCACCTCGATCTGGATGTGGGCATGTTCCATATAAGACGCAACATCGTGCGTGTGGATGGAAAATTCACAGAGGGTACGCCGAAGAGCTGGGAGGTACGCGACACCCCAATGCCCCCACCAGCTCATCGAATACCACCGTGACTGGATACGTGAACGTCATTTGAGTGATACGGATCTGCTCTTCAGCGAAGCAGATGGGAATTATCTCACTCCTCAGATCACAGGGAAGGGGCATCGCGGGTGGTGGGCACAGGCACTAAAGAAGAGCGGACTCGAGCCGATGCCGGTACATGATCTCCGGCACACTGCGGCGTCGATCGCGGTCAGCTCTGGCGCGAATGTGAAGGCTCTGCAGAGGATGTTGGGACATAAGAGCGCTGCCATGACGCTTGATACTTACGCCGATCTTTTCGACTCTGATCTGATGAATGTGGCCATCGCCATCAACGCAAAGATTCCGTATTTCAAAGTGCCAGAAATCGAAGTTACTAAATAAAATGCGCTCAAAATGTGCTCAAACGTTCTGAAAAAAGTAAAGGGAACGTTGGAATTCCAACGTTCCCTGTGGTGCGCGCGGGGGGAGTTGAACCCCCACGAGCTTGCGCTCACTAGCACCTGAAGCTAGCGCGTCTACCATTCCGCCACGCGCGCATACAATCGGTAAATGTACCACCAATGGCACGCCTGCCGCAAGCTGGCACGTTGTGTTGCGTACTATTCCGATTTGGATGCTCTTGTACTCGTAGAGTTCAACTTCCCCCGCGCGCACCACATACAATCGCTCTGAACTGTTGGAAGACCAACGGTCAGAGCGATTTTCATTTCTTGCTAAAACGCCTCGTGTATCGCATAAAATAAGGCTTCGCGAGAAGCAATGACAGCAAATTGACATACCATCTGACGTAAGAACAAAGAAGCTTTTACAGAAGATACGGCTCCACACACACAAAGGAAGCATCATGGTCCAGCAATCGGCAGTGTCACACACGAACAGGAGCAACGAATCCTACGCCCTCATCACCGGCGCCTCCGGTGGCATCGGTTACGAATTCGCACGCATCTTCGCGCACGACGGGCACAATCTCATTCTGGTGGCCCGCAACGCCAAGAAACTCAATGACATCAGGGAGTATCTGGAACCAAAGTACGGCGTCAGTGTCATCACGCTTCCTGCGGACCTCTCGGCGCCCAATGCCGCCACAAAACTCTACAAGGAAACACGTCACCGCAAATTGGCTGTCGATCATCTCGTCAACAACGCTGGCTTCGGCGACCTCAGCGGCTTCCTTGACCGCGACCTCTCTCGCCACGAGCAGATGGCGCAGTTAAATATGGTGACCTTGATGCAGCTCACCTATCTCTACGGCCGCGACATGCGCGACGCTGGCTTCGGGAGAATTCTCAACGTGTCATCGGTAGCGTCGATGGCAGCAGGACCAAACATGGCCATGTACTACGCCTCCAAGGCCTTCGTCCGCTCCCTGAGCGAAGCCGTTCACGAGGAATTGCGCGGAACCGGCGTCACCGTCACCGCCCTCTGCCCCGGACCCGTTTCCACAGGGTTCGAAAAAGCCGCACAGATGAGCGGCCAGAACTTCTTCACGCTCGCCAAGCCCGCAACGCCGGCACACGTTGCCGAATACGGTTACCGCAAGATGCTGCGCGGATCGGCGCTAGCATACCCGAATCTCATCGTGCACGCGGCCAACATCGGCGCCCGTCTGGCACCGCGCAGCCTATCTCGCAAGATGTGCAAGTGGGTCAACGGAATTCCTCAGAAATAAGCGCGCACTGCAGTCTCCCCGCCCAGCACTCCGATACCGCTCACAACGTGTCGAGCTGGGCGTCGATCTCAGCAAGTCGCTCAATCCGCGGATGCAGTAACACCCTTCCGCGCACAATCACGGCCTCGGGCTGCTCAAAAGCCCGGAAGTTCGCACTCTCATCGGCTTCCGCCGCAGCGGAACCATCCAAGGGATTCTTGGTGAGCAGTACCATGTCTGCGGATTTGCCGGCGGTGATGGAACCGGTGACATCAGCAAGCCCGAGAATCTGCGCATTCACCTGTGTGGCGGCGTGCAGAACTGCGGCGGCGCCCATGCCGCCAAAGCGGTGCATGACGTCAAGCTCGCGCCAGGTTCCGTATTGCGTCACATAGGTGCACGACGCATCCGTGCCAACCCCAACCACCACGCCTGCCGCCAGCGCTGTTTTCAGCCCTGACTCCATCTCCGCCGACACGGCAGCGGCATTGGCGTGCACAATATCCGTAATTCCCGTCACAGACTGTGGCAGTCGGACTAGCGGCAGCGCTGCAATCATGGTCGGGATCAGCGCAGTGTAACCCCGCAACGACGCAGGATTATGCAGGAACAATTCAATCATTTCATCGGTGAGCGAGGATCCATGCTCAATCGTGTCGACGCCAGCGCGCAAGGCCCTCATCACTCCCTCACGGCTCTGCGCATGCGCGGCCACAATCAATCCCGCGGAATGTGCCTCGTCGCAAATGGCCGCCATCTCCTCAAGCGTCATCTGCGGACGTCCCGCTTCACCGAGACGACGTGCGTCGGTAACGCCTGCGGTTGCCGCGATCTTGATCGCCGTAACGCCAGCTCGCAGGCTCTGCCGCACGTTGCGCCTCGCCTCCCACGGTGAGTCGCTCGTCATCGTCACCTTCGGCGAGCCATGCCCTCCCGTCACCGCCATCAGCGGCCCGGATGCCAGCATGCGCGGCCCCACGGATTCGCCCGAGTCGAACTCGGACGCCAGCTCCACCGTCTCGTATCCGGTATCACCCACCGTGCGCAGCGACGTGACGCCAGACAGCAGCTCGGTCTGCAGGAATCCGCGGGCCAACCGCTTCATGTACGCGCTGCCCACATGACTGTGCAAAAAGGCGGAGGTGATGGCATCCGCACGTGGCGACAAGAGCGCCTGAGACAGCGGCTTGCCACTTCCGAACACATGGACATGAGCGTTGATAAGCCCTGGGGTGAGGTACTTCCCGCTCGCGTCGAGCCTGTTGTATCCGGAGGGAACGGCGATGTCGGCGTCCTCGCCCACCCATTCGATGGTGCCGTTTTCACCCACAAGCACCGTTTGGCCCGGCACAACGGTTCCGGTCTCGTCGCCCGTCACAATTGACACGTGGCGAATAGCAAATGGTTCAGTCATGATGATGTCCTCACATTCATCCAGTACGCACTGCTCCCCCAATGGTAAGTCCGCCGAGAGCGCGAAGAGAGACCATGTTTCCACAAAAAATGACCTCCGGGCGCCCTGAAAGGCACGCTAAGAGGTCATTTCTATGAAACTGCACTACGACCGAGACGGAAGCTACCTAAAGCTTTCCAAGCTCAGCCTTCGACGAGTTCACCGGCCTTGGGGCCTGCGTCGAGCGTGTAGATCTTCTCGATGGAGATCACCATGGCGGCAATCGGCTGGGGAAGGTGACCCGAGTCGGCAGCGTACTTCTGGGCTCCGCGGAAGATGTCGTCGTCCTGATGAATCTCGGCGGTTCCTTCGAAGCGATATCCCTTGAACTTGGAATGGTCGACAACCGCGACGGCCACATGGGTGTTGGCGTGCACGTTCTTCCACGCCTGCTTTCCGGTGTGCTCATCGTACAAAAGGTGCGAATCGTCCAGCACGCGCATGGTGCCCTTGGGGCCAATCTGCACGTTGTTATTGCCATCTGTGGTGGCAAGGAAGCTCAACTGGGAACCCAACATATCCTTCATGTCTTGCGTAAGCGTAGCCATGATGAAAACCATCTCCTTCTTCGGGGCACCTCTCTGGTGCCTCACGTCTGTAACGTGCTTCTTTTTGTATCACTAGCCGTGGCGAGGAAAGCGTGGTTCGGCTTTGCGAAAAAACATGTGCACGCCGCCTTTCGGCCGACCTTCAATGCTCGTTTACACGCGCAGCTCACGCGTGCGGCCCCAGTTCCACATGCGCAAAGTCGTTCACGCGATTCCATTTGACCGTATACCCCGCACCATGGGCGCAGAACACGGAGTCTGGCGTATTGTCGAGATCCGCTTCGGGATCGTAGGCAGTCTCGGCAATGACGGCCTCCTCATCATGGCAAGGCAAATACCCCGCAAAGACGCACGTGAGATGACCACGGCCATGGGTATAGGCGTTGACTTCCATCGTGTAGTCGCGCATTTCCGATACCGGCGCGGTGCCCTCAAGAACCGCAAAATCGGCCGCGGTATCAGTAGACGCTGAGGTTCCCTCGCCGCCGCTTTGCTCGAACGTCCCGCTCATGCGCTGGATATCCGACATTGCACGCCCCATCACCTCTGCCGGCACCTCCAGCCGGAAGCGGTACCACGGCTCCAGAATGCGGCACTCTCCGCGATCACGTGCCTTCATGAGACCCTGCCGCACCGCGCGATACGTGGCCTGCCGAAAATCGCCACCCTCGGTGTGCTTGAGATGACCACGCCCCGCCACGAGGGTGAGGCGCATATCTGCCAGAGGCGCACCGATGAGCACGCCCAGGTGCTCCTTCTCCCGCAAATGTGCCAGCACGAGTCGTTGCCAGTTACGATCGAGCTCGTCAAGACTCACTTCGCTTCCGAATTCCAGCCCCGACCCCTGTGGCAATGGCTCCAGCAGAATGTGCGCCTCGGCATAGTGACGCAGTGGCTCAAAGTGGCCCACGCCCTCGACAGGTGCCGTAATCGTCTCACGATAGAGAATCGAGCCCGGGCCAAAGGCAACGTCGAGGCCAAACCGCTCACGCAGCAACGTCTGAATAATCTCGAGCTGAACCTCCCCCATCAGTTGCAAGTGCACTTCCTGCAGCCGCTCGATCCAACGGACGCGCAGCAGCGGGTCCTCGTCCTCCAACGTTCGCAGGGCAGCGAGCGCCTTGTGCACGTCAATAGGAACGGTTTCCCCGGTGCTTGATGTCGCCTCTTCCAGTAGCGTGTATGTGAGAACTGGCTCCAGCACTGGTGGTGCGGCATTGCGTGCGCTTCCCAGTCCTTCACCCGGGTGTGTATGGGTGAGCCCGGTGACGGCACAGACACCGCCAGCGTCAACCTCTTCCGTAAGATCGAATTTGGCGCCGGAATACAGGCGGATTTGATCGGTTTTTTCCTGCCACGTTTCGCCGCTCGCATTTTCTTCCCCTTGCAGGGGAGCTTTTACTCTGAGTCGTCCACTCGTGACCTTGAGCCACGTGAGGCGGTTGCCCTGCGGATCGTGGGAGATCTTGTAGACCTGAGCGCCGAAGGGTGCCTCAGGGTTCGCATCATAGTGCGGTTCGCGCGTGTACTTTTCCAGACCATCCAGAAAATCGTCGATTCCCTGAAGCTTGAGGGCGGAGCCAAAGTATACGGGGAAGAGTGCGCGGGAGGCGATGAGACGGCTCAAGGATTCCACACTCATCGCGCCGTTTTCGAGGAGTTCGTTCATGGCGATCTCGGAGTCGTCCAGCAGCGCGATCTCCTCCAGTTTTTCAGGAGAAGACGTTGACTCAGATTCAACCTTCGATGTGGGATCGGGGACGGCAGACGCGACACTGCCAGCCGACACGGCATTGTCAAAGGCGACGCAGCCTTCGGAAAAGCGGCCTTTCAGCTGTGTCATCACGCGCGCCACATCGCCTACCGGCGCATCCATTTTGTTGACGAAGATAAACGTCGGAACGTTGTATCGAGCGAGGAGGCGCCACAGCGTTTCCGTGTGGCCCTGGATGCCGTCGACGGCGCTGACGACGAGAATCGCGTAATCCAATACGCTGAGCACGCGCTCGGTTTCCGCGGAGAAGTCGACGTGCCCGGGAGTATCGAGGAGGGTGATGGCGAGGTCCGCATGCTCCAGCCTTGCCTGCTTGGAGAAGATGGTGATGCCGCGCTGTTTTTCGATGGCGTCGGTATCGAGGAAGGCGTCGCCGTGATCTACTCGGCCGAGTTTCCGGATTTCACCGGAGCGGTACAGCAGCGCCTCGGAGAGCGTGGTCTTGCCAGCATCCACGTGGGCCAAGATTCCCGCAACGATGTGCTTCATTGGTGTATCCATGCCCCCTGGCTGCTCATTCGACGACGACTCTCAGCCGCGTCCCTTCCGTTCCGAGAATACCGCGGGCACGTCCCTGAGAATCGGTGAGCGCATCGGCGGCACCTTAAAAATGGAATGCGGTGCCGGTCCGTCAAAAGCGAACCGGCACCGCAATAATCATCACAACTATGGCAATCAGGGAATTTGTAGTCTTACTTTTACATCAGCGACGCGTAAATGCCGCGAATCTCCTCGACTGTGGGCTTGCGCGGGTTGCCGGGCAGGCAGGCGTCGATGAAGGCTGCCTCAGCGAGTGGCTGGAGATCCTCCTCCTTGGCTCCCACCTCGGAGATCGTGGCAGGGTTACCCAAGGACAGTGCGAAGTCGTGGACGGCCGTGACGGCCTCCTCACGCACTGCGTCAAGATCTCCCGTGTACGCGTCGGCAACGCCGAATGCGTTGGCGATGTCGCGGTACTTCTCGCCGGTGTACTCCTTGTTGAATTCCATCACCTTGGCGAGCAGAATGCCGTTCGCCTCGCCGTGGTCGACGCCCAGACGGCCGCCGAGCTGGTGCGCCATGGAGTGCACCAGGCCAAGGCCGACGTTGGAGAAGGCCATGCCGGCAATGAATGACGAGTAGCCCATCATTTCAACGGCTTCGGAGTCGCCCGCAGCGGACTTCGGCAGGTACTGTGCCGTGAGCTCGAAGGACTTCTTCGACAGCGCTTCTGTGAGTGCCCATGCGTCGGGGTTGATGTAGCTCTCAATGGCGTGCGTGAGGCAGTCGAGGCCGGACGCCACCTTGAGGTGACGGGGCATGCCGTCCATGAGGTCGGGGTCAACGAAGGCGACGATAGGCATGCAGTGAGGATCAACTGCCACCCACTTGCGCTCTGCCTGCTCGTCGGTGACCACGTAATAGTCGGTGGTCTCGGAGGCAGAACCAGCGGTGGTGGGGATGCCGAAGATCGGGACGGACGGGTTCTTGGTGGGAGACAGTCCCTCAAGGCTCGAGACGTCCGCGAACTCGGGATTGGCAGCAACGATGCCGATGGCCTTGCAGGCGTCCTGAGGCGAGCCGCCGCCCAGGCCGATGATGAAGTCCGCACCTGAGGCCTTGAATGCAGCGACGCCCTTGGTGATGTCTTCGATGGGAGGGTTTGGTGCCACATCGGTGTACGAAACGTAACCGATACCAGCGGCGTCCAGAAGGTCGGTCACCTTGGCGACGGTGCCCACGCGAGTGAGCACGGGGCCGGTGACGATGAAGGCTTTGGTGAGGCCGAGCGACTTTGCACAGTTGGGAACCTCAGCGATAGCGCCGCGACCGAAATAGGCGTTCTGGTTGAATAGCACTGGATGTACCATGATTACTCTTTTCTGTGGTTGTTTTTGGATGACGAGGAACGTACCACATTGACCGTCCCCGATTTCAGCGTCAGCAACATTGCCGGCACCGTACAGCTTTACTGCACTTGCACTACTTGCTTTCTGGCACGCCTTCAGCATTGGAAGCACGCCAAAATTCACTAAGATTCTACGTCACAACAGAATGTGTTGAGTTACCGCGAGTTGCGATTCCCCTTGCCTCTTTTGGGTACGCGAAAACCTCTATCGCGTACCCAAAAGAAACCGAAAGAGAAACGACCGAGAAATATCGCTACTTCTTCAGGGGCTCCGCGTCCAAAATTGCCTTGATGTTGGCAAGCTGGGCGTCAGTGAGCTGAACTGCCGGCTCATTGATCTTCGTGGAGATGTCCAAGCCCTCGAGCTTGACGCCACCCTTGATGGCGGAGATGAACAAATCAGACGTGTCGTACACCTTCATGAGGTGAGACACACGCTCGGCTGCTGCGGTTGCTGCGGCAAAGTCTCCCGCTTCATACGCCTTGTGCAGGGCCACGAAGGTCTCGGGCTCGACGTTGTTCAAACCGGAGATGATGCCATTGCCACCGGCGATGCGGTTGACGAAGTAATACTCGTCGAAGCCGGAGAACACGGCGAAGTCAGGGTTGACCTTGCGCGTGGCAACGATCATCTTGCGCGTGTGGCTGATGGTGTCCACAGTGTCCTTAATACCCGCAATGTTGGAGTGTTCTGCGGCAAGCGAGGCCACCAGTTCAGGACTCAGATCCA
The DNA here is from genome assembly GCA_022651005.1 of Bifidobacteriaceae bacterium. Taxonomy (GTDB): domain Bacteria; phylum Actinomycetota; class Actinomycetes; order Actinomycetales; family Bifidobacteriaceae; genus JALCQC01. Next base: position 167,462 of record JALCQD010000003.1, read on the forward strand.
TGCCCGTGCGAGCCGGGAAGTTGTAGAGAATGACGGGAAGCTTCGTGGCATCGGCCACGGCACCGAAGTATTCCTTGGCGGTGGGATCGGTGGGTCCGAAGTAATAGGGAGCCACGGCGACGACGGCATCGGCACCGACCTTCTCCGAGAACGCAGCGAAAGCGGTGACATCGGACAGGATGGTTCCACCCACGCCTGCAAACACCTTCATACGGCCGGCGACGCGCTTGACGGCGAACTCGACAGCCTTCTCCTTCACCTCAAGCGGGTACGCGTAGAACTCACCAATGCTGCCGAACAGCAGCACTCCGTTCGTTCCGGCGGCCACGAGGTGGTCAAGATGCTTGCCCCACTGTTCGTAATCAATCGTTCCGTCATCTTTTGTGATTGTGATGGACGGGCAAAAAACGCCTTTAAACATCTCATATCCTTACTGCTTCCACGCCTGGAAGCAACACTGCATTGTCAAAAGGTCGAACCTGCCGGCCGGCCTCTGAACTCCCGTTACTAACAGTAGCCAGAAACCGGCCGACAGACCAGCGTTTGCGCGCTTGCCGTACAACGCGCGTGGACTACGGTCTCACAGCTTGATGCCGTACGCCCTCACGGTGTTGTTCATGAAGAAGTCTTCGTCGTCTCCGAAGATTCCGCGGACCAGCTCGAAGTGGGCTTCGAACGTGTTGTTCATCAGCACCACAGGGTAGTTGGAGCTCCACAGGCACTTCTTCGGCCCGAAGGTGTCACGCACGAACTTCACCACATCGGGATCCACCGGATTGTCGCCGGAAATCTTGATGTAGGCGTTCGGCAGCTTGGAGAGCTTGGTGAGCGCGTCCTTGTATTCGGGGTCGAGATTGGGAACGTTGCCGAGGTGATCGATGATGATCCGCTCTTCCGGAACCTGTGCGAAGGCCTTGTAGATGTCACCAATTTCGGGACCACGGTTGACGACCTCGAAGGGGAGGTCGCGTGCGGCCAGCGCCTTGATGCCTTCGATGAACTCTGGCTCAAGGCAGCGGCCCTTCGGCGCCTGATCCGTGTGCAGCGGCTCGCGAATGCCCGTTGCATGCACGGGAACGCGCATGTAGGGGCTCACGCGGGAGCGCAACATCTTGGCGAGAATCTTGGGGCTCTTGTTCTCGTACAGGAGCTTGTCTTCCTGCAGAGGGTCAGCCTCGTCGATCTCGACGTAGACGCCGCCGACGAACTCAACGTCGGGGTACTTGGCGTATTCCGCTTCCAAGTTCTCGATGCCAAACTTCTTGGCAACGGGGCTGGAGGAATCGAGCCATGGCAAATTCTGAACGGCCGGATCCCACATATGGAAGTGAGAATCAACGATCTTCAATACCATAAAATCACTTTCCTTCCACAAGGCCCATCTTGGAGCCCTTGATGGCATACCACGCCAGGTAAGCGAAGCAAGGAACCGTCACCAGCAGAGCGACCTGAAGGCCAGCAGCGCCACCGACGCCATCCTGAATAACGCCGAAGAGCAGCGGGATAAGTGCCGCGCCCACGATGGACATCACCAGTGCGGACGACACCGTCTTGGTTGCCTGACCGTGCAGACCCTTGATGGTGAGCGAGAAGATGGTGGGGTAGCCGATGGAGATGAACAGGTACGCAATGACGAAGCAGATCACCGAGAACATGCCCCAGCCAGCCGCGACGATGAGCATCAGAACGGCGGAGAGCGTCATGTAGACGAAGAGGATCTTGCCCGGATCGACCTTGCTCATGATCGGGGTGGTGATGAAACGGCCAGCGGCGAAGCACACGGTGAGAACCGTGAACCAGATGAGCGCCGCGGAGGAGTTCATGCCGCCGAACTGCTGAGCGTAGGTGGTGAACAGACCCATGCCAACGACCTGCAGACCAATGAAGATGAATTCGGCGATGATACCGAGGATGACGTACGGCTTCTTGAGAGGAGACTCAGCAGGCGCAGCGGCTGCGGGTGTGGCTTCTTCTTCCACGTCCCCTGGAGGCTGCGGCAGCTTGATGAAGCAGAAGGCTGCGAGCACGACGAGCAGGACGATGCCAATGACGATGTAGACCATCTTGATGTCGCCCAGGAAGTTGAGCTTCTCGGTGTTGTTGTCGGGGTGCACCGTTGCAGGAACGATGAAGCCGAGGATAACGGGAGAGATCACGTTGCCGACCGCGTTGAACGACTGTGCGAGGTTCAGGCGGAAGGATTCATGCGCTTCGTCACCGAGCTTTGTGATGTAGGGGTTCGCGTTGGTCTCCAGTGAGGAGGCGCCCAAGGCGACCACGAACATTGCAAAGAGGAAGAGGCCGTAGCTGCCCATATTCGTAGCCGGGATTGCCAGGAAGGCGCCGATTGCGAAGAGGACAAGGCCTGAGATCATGCCACCCTTGTAGCCGAAGCGCTTTGCGATGAGGCCAGCCGGGATTGCCATGACGAAGTAGGCGATGTAGTAGGCGAACTGCAGCAATGATGTCTGCGTCGCGTTCAGGTGCATATATTTGCCGAACGGATCGCGCAGGGGGTTGACGAGGTTCATCGTCACGCCCCAGATGAGGAACAGCGAGGTCACAAGCACGATGGCGATCATGGCCTTTGAGCCCTTGGTCTCATCCTTCGGTGCGCCCGCTTGGATTTGATTTTGTGTGGAGGACATTCTTACTCCCTTGTAAAAATGAGTTTTTATTGGGGGTTTTGCAGGGCCGTGCACAGCCGCTCACAAAACTCAGGAATGGGGACTGCGGTAGATATTTACGGAAAGGCAGAAAGCCGGCAAGGCGGGCCGACCCGCGTATGCGCGCGAATCGACCCGCTCTTCCGGCAGCGACTAAGGCTTACTCAGCCAGAGCGCGGTCGAGGTGGACGTAGCCACCGTCGACGAACACCCACTGACCGGTGGTGTGCGAGGAGCGATCAGACAGCAAGAAGGCTGCCTCATTGCCGAGCTCTTCCGGAGTGGTCATGCGGTGCTCAAGCGGAATCTTGTCGGTGATGATCTTGAGACGAGCCTGCTGTGCAGCTTCGTCGCCGAAGGTCTTGATCCAGTCTGCGTACAGCGGGGTCCATGCCTCGGCAACGACGATGGCGTTAACGCGCACGTCGTCATGAACCAATGCGGCAGCCCACTCACGCGTCAGACCAGCGATGGCGCCCTTTGCAGCGGCGTATGCGGAGGTCTTGCCCTGACCGGTGAAAGCGGTCTTGGACGTGATGTTGACGATGGCGCCCTTGGACTCCTTGAGGTACGGAACAGCCTGATGAACCATCTCGTAGTAATGCGTGAGATTGCCGTGGATGGACTTCTCGAAGTCCTGCCAGGACGTGGTCTCGAGGGCCTTGTTGTCGTTCACGCCGGCGTTGTTGACGACGCCGTCGATGTGGCCGTACTTCTTGTAGGTTGCTTCGATGATCGGCTTGATCTCGTCGGTGTTATTCAGGTCGATGTAATGGAAATCGACGGTCGCACCGATCTTCTCGAGCTCCGCACGAACTTCGTCTTCCTTGCCGTCCTTACGGTTCAGAATGACGACGTGTGCGCCCTCGCGTGCCAGCTGCAGCGAAATGCCGTGGCCAATACCCTTGAAACCACCGGTGACGAGGATAACCTTGTCTTGAAGATGCAGATCCATGTGAACTCCTTCGTTCTGCGCTGAAGTCTTCAGCGCATTAATTACTGCTGTTTTTAATTTTGATTGGATACATCCGACCGGAGCTGAGCCATAGGTTCGCTCCGACCGTTTCCGATGTATTCACAGTTGTTGTGTATGACGCTCAGCCTTTGTAGAGGTATTTTTCTGCGGTTTCGAGTGTCATTTCGGTGCCGTTGCCCGGCGCGGTGGGAGCGACGTAGTTGCCGTTCCTGATCTGGGTGGGATGCACGAAGTGCTCGTGCTGGTTGTCCACGTACTCGATCATGCGGCCCTCCATCGTCCCGCTCACGGCCACGTAGTCGAACATCGCGAAGTGGCACACCGCCTCGCACAGGCCCACGCCCCCGGCATGGGGGCACACGGTCTTGTTGAACTTCTTGGCCAGCAGGTACTCCAGGACGACCTCCTGGGGACCCGCCACGCGCGTGGCGTCGACCTGCATGATGCCGAACGCGTCGGCCTGCAGGTACTGCTTGAACATGATGCGGTTCTGCATCTGCTCGCCCGTTGCCACCTTGATCGGGGCGATCGCCCTCGCGATGGCCGCGTGGCCCAGGACGTCGTCGGGGCTGGTGGGCTCCTCCACCCAGTTCAGCTTGAAGTCGTGGAACTTGTTGATCCACTCGATCGCCTGGGGAACGTCCCACACCTGGTTCGCGTCCACGGCCAGGGCGACGTCGGGGCCGATGGCCTCGCGCGCCTTGCCCAGGCGGCGCAGATCGTCCTCCACGTCCTGCCCGACCTTCAGCTTGATCTGCCTGAAGCCCTTGACCTGGGACTCCTCCTTGGCCAGCTCCACCATCTTGTCGTCCGAATAGCCCAGCCAGCCCGCGGCGGTGGAATAACCCGGATACCCGACCTTCAAAAGATTGTCGATGCGCTCCTGCTTGCCCTCCTGGCCCGCCTTGAGGATGTCGACGGCCTCCTCGGGTGTGAGCACGTCCGTGAGATAGCGGAAGTCCAGGGTCGCCACCAGCTCCTCCGGCTCCATCTCCGCCAGCAGGCGCCACAGGGGCTTGCCCGCGCGCTTGCCCTTCAGATCCCACAAAGCCGAGAGCACCGCGCCGATGGCCATGTGCTCCACGCCCTTCTCGGGACCCAGCCAGCGCAACTGGGAATCATGCACGAACAAGTCCCACGCGATGCGCATGTTCCCCAGCAGCTCCTCCACGTTGCGCCCGATCAGGACCTGGCCCATCGAATCGATGGCCCGGCACACCACATCATTGCCGCGACCGATCGTGAACACGAACCCATTGCCCGAAAGACCATCATCAGCATCCGTCGACACAACAACATAAGCCGACGAATAATCAGGATCCTTGTTCATCGCGTCCGAGCCGGAAAGTGTGTCCGACGTGGGGAAACGAAAATCGTATGTTTTAACTTCTGTAATTCTGCTCATTGAGGCTCCTTCGCCGAGAGCGTGCAATCGTTTCTTTGACCACGTCGAGTATATCTCTTTTCGAAATGTACGAAATAGATATCGAAAAATTCGAAGCTTTAATACGTGAAATAGCTCACAATTTGAGGGTCTCCCAAAATATCGTCTCGGCGTGTCGCGAAATTCTTTAAATCCTTAGTATTCCGCCACTTTTCAGTATTCTTGCGCTTACCACTCGTCAACGGCGCGGTAGTCTATAAACAGTTTGTTCACGAGCATTTAGAGACCGCGAAGAAGAGGACGATGGCAGGCAGTAGCAAAAAAATTCGAGTGACGGATATCGCCGACCTCGCAAAGGTATCTCCCGCTACTGTGTCGAAAGTTATCAACGGTCGCCAAGATGTGGCCGAAAAAACCCGTTCACTGGTAGAAAAAGTCATGCGCGACGTCGGTTTTTCGAAGCCGCTCGTGCAGACAAAGACGATGCAAACCGTTGAACTCATCGTGACCTACATGGAGAACAACGGAACCATTGCTCTCACCCGAGCCGCAACGCACCTGGGCGAGGAGATGTCGCTCGGCGTCACCGTCTCCCAGGCGAGCGCGGCCAGTAAGCGCGACGTCTACCGCAGTGTCATCGATCGCAATCCTCTCGGCGTCATTCTGCTGCTTAATAAGATGCCTGACAAAGACGCGGCGCTACTCACTGCCCGTAACATACCCTTCGTCATCATCGACCCCGTCAGCGATGTGCCGCCCAACGATTTCAGCGTCGGTATCGACAACTGGACGGCGGGTTTCGATGCCACCTCGCACTTGCTGCAACTGGGGCATCGCCGCATCGCCGCCATCACCGGCCCCAAGGACGCGCGCAGCTCCCTGGGCAGGTACGGCGGTTACATGGCGGCTCTTGAGAATGCGGGACTCACCGTCGATCAAGATCTCGTGAAGGACGGTAACTTCCTGTCGGAAAATGGCTATCAGAAGGCGTGCGAACTGCTGGATTCGCCGAATCCCCCCACCGCCATCTTCGCCTTCAACGATCTCACCGCCGTGAGCGTGTACCGGGCCGCCTACGAGCGCCGCATCAGGATTCCGGACGATCTGTCGGTGGTTGGCTTCGACAACATCTACCCGGCTGCCTACCTTGCCCCGGCGCTGACGACCGTCAATCAGCCGTTCGACCTCATCGCGAAATCAGCTATCAAGCTCATCATGGACGCGCGCGAAGGCCATGTGGAGCAGCGGCACATCGTGCTGCCCACGGGGCTCGTGGTACGCGGCAGCACCGCAGCGCCGAAGAAGCGCTAACAGGGGGCCCGCCCGCCCTCCACCTCAACCGCTTATTTTGTGATGGCGGTTGACTTCATGTCTTCCAGTTCCACGCCGTTTGTCTCCGGCAGGAACTTACGCACGAACACGTAGCTGAGCACCGCCATGATTGCATAGATGACGTAGGTAATCGGCAGGCCAATGCTGTCGCGCATCGGCGGGAACGTGGTGGTAATGAGGAAGTTGCCCACCCAGTTGGCGGCGGTCGCCAGCGCCACGGCCAGCGCGCGGATCGAGTTGGGGAATACTTCGCCGATGACGACCCACATTGCGATGCCCCAGGTTGCGGAGAAGATGAAGAAGAAGATGTAGGATCCGCCGATGACGACCCATGGCCAGATTCCGACCAGATGGAGGGCTGTGTTGGTGCCCGTGTTGCCGACCGCGAAGCCGAGCGCGATGATGGCGAGGAAGATGGCCATGCCAGCCGAGCCGATGCGCAGGAGTCTGCGCCGGCCCACGCGGTCGATGAGAAGCATGCCGATGATGGTTGCGATGAGGCTCATGGCCGTGCGGATGAGCGTTGCGTTGAGGGACTGTTGTTCGGTGAGTCCCACCATTTGCCACAGGCTCGAATCGTAGAACATCACGACGTTGACGCCGGAGATCTGCTGGAAGAGCGCGATGCCGATGCCGACCCACACCACCGGCTTGAGGCCGAGGGCGTGGCCGCGCAGGTCGCTGAGATGCGGGCGCGAGCCCATGTCGGCCTTCAGCGTTTTGGCGATTTCGAGGACCTTCGCCTTGGGGTTTGCTTCTCCCGTGACCTCACCGAGGATCTTCGTCGCTTCTTCGTAGCGTTCCTTCATGACGAGGTAGCGGGGGGACTCGGGGAGGGTGAACGCCATGATGAACATGATGATGCCTGGGACTGCTGTGGTGATGAGCATCCAGCGCCACGTGTCCATGCCGAACCAGAAGGGGTTTGCGGCGCCACCGGATACGAGGGCATAGATGTCGTTCACGATGAGGGAAGTGGTGATGCCCAGGACGATGGCCAGCTGCTGGAAGCCGGTGAGGAAGCCACGACGCTCAACGGGTGAGACCTCGGAGATGTAGGCAGGCCCGATGGCGGAGGTGAAGCCCACGCCGACACCACCGACGATGCGGATGATAACGAAGAAGACGAAGCTCGACGAGAGACCAGCGCCGATGGCGCTGATGACGAAGAGGACCGCCGCAAACTGCATGACGCGGACTCGGCCAAAGCGGTCAGCCAGCGTTCCCGCAAACCAGGCGCCCACGATGCAGCCAATGAGGGCGGAAGACACCGAGAAGCCACTCATGAAGGCGCTCAGGCCGAAACCCGACTGCGAGCTGGCGATGGCATCGACGCCGCCGTTAATCACGGAGGTGTCGTAGCCGAAGAGGAAGCCGCCGATTGCTGCGGTCACACACACCAAGATGAGTTTGGGTTCGAGTTTGGAACCCTGTTGAGCCGTGTTATTCGCCATCCGACATCCTTCTCACGTTATTCATGACGTACTGCTGTTGTCTCTGCCGACTATTCCTTATAAAAAGCATGTGAAATTCCAGAATCGTACGACTTAAGAAGGCATTTTACCGGCTGCTTCTGCTGTTTTTGAGGTACGTTCACGAGAATCTCTCTTGCGGCGACGTGCATGAAAACACTTCACCACCAAACAACTAAGTAGTCTACAGCAAAATCGAAACGATTTGCACGTTCTAAACACAGGATGTTTACGTTAAGAGAAAACGTTTCGACACGAAACGTTCATTCCGCTGCTCGCCCGTCCTTCCCGTCCGAGGTGCGTGCCTCTGGCAGTGCCGCATTCCGCTCTGGCGACCTGTAATGAGATAATTGACAGCATGGCTACTAATAAGGGTTCACAGGGGTCGAAAATGGGGTCCGGCGGCAAGCACCGCGGCACCCTCCGGGGCAAGGGCCCCACACCCAAGGCAGAGGATCGCGTCTATCACAAGGCATTCAGGGACAAGAAGGCAAAGGAACGTAAGCAGTTCGCGGATCCGCGCCTCGCCGCGCGTCGCCGCGTTGCGAAGTTCACCTCCGATTCGGACGACATGGTGATCGGGCGCAACTCGGTGCTCGAGGCACTTCGCGTCGGAGTTCCCTCCAAGGAGCTCTACGTGGCCGCACGCCTTGAGGGCGACGACCGCACCCGCGAAATCATCATGCTCGCCGGAAAGCAGGGCCTGCACATTCTCGAGGCAGACCGCCTCGAAATCGACCGCATTGCACGCTCCCACGCCCATCAGGGAGTGGTACTCAAGGTGCAGCCGTACGAATACGCCACCATGAACTCACTCGTGGATAAGGCTGTGACGTGGCATAAGAACGGCGGCCCCACGCCGCTGTTCGTCGCGCTCGACGGTGTGACGGACCCCCAGAATCTCGGTGCCGTCATCCGTTCGGCCGCAGCGTTCGGAGCCTCGGGAATCCTCATTCCCGAGCGCCGTTCGGCATCTGTGACCGCCGCTGCGTGGAAGGTGTCCGCGGGTGCCGCGGCGCATCTGCCAGTGGCGCGCGTGGTCAATCTCAACAAGGCCATCGATGCACTGCACGAGCAGGGCTTCTACGCCATCGGCCTCGACGGGGGCGGCAGCGCGCTCGTAGGAGACACCGGATTCGAAAAGGATCCGCTCGTCATCGTCCTGGGAGCCGAGGGTAAGGGTCTCAGCCGCCTCGCGAGCGAAAAATGCGACATGATCGCCTCCATTCCGATCTCCGGAAAGGTGGAGTCGCTCAACGCCTCGGTCGCCGCCGGAATCGCACTCTACGCAACAGCCCGCGAGCGCGCATCGGCAGGAGAAAAGGCCGAGTAGGCGCTTCCCTGCACTGATTGTTTTGTGCCCTCCTGGAGACATCTCCAGGAGGGCACAATGCTATTCGGCCGCTGTTATCCGACTTGCTTCAGCGCTCAGTCGGTGGCCCATACCGCGGCGTCTTGATCGTCTTCGGCGCCATCGTCATCATCGTCATCGTCATCATCATCTGCAGTATCAGAACCGTCGCCATACGAACCGTCCGCGGACTCGTCGTCGATGACGCCGGAATCCGCCTCAGCGTTGATATCGGCGAGCGCAGCTGAGTCCATCTTCGTGTTTGGCAGCACATCCTCGATGTAGCTTTGCACGGCGTCCGCCATCGGTACGTCGTGGCCCACTTGTTCGGCCATGTACCAGCGGTGGGTGAGCACGTCGTGGAAGAACTGCGCGGGCTCTACCGTGGAACGGTATTCGCGTGGCAGCATGCGGACCGTGGGCTCGAAGACTTCGCGCATCCAATCGGTGGCCACCACTTCGAGATCGTCGTCCTGGCGCCACGTGGAGGCTTTGTAGGCGTCCAGGTCGTTGAGAAGCCTGCGCGCCTGGTTCTCCTGCACGTCGAGGCCGGTGAGGCGCAGCAGCTTGCGGGAAGCGTAGCCGGCATCCACCACCATGGGTTTGACCATGACCTTCTTGCCGTCGGGGGCCGTGTTCATCTCCAGCTCGTCCACGTCGAAGCCCAGATCGTTGAGCTGATTGACGCGCTGTTCGATCTTCCACATTTCGTCGGGGCTGAAGCTCTCCACGTCCGTCAGCGCCGACCACAGTTTGTTGTAGCGCTCCACGAGCCGGTTGCCCACCTCGATTTCGTCCACTTCGCTCGGCAGGAGATTGCCGGAGTGCAGATCCATGAGTTCGCCGATGATGTTGGTGCGCGCAAGATCGATGTCGTATTCGCGGCGCCCCTCGGTAATGGTGGGATACAGGTCGCCGGTTTCCGCGTCCACAAGGAAAGCAGCGAACGCGTCGGCGTCGCGCAGGAACAGGACGTTTGACAACGACACGTCTCCCCAGTAGAAGCCAATGAGGTGCAGACGCACCAGCAGCACGGCGAGCGCGTCGACGAGGCGCTCGGCAGTGTCTGCTCGCAGGTTACGGGCGAACAGGGCACGGTAGGGCAGTGAGAAGCGCAGGTGCTTGGTGACGAGGATGGATTCGAGCGGCGTGCCGTCGGGGGCTTTGCGGCCAGTGACGACGGCTATGGGTTGCACGCAAGGGATGTCGAGTTTGCGCAGCTGGCGCAGGAGTTCATACTCACGTTCGGCAGCAGTCTGCGCAATTTCCTTCATTGCATAGACCTCGTCGCCCACGTACACGAAGCGCACGATGTGGCGGGAAATGCCGCGTGGCAGGTTTGCCAGCAGATCCTTGGGCCACTTTGCAAGCGGCGTAGACCAGGGCAGGGTGAACATCTTGGGATTGGATGAAGCGGCCGTGATACGCAGCTGTGTTTCTGCCGTGGGCGCGGAAGTGGGCAGCGTCTTCTTGCCTACCTGTGCATCTGCCGGCGTCACCTTGACGGACGTTGCTTTGAGAATTCTCGGATCCTGAAATGTCACTCTTCTAACTTAGCGCATTCGCGCGGCGCGAGGCAGCTAATGTGAGCGCAGTGCCAATGGCGTTCTCGTCATCCCTCAAGCTGTTTCTTTTGAAGTAGCGTCGCCATTGTGGAGATCGCAGATGACGCGTCGGCCGCCTTCTCTGACTTCTCGATAGCATCCGACAGCGTCTCCTCAGAGTCCGTATAAACGCTATTGAGGCTGGCGATCTCTTTGTTGAGCTGCGAACTCAGAGTATTGAACTTATTGACCAGCTTCGTGCTGTTCTCGATGGTGGACTTTGAGCCAAGAGCCTTCATCTTCGCGGTGGTGGACTTCACCGAGGCAACGCTCTTGCCGAAATCAGTGCCAAACTGCGCAATGTCTTTGTCGGAAAGCTTCGCTACCTTATCGAGCTCCGTCTGGCACTTACCGAGATCACTGTCGAGCGCTGCAACCTGTGCTGCAGGATCATCCTCATCAGCATCCGACGAGCTGTCCGCATTGCACACCGTGATCGACTTCTTGAGAACAGGAATGTTCTCTGACGCTGCCTCGACATATTTTTTGTAGGAGGCGATCTTCTTCGTCATGGCTGAATATTGGGTAGAGACGTCCGTGTCCTTGAAGGCCTTGAGACTCTCCATCTGCCTACTCATAGTCTCAATTTTCTTCAGATCCGAGCTTGCGCTATCGAGGGTATCCGCCGCGGAATCGGTGGTGGAGTAACGCGTATCTTCCATCTCCATCGCCACGTTGTCAGCCACCGTGGAATACGCCGCCTTGATCTTGCTGACGTGCGCTCCCATGGTCGCATAATCAGTTGCAGAAATACGCGTCTGCAAAACGACGACAATAATCACGACAATGATGGCCACCAACGCCACGATGCCACCAACAATGCCCGCCACAAGCCCCTTTCGCATGGGCTTCTTTTCGGAAACGGGCGGGAACGGCTGCATGGGATCAACAAGTTGCGGTGAGGGCTCGTCGGCGGGCAGGCCACTCACCGATCCCGATTCCTCGTCGACATCTTTGATATTGGGGCTGTAGCCGTCAGACATATGTCACCCATCTCCTTGCTTCCCGCTCTCATCAGCATCACCGCATATGTCTTTAGTATGCCATGCCGGAGGTCACGGACAGGGCATGCAGCACATTCACGGTCAAAGTGTCGACAATTTGGCGCTGGGATCAGCGAGGCCCTATCCCCCTCTTTCTTGCGGCCCGCTTACTGGCCACAATGGCCACGCCGCCTGCCGCGAGCGCTATGCCCGCAAATGACAAAGCAAGCGTTGTGTACGAGTAACCCGTGCCACCAGTGAATGGCAGCATGGACAGGAGCGATGTAGAAGTGTTCGTGATATCAAATCCGTCGTAACTCGCCTTGTACCCAGAAGGTACCGATGCTTCGGAAACCGTGTACTTGATGAAGTTGCCACTGGAATCGATGGGTGACGCGTCCGTGAAGCCATATTGCCACGCCGACCACTGATCCACCTTCTGTGTTTCCACGGTCTTACCTGAGGCGTCGAGGAGGTTCACATCAATGGACGACGGCCGCTGCCCTGTCGCATCGTTATCATCATCCCAGTTCTTCACACCCTCCATAAGGGCGTAAGAATCCTTGACCGTAGCAGTACTCGCCTTAGTGCCTCCGGTTGCAACAGTCCCTCCGGAATATGTTGTGGCGGTGAGAGTCGCCCACGTTCCCGCTTCTGCATGCGCATTGTCATCAGTAACAGGAATGCTCACTTGGTATTCACTTTGCGCGGCACTCGTAGGAATCATTAAGTAGATTGACCTTACTGCGTCCCACAAGCTTTGATTCGCGGCAAAAGCGGAACCCGGGATCCCGCCCAACCCTCCGGAATTCCCAGCGGCCGTCTGCGTGCTCAGCGAATACAAGACCGTTACGTCAGAATCCGTGACCTTCGCCACTGTTCCATCAGCTCGCGTTATCGTAACTGGGCCGGTAAGTTTCAACGAGAGATTATCAGGCAAATTTAGCAGCACGCCTATGTTGCTCACTGTGCCTGATGACGCGTTCATCACATCCAGGTTGATGGTGTGATCTGCCGTTGTCGTTGGCGTGAGGGCATTGGCCGTCATTTGCGTTTTTTTATCAGAGGCCATCGCTGCCGACACTTTGCCTTGATTATCAGTGACAGACATCGTGCTCGAAAAACCACTATAGCCTGCTGCATTTATCACTTTAACATTCATGGAACCCATTAGAGTGGCTGTTGAATAGTCATCTTTCGTGACCTCTTTTGCCAGATCATCAGAGATCTTCTCCTGAATCGCACCACCATCATGGCCAAGAGTAAGACTGGTATCGTTACGATTCGAAATCCATAGTGCGGCAGGTGAAACCGTATCGACACCAGAGGAAGCAGCTCTCCATGTCAGCCCGAAGCTCGGGTTATTGTAATAACCATAAGTCTTTGTGTTATACCACCAACCAGTGTTACTCCAGTCAAGCTTCACGACTGTCTGTCCAGTTGATAATTGATAACTAGAAACAGCTGGGCGAGGTATTCCTGTCGCCATATAAGTTGAGAGAAAAACGGTCTTTCGAGCCAACATGAAATACATCACCGGCTCATAGATACTCTGCGCTGTAGTACTTGAGGCACCGCTATCGGGGTACATGGAGGGGTACATGTACCGCGTTGTGTTCTCACCATACGTTGGGTATCTATTATTCTTAGTGTCGAACGTGTTAAGCGACGGGCTTCGCCACTGTTCAACTTGGAGCGTCAGATCGTTATTCACCAGCGCCACGCGCTTATACGTCACCTTCGTACCCGCGGTGCCAGCTGCCGTGTCAGAAGTGTATGAGCCCGAGTAATAAACACCGGATACCGCAGAAGTCGCGGAAACAGTCGCTGAAGACGCCTTCACCGTTCCATCTGCAGTGGTCGTGCCATCGCGAAGGGTATTTTGCCCGGCAGCCGTAAAGTTCAGCTTGAGATTTCCACCCGCCGCCAGCGACGTTGCCTTAGCCGTTGTCTGAACCCATCCGCCGTCAGAAGCGTCCGGCAGAGTAACCGTCGCTAACTTCGCAGTCACGTCCGCGGCAGTCACCGAGTATGTCACAGTTTTCGTTAGCCCACTCTCAGAGAGAAGACTCGCGGTGATAACCGTCCCCGCAATCGGAGTGCTCAGGGTAACCGTTCCCGAGGAGAGATACGAGCCATCCGCGGCCTGCATCTGCACCGAAGCATCTTTGAAGTTCTCTTGAGATGTGGCAGGAACAGAAATTCCATACCAATTCGAATATGTGTTGCCAACGATCCCCGGTCTATCAGGATCTGCGAGAGGTGCCAGGTTCGACGTTGCGTCGTTTGCCTTCATGATGGTGGCCGACGGCGCGGCAGTCGCCTCAACGACCTTCACGCTCAACGGCGTGGCAAGTGTCAGCTTCTGCAACGCCGACGATGAGCCAAAGTAACCCGAAATTGTGGAGGGGGCGCCTGACGCGTTGTCTTTCGCGTTGTACGTTCCAGCAGACGCCGTAAACGTCCCCGTAAAGCGCGTGGTCGCACCCGCAACCGTGGGGTTAAAACTGATAGTGCCACTCGAATTCTGCGTCCATCCAGGAGATGCAGCGGCATCAAGAGAGAAGCCGCCAGGAACGTTCAGCGTGATCTGAGTTTTCGCCGTAATCCAACTGGGGTGCTCCAACGAATCCGCAGCATACTGGACGCCCAGAGTGCTCGGCAGTGAGAATGTGTATGCCGTTCCTTTTACATAACTTGAATTGAGGCCGAAATCGCTGACCGTATTGGTCCAGGAGGTGCCAGTGCTGTATTTACCATCCGTAACCGAGAATGTGGCAGACTGCGTGCTTGTCGTCTTATCCGTACTCGCTATAGTCGCAGAAAGCGTGTAAGCACCTTCCGTCACGAGGGCAGCCTTCGCCGTATCAGAGAGCGGAGTTGCAACTTCCGAGTGAGAGATAGAGGGAGATACCGTCACGGGAATCGTGACAATCTGCGCGGACGTCATTTTTGGAAAAGTGAAGGTGGCAGTGTTACTGGCGGCGTTCTTGTCCAGAGTGCCGTACGGAAAATTAGAGAGCCACGTGTCGCTGTTCCACAGTCGGTGATCCAGCGTGATAGTCACGACGTCATTGGGCTCTACCGATACACGCACCTTGATGGAATTGGAATCTTTGGAGGAATTCCCAAGAACGATCGCATCGTTGCTTTGAGTGATGCTGATAGCACCCGCAGCATTCGCGCTGGTTGCAGATCCCATTGCAAAAATGGAAGAAACGATAGCCGCCAATGCGGCAATGAATGCAACAATCTTTGCACCCTTATCGTAAGCTCTCGCTCTCGTCGAGAGAATAAGCGACTTACTCTGCTTCTTCATTCTGATCTCTCATCTCATCTGCGTGCTATCGCACGGTCTCTAAACAGCCTCTCTCGTGATGCCCTCTCAGTTCCGCTTACTGTAATGGATAAAGCTGCGAAAAAGCATAGAACGGTCAAATTCATCTCAAAGAATATGCCACATCTCGGGCGCGGCGCCTCCAGACCAGGCGCAACAAAAAATGCCGCCCACCTCATCGCATGCAATGTGCGGTTGAGGTGGACGGCACCCATTTGAGGAGGTGTCGAGTCGGGTTCGTGCAGTCGAACCCGACTGAGTTACTACTTACTGCTGTATTACTTACTACTGCTTACTACTAGTTGAGACGCAGACCAGTGGACGGAGCGAACAGGTGCATCTTGGCCGGATCGATATGAATCTTCACGGTCTCGCCGATCTTCGGCAGAGTGCGCGGAGGAATACGAACCGTGGTGAGCTTGTTCTGATCCGACATCGTGGCTGCGGTTGCAGCATTGGTGTCCTTGACGGCGTCATCGGAGACAATCTGGCCGTAGACGTAACCGTCGGAGCCCAGATCCTCGGTGTTCTGAACCAGAAGCTTGAAGGCATCCGGATCATCAGCCGTGGCGAGCGAGGCATCCTCAGGACGGAACCCGAGAATGATCTGGCTGTTGTCGTCAGCGGTGAGCTTGCTGACAGCCTCGGTCGGCAGCGACACGGTGTCGTCACCAATCTTTGCGTGGCCATCAACGACCTGGTGCTGGTTGATGTTCATCGACGGGGAGCCGATGAAGCCTGCAACGAACACGTTCGCCGGGCGATCGTACAGCTCGGTCGGAGCACCGACCTGCTGCAGCTTGCCCAGACTCAGGACGGCGATGCGATCGCCCATCGTCAGAGCCTCGGTCTGATCGTGGGTCACGTACAGAGTAGTAACACCGAGCTGGTGCTGCAGTGCTGCGATCTGAGTACGCGTCTGAACACGGAGCTTTGCATCGAGGTTGGAGAGCGGCTCATCCATGAGGAAGACCTTCGGCTCACGAACGATTGCGCGGCCCATTGCAACACGCTGACGCTGACCACCGGACAGTGCCTTCGGCTTGCGATCGAGGAACTCGGTGAGATCCAGAATCTTTGCGGCCTGCTCCACCTTCTTGCGAATTTCAGCCTTGTCCACGCCAGCGATCTTCAGAGCGAAGCCCATGTTCTCCGCAACGGTCATGTGCGGGTACAGAGCGTAGTTCTGGAAGACCATTGCGATATCGCGGTCCTTGGGCTGCATGGTGGTGACGTCTTTATCACCAATGTAGATTGAACCCTTGTTGACTTCTTCGAGGCCTGCAAGCATGCGGAGCGTCGTTGACTTACCGCAGCCAGAAGGTCCAACGAGAACCAGAAACTCTCCGTCCTTGATGTCGAGGTTCAAGTCCTCAACCGACGGGGTGTCGTTACCAGGGTAGATTCGAGTGACGTTCTCGAACTTTACTTCTGCCATTTGTATTTCCTTTCATCGGCAGGTACGTGCCGAACGATCCGAGTAAAAGGTTGCATTCACTTGTTTTTGAGTTATCACACAGAGCTGGGCGCCATGCGACGCTGATGCGCGTTGCTGCAATGTGTTGGTTCGTGAAGAATTCTTTACTCCTCCTTGAGCCAGTTATGACTCTAGCACAGATATCTAGGATTGCGCCAGAAACGTTTCGAAACTACGCCTCTACCGTGCGCGAACCTTCGCGAATGCGGCCCCGAACAGAACCAGCAGCAGCATTACAGCAATAACAGCTTGCGTATCGACGCCAGTCTTGGCAAGTGCCGCCACGGCTTTGCTCGCTGTCGCGACAGGTACCGGCGCAGAAGACGCTGCAGACGAAGTTGATCTTGAAGTACTGCGTGAATGAGACTTCGGCAGAACCGATGACGCCGAGCCGGAGTCGACCACACCGGCAGCACCAGTTGTGCTTTGTGGGCCATTGCCATTTGCATCTTTCGTGCTGGAACCAGCCTTCCCGGGACCTGCAGTTCCAGAATTCCCAGTTCCGGTTCTCGTGCCGTTGCCATTCGCGCCACCATTATTCGGGGTGCTGGTTCCGGCTGTGCCTTTTCCTCCACCATTATTCGGGGTGCTGGTTCCGTCTCCAGTTCCGGTGTCCGCGTTCGTGCCCGCGCCGGTACTAGTGCCAGGCGTGTCACCATCGACTTGTGCTGGCTTATGCACATTCGTCACATTAAGCCCGTTGATGGTGGCCTTGTACTGCGCCACGGCATCTTCGGAAAGCGCGTACTTCATGAAATCGGCGCCCGTGTGCGTGGCCTCGGCCTCGGACACCGCGAACTTCGCCTTCTCGAATTGATACTTCCAATCAGTATCCGCAGAAGCTGTGGCGGTATCAGCCTCTGTGCCATCCTCATTCAGAAGATGCACCGTCACGGACGTAGGCCGCAAGTTATCTGCATCGTTGCCGTCCTCCCATGTTTTCGTGCCATAGGTACGCACATAGGAGTCATATAAGGTGGTCGGCAGCGCAGACCACCCTGTGGCGTAACGTGCCGACCGAATCAGTGCCCACTCGGCAGTTTGTGTCGCTGCTGATGCATCAGTCACTGCAATTGTTGCAGTGTATTCGGTACCTGACACACTTTCAGGAATATCTACGATAAAGGACTTCACGGCTGACCAACCGCCAATACTCTCAATATTCTCAGCCGTCACATAACCCTTCTCGCTCACCGACAAAGGATCTTTACCACTGGGTAGCTCTTGCTGCGAGGCCGAGTAGAGAACGCTCGCATCACTCGCTGTATCCGTAGTGGTACCGTCCGTCTTGTTGAGTGCGATTGCACCTTCCAACCTGATATCCACATTCTCTGGCAGATTCGTGAGTTGCCGCACGAGAGTGGTGCCCGTCGCCGACTGATAATTCGCTATATCAAGCGTCAGGCTGTGATCAGCAGTTGACGTTGTCGTCAATACATTGATGGCAGTATCCGAAGGCATCGAGCCGGCATTGTCACTGATTTTGAGTGATGACGAAATACCCGATGACACCCTCGATCTGTTGACAGTCACATTCATGGAACCGATGAGTACCGCATTACCGTCGCCGCCAGTTGCCTCATCGGCCGTTGTCGAATCAACCGGTTTTGTGGCAGCATTGCCATTAACTGAACTTGATTCGACCGTCAGATCAGGATCATTCATGTTAGAAAGCCAAACAGCCGCAGGCGAGGTTGTGGTGATACCGGGCTCGTCCGAAGCCTTCCATTGCACATGGAACTTCCCGGAGGCCACAGAGCTATCGGTGCGAGTGTTGTACGACCACCCGGTACCCTTCCAATCGAATTTCACCACGGTGTGACCAGTCGTCGTTTGGTACGTGGTGATCTTTGGCTGTGGTATTGAGGAGTCCACACTGGGATCTGCAGAGAGAACAGTCTTCTTTGGAAGCATCATGTAGAAAACAGGTTCATATATAGTGTTGGCTGTCGTCTCACTTGCAGACGTCGCAGAGCCGTCGGAACCGGCATTCATCTGAGGCGCCATCGTATGAGACTTTCCATCAAGATATTCGACCGTCCCCGAATACGTAGAATCAACATTGCTGGAATCTGAATCAATGGCCATGCCGAGATCCGCATTACGCAAAACCTTGTAGTACGTAACCGGATTAACGTAAGAGTCTCCGGTAAAAGGGTAGCCTTTTTTGATTTTCTTGCCACTTGTCACGCCTGTACCAGTGGCGAGAATGGTCGGATAGCGCACATCCCCATCAGCAATCGTCAAGTCTTTATTTGAATCAGCGGCATCCATTTCGTAAGTTTTCTGAGCAGCAAAATTGAGAGACCAATACACAGTAGTGTTCATCGCCATGCCATCAGGATTAAGGAAACTTGCCTTTACCCACGTATTTCCCGTTCCATCAATGGGAATTGTGGCTTTTTTCGCATCCGCTTCTGCCGATGTCACTTGATGTCGCACTATTTGATGCCGGCCGTCCGCCGTTTCCAAGTCAAGGGTATACGTCTGTCCTTCAACCGGGTTATCTACCCATGCTTTGCCTCCGGTTATACGCGAGCCATCAGGAGCAGCAACGCTGAAGTCGAGGTCCTTTATTGTTTCTCCAGGAACGACAACATTGTATCCAAGGCTGTATGCAGAAGACATAACCTCCGTGTGCTTGGCAGTTGACGAGCCAGGAACAAGGACGTTGGGAGTACCGTCGTAATAATTCACGAATAAATCAGACGTTGATGCGTCGGCGGGGTTCGGCGAACCTGGAGCACTGGCACCGCTGGATACAATCTTTGCCTTGACGGGATTGGCGAGATCCAAGTTGCTCAACGTCGTTGACGTGCCAAAGTACCCCTGCACGGAAGAAGCGCCCTGGGCTTCATATGCCTCATCCCGTGCAGCAGCAGTGAATCTTCCCGAGAAAGTCGCAGAGGCTCCCGATACGGTCGGATCATACGTCAACAATTTGGTAGTGGCGTCTTGCGTCCAGCCAGTTGCGGCAGATGAATCGTCAAGCTCGAAGTCAGCGGGCATCGACAATGTTATGCGGCTGATATTAGGATTCCAATTTTCTCTCTGCACGTTATCTGGGTATGTGACGCGTAAGGCGTTATTGACTGTGAACTTATACAGCGCATCCTTCTGGTACGTCATCGTATCCGTATAAGGCTTGTTCTCATCCGGGTTTGTGAACACTACTTGATCCCATGAGTTTCCCACCGAGTACCCGTCGGTAATGGTGAAATTAACAGCCTGGGACTCGGTTGATGAATCAGTGTGAGTCAATGTTGCATCGAGAGAATACTCACCAGCAGTGAGGAGGTTGTTGGAATCGCGAGGATTGAGCACCTCAGAGTTATCAATTACCGGCTTTATTGACACCGCAAGATCGGCAGACACAGTTTTCCCATTCGCAACATCATCCGCAGAGACATTTTCGAAGGTATAAGTGGCAGTACCTGCCACTTCATCGAATTTCACGGTCCCATATGTGGCAAACTGACCTGCCGTGGGCCAATCTGTACTTGACCACAAGCGTGGGTCAATCTTTAAGACGAGAACATCACCCGGCTGAACGCTATTGAACGTAAGATTAACGTCATCTGCGCTCTTATCTGAATTGTTGAGGTCGATGGTGCCGTTCGTCTGCGACATCTCCATCACTCCCGCTGCAGAAGCCGAGGAAGTCACCATGAGGGGAACAAGCATCCCAAGGACGCCGAGCATAGCAATAACGATGGTGCGAATTACTCGCGAAGAGCCCTCATAAGCATTCTGTTGAACAATTTTTCGCATGGCCCATTACCCCATCTCTCTGTCAACGGCTTCTGCAACTCACCGCTTGATTCCTCAACATAGCGCATCTGCCCTATTGCCCACAAAAAGAAAAAGAAATGCGGCCGCGTAATGGGCCAAAGTTAGGAAATCGTGCATGCACATACGGCCCAGTACAGAGGAAGGGACCGCACCTCGTAAGGCACGGTCCCTTCTGATTTACTGCCTTTTACTGTGCTTCTACTCCTGATTGCTGCGCTTGCGCACGCCCATCAAGGAGACGCCCGCCAGCGCGGACAGCAGCAGCACCGCCACGATGGCTTCGACGCCTGCACCAGTCTTGGCAAGAACGGCCGTGGCGTGCTTTGCCGTAGCGACCGGTACCGGGGTCTCGGAAGGCGTGGTCGGCTGAGAGGTGATCGGCAGAGTGGTGACGGTGGTCGTCGACTCCGGCGTCGCAGGAGTCGACGGGGTCTTCGCCGGAGGTGTGATGCGGGACACGAACGTCGGAACATGCGTGTTCGTGATGTCGTAGCCCTTCACCGATGCCGTGTAGCCCTTCGCCACTGAATCTTCCTTGACGGTGTAGGCAATCTTCTTGCCGGCCGCAAACTCCGGGAGATCTGTGAAGGAGTACTTCCACCCGCTCTTCGCACTCACGTCAGCGGACTTCACGACCTTGCCGTCAGCGAGCAGATCAACAGTCACGGAGTCGGGGCGAATGGCGTCGTGATTGTCGACGTCGTTCCAGATCTTCGTGCCGTTGACCGCAACGGTGGCAGGGACGTGGGTGTTGACGATGTCGTGCGTTGCGGCATCGATCTTCGCCGTATAGCCCTTCGCGATGTCGGTTTCCTTCACGGTGTACGCGATCGCCTTTCCTGCCTTGTACACCGGAACGTCCTTGAAGGAGTACTTCCACCCGTTCTTCGCAGTCGCATTGGCAGACTTCACAACCTCGCCGTCGGCCAGCAGCGAGATCGTGACGGAATCAGGGCGGATACCGTCCTGATTGTCGCCATCGGCCCAGCTCTTCGTGCCGGCAATGGTTGTCGTGGCCGCAACGTGCGTATTGGTGAGATTCAGACCGTCGGTAGTGGCTTCATAACCCGCCACTGCCTCCTCCTCGACCGAGTAGGTGATCTTCTCACCAGCCGCGAACTCAGGCTTGTTGCTGAACTCATACTTCCAGTCCTTGGAAGCACCCGTCGAGACGGTATCGACCTTCATGCCGTTGGCCAGCAGATCGACAGTGATGGAATCGGGGCGGACGCCGTCCTGATTGTCACCATCGGCCCAGCTCTTTGCCCCAGCCAGGTTCAGCATCGAGGGCTCGTGCGTATTGGTGAGATTGTAGCCATCTGCAGCCGCGGTGTATCCGGCCGGAGTGGATGCCTCGCTCACTGTGTACGCAATCTTGGTGCCGTTCTTGTACACGGGCATATCCGCGAAGGAATACTTCCACGCGCCGTCGGTGTCTGCCGTAACGGCAGCGGTCTTGACAACCTCGCCGTCAGCCTTCAGCTCCACATCGATGGAATCGGGGCGCAGACCGTCTTGGTCGTCGGCATCAGCCCACGTCTTGGTACCAGAGATCGTAGCGGTCTCAGGAGTATACGAATTCGTGATGTCAAAGCCCTTGACTTCAGAGACGTAATCCGCAGAAGTCAGCTCGGCACTCTGCTCTTCCTCGACGGTGTACTCGATCGGAGTTCCATGATTCTCGTACTTCGCAAGACCAGTGAAGGAGTAATCCCACACGTTCGCATCAGAAGACTCAGCGTCAGCAGCAGTCACGATAGCCGTCTTGCCGGTATCCTTACCATCGGCAAGCAACTTCACCGTCACAGACTTCGGACGAACACCATCCTGATCACCGTTATCAACCCACGTCTTGGTACCAGAAACCGTAGTGGTCTCAGGAGTATACGAATTCGTGATGTTCATACCATCGGTTTTTGCAGTATAACCATTGGTAACAGCGGCTTCCTCAGCAGTGTAAACGATGTCTTTACCGGCCTTCTTCTGAGGAAGGTTTGCAAATGAATACGTCCAGTTGCCATCGGCGTCGGGTGTCACCGTCGCCTCTTTGCCGTCAACTTTGGCACCATTAGCATAGAGGTCTACAGTGATGGACTCAGGACGCTTACCGTCCTGATCATGGTTGTCGTTCCATGTCTTGGTACCCGTTTCGGTCACAACAGCGGGAACGTGGGTATTCGTCAGGTTGAGACCAGTGGCAGTCGGCTGATAGCCATCCACAGCCTCTTCCTCAACCGTATACACGATCTTCTGCTTAACTGCGCCCGCCTTGTACTCATCGAGCTTGCCGAAGGAGTACTCCCAGTTGCCATCGGTGTTCTCCGTGACGACTCTAGAATCTACCTTCACGCCGTCGGCCAACAGATTCACGGTGATGGACGTCGGACGAATGCCATCCTGATTACTGGCATCATCCCACGTCTTCGACCCCGTCAGCTCTACCTGAGCTGGTACGTGGGTGTTCGTCACGTCCAGGCCCTGATAGGAAACGGTATAGCCTGCAGTCTTCAGTTCGTCGCTCTGCTCCTCTTCGACGGTGTATGTGACCTCGGTTCCCTTGTTCTCATACTTGTCTTTGCCGGCGAAGGTGTACTTCCACACATTCGCGTTTGAGGGGTCGGCATCAGCGACAGTCAGAGTTTTGGAATCAACCTTCTGGCCATCGGCAAGAAGGTTCAGTGTCACGGAGTCGGGACGAACGCCATCTTGGTTGCTCGCATCAGCCCACGTCTTAGTACCAGAGATGTCTTCTTTTGCGGTCGTGTGAGTGTTGGTGATATCGAAGCCTTTGACTTCTGATGTGTACTTCGCAGAAGTCAGCTCGTCACTCTGCTCTTCCTCGACGGTGTACTCGATCGGTGTTCCATGATTCTCGTACTTCGCAAGACCTGTGAAGGAGTAATCCCACTTATTCGCATCAGAAGACTCAGCATCAGCAGCAGTCACGATAGCCGTCTTGCCGGTATCCTTACCATCGGCAAGCAACTTCACCGTCACAGACTTCGGACGAACACCATCCTGATCACCGTTATCAGCCCACGTCTTGGTACCAGAAACCGTAGTGGTCTCAGGAGCATACGAATTCGTGATGTCAAAGCCCTTGACCTCAGAGGTATACTTCGCAGAAGTCAAATCAGCACTCTGCTCCTCCGCGACGGTGTACGTGACTTCTTTGACCTCGGTACCCGTGTTCTCGTACTTTGCAAGGCCAGTGAAGGAGTAATCCCACTTATCCGCATCAGAAGACTCAGCGTCAGCAGCAGTCACGATAGCCGTCTTGCCGGTATCCTTGCCATCAGCAAACAACTTCACAGTGATGGAATCAGGGCGCTTACCATCCTGATCACTGCTATCAGCCCACGTCTTAGTACCAGAAACCGTAGTGGTCGCAGGAGTATACGAATTCGTGACGTTAAGATCACCACCATCGGCATAACTCTTGTTGGAATATGTATCCGTATATCCTTCGGCCGGGCTCTCTTCCTTTACCGTGTAGTTGATGATCTTGCCAGACGCATTGAGCGCTGGGACGTCATCCGAGAACGTGTACTTCCAGCCCTTTGACGCATCCGTGGTCTGTGTGTCGACGACTTTCTTGGAACCGTCCAGCAAATCGACTGTCACGGAATCAGGACGCTTACCATCCTGATTGTTGGCGTCATCCCATATCTTCTTGCCGGCAAGCAGATAATACATGTCGGTGACGGTGGAATTGAAAGGCGCCAGATCACCCGAAGCGGCAGTTGTCGAAATGGCGCACTGTCTATTCAGCTCATCGGCCGCCTTGGTGTCTGTCACTGGGATGTTAGCCGTGTATTCCACGCCCTCTTCGAGTGAAGGAACAACCATGATGAAGGACTTCACCGCAGACCAGCCACCGATGCTGCTGATGTTGTCAGCCTTGACGTAACCGTCAGTCGAAATGTCACTCGCCTTGGCGGGTGTCGCCTGTGTGGCGCTGGAGTACAGCAGGTATGCATTGCCGGAGGAAACTGCCGCGCCATTGATGTCCGTGATGGAACCAGCGCCCGTGAGTTCAAGCGAGAGGCAGTCTGTCGGAAGGTTGGTGAGCGAGGAGAGTTCCTGGCCCGCCGCGCTCGGCTGATTGCTGACGACTGTAGCCTTCAGCGTGTGATCCGCGGTCTTAGAGAGAGCGTTAGCAGCGGCCGTCCCCTCTAAGCCTTGGTTGCTGACAATAGTTGAGAAACCGGAGAGTGACTGAACGGCAGTCAGCTGTAGATTCTGCGTAGCAGTGAGAACTGCCGCAGTGTCACCGCCGGTAGCACTCGTTGTCACATCCGCGGGAATTGTGGCAAACGGCGCTTTCTCATTATAAGGATTCCAGCTCAAATCGGGATCGTTAACAGTCGACACCCAAATAGCCGAGGTGGATGTGATGGGGACGCCGAACTTTGGGATTGTCCATAATGCTTGAACAGCACCATCCACGTCCGTCGGTATATAGGCCTTCGTGCCTGTCCAGTCGAACTTCACCACAGTCTGGCCATTGCTGGCCTTGTAGGTGGTCACGTTGGCAGGATCATCCAGCGAGCTGTCAACGGTGTAGCCCGCATAATTCACGCCCGCGGGAATCATGACGTAGATAACCGGTTCATAAATTACATGTGTTGAATCGCCTGCCGGCAGCACACCGCCCCGCTCAGGCCGGCTGGCATGCTGATCCGTATTGCCATAAGCAAACGTGATGTTATGCCCCTCACCAGAGTTGCTACGCCATGGATTCCCCGTGGTACGCATAGTCCAGTCGGAAACCTTCAGGTTATTCAAATACGTGACGGTCAGGTCACCAGAGTACGAGATATCTCCGCTTGCGGTCGTTCCGCTGACGGTCTCAGTTGCCTTCCTGGAATCGCCGTCCTCGATATCCTTACCGCCTGTGTATGTTGCAAGGGATTGATCGCTGAGAGCAACTGTTCCAGTGCTTCCGGCATCCATCTCTGAATACGTCACTGAAATCTTCGTATAAGGATTATCTTCAGTGGTATCTGGAATGGAATACGTCGCCGTACCCGCAGTCACGTCGGCCGCCGTGATCGTATAGGTGTAAGTCTTTGAGGTTCCATCCGCGGAATCTGCGACCACTGTAATGGTCTGCCCCTCAACGGGGTTGCTCTGAGTTACCTTCGCACCCAACTGTACAGAGCCGTCTGCGGGAGAAATCGTCTGATTGGCGTTCGTTATAGTCTGATGTCCGGCAGGATTCGTCAATTCCGGAGACTGAGTGTAAGTGATGGCAGTGCCGGGACGCAGGCGATTCGACTCCGTCGCCACCGTCACGCTATTTTCTTCCTTGGAAAGCATCGCACCAGCCACCGGCGCCGCGAGCGTCACCGAGACGGGCTTGTCAGATGGGACAGTGGTCTTGTCTCCGTTGTAATCGAAGTAGCCACTGATGCTCGAGGTATTGGCTGCCGTGTAGGTCTGACCGTTGGCCGCCGTGAACTTGCCCTTAAAGGTCGTCCCAGCTCCAGAAACTGTGGGATCGTAATAGATCGTACCGCCCACGCCATCGGGTTGTGACCACCCCGGTGAGCCGGCTGCATTCAGCTCAAAATCAGCAGGCATGTTGAGCGTAACCCACGACCTCACACGGTACCATGCCGAATTATCCGCTCCAGCGACGTCATAGATATCTGGCGCCTTGAAGGAGTACTCCATGCCAGAGGAATACGTCGAGGGAGCGTCAACGAACGCTACTCTCCACGCCGTACCGGTGCCATAGGGATCAACATCCGTGGTAAAGGTGGCGTTGGCATCGTATTTCGAGCCATTCGCCGCGCGAGTGGCCTCGACCCCGAGCGTGTACGTTCCCAGCTGCATCCATGCGGAATTATTGAGACGGGAAACGAGCCCGTCGTACTCATACGAATCTATTTTTGGGGAAAGCACCACTGAAAACTTCAATGACGTTGCGCTCTTGAAGGTAAGGGTGAGCGTCCGAGGCGTTCCGCCTACCGAAGCGGTGAAGGACGGATCGCTAATCGAACCGAAGTTATCCCCGCCAACAAAACCTGTCGGCAAAGCAACCTTCAGAACGTCACCAATCTGTGATTGGTAGTTGATGTCAATCGTGTCTGTATCGTCGGAGTTTGATCCGCCACCGACAATCGTCGGATTGCTCTGCGTGCTCGACAGCACACTCGCATCAGTCGGTGTATCGTCCGCGTGCGCCGGCAATCCTGGAGCCACGAAAAGTGCCGCCACCATCGACAACGCCATTAACAAGACAATTAATATACGTGAATTAAATCGACTCGCCTTCGAAACTTGCGCGATATGCTGCCGCGAACCATGGCGCCCTGCACTCATACTGAACCCTCTCTGCAGCCATTTCTGGCCGTCTCTCCAATGAGTTCTCTCTCCAAAGAACCTATGTGAATATTAACACGCACATATCATGTTCAGAAAAGACGTTCATTTATGAACATTTATTTGCTATCAGTTGTTTTATGAGTTGGAAAGATATGACAGAGGCTACTCCAATACGCCTCACTGGACGCACCTTCGCGTAAGAATAAAGGTATGACTGATTCCATCTCGGCGCTCAATCTTGAAGCGGGGCAAGTTGTGGGGGGCTATACGCTCGTTTCCCGGCTCGGCGGCGGCGCGATGGGAACCGTATGGACCGTGCACGACGATGCCGGACAAACCTTCGCCATGAAGATTCTGCGGGACTCGCTCAGCGACGATTCCGGAACCTTGGATACCGCTTCAGGAGAATTCACGGCGACCGGACGCGGAATTCCCGACGAGCAGCGCGAACAGATCACGGCCCGCGAGCGCTTGCGTCGTGAGGCGCTGGCGCTGAGCCGCGTACGTCACCCAGGCGTCGCATCGATTGTGGATATGGAACTCGACGATGCCTTAGCCTTCATCGTCACGGAGTTGATTGACGGCGATAATCTGCGCGAGGACGTGGCGGCCAATGGCGCCTACACGGGCGAGGATTTGGAATTGCTGACGGAGAAGCTCTCGTCGGCGGTGGCTGCCGTTCACAAGGCGGGGATTATTCACCGTGATATCAAGCCCATGAACGTCATGATTTCGGCCACAGGCCCCGTTTTGGTTGATTTCGGCATCGCCATGGGCGAGGGGGAAAGTCACGTCACGCGCACTGGATTGGTGATGGGAACCCCAGGTTTCATTGCTCCCGAGGTGATTGAGGGATCGGAATCAGACGAGGCAACCGACTGGTGGTCCGTAGCGTCAGTGCTGGCCTTCGCCGCAACCGGCAAACCTGTTTTTGGCACGAAGCCCATTATGGCGGTACTCGAGCGAGAGGCATCCGGCAACGCTGACCTTCAGGGGCTGCCACCGCGCACAGCTAAAGCTTTTACTTCTGCGTTGAGTCCTCATCGCGAGGAGCGGATTTCCATCGGTCAGCTGCTTTCTGTGGTGCGGCAGGACGCCCTGGAGAGTTCCGGCCTCGGCGCTGGAGCAATCGGCGCGACAGCGGGGCCGGGAACCGGAACCGGCGTACTGCCGAATATCCCGTTGCCGCCACGGCCCGAGGCTTCCACCGAAACCTCCGGATTCCCTGCGCTCTCCAAAAATACTGACGCGGACGGATCACAGAAGTCAGCCGACGACGCAGCGCATGGAACTGGGGTGGTGCGCCCTTTTGACGAGGACTCTACCGGCTTCGGCGGGAGCGGCGTGCCCTTGCCGCCTCCCTCGGCCTCATTGGCACCCACTGCCGGCACCCCGCAATCACGCACCAGCCTGAGATCGCAATGGACGCACACCCCAGGTGACGAGGCCAACGCAATACCAAACTCTGCTGCAGACTCGGCGGCCCCGGACGAACTTGCCACCACCGCTTTGAGCGGCGCGGACCTTCAAGGAACACGAGCGCTTAGCACCACCAGCAATGACGTACCCGGCGGAACTCGCGTGATGCCCCAAGGTGCGGTTCCGACTACCGTGCTCGAGCAGTCGGACGGCACACCAACCACCGCCATGACTACCGCCGTGACTCCGCCCGACACGAATACAGCTCCTGGGGATTCCTATCCAAACAGCGCTCTCAGTCAACTACGCCAACCGCTGCCCGACGGGGCGACCGTGGCGATGCCGCCAGCCCAGCAAACTTATGATGTCAACGATTATCCGCCTCCGGAACTCTTCCCCGCGCCCGTTGTCCCGCCTCGGGAGATCATGCAGCAGCAAGTACGGGCACGGTTCGGCGGATCTGGAAAGATGCTGGCAAATCTCCTCGCTGTGCCGATCGCGCTCATGTGCGCATGGCTTCCTGCGGGAGGAGCCATCATCGCCCTAGTAATCATCTGCCTCGCTGCCGCACGCGGATACTCGGTTCATGCCCAGCTCCAGCGCGAATCGAAACGCGGCGGCGAGAAAAAGCGCTTCGATGGGGCCGTCAGCGTACTGAGCTCTCCGGTCCACCTTGCGCACGCCCTCATTGCGACTCTGCCGAAAGCGGTGCTGTGGGCGCTGTTGTACACGCTGGCGAATCTGCTCGCCATCACGCTGGCAAATCCCACCACGGTGACGAGCGGCATCACGCTGTTTTCGCGTACTTTCACCTTCGGTATGCTCGCTGGATCTCCACGTACGCTCAGCGGGATTGTGCTGGGGCTCTCGGCCGCTGTGGCGTGGCTTGCGAACACGGCCATAGGATCCGCTCCCTCACCCGTGGCGACAGGATTCGCTTCCGCGTGGAATTCCCTGCGACGGGGCATCGCAAAAGTAGCCGATCCAGAGGCAGGCATGACCGATGTTTCAGCAATACCCTCTGCTGCCGCTTCTTATGACACTGCCGGAAATCCTTTGGCGACGCCAGAAGGAGCGGAATCTTCTCGGCCGAGGTCGAAGAGATCTGCGATGGGCGTGACGCTCCTCATCGTGCTCATCGCCGGGGTCGTGGCGGCGGTGACGATGTTTCTTGTGGCACCAACCATCGATTGGTCACCCATCGTGACGCTAGAAGCGTGAAGAGGCTCTCCCACAAAAGCGGTAACTATGGCTAGTATTGTCAAGGATTATCTGCCGCAGTGACGGCACCACTCGAATAAGGATGAGGCAATGGCAAAGAGACCCTCGAAGCAACAGCTCGAACGCGAGGCGGCAGCCCGCAGGGAGCAGCAGGCGAAGGACCGCAAGAATCAGACGATTATCGGCGTTGTTGTGGTCGTGGTCCTGGCGCTCGTGCTCGGCATAGCCGGCTTCTTCATCTGGAAGGCAAACCAGCCTGCCACAACCGCCACCGCACAAGAGGCAAAGGCCGCCGTATCAAAGGTGAGCTCCAAGCCCTCCGCGGCCGGCAGCGAATTCGGTTTCCTGCTTTCGAAGGACGGCATCAACAAGCCCATCAGTGACGTCCCCACGGTGCAGGTCTACATGGACTTCATCTGCCCGGCGTGCGGTTCCACGGATCGTGAGCTCGCCCCCACGTGGAAGAAGCTCTTGAACGCGGGTCAAATCAACCTCGAAATCCACCCAGATGCCTTCCTCGATGCGAGCAGCTCCGATCAGTACTCCACGCGTGCCGCGTCCGCAGTGACGTACGTGGCACAGAACGACCCAGACCACGTGCTGGCGTTCATCACCAATCTGTACGCCGAGAAGTTCCAGCCGCAGGAAGCCTCAAACTACCGTTCTGTGTCTGACGATGCCATCGCCGAGCAGGCAGTGAAGGCTGGTGTGAGCGAAAAGGTCGCGAAGGCGGCCATCGGTGGAACATACGCGGATTGGGTCACCGCCGTGTCCAAGTACACCCCGTTGCGCAAGGCAGTGCAGCACCCCAGCGGCGACTACAAGGGCCAGATGACGACGCCGACTCTCCTCATCAACGGCCACTTCTGGGATGTGTCCGACGCCTACAGCAGCACGGGCAGTCTCAAGACGGCATTCATCAGCGCCATGGGACTCACCGCAGCGCAGGTGGGCGATGCCTCTGCAAAGCCCACCATTGGCAGCACGAAGACGCCAGCGTTCCCGACGGTAAGTTCGAGCAGCTCGAGTTCGTCTGATTCGTCTTCCAAGTAAGAGCACCTCACCTATTAGGTGAGAAAGTGGGGCGCGCGACGCGCTGAACGTCACCCGCCCCACTTTTCCACAAGTTTCGGTATGCTAGTAAATCGACTGCGATAATAGCGCAGCAATTGCCTCCTTAGCTCAGTTGGCCAGAGCATCGCTCTTGTAAAGCGAGGGTCGTCAGTTCGAATCTGACAGGAGGCTCCATTCCCACCCCTGCCCCTCAAAATCCACAGAAGTTTCAGCATCGTCATATCCCCAGAAATCCTCAATGAGCTGCTAATAATGGGCCTATGAGAAGAACGTCCCCGCTTTCACGTGTTCTGGAAATAATTTTGTTGACGTTCGGTACGCTTATCGTCACCGTACTGGCATCGAGCGTCGTCCTCGCACGCCTCACAGGAACCGTGTGGTGGTTAGCACTTCTCATTCCGGCCTTCATCGCCATCAATATCGTTCCGGGCTTGCCGCGACACTTCCCCAAGCGATCAAGGACGAGGAACGCGCGCCTGAGCGTCACGCACCACGGAGTCGAGGCGCTGCGAATTTTTCTATGGTCCTCGCTCCTTGGCGCGGCACTCCACATATACTTAGCCGTTACGCTTCTGCCCGAGCAATGGACAACGTGGGCCGCAAGTCTCGCCGCATGCGTCGCAGTGGAATTCGTGGTGTTCCTGAATGGAATTGTGTCGGTATATGTGTCGAGCACACAGCTCGGCGTACGTCAGCGCGTCATTGGGATTCTTCTCGGATGGATTCCACTCGTCAACGTCGGAGCCCTTATCTGGATCATCAGAACCACCGCCCGCGAAGTCACCACGGAGCAGAACAAGCTGCTTCTCGACGAACAACGTCGGGATCTGAAGGTGTGCAATACTCGCTACCCTCTTCTCCTCGTGCACGGCGTCTTTTTCCGAGATACGCCGCTCCTCAACTATTGGGGCCGTATCCCCGACGAGCTCATTGCAAACGGAGCCGAAGTGTATTACGGCAACCATGAATCAGCGTCATCCGTGCAGGACGCGGCACGGGAGCTCAACGAGCGCATCAAGGACATCGTGGCCACCACGGGCTGTTCTAAGGTCAACGTCATCGCCCATTCAAAGGGCGGACTCGACGTGCGCTGGGCCGCTAGCTGCCTGGACGCCGCTCCCCTCATCGCCTCCATCACCACCATCAACACTCCCCATCGCGGATGCGGTTTTGCGGAATACCTCCTCGAGAAAATTCCCGTCTCGCAACAGGAGTCCCTGGCCTCCGCCTACAACGCCGCGGCCCTGCACGCGGGAGACGCTCACCCAGATTTTCTTGCAGCCGTCCACGATCTCACCACCTCGCGCTGCGAAGAGCTCACCCAGCGCATGGACTCAGAAGAAGCGCTCCGGCGAAACGACGGCAACAACGGCAACAACGATGGCCATATCCCGTATGACGACATTTTCTGCCAATCAGTCGGCTCCAAGCTGGTACGCGCAGCGAGCGGAAAATTCCCGCTGAACTTCACGCACCCTCTTGTGAAGTGGTTCGATGGCCCAAACGACGGCCTTGTTAGCGAGACTTCCTTTTCGTGGGGCGAGAACTACACCTTCCTCACGCCTACCAAGCATCGGGGCATCTCCCACGCCGACATGATCGACCTCGACAGGGAAAACATCCCGGGATTCGACGTCCGCGAATTTTACGTTCGTCTCGTCTCCGGGCTTCGCGAGCGCGGGCTATAAGGTCTATTGAGCAGTAAATCTGTGTCAATATCGCCCGAAATCACAAAGGGTTACTGCGCGTATCACCGCTTCGCATCTATCGTTTAACTATGAGTACGCACACAGAAATCACGACAACGGATCCGGAACCCGCCCGCCGCATCATTCCTCATCTTGCAAAGTGGAACACCGTGGTGACCATCGGTGACTCGGTGGATGAGGGCTTGTGGGACTCTGTTGATCCCGAATTGGACCTCACCAAACTCGAGGCGCAGCAGGAGTATGCCGACGCTCCTGTTTTCGGTTGGGCCGATCGGCTGGCGGCGCATATTTCCCGCCATCGCGCGCAGGCAACTCCCCCGCTCCCACCCGTGGACTATGCCAATATTGCGGTGCGCGGCAAACTCATCAAGTACATTGTGGAGACCGAAATCCCGCAGGCTCTTGCGCTTAAGCCTGATTTGGTCATCATGGATGGCGGCGGCAATGACATCCTGCGCCCCGGCACCAGCATTGACCAAGTGATTCACTATTTCGAATACGGCCTCACGCAGATTCGTGCCACCGGTTCCGACGTCATCATTCTCATGCCTTCTCAGCCGGGCGGCTCGCTGCTGAGTCTCACGCGCGCGAAGTCTGCCGATTACACAGCGCGCCTGCACTCGCTCGCCAACCGCTATGACTGCTACATCGTGGATCTGTGGGACTACCCGAATCTTGTGGATGCGCGTCTGTGGAGTCAGGATCGCATTCATCCCACTCCCGAATGCCACGAGCGCATTGCTCAGATCGCATTGCTTGGCCTGGGTCTGCCCGCCGACCCCGCGTGGGCGGACGGCAGCCTGCGGCGTCGCCTCCCCGGGGCCCTTCAGCCGCTCCCCGAGCGCGTGCACGAGAACGCCGAATGGTTCAAGAGTTACGTGCTGCCGTGGGTGGACCGCCGTCTGCACGGCGTCAGCTCCGGTGATAATCGCGCGGGAAAGCGCCCCGTTCCCACACCCATGCCCGCCAGCGAGCCACACCCTGGCAGTTCTCTGCTGCATCAGGGAGAATAGGGGAAGATAGAGAGAAGAATGCTTGATTTTCAGCGAGACACAGGAGACGCAATGATGTCAACGCCGCGCACAGCCTACCTTGCCGGCAGCGGGAGCGGAAACGGTACCGGGCCCACGGGACACGGTCGCCGCTGGACGCCGCGTCACTTCATTCGCCGCCGTCGTCTGCGCGTCATTGCGGCCGCGGTTGTCGTTTTGGCGGTGGCGCTGGCTGGCTTCTTCCTCAACGTGCGCAAGTCCGTGGCTCTCGAGGTCAACGGAAAAACACAGCACGTCACCACCTATGCCTCCAGCGTGAACGAGCTGCTCAAGGAGCAGGACGTCACCACGAAGACCCACGATCAGGTGGAGTCGACGTCGGGTGACTGGCTTGCCGACCATGCCGTGGTCACTGTGCGCGAGGCGTATCAGGTCACGCTGTCTATCGATGGCAAGCAAATTCCCTATTGGACTGTTGCCAAGTCGATGAGCCAGCTCGCCGGCTTCTTCGAGACCTCGCAAAAGGATGCCAAAAAGGTCACCGTCAATATTACGAACGTGTACAACCAGCTCACCGGTGGCCTTGTCATCGACAAAAAGGGCCCGGTGACGGTGATTGCCGACGGCAAGAAATCCATTGCTCCCGACGGCGAGCTCACGGCCGCCTCCATCCTTGATTCCAAGGGCATCACTTTGGGCAAGGAGGACCGCGTGGGCGTGGAGAAGGACGGCTCGAAAACGATTCTGCGCGTTCAGCGTGTGACGCATGGCACCACGAAGCGCAATGTTGCCGTGGCGTACCAGAAGGTCACCGTCGAGGATCCAGACCTCGAGAAAGGCTCCACCGAGGTTCGCCAGCAGGGCAAGAACGGCGTGAAAACCGAGACACTGTCGGTGACGTATGTGGACGGCAAGGCAGAGACCGAAGTAGTCACCGGTTCCACCACAACGACCATGCCCACCGAAGAGATCATCGCCGTAGGCACCAAGCCGAAGGCAACACCGAAAGACAATTCGGATTCGAGCGATTCTTCCGACTCCTCTGATTCCAAGTCCGACTCCGATTCTGACTCGGACAGCAGCGACAGCAGTTCTGGTTCGAGCGATTCCACAAGCAAGGATTCGACGGCAGACTCGAACAGCAGCAGCACTTCGAAGAAGTCCACAGACTCAGATTCGACGGCGACGCCAAAGTCCGACACCACCACGAAGAAGAAGTCGTCCACGGACTCCAAGTCCGACTCGTCCAGCACCACCAAGAAACAAACGACAACAGCACCAAAGACCACCACGACCCCTAAAAAGACAACCACACCCAAAAAGACCACGGCTCCGAAGACGACCACCACGCCGAAGAAGTCCACCACCACATCGAGTTCCTCCTCCAGCTCGGCAGGTCATCTCACCCCATCTGAGGCGCAATCGCTGGCCAAGGGCATGATGAAGGACATCTACGGTTGGGGAACGAGCGAGTACAACTGCCTCGTCACGTTGTGGAATCACGAGTCCGGCTGGCGGTGGAACGCCGACAACCCGTACTCCGACGCCTATGGCATCCCACAGGCGCTGCCCGGGTCCAAGATGGGAGTCGGTTGGCACGATAACGCCGCCGTCCAGATTCAATGGGGACTGAGCTACATCAAGAATCGATACGGTTACGGAACCCCTTGCAAAACCTGGACTGTATGGCAGAAGCAGGGATGGTATTAAAGTGTCTCCTTGTGACTAAAACACAAGAGGCGGAAACCCACCTTCTCGGCGCCTCCGATATTCAGCGCATTGCCGCAAGCATCGGAGTCACGCCGACGAAAAAGCTCGGTCAGAATTTCATGATTGACCCGGGCACAGTGCGCCGCATTGCACGCACGGCGCACGTGGGCAGCGATTCCGCGCACACGCAGGTGGTGGAGGTAGGCCCCGGCCTGGGTTCTCTCACACTTGCGCTGCTCGAGGCGGGAGCACACGTTCACGCCGTGGAGATTGACACGACCCTTGCACAGCAGCTGCCGCTCACCGTGGAGCGGTACGCGCCCCACGCCAGCACAGAGCAACGTCTTGCAGTGATCACCAGGGACGCTCTCAAGGTCACCGCAGAGGACTTCCACGCAACGACAGGCCTCGATACTGCAGAACCCTTTGCCCTCGTCTCCAACCTTCCGTACAACGTGGCCACGCCGATTCTCCTGACGTTCCTCGAGCGCTTCGCGGGCCTCTCCAGCGCAGTGGTGCTAGTGCAGAACGAGGTGGCGGAACGCCTCACTGCAGCACCCGGGAGCAAGATCTATGGCTCGCCCAGCGTGAAGCTCGCGTGGTACGGAAAGGCGCAAAAGGCAGGAATGGTGGGCCGCAATGTGTTCTGGCCGGTTCCCAACGTCGATTCCTCTCTCGTGGAATTCACTCGTTTCACCCCCGAGCAAGCGGGAGCCTCTCGCCCTGCAGCGCTGAAGGCACTGACGTTTGAGCTCATCGACGCCGCCTTCGCCCAGCGTCGCAAGACGTTGCGAGCCGCCCTCAAAGGGCACGCGAGCGCTGAGCAGATTGCCACTGCGGGCATCGAGCCCACGCTGCGGGGAGAGAAACTCACCGTTGACGATTTTGTGGCAATTGCGCGCGAGGTCGCGAAGGCGGCTCCGACGGATGAATCCACTGACACCGTCGGCAAGGAGGAACAATGAGCACGGAAATGCCCGATGTCCCACGCACCACGGACCGTCCGAAGGTGGTATCCGGAGCCCCGACAAGTGAGTTTCAGGCGACGGCGAGTTATCTGGAACTGCATGCCCCCGCCAAAACTAACTTTGCTCTCAACGTCGGCGAGCGCGGCACCCTTCCTCGCAGCGCGCGGGAGGGAACGGCCGGCTGCCGCCATTACATCGACACGGTGTATTGCTCCGTGGGTATTTACGATGACGTTGATCTGACACTCAAGCGGCGGCGCAGTGGCTTCTCCCTGGATTTGGAAGGAGCGAATCTCGGCGATCTCGCCTCGGATGATGCCGATATGCGCAGTAACCTCGCCGTCAAGGCGCTTTTTGCGCTTGCCGAGCATTCCGGCAAGGCGCCCGATGTGGGCATCAGAATCTTCAAGCGCATTCCCGTGGCGGCCGGGCTTGGCAGTGGCGCGGCGGATGCGGCGGCCGTGCTCGTGGGACTCAATCGTCTGTGGCATTTGGACTATAGCCTCGATCAGCTCCGTGATATTGCGACGCCCCTCGGCCACGGCATTCCCTTCTGTCTCACTGGCGGCTTGCTTGTAGGCAGCAATTATGGCGAGGCCATCGAGCCGGTGACCGCGAGCATGGCAAAGCAGCTTGGCCCCGAGCTCAACTTCACCACCATGCTGCTGGGAACATACAACCAGGGGCTGTCGAAGGCCGCCGTGTATGCGGAATTGGACCGTCAGCGCGCGGAGGCGGCAAAGCTGGCTGAGGCGGGGAAGACTGAAGATGAGGACACTGCGGCGGCAGGACATGGTTCGCGCGATCTGCGCTTCGGACACAATGACCTCGAGCCTGCGGTCATCTCATTGTTCCCGCGCGCTGGAGCAGCGCTCGAAGACGCGGCGGCAGCAGCAGAGGGCATTACGACCTTCGTTTCGGGCTCGGGCCCCACGGTGGTGGCGTGCCTGCCCGATCCGAAGGCGATGTGGAAAGTCATAGGCGCATGGAAGGCAAGCCGCAGCGTGGACCGCATCGTGCGCGTGGAGACGCCGGCGGAGCTTGAAATCTCGTAGATTTCCTACGGTCGTGCAGTACCCTTGCCCCCGAGCATCCGGAGGAAGCCACCGCGCTTTTTCGGCATGCCGAGCTTTGCCTTGTTCTTGTCGGCGTCACGCAGCTCGCGCAGAACGCGGCCTTGCAGCGGAATCGTGATGAGCAGCGCGAGGATATCGGCCATGGGCTGGGCCATCTGCACCCCGAGGAAGCCGAAGAAGGGTGGCAGGATCAAAAGCGCGGGAACCAATCCCAGGCCCTGGCGCGCGATGCCCACCACGCTGGAGATGAAGGTCTTGCCAATGGTCTGTTCCATCATGTTCGACATCACGATGAAGCCGGAAAGCGGCAGTGTGATGCATTGCAGTCTCAGCGCCAGAGCACCGTACTGCACCACCTGGGGGTCGTCGCGGAAAAGGCCCACCAAGTGCGGGGCGAAAATGATCTGAAGGATCGAGGACAGCACCAGCAGCACCGTGGAGGCCTGCACCACAAACCAATAGCCCTTGCGCACCCGCGAGATGAGGCCCGCGCCGAAGTTGTAGCCGCAGACGGGCTGGAAGCCCTGGCCGAAGCCGATCATGATGGTGTTGGTGAACGTGATGATGCGCGACACAATGGCCATGGCGGCAATGGCGGCGTCTCCGTAGGGGTTTGCCGCGACGTTGAGGAACGTGACCGCCACGCTGAGCATGCCGTTGCGCAGCAGGCTTGGCAGGCCACCGCCCACGATCTCGCGCCACAGCAGCATGTCCGGCTTGTAGTTGCGAATGCTCAGGTGCACCGTGCCGGCCTTGGTGTGCAGCAGGAGCAGCAGAGCGAAGGACACGACCTGTGAGATTGCCGTGGCGAGGCCAGCGCCGAAAATCCCCATGTTAAGAACGAATATGAACACAGGCTCCAAAACGATGTTGAGAACGGCACCGGAGATGATGCCGATCATGGAGTAGGCGGCAAGGCCCTGATAGCGCATCTGTGGGTTGAGGACGAAGGTGGCGCAATAGAACGGAGCGGAGAAGAGCAGCGGCGTCATGTATTCCAGGGCCAGCGGCTCGATGGTCTTCGTAGCTCCGAAAAGCGTGACGAGCGGATGCGTGAAAATCAGTCCGAAAATGCCAATGAGCGCCCCGACCGCCAGTGCGGTGAAGAAACCGACGGCCACCAGGCGGCGTGCTCGCTCAATGTTCTTTTTCCCCAGCTCAATCGACAGCTTATTGCCCGATCCCTGGCCGAAGAGCAATCCTGTGGCCTGGATTACCAGCATGATGGGAAAGGCGATGCCCAGCGCTCCCGAAGCGGACGTGCCAAGGCGGCCCACAAAAAAGGTGTCGGTGAGGTTGTAGATGATGCTGACGACGTTGGAGATGACGGCGGGTATTGCCATGCGAATGATCAGGCGACGCAGCGGGGAGCGCGTCATCTGAACGTATTTTTCGTCGAGGCTGGCCATGCTCCTCCTCCGTCACACACATCCCATGTGCGTACCCTGCGCGCATGCCACCCCCAAAATATCAATCCGGGGTTCTTTATTTTCGAGAATAATCAAACGGCGAGATTACGTGAAGTTTTGAGCTCATCGCCCCCGGGTCAGGGACGCGGATTAGAGTTGTGAAAGACTCACACAGGGGAGAAAGGCAGCCATGACGACACCCGGATCGGTTCATTCCGAGCGCGAAGCTCGGAAGGAATTCGTACGCGACCGCCAACGCATGGTCATCACCGTCGCACTGATTTTTCTCGTCGCCTGCGTCGTGCTGTCGACACTCGTCCTGCTCGGCGTCTTCAAATCAGACAAAGAAAAAGCGGTGGCCGATGCCACCACAAACTACGGCGTCACGGTTCCCTGCGTTCAGAAAGCATCCAAAGCGCCCGCATACGGCGACATTCGCGTGCGCGTCCTCAATGGAACGGATAAATCCGGCATCGCCCGGGCGGTGAGCAGCGCCCTGGAATATCGCGGCTTTGCCATGCAGGCAGTCGGCGATTTCACCAAGAACGACGTCGCCCGCACGGAAATCCGCTTCGGCTCAAAGGGCATCAAACAGGCCTACACCGTCTACGCCCAGTTCAACGACGCAATCCTGCGCATGGACGACCGGTCAAACACCTCTGTGGATGTGATCGTGGGGAATACTTTCGACGATCTCAACACCATCGACGAGATCTCCATCACCAAGGGTGCCACACTCAAGTCGGTCAAGGGATGCGTCGCCGTCTCAAAGATCGACACAAAGACGCTGCCCAAGGCCACGAAGTAAAAGCAATCGCGTAACTAACTACTCCTGCTGCTCGCTCTGCTCGTTCCACCACCGCGCGAGCTCGGAAACTGCCGTCTCGCGGTCTACTTCCCCGTTTTCCATGCGGTATTCCAGCATGTGCTTGTATGCCTTGCCCACGATGGGTCCGGGCGTCAGATGCAAGATCTCCATGATGTCGTCGCCCGTGAGATCGGGGCGAATGGAGTCGAGGTCTTCACGCTTCTTGAGGTCGTCGACGCGCGCCTCCATCTCGTCCATCGCCTGATCGAACATGAGCGACTTGCGCTTGTTCTGCGTGGTGGCATCGGCTCGGGTGAGACGGTTGAGGCGTGAGTACAGCTTGCCGGAATCCGCCACGTAGCGGCGCACGGCGGAGTCGGTCCACGGTTCGTCCACGTAACCGTGGAAACGCAGGTGCAATTCGATGAGCTTGCTGACGCCGTTGACAATCTCGTGGTCGAAGCGCAGAGCCTTCAGGCGCTTCTTGGCCATTTTCGCGCCCACCACGTCGTGATGATGGAAGCTCACCTTGCCGCCCGCCTCGAACTTGCGGGTCTTGGGCTTTCCGATGTCGTGCAGCAGGGCCGCCAGACGCAGTGTGAGATCGGGACGCGGCACGGGGCCGTCGTCGTCGGTTTCGAGGGCAACGGCGCGATCCACCACCACGAGCGTGTGCTCGAAGACGTCCTTGTGACGGTGGTGCTCGTCAATCTCGAGCTGGAGCGCGGGGATCTCGGGCAAAACGCGCTCGGCGAGGCCGGAGTCCACCAGCGCCTCAATGCCCGCGTGTGGGTTGGCGGAGAGAAGCAGCTTGGTGAGCTCGTCACGCACGCGCTCGGCGGAAACGATGTCGATGCGATCCACCATCTGCATCATGGCCTCAGCGGTGGAGGCCTCGATGGTGAAGCCCAGCTGTGCCACGAATCTCACGGCGCGCATCATGCGTAGGGGATCATCGTCGAAGGACTGAGTCGCGTCGACGGGGGTGCGCAGCAACTTGCGCTGCAAATCGTTGGCGCCGTCGAAGGGATCCACGAACTCGAGATCGGGGACGCGCAGCGCCATCGCATTGATGGTGAAGTCGCGGCGGGAGAGATCTCCTTCGAGATTGTCGCCATAGTTGACTTCCGGCTTGCGCGAGTCAGGATCGTACTTATCTGTGCGGTACGTGGTGACCTCAACGGAGATTTCCTTGCCATCCTTGGCCACGCGTTTGGCGCCCAGCGTGCCGAACTTGCGGCCCATGTCCCAGAAACCGTCACCCCACCGACGCAGAATGTGCTCGAACTGCTCAGGGCGGGCAGACGTCGTGAAATCGTAATCGTGCGAAGGGCGGTGAAGAAGGAGATCGCGAACGGGACCGCCAACGAGCGCCAGTTCGTACCCCTCTTTTTGAAATAGCTTCCCTAACTCAATTGCCTCGGGCCTGACCTCGAATGCCACCGGGACGCACCTTTCACTCACACGCACTCACGCAACTCATATAGCTCATAACAGCTTAGTGCACACTCACCACTGATCTCTCCCGTCCCGTCGGAGAGGGGTAAACTCGGGGAGTTTCGGGTTCTCTACCCCACTCCCACAAACATTTACGTAAAGTAGAGGGTATGACTACTCCGAGGGACGTTGCGCGCATGATGCGTGATTCCGCGAACCCCTCGCTGCCTGAAGACTCCCGAGTGCCCCCACAATCACTTCCCGAAGAGGCAGATCCTTCCACTCCAAGCCCAGCGATGATGCCGAAAAAGCGTGCCGAATCGGCCACGCCCACGAGCTTCGCCTCCCTGGAGGCGCACGAGTTGCCCGTCGCTCGCGAATATTCCGCTGGCGGGCTGATCTTCAACGAGAACGACGAAGTGGCCATCATCGCGCGCCATTCGCGATCGGGCCACCTCGAGTGGTGCCTGCCCAAGGGACACATCGAAAAGGGCGAGACTCCAGAAGAAACAGCCGTACGAGAGGTGCATGAGGAAACAGGGATTCTAGGAGTTATCACCGGATCCATCGCCACCATCGACTATTGGTTCACGGGAGACACCAACCGCGTACATAAACTGGTGCATCACTATGTTCTGCAGCAGGTGGGCGGCGACCTCACGGTGGAAGGAGACCCCGACCACGAGGCCGAAGACGCCGCCTGGGTGAGCTTCGAACAGCTCAATTCCGTTCTCAGCTATCCCAATGAACGCCGGATTGCCTGGCTCTATTCAAGGAAGTACCGCCGCCAGTGACCGCCCTCGATTCTTCCCATGCACGCCACACACGCCGGGGATTTCTTTCAGCACTCATCTCCTGCCTCGCCTTCGTGACGGCCGTAGTAGGCATCATTGCACCCGCGCACACCGCAACTGCCACAGAATCCATCTCCAGCAAGCTGTCCATCTCCCTGACATCGGCCACGTCCATTGTCACCGATAAATCCGGATACACGGCGAAATTCGTTATCACCAATTCGAGCGATACGAACCTTGCCGAGGGCTCCCTCCTTCTGTTCACTTCCACGCGATCCTTCAGCTCGTCGCAATCGATGCAGGACTGGGCGAACGGCACCATGCACACGCCCACGCCACTGCAATTGGGCGTCGTCAATCTCCCTGCGCTCTCGCACGGAAAATCAACCACTGCCACCATCACGCTGCCGGCGGATTCCACGCAGCTGAAATCCATCCGTTCGTGGGGTGCCAAGCCGCTCTATGCCGAATACGACTCCACCGCCGACGGGGGCACGCAGAACGGCGTCACCGTGAGCACGCAGCTCCACAGTTACCTCACGCGTTCTCATGACGGACTGAGCGAGCACGCCACTCCTCAGCTCACCATCACCACGGCACTTCCCTTCAGCTCGGCGCAACGAACGGTAAAAAAAGACGGCCTCGCGAATCTCGTCAAGGACGCGGGAGCGAGTGCAAATGTAACCGCTGCCAGCGATACTGACACCAAAGAACTCACGGAAGAGGCACAGCTGGCGCGGGAACACCCCTCTCTGCGCGTTGTGGCGGATCCCGAAAGCATCGGGACGGTTGCCGCCAGCGGAATCCTCAAGCAGTCATCGCTCGCCGGCATCATGCAGCCCTACGGTTATGACGTAACGTCGCGCTCAGCTTTTGCGGAAACACTGTGGGAGAAGGCGGGCATCGCCGATTCCGCATGGAGCGCGAGCACGGCGCATACCGTGGCGGCGAACAGCATTGCGACGGCAACAAGTACGGCGGCAGATGATGCTTCCGACAGCTCGAAATCTTCTGCTCTCACCACTGCGAAACTACCCGCCATTGCCTGGGAATCCGACTACTCGTGGGATTCGGCAAGCCTCGCGTTGGCGGCCAAGCAGGGCTACTCCACCGTCGTGGCGGAGAGCGCGGAAAGATCCGCTCAGTCGAACGTCATCTCGGGACGCAAGACGGTGACAACACCGAACGGCACCGTGACCGTTCTCGTGGCAGAACAGACGCTGTCGAGCCTCGCGCAAGGCAAGGCGACCAGTGATACTGCGAGCGCGGAGGGCACTGCGGGAGGACGTCTCGCCCGTTTCGTGGCCCAGACCGCTCTCTTCCAAATGCAGCGACCATACGTGTCACGCACCTTGCTCGTGAGCTTCGGGGACAATCCGAACATCACCAGCGCGTCCGCCATCCTCTCCGCACTCGAGGATTCAGATTGGGTAGCGCAAGGCACCATGAAAGATCTCGAAAGCGACACGGTGGCGTCCACTGACGACGCGGCTTCCTCCGATTCGCTGACACCGGACGTCTCTGCGGACGAGGCGGACTTTACGCTCACCACGCGCACGCCCACAACAACGCAGAAGGACACTTCTCGCACCATTCTCACCGACCTCGCTTCCACAACAACGACCATCAATCGCCTCACTTCCTCGGTTCTGCGCGCATCAGATGTGGAGGAGAACAAAGAGTCGGACGAGAACACGGATCCGCAGGCCCTCTCCCGGCAGAATGCCAAGAAGGATGCCAGCGATCAGGTCACCGCTCTGCAATGGCTCGCCAAACTGAGGAGCGCCCATCAGGACCTGGGCCTCATGGCCTTCAGCGCCACCCAAAGCGTCCGCACCGCTATGAAGAGCGCCGACGCCACACTCAACACCACTATTCTTGGCGCGGTACGCGTGATCCCTCCCACCCAGATCAACGTCTTCAGCGAGTCCGCGGCAACGCCCGCAACCATCAAGAATGCATTGCCCTTCCCCATTTCTATTGCGGTGGATGCAACCACAGATTCCAACGCCATCTCCATCACTAAGTCCAAGAACGTTGACGTCAATGCAGGTTCTGAGGCCCAAGCCACCTTTACGATTCATGTGGTAGGAACTGGGTCGGCCACGGCCACGTTCGCTCCCACAGACCGCAAGGGTCGCACTTTCGGCACCTCTCCGAGTACCGTCATCTACAGTCAGCTCACCATCAATGACATGAGCGGCAATATTCTTATTATTCTCGCCTTGCTCTTGGGTGCCGTCGGCATCTACCGGCAGGCAACTCGACGGAAGGACCCCGATCAGTGAGCAGTGTCGGTCGCAATTCGCTGATTATGGCGTCGGGAACGCTCGCTTCCCGCCTCACCGGCCAGGTTCGCACCATCCTTTTGGCGGGTGCCCTGGGCGTCACCGGTATTGCGGCAGACGCGTACCAGGTGGGATCTCAGATTCCTCAGGTGGTCTTCAATCTTCTGGCTGGCGGCCTGCTTAACGCCATCCTCGTGCCGCAGATCGTCAAGGCATTCAAGCAGCACGACTATTCAAGTCGCATCAACAAGTTGCTCACGCTGTCGTTTATCATCCTGCTGGCTGTGACATTCATGCTCATGATTGCCACGCCCATACTGGTCAATATCTACGTTGATTCGGGGTGGACTCCAGCGCAGAAGGCTCTGGCCAACGCCTTCACCATGTGGTGTATGCCGCAGGTGTTCTTTTATGGTCTCTATACGGTGCTGGGGCAGGTGCTTGCCGCCAAAGACCGCTTCGGCGCGTATGCGTGGAGTTCTGTGGCCGCAAATATCGTCAGCTGCGCGGGATTTGGCGCGTTCATCTTGTTCTTCGGCAACGCGCAGCGCCAGCCGCTGAACTTCTGGACTCCCGACAAGATTGCCCTGAGCGCCGGAACCTGGACGCTCGGTGTGGCCGTGCAGGCGCTGATTCTGCTGGTGCCGCTGATAAAACTCGGTATCAACCTGCATCCTGAATTCGGCTTCCGCGGCATCGGTCTGCGCTCCATGGGCCAGGTAGCCATCTGGACCCTGGGAGCGGTGATTCTCGATCAGCTGCTGGGCATCGCCAACACACGCATCACCACGGGCGCTCCCGTCGCCACTGGCGACCGCTTGGGAACGGCCGGCTCGCAGGCGTATATGCAGGCATACTCTATTTGGATTCTGCCGTACTCCCTTATTACGGTGTCTCTGGCGACCGCGATTTTCCCACGGCTCTCCCGCGCTATCGCGGAACACAACGTGGATCGCGCCCGTGACGAACTCAGCGGCTCGTTGCGTACCAGCGGCGTCATCATGGCATTCTTCAGCGCCGCTTTCATTGCAATCCCGATTCCAATCATCCGCGCTCTGCTACCGTCCGTGGGTGTTCATGACGCCAGTTCGATGGCCATAGCCCTGTTGGGTCTCTCAGCAGGACTCGTACCGTCATCGGTCACATTGCTGCTACGACGGGCGTTCTACGCTTTTGAGGACGGCCGCAGCCCCTTCCTCTTTGCGCT
The DNA here is from genome assembly GCA_022651005.1 of Bifidobacteriaceae bacterium. Classification (GTDB taxonomy): domain Bacteria; phylum Actinomycetota; class Actinomycetes; order Actinomycetales; family Bifidobacteriaceae; genus JALCQC01. The sequence continues at coordinate 212,281 of JALCQD010000003.1, forward strand.
CATACAAAATTCCGTGCAGCTCGTAGTGCTCCTCACGAGCGTTCACTTCGTTGACGCTCACTACTGGGTGGGGCTCGTCGGCATCTCACTGCTCGTGAGCAATACTCTCCTCATGCCCATCGCCTACATGCTCATCCGTCGACGCATGGGTGGGCGCATCGACGGCCACCGCATTGCACGCCTGTACGCAAAAACTGCCATAGCGGCAGTTGTCACCACGTTCGTGGGGCTTTTCCTCAGCCCCCTATGCCAACGTCTCGTGGGGGCGAGCCTCACCGGAGAGAACCCCCACATGAGCTGGGTGCAATCCGTGGTCATCAGCGCCATCGTTGGCTTGGTGATGCTCGGTGTGTACGCCGCGGCACTGTACCTCCTGAAAGTGAGTGAATTCACCGACTTCCTTGAGGGAATCATGCGACGATTCACGCACAGAGGCAACGGCGGACCCGGCAACAGCGGCAAGACAGAAACAGCGGCGCAAACTCTCGAAAGCGACGCGACGTCACCGTCAGAACCCTCAACGACACCTCAGCAGCAACCAGTCCGCAGAAAGCCTCGTATCGCTTCCAGTGCGTCAACTACACTTGCAGACGGGACAAAAAATGGGAGCGTGCGTCATATGATTCCTGCGATTGGTGACACCATCAATAACCGGTACACCCTGATTGCACTGTACCGTTCGGAACCAGGCCTATCTGCTTGGCTTGCCAACGATCACACTCTTGTTCGCGACTGCCAGCTCTTCATCATCTCCGACTCCACAAAGTTGGCAAAAGTCAACGCCATTGCTTCCTCCCTTGCACTGAGCAAGGATTCCCACTTCACGCATGTTCTCCATCTGCAGAAGCAGTCTGGTGTTTCCATCATCGTCACCGAGACCGACGCGGGCGTGAGTCTGCATGAAGTCCTCTCCTCGTCCGAGCATACGTCGATGGGCATCGAGGCCATGCGCACCATTGCAGGAACCGTTGCGGAGGCGGCTAACAGCCTGCATAAGGTATCGCTGAATCACCAAGCCATCAGCACGCACACTATTCGTCTCACGTCGTCCGCCATCACACTTGCGGATGCACCGGTGTCCCCGCTTCTCACCACCCCCATTAAGGCCAGTACCTTCGGGGATTCCGAGGAGATGCTGAGCGTGCGCCAGATCGCGGCAGTGCTCTTTGAGATGATCACCGGGACCGCTTTCGCCCCCAACGCGGACGCCGAGCTCACGCGCACCACCTTCGAGGAGCATCGCAACGAAATACCGGCAGAATTCGTCAGCATTTGCACCCGCGCACTCGGCATCGTGCAGCCAGACGGATCCACACCCGTTCCCGTATTTACTCTGGACGAACTCCTCGCATTGCTTGGAACCTGGACGAAGCCCTCAGATCTTAAGAAGGGCGAGCTCAAGCTACCCGCCCAGCAGTCCGGAGCGTCCATCGAGTCGGTCACATTAGCTCCCGTGGACCCCAGGAACATTGTGGATGTTCCTGATTCTCTCGTCTCCGCTGACGCCGTAGAAGAAATCCCCAATGCGGGCGAACAGCAATCCTTGTGGAGCCGTAACCAACTCCTCTTTGACGGAGCCGACGCCGTAGAAGAAATTAACTCCGACTCCCCCAATTTCCTTTCCGCCTTCGAAAGCTCCTTCCACAACTCCGTGGATGAAATGGGCAAAGACGATGGCAGCCTCACCGGCGACTTCCTCGGAGTCTCCCAACCGACGCAGGCGCTCCGAGTCACACATCCCACTACACAGCTCAGCGGAACAGCGCAGGCAGACACGGGAGAGACCCCGAGGATCGTGCCCCGGCCATCTGCAGCTAGCGAAGCTGCTCGCAGTTCGGTTAATGCCACTGATGCCACTACTGCTGCTGGCACCTCCACATCATCCGTACCCGCAGCAGAGTCCGCACCTACAGTGCCCACAAGCGGCGCTGCCCCCCTCCCCTCTGAGTCAGAGGTTGAGGCCGCCGCAGAGCATGCAGGTTCTCCCTCACCACGAACGGCACAGTCGTCAGGCGCCTCATCTCTCGCGGCACAGCCGCAGCCGGAACACACGGCAGCCGCTGCTCGAACGGGACGCTCCGTGCGCAATCGTCTCGACTCTGCCAACCCCACCGCAAATACAGAGCTGCAACAATCCGAGAAGCTAGCGGCTCTCGCCATGCGCAAGGAAGGCAGCTTCGACGCCGACGAACTCGAGAATCCAGATTTCGTGGACGAGAATGTCGGAGAAGTCACCAGCATCCTCCAGCCGCTGTCTTCTGGCATCCAGGCCAGCATCGGTGGCGCCAGTGACGTCGGCAATAAAAACGAAGGCAGCACTCAAGCTGCCGAGCAGCCTCCCCACACGCCTGCCACGCGCACTCGGACAAAGAGCAAGAGCCGCGCAACGGACGGTGCTGGTTCGGGAGCAACATCGCGCCGCAGCATGGGCCGCAACGTGGCGCTCGTCGTAGCAGCCATCGTCATGGTAGTGGCACTGGTATGGGCAATATTCCATCTCGGTATCACGCCACTCACCACGGCACGCTCCGGGGAAAGCTCCTCGTGGAGCATCGACGCCAATACCACGCCTGCCCCCAACGGCAAGACGCAGACAAGCACCTCGTCTGGCACTGACTCCTCGTCCTCATCGTCGGACACGTCGAAGTCTTCGGGCTCCACCGATAAAAAGTCCACCACAACGGACAAGAAGGCCGCCGGCTCCACCGATGTCGTAACGACGGCGGACAAGAACGCCAAGAAAGTCCCCGATCCTGCGGTGACACCGGTGACGAATACCGTTGCCTACCCGCTGTCGGCGGTCAATGTGGTGCGCAGCTCTACCATCTCGGGCGTTGGCGTGCATGTCCATCTCACACAGGCGCAGAACGTCCAGCGCATCCGCATCATTTCGCGGACGGGTGGCGGCAAGGCAGCTATTTATGCGAACGCCACTGCGACTGATCCCAACCATGGATCCGCTCTTGCAGAGTTCACGTTCAAGGACAACCAGCAGGTCACGCAGGTCGATCTGCCCCAACCTGTGAACACGCAGGATGTGGTGATCTGGGTGTCTCAGCAACCCACCTCGGGCTTCTACTACCAAGCAGTAAAGGTGTACTAGACGTGAGGTGCGCCGCACTCGGAATGAATGCTGGGTCAATACCGGGCACGGCAAATTGAATATTTATCGAAATTTTTCGGGTAGTTACCCTTTCGCAATTGCGGAAAGGTAGAGTCAAGCCCAAGCTGGCGAACAATCGCAGAGGCAAAGTTACAAAGGCAAGGTCACCGGAACGGAGATTGCATCTGATGACGCAATCCGCTCGTAGTATTCAGGAGGTAGGAATGGCAGATTCGCACACCACATCATCGGAAAACGTGAGTGCAGCCTCCAACGCCGACACTGCCGCACCAATCGTACCTGCGAGCATCGCTTCACCCACCACGTCCAAGGTCATCAGCAACGACCCATGGTTCGGCATGTACGCAGACCGCGCCGAGGTAATGCGCGCCTCCGAAATCCGTGCGCTCTTCGCCGTGGCCTCCCGTCCCGAAGTCGTCTCGCTCGCGGGCGGCATGCCCTATCTCGAAAAAATGCCCTTTGACGACCTCAGTGAGCTTCTCGCAAAAATGCTGCGCGACAAGGGCGACATCGCATGGCAATACGGTTCCGCTCAAGGCGACGACCACCTGCGTGAACTCGTGCTGCAAATCACTGAGCTTGAGGGCATCACCGACGCCCAGCCCGACGACGTCGTCATTACCAACGGCTCCCAATCCGGCCTTGATCTCATCACGCGCATCATGTGCAACCCCGGTGACGTGGTGTTGGCCGAGGCGCCGAATTACGTGGGTGCACTCGGAGTATTCCAGAGCTTCCAAGTGGATGTGGAAAACGTGCCGCTCGACGCGGACGGCCTCATCCCAGAAGCCTTTGAGCAGGCCATCATCGAGCAGAAGAAACTCGGCAAGAAGGTCAAGTTCCTCTACACTGTTCCCAACTTCCACAACCCCGCGGGCGTCACCATGAGTGTGGAACGCCGCCCTCAGATCATCGACATCGCCAAGCGTCATCACGTGCTCATCGTTGAAGACAACCCGTACGGCCTGCTCGGCTTCAACGGGCAAACCTACCCGGCGCTGCGCTCCATGGATGCCGATCAGGTGGTGTACCTCTCCAGCTTCTCCAAGATCATCGCTCCCGGCATGCGCGTGGCGTGGATGATTGCGCCGCCCGCCATTCGCCATAAGCTGGTTCTGGCCAACGAATCCGCCATTCTGTGCCCCTCGAATATGAGCCAGATGACCATCTCCACGTATCTGGACAACTTTGACTGGAAAAAGCAGATCAACGAGTATCGCGGCATGTATCGCGAGCGCTGCAACACCATGGACGCGGCCTTGCGCGAATACCTTCCTTACTGCGAGTGGAACAAGCCCAAGGGCGGCTTCTACATCTGGCTCAAGATTCCGGATGGCCTGGATGCCCGTGCCATGCTGCCGCGCGCCATCACCGCACGTGTGGCCTACGTGTCTGGCACTGCGTTCTACACCAACGGCGAGGGGACGCATCACATGCGGCTGTCGTTCTGCTATCCCACGCCCGAGCGTATCCATGAGGGCATTAGGAGGCTCGCTGGTGTTATGGACGAGGAGAAGGCAACAACTGAACTCTTCGGCACCACAGGGCGCCCTGATCCCGATCCCAGGGATGTTGAGCATCCCGGGCCCGCAGTGAACTGAGAAAATAGAGTCATATCGATCTTTCGATCTTTGTTTGTACGAAGGGAGTCGGCGATGAGCGCGACGAATGCACACGACGCCAAGGTTGTGGTTCTGTGCGGGGGTCTGAGCCACGAGCGGGACATCTCGATAGCTTCTGGCCGTCGAGTGGCCGGCTACCTCGAGGATGCCGGCTGGCACGCCACCACACATGACATGGATGGCAGCTTGCTGGATTACCTGCACGATCCCGAGACGCGACCGGACGTAGTGTGGCCGCTGCTGCATGGCGCGAACGGTGAGGACGGTTCGATTCGTGACATTCTCGAGTTGGCGGACCTTCCGTACATCGGAACGCGTCCCGTTCCCTCTCGCACAGCGTGGAACAAGCCGATCGCAAAGTCTCTCGTAGCGCATGCAGGGCTGTCCACACCGCGCTCTGTGACGCTTCCCGAGTCAATGTTCATAGAGTTGGGCGCGCGCCGCGCCATGGAGTTGCTGGTGGACTCTCTAGGACTGCCGCTGTTTGTGAAGCCAACGATGGGCGGCTCGGCACTCGGATGCTCTCTGGTGACGAAGGCCTCGGATTTGCCGCAGGCGATGGTGACGTGCTTTGCGTATGGCCAGGTAGCACTCATCGAAAAGGCCGTGATTGGTACCGAGGTCTCGGTGTCGATTATCGACGCTGGAAACGGCACGGGAAACGTGCGCGACGCGGAACCGCTTATTCTTCCGCCGATTGAGATCGAAAGCGCCGGAATTTACGATTACGAGGCGCGTTACACTCCTGGTCCCACCAAGTTCTATGTTCCCGCTCGTCTGGATTCTGCGGTTTTGGCCACGGTGCAGGATGCGGCGTTGACGGCACATCGTGCGCTTGGTCTGGAGGACATTTCGCGCACCGACTTTATCGTCGACGCCGAGGGCGTTCCCCAGTTCCTCGAAGTCAACGTGGCACCCGGTATGACCGAGTCGTCCCTGTTGCCGCAAGCAGCTGTGGCCGACGGGCATCACCTGCCGGATCTGTATTCGTCCTTGGTTGAGAAGGCTCTGGCGCGCGGTATTCGGCGATAAAGGGTACCCCTGTAAATAGGCACCGTAATCACTCACCGTTCGACGAGGCATCTACGCCCTGAAAACTTATTCCTTAGAATCATCAGAATCATCATCGCTGCCCACTACATCCGGACTCTCAAGTCCTGCTCTGAAAACTTCACGCACGAAATTGGGAAATGGCGTACCGCTCTCACGTGCGCGCTTTTTTGCTTGTCGTACGTCACTCGCTGGCAACCGAACCGATACGGATACCATTGGTTCGTCGTAAACTCTCGGACGGCCAAACTGCTTGCGCGTGATGAGTGGCCCCGGAGTTCCATGATAAATTCCGTGTTCTGCATCATCAGCCCACTTATCAAGCATCTCATCAGTGATGACGACGCCATTCTCCCCTATATGATCCATGGCCTTCCCTTCCCAATAGATAAGCAATTTCCCTGTAATCCAATCTCATCTCTTCCTCGAAACCTCGTGTGCATGCCATGGCGTGAAACACGAGATAGTACTTTTCTCCGGTCTCCTCGTCTAGGTCCAAGACAGCTATCATTTCAAGTACTCGCGCCGAAATATCAAAGCCAATTGCCGTGTACTGTGTTGGGTTCTTCCAAAATCTAGGCCGTAAATGTCTATAATGCAGCCACGCATACTCCACATCCGCCTTCGTTATTTCTGGGTGACGCCGCGGCACCCTGTCAGCTACTTCTACACGCACCTAGCACCTCCCGTAGGGGATGCCTACTTTCGTATGCAAAAGTAAAGACATCCTAGAATTCTGTGCTCTCATTATGAATTTCACCCCGCTGAAACGCCACTGCTAACTGCACTTGTGGATAACTCACGCTGGGCCTGAACACCGCTCGCCACGCGTACGTCCGCCGCTGACGGAAATGCTCGCTTTTGACACGTGATTTCGCTATTTTTGAGGTATGTCAGAAACTGAATCAACGAATTATCATGACGTCATCATTGTCGGCTCGGGTCCCGCGGGCTACACTGCGGGCGTCTATTTGGGCCGTTCCGAATATAATCCCTTCATGCTCACCGGCGCCCTCACCCCTGGCGGGCAGCTGGTGAATACCACCACAGTCGAGAACTTCCCGGGATTCCCCGACGGCGTTCTTGGCCCCGACCTCATGGATAAGATGCGCGATCAGGCCGAGAAATTCGGCACTATCCTTGAGTACGACGACGTTGTGAGCACGGACCTTTCCGGCGACATCAAAACAGTCACCACTGACGGCGGCGAAACGTATTCCGCCAAGGCCGTTATCCTCACCACCGGCTCCGAATACCGCAAGCTCGGCATTCCCGGCGAAGAAAAATTTGGCGGCCACGGTGTCTCCTACTGCGCCACGTGCGACGGCTTCTTCTTCAAGGACAAGAAGATCGTGGTGGTTGGCGGCGGCGACTCGGCCATGGAAGAGGCGACGTTCCTCTCTCGGTACGGCTCGTCGGTGACGCTGATTCACCGTCGTGAGGAGTTCCGCGCCTCCAAGATCCTCGTGGACCGTGTCAAGGCAAATCCGAAAATCAATCTGATGCTGAATTCAGTGGTCACCGAGATCAAGGGCGACGATAAGAACGGCGTCACAAGCCTTGCGCTGAAGAATACCGTAGACGGAACCGAGAGCACACTCGATGCGGACGGCGTCTTCATCGCCATCGGCTACACGCCCCGCACGGACTTCCTGAAGGGTCAGGTCGGCCTCGACCCTGACGGCTACATCCTCACAGAGGGTGCCTCCACCAAGACGAGTCTTCCCGGTGTCTTCGCCGCAGGCGACGTCACCGACCGTACCTACCGTCAAGCGATTTCGGCCGCAGGCATGGGCTGCCGCGCCGCCATCGACGCGCAGAATTACCTCACCGAGCACGAGGACTAGTTCCAGTTCCGGCGCACTCTGATAAGGATTCAATAATTCAGTAATTCAATAATTCAGTTATTTGGTCGGGAGAGACGAGAGGCTCGTCACACGGGCACCTCGCCTCTCCTGTATCTGCACCAGTTTCTCTAGGAGATTCGCATGAGCGTCATCACCGATTACATCGCGCAGCAGCCCGAGAAGCCCGAGGCCGTGCGAGCTCATCTGACGCAGATGTATCACCTCATCAAGGGACTTCTCCCCGACGCCTACGAACGTTTGAGCTACTCAATGCCCGCTTTTAGCACCACCCCACAGGGTACAAATATCGTCTATTTCGCAGCGGCCAAGAAACATTTGGGCTTCTACCCCACAGCCAGCGGCGTGGTACATTTCACCACCGAACTCGATGCGGCCGGAATCTCATGGTCGAAAGGCGCCATTCAATTCCCCTGGGATCACGCATTACCCATCGACCTCATCACAGACATCGTGAAATTCAGGCGCTCAGAGGTAGAAACCGGTCCACGAAAGGATACAGAAAATGAAGAATGACCAGCTTTTCCAGTTTTCTTTTACCTCCATCTATCCTCTCTACACTGCAAAAGTGGAGCGTAAGGGTCGCACATCCGCAGACGTTGACGCCGCAATCACCTGGCTCACGGGCTACTCAGCCGAGGACCTGCACGCCATGGCGCCCACCGTGACACTTGAACAATTCTTCGCCCAAGCCCCCGCATATAACCCGAACGCCAAGCTCATTCGAGGAGTGGTCTGCGGAGTGCGCGTCGAAGATATTGACAATCCGCTGCTTCAGAAGATTCGCTTCATGGATAAGCTCATCGACGAGCTTGCCAAAGGTAAGGCCCTCGAAAAAATCCTGCGGTAAAGATCCATGTGCGCAACGCCGTAGCCTCATGAAAAGCGCTAAATCAGCCCGTATTTCACCTTCAGCCGCTCAAGCTTTTCCAGAAAAGGCTTTGCAAGGACGAAGAGGAAAAGGACTGTTGACAGCGCATGCACCAAATCCATGGGCGCTCCGGAAATATAGATGGCGGCAAGTGTTGTGGCGTTGATCTCGGAGGAGTACATCAGCAATGACGCTGGATTCATGATGAGACCGTAAATGAAAAATATGCTGAGAAATCCATACACGCAGAGCCATCCGCGTTTGGCAGGCAGTACGTGAGTCCGATGCAATACTCCCGCTACGAATCCCACCAGGCCGAAGGCGATCATCTGCCACGCGGTCCACGGTCCTTGGCCAAAGAAAACGTTCGATACCAGCGCTGTTAAGGCTCCCACGATGAAGCCGGTCTCCTGCCCCAACGAAATACCACTGATGATGACAATGGCCGCCACCGGCTTGAATTGCGGAAGCATGAAGAACACGCTTCGCCCGGCCACTGCGAGCGCAATCAGAGTCGCGATCACCACAAGCTCGCGGGGATTGGGCCGCCGTGTATCGAAGAGAAACATGAACAGCGCAACGACGCAGGCAATCACAACGAGGCTGATTGCCAGAGCGTTGCGCGGTCCTAGCGCCATCTCACCGTATATGACGATTGGGAAGAGAAGTATGATGAGACCCGCCTCAGCGAGTGTCTGCCAGTGCCACCGGCCGCCGCGCCGAGACACCGGCGCACACCACACGAGCGGCGTCTGCAAAAAGGCGGAGGCTGTCAACTCGGTACGGATTCGATCCGCAGGTTCCTCAGCCGTCTTTGCGGTGGTCTCCACAAGGGGTTCTGCGGGGGCACTCTCATATAACGACGTCACGAATTTGCGCGCGTCAGACATGCGATCACCTCATCTTTTGTGATGGCGTCGGGGTAACGATCCCGCGCGATGCGGCTTGCACTCGTCGTATAGAAGTTGTTCGTCGAGAAGAAGGGATGCACCCTGTCTACGCTCACAACGTCACCGTTGAAGAACATGCCCGCTCTGTCTGCCGCACGAGCCGCAAACTCCACATCGTGCGTCACAAACACCGTGGTGACTTTCTGCCTCTGCAATTCGTGGAAGATGTCGATCACCCGCTGTTTGGCTACTTCATCCATTCCCTTTGTGGGCTCGTCCAGCAAAAGAATTCGAGGACGAAGCAGCAGAACCTTCAAGAGGGCCGCAAGTTGCTGCTCTCCACCGCTGAGATCGTATGGATGTCTCTCAAGCACGTGCATGAGTCCCAATGCTTCTGCACCACGCTCGATGGATTCCTGGAGGCGGAGTTCATCGCGATCATCTTTGCGGCGCCTCCGTTTCGCCACGTCTTTCAAATCAGCGGCCACTGTTTTCTGTACGAAAAGCGTCTGTGGATCCTGAGGAAGAACCCCCAGGAAGTTACGGTATAGCTCCCTAGGAGCGATGCGCTCAATGCGCGTGCCGCCAAGTTCGATACGGCCGCGATAGGGGCTGTTAACCCCGCTCAGAAGCGACACCAGGGTGCTTTTCCCGCTGCCATTAGCCCCGACGAGCGCAAAAATCTCACCCTCGTGAACATGAAGATTCAGCCCCTTCACAAGGTCGGGAGAATTCTTGTCATATCTGAACCACACATCGCGTGCAGAGAGGGTAACGGGGGTCTCAGGGACCGTGACGCCTTCCCCTTTCGACGTCGTGCTCTGAGTCACACTCGTCGCCGTTCCGGCTGCAGTCTCCGCCACCGCTCCATCACCCCCGACGCTCTTCAGCCACCGCTTCCCCTCGCCCACGGTCAGCGGAATACGTGAGGCGGCACTGTGAGATTCCCAGTACAGCTGGGCAGCCACCGGCATGGCGGACGCGAGGCTCGGATTGTGTTTCAAAATGTCAGGAATGATATCCCTCGGAGCACCGGCCGCAGAAATCTTGCCTCCGGTGAGCACCACCATGGCGCTGGCGAAGGGCAGAATCTTCTGGACCTCGTGTTCAGCGGCAAGGATCGTGACACCCAACTCGTAGTTGAGCCGATGAAGCATCTGGATGAAGTTGTCCGCGGAAATGGGGTCAAGTTGCGCTGTGGGTTCGTCAAGGATGAGGAGCTCTGGGTTGAGCACCATGACGCTGGCGAGATTCAGAATCTGCCGTTGGCCACCCGACAGCTCACTGACGTCCTTATCGAACCACTCTTCGATGCCAAAATACGTGGCAATCTCCGCCACCTTGCGGCGGATAACATCGTCGCCGAGCCCCTGATTTTCCAATCCGAAGGCAAGCTCGTGCCACACCTTATCTGTCACAATCTGGCTCTCCGGACGTTGCATCACAAAACCGATGCGGCTGGCCACAGCATCAGATGTTTCACGTGAAACATTTTTTCCTCGCCATAAAATCTCCCCTGTGCGGTCGCCATGTGCCGCGAGAACGGGGTGCAGTTGCTGAAGCAACGTTGTCTTACCTGACCCGTTGGGCCCCAGAAGGACGGTAAAACTCCCCTCCTCAATCGTCAGCGACACATTGCGCAAAATCTGCTGTGACCCCGGGAAAGCAAACGAAAAATCACGCATGGAAATCAACGCCATTGTGGCACCTTCTCCTTCTGCTTCTCTGCCGACACATCGTCGCTACCCAACACAACGCTCCACCGCGTCTGCCGTCGCGTGCCCGGACCCAAGCGCAATGCCCTCTCATACCGTTTCCACAAATACACATCGAAAAGCCGCACCGCCACGGGAACATTGGCGAGCAAAAGGAACGCAACCGCCCCCAACCACGTCCACACACCGCTCGGTGCAGCGTGAATTCCACTGATCACAATCGTCGGATCATACTGGGCAGCAAGCCCCCCATTCGCCGTAGCCACAATGGTGATGCCCGCCAAGGACGCAATCACCACCAGCAACAGCACATTCCTTGTATCCCAGCGATGGGGAGAATACGAACTCCTATGACGCCTTCCGTAACCGCGCGCCCGCATGGAATCGCTCACGTGAATCGCGTTCTCCATGGACCACGTAAAGAGCGAACTCGTCACAGTGAGCGCAATGCGAATCTTCTCCCACCATCGCGCGCTGCGCATGTCATGCCCAAGGTAACGCTGAGACACCGTCGTGTCATGAAACTGGCGCAGAAACAGCGGAATAAACCGAAAACTCATCGACAAAATCAGCGAGGCCGTGGGGAATACTCGCCCCACCGCATAGACGAACTTATCCCTGGTCAACACCACGTTCAACGACACGAACCACGCCGTCGCCACTGCCAGGGTTATAGCGAGCGCCACGCCATACACGATGGCCTCCAGCGTGATGGAATTCCCGTTGCTCAGGGTAAAAAGCAGCGTGACGCCGTTGTGGTTGAACGTGGGGTTGAGAATCGCGACGACGATGATTCCGGGGACAATGAACACACCAAGAAGTCTTGCCATATGCCGCCACCCACGCACGAACGCACCATAGAGGATGGCCGACACGAGCGATATACCAAGGACGAAAGGGTGCAGGCAGAACATGGAGATGCCGAGCACGGCCGCATAGAACGCAAAATTTACCGCAGGATGGGCAACGCTGAAAGAGTCACGAGAGCGTGCCATCCACCTCACCCATCTTCCTACTGTTCTTTTGGAATCCAGCCTTACACGCTACCGGTTCACTCAGTTACCGGACCAGCCGCCGCCAACATCCGCACCTAACTCGCGCGTATACCGCCATTGGATCACGGAGCCGTCGCGGAGCGAGGAATAGCTTGAGGACCCGTAATTGGGGAACCACCCGTCGACGCTGTACATCCAGCCGGAAGCTGATCCTCCGTCGAACTCATAGAGTTGGTGGATTCCGGTGACGTAGTACGCGTTATACAACGGCGTCCAGCGCGACTCCATCTGAATGTGGTGGCTCCTCGTCACCGCCACGAGCGCGTCATACGCCGTCTGCCCCTTCTTGAGCGTGATGCGCGTGGGTGAGAGAATCCATCCGCCAACGGGCACGTAGGCGCGTTTGCTGGCCTTCACGTCGCTCATGTGCGATACCAAAGTTTTCGCGTCAATGGATACCGTGACAGAGATTGAGTTGCTGTCCGCCTTTTTCGCGGAGCCAGTACCTGATGATTGCGAACCTCGGGAGGCCGCTGCTCCGGAGCTATCACTGCCAGCAGCGGAACTACCGTTATTCGCGGCGGATGAGGTTCCGTTAGCATTGCCGTTTGGGCTCTGTGCAGTGCTGGAGCCAGCCTCGTCCTTTGCAGAATCTGTGCCACTGTCGCCGCCTGTGCTCGCTCCGGTTCCCGCGCCGCCGTCTGCATCGCCGTCCGTGTCGCCGCTCGTAGCCGAGGAAGCGCCATCATTCGACCCAGAGTTCCTCGCGTCTGAGGAGAGGCCGGCTTTATTGAGACCCGCGATGAAGTACAGCACCTTATGCGTCACCGTCACAGTGCCAGTAAGCGTCGTTTTCTTGCCAGCAGTAACGATAGAGGGATGGGCGCTAGATATTTGCTTCAATGAGCCCTTCTGCTCGGTTGCCACCACTACGCGATTCGCTGCCCATTTTTGTGGAACCGTAATCTTCAGCTTCGGGCTTCCCGCAAGCTCAAAATTCGCTATTTTTGCGGAGATGGCATAGGGAGCCTTGTTGGCGACCTTTTTGACGGACGACACCTCTGATCCGCTCGTTGCAAAAGTGACCTTGAGATGTTGATCAGTCGGATTTTTTACCTGGGCGGCATCGTACAGCCACGAATACGTAATATCGCCGTCACGGCCAGTAAAGGCGTACGTTCCGGTTTTACCATCCAGTGTCTTCAACTGGTCTTTTGTAATGATGCCACTTGCAGGCAACTGCGTCATCTTTTCCAGAGGTTCCGCCGCAGATGCCTGTGCGCCGCAGCCTGCCATTGTGACGGCAGTCGTCACGGCCAGCACTCCGGCCACTATTACCGAGGTAACGCGACGGAGAAATGCGTACTTACTGTCCATGATCACTCGCCCTCTGTTTCACGGGAACGTGCCGAATGCGCAGCAGCGGAGGAGCGGCGTCCCCATACGATACCGCCTCCAACTCCCCCGACGAGAAGGAGGGCCGCCGCAACAGCAATGGCTGCGATGGTGGGGGCTCCCGAGATAGCCTCCCCGGGAGCACTTGCTGATGTCAACGCCGCTGCTGCTTTTTTGGGCGAAGGCGACTCATATTCACCAGCGCTGAAACTCCATCCGTCAGGATCGGAAGTCTTCTTGGCGGAATCGTCAGATGATGAGGCTGCTTTCTGATCCCCAAATGCGGTAGATCCGCCTGCCGAACTCGACACAGATACAACTGCGCGTTGCACTATGCGGTACGTCGCTGGCTCGGACACAACCGAGGAGATAGGTGGCGACGCGGCATGACGCGAAGAAGTTTTTGTACTGGCGTGGGTGGATCGGGTACTCCCTGCGTTCTGCTCCGAAGAGGTTCCCTCGGCAGATTCCTCAGCAGATTCCCTAGCAGATTCCTCGGTCGACTTCACTGACGCGGCACCGGACGAGGACGGCTCAGCGATCCCTGACATTCCCTCGGAACCCGCAATGGCAGTATTCGTCACTGCCGAAGATACAGCCCGCGTATAGCCGCTATTTTCCTTGACAACGAGATCGAAACCACTATTGATGCCCGTAGCGGGGGTCACTGAAGCAGGAGTCGCTGTGCCGTCAGTTGCGGACCCCGCGGTTCCCGGGGCGGACGTAGTGGAGCCTGACTGCTGCTGAGAGCCTGACGCGGCGCTACCGTCCTTACTGGCCTGCTGTTCCGCCCTGGCAGCTGCCTCATCCGCAGCCTTCTGAGCGGCAGCTGCCCATACTGCCTCTTGCGCCTTCTTGACCCCGGCATCTCCCAGAGTCACGTCGCTCATGTTGTACAGGCTCTTTCGTCCAGTCATCTGACGCTGATAGGCGATTGTCGCGTAATAGCATTGTTCAGTCGCCATGCCGTTGGCATCTTTCTGACCGGCAAGATACTTATAACCACTGCCGGCCACGTGGTAAGACAACATATTTTCGATCACACTGTGACCGTTCTTCACAAACCGCGGGTCAGTTGGAGACACGTTGAGAGCCGCCATGGCCGTGACGACCTGAGCCTGTGAATTCGAATTGGGATCGCCCTCGCCACCGAACCCAAGGCTTCTGTACTCTCCGTTGGACCCTTGCCGAGCACTCAGCATAGTGAGAGCTTTGTCAATCGCCGCGGAAACTTTTGCGTTCACGTCATAAGCGCTTCCCTTGAAGGGAGCAAGCGCCTGAAGCGCCATGGAGGTAATATCAACGTCCCCCTTCGTGCCATAAAGCGCCCAGCCGCCGTCGGGAGTGTTTTTGCTCAGCAAGTAATCGATGAGCCCGGGGATGGTGGTGGCAGCAGAACCGTCAGAAGGAGTGAGGAAGGTGTAGCTTGGGTTCGCCTCAACTGCGAGGAGTGCGAAGATGACACCATTAATGCCCTGGTAAGAGACGTTGTCCCGCGTCGAGAGGTAATCGAAAAGGTTATATCCAGCGATTGATGTGGCGTCATACCCCATTGCGGTGAGGGCGAGAATGATGCGTTCATAGTCCGTTGACACCTGGCGTCCAGGTGTAGAACCGTCATTGGCCTTCAACGAGGCCACCGCCTCATTTTTGTATTGCGTAAAGAGAGGGCTCTCACCGGAAGTGACGTCCCGCGCCAAGGAAAGGAGCATCCACTCACTGCTTGTTCCATAAAGGGGAGTATTTGACGTTGCATAGTTCGTGAACTGATTGAGAACATACGAGCGGGTATCCCTGACCGCGGATTCCACGGTGGACTGTTCGAGATAACTTTGCCCGGCCGCCTGCGCTGGCGTGGTACCCACCATGCTCAGAGAGAGCACCATCACCACAGCCGACATACATGCGATAAGTGCATTCGCACTCCATGACCTGACGCGCTTCATACGTTCCCCTTGCTTTACCCTGATCTCACACAATGCACTACGCACTTACCAAGAAACACTAAATATAGTGCTCTACGTACCCAACAGACACCATAGGTAGTGTATTGGAACAGGGTGCGACGCGCCAGCAGAAACGCCGAGGTCCGATATATCTTCTCCCTAGAAAATAGAAGAGCTCGAAGAACAAGAGAGGAGGGGTTGATGTTTCACGTGAAACATCAACCCCTCCTCAACAGGAAGCAAATCTAGTGAACTGACTCAGACCCACCCGTTCGCTTTGGGCTCCTGCAAGCCATTCCCCACGAGCAAATCAGTGATGCGCTGGAGGTCTTCGGAGGAGGCGAATGTAATCTCAATCCGCCCTTTCTTCTCACTTCCGCGGATACTCACCTTGGTATCGAATTTGTCTCCGAGTCTTTGAGGCAGCGACGAGCCGGACCAATAATTCTTGGACGTTCTTTTCGCGCTCTTCTTATCAGAATGTGAATTCTTCTGCAGCGCCACGATTTCTTCCGTAGAACGCACAGAAAGACCCTCAGCTACGATTCGAGCCGCAAGACTCATCATCTGCTCTTCGGAATCAAGACTCAAGAGAGCACGCGCATGTCCTGCGGACAGAACACCCGACGCAACTCGTTTCTGAACACTACCGGGCAACTGGAGAAGACGAAGCGTGTTCGCGATTTGAGGGCGAGACTTCGACACGGACTTGGAGAGCTGAGCCTGCGTGAGACCGAATTCCTCGATCATTTGCTCGTAGGCAGCGGCTTCTTCCAAAGGATTCAGCTGCACGCGATGAAGATTCTCGAGGAGCGCATCACGCAGCATATTGGAATCGTCCGTTGTTCTCACAATCGCAGGGATTGTCTCTTTGCCGGCGAGACCACTTGCGCGCAAACGACGCTCCCCCATGATGAGCTCATACTTGGCGTCCGCCGAATCTGTATTTCCACCATCGGTACGTTCGCGAACGACGATGGGCTGGAGAACTCCTACCTCTTTGATCGAATCTGAGAGTTCTTTTAGTTCATCTTCGTCAAATACGCTCCTTGGTTGGTGCGCATTTGCCTCAATGTCATCAAGGTTCAACTCTGCGAGGTAGGCTCCCTTAACGTCTTCCAAGACCTGCGCCTCGGATTTTACGGGCGTAGTTTTGCTACCATCGCGCGCATCAGACTTCATTGTTTCACGTGAAACATCTGATTCGTTCTGAGCAACGCCCCCATCACCCGCACGAGTATTGGAGAAGAACATGTCACTCGGGTGCGCAATCGCTCCCCAATCCGGAATCGGAGACCGAGAATCCTTCGCGGTAGAAGTCCTTTTTGAACTTTTTGCGTTGTCAACCTTCTCAGTCTTCGATGCGGTCTTTTGCTCTTGAGCAGTTTCCGCCGGAGACTTTTCCGCAGCAGGAGCAGCCGGGGATTTCTCCTCTGGAATCGTTGGGAACAGGGCTCCCAGCCCCTTACCAAGTCGCGACTTTGCCATCTTCTACTCCATCATCTTGCATTGGATCATCACAAATATTCATCACTAACCACAGTACTTCTCACTACTTTTCATGTACGGGAGCGCCTCGTTGAGCTATCTCCAGTGCCACTTCCCTATACGCAATGGCACCTGCTGATTTAGGGTCATACGCGATAATGGACTGCGCAAAACTTGGAGCCTCCGAGATTCTCACGGCGCGCGGAATCGTGGCCTTCAGCAGCACCTGTGGATAATGCCGTTGAACCTCCTCGTACACTTCCTTGCTGAGCATGGTACGACGGTCATACATGGTGACAAGCATCATGGAGATGTCGAGGTCCGGATTGAAGCTCGACTGCACGAGTTGAATCGTCTTCAGCAACTGCCCCAGACCTTCAAGCGCATAGTATTCGGCTTGAATGGGAATGAGTACCTCTCGAGCAACTCTCAGCGAATTGAGCACAAGCAATCCGAGGCTCGGCGCACAATCGATGAAAATGTAATCGTATTTTTTTGAGGTAGCAGCAATATATGAATCTACGGCCTCTTTCAACAGTTCAGTACGGTTGTCCAAGGTTGCGATTTCAAGTTCCGCTCCGCTGAGGTCTATCGTCGACGGAACCACATCAAGACTGTCGAAGTCCGGGCACGTCTTAACGACATCTTCTATTGTGTTGCGTCCTTCGATGACATCATAGATAGAAGGTGTACCACTAGGATGTTGGATCCCCAAGGCGGTTGACGCATTCCCCTGTGGATCCATGTCCAAAACGAGCACGCGCATGCCTGCCTCCGCGAAGGCGGATGCAAGATTCACAGTGGTCGTTGTCTTGCCAACGCCACCCTTTTGATTAGCAACTGCAACGATACGAGTCCTCGGAGGTCGAGGGAAATCTGCGTTAGATACCTTCTGCAGACGATTCGATTCGTCTAGGAGGTCCGCACCAAGCGAGCTCTGTGAATCACCGAAGATACGACGAAGCACATCGTTCGTCGATTCGATCCCTCCGGAAGATGAGTCCGATGTTTCACGTGAAACACTAGTCACGAGTGAACCTCCATTATTCGTTCGTCACTCCAGTCTCTAGAGCAACATGGACAACGGCACGCTGAAGAGAAAATAATATCAACACATCGTTGATATATGTATCTTCTCTCAAACGTTCTCAGAGGAAATCACATGAATGTTATTTCATAAAAAAACGGCTCGTTCATCTGAGGGCTTTCTGGAGAACCAGATATATCATCGTTTGACGATTGTCACCACGTGCGTCTCTTCGAGGTTTCCTCCGACTGGTGCCTCATGAACCTCTGGATGCACTCCCCCGGCCTTCCGGATTTCCTTCGCTGCCTTGTCGAGCTCTGCCTGCGCAGATCTTCCCTTGAGAGCCACGAATGTTCCATGATTCTTCAGCAGGGGAAGAACCCACCGCGACAACTTCGTCATCGGTGCAACAGCTCTGCATGTCACGATATCGAAAAACTGCTTTCCCTTAAGGTCCTCTGCCCGGGCACGCTCAATGTGGACATTCCCCAGCTCGAGATCCTCAACCACCTCATCCAGCCATTCCACCCTGCGTTCCATGGGTTCAATGAGCGTGAATCTCAACTGCGGAAGCATCGCCGCAAGAACAATACCTGGGAAACCAGCTCCGCTACCGATGTCAGCGACCGTCGCATTCCCACTTGCCGCCTTCACGATGAAGGGCTCCAGGGCTGCAGAGTTGAGGATATGCCGCTCCCACAGACGCGGAAGCTCACGCGGGCCCACGAGTCCTCGAATCTCCCCTTCTTGCTGCAACTTCGTGTGGAACGTGATCATCTGAGGCAGAGCCGGCCCCAAGATCTCCTCCAGCAAAGAGGATCCCTCGAGTTCGTCGTCTACACCAATACCAGTAGAAACCACCGAAGCCCCGTCACTTACTGAATCCTCTGCCACACCTGAAACCCGCTCGTCACCATGAGAGATTGTGTCTTCGCCCTCACTCGTCATCGTTGTCAAGCTCGTTATCGTCCTCGAATTCAACCGTTTCGTCGACGGCTTCATCGGTCACAACGTCGGCATTATCGATGTCATTCTCTTCTACTTCATCATCTTCGAAATCGGAAGCCTTTTCCTTGGCCTTGAGATACACCGTCACGTAACGATGCGGCTCTTCACCATGAGAACGGGACTTCAGCCCCTCTTCGCGCACCACGTCATGAACGATCTTGCGCTCGAAGGAATTCATCGGCTTCAAATCAACCGGTCCACCATTTTCACGGCATTCCTCAACGGCATCCAATGCAATCTTATGCAAGCCCTCGCGCTTGTGCTTGAGGTAACCGTCCACGTCGAGAATGAGGTGCGAACGCTCCCCCGTCTTCTCCTGAACCGCGAGCCGGGTCAGCCTCTGCAGCGCCTCGACCACATCGCCATTCTTGCCTGTGAGGTTCTTGATGTCAGAATTGTCATCCGCCACAATCTGCACTACCGCACGACCATTGCGAACACCCATCTCGATGTCGCCTTCGTAATCCACGATGTCAAGAAGGCCCTCGAGATAATCCGCCGCGATGTCAGCCTCGTCGTTCAGCTGCTCAACCGTTGGCTCATCATGCTCTGCCATGTCCGCTCCTGTTCATTGGTCTGCCCGCGCCGGCGTCACTGCCAGCCGTTGCATCTCATACCTAGTGTATTCGTGTATTCTCACTTCTTCTTGCGTTTTTTGCGCTGGGGCTGTGCACGCTGATAAGAACCGTGCTCGGCGCGCTTTTCTGCGTCTTTCTGCGCCTTTGCCAGCGCCTCTTCCTCAAGAGAGGGAAGGCCTTCACGCTTGCGACGAGCTTCTTCCTTCTTGTGGTCGCGCACTTCCTTCTGCTCTGCAGCAGGGGAGCCCGGGGTCGGGAAGCGATAGACCTGCCAGAACGACTGACCAAGGGTCCACAGATTGTTGGTGAGCCAGTAGAGCAGCACGCCAAAGGGCATCACAGCGCCCGAGAAGATGTACATGACCGGGAACACGTATGCCATCATCTGCTGCATGCGGTACTGCGAACCCTCCATGGAGGCACGCGGAATGTTGTGCCGCACGTTGTGGAACTGCATGTAGAACATGGTCAAGCACATGAGCGCCACGAAGATGCCCACCGTGACGCGCGCGCCACCCTGTGCCGTGGCGAAAACCTCACCCAGCTTCACGTTGATGAAAACTGTCTGCTCAATGTCGTGCGCAACGCTCTTAGTGAAGGCGCCAATGGGTTCGGTCTTACCCGACGCGATGGTGCTGAGCATTCGTAGCACGTTGAACAGAGCCATGAAAACAGGGGCCTGAATCACGGAGGGCAGGCAGGAACCCATGGGATTCGCGTGATTCTCCTGGTAGAGCTTCATGGTCTCACGCTGCATCGCCTCGCGTGACGGAGGATCGGTCTTGCCCTTGTACTTGCGCTGAATCTTCTGCAATTCCGGCTGAATCGCCTGCATATGGCGCATTGAATGCATCTGCCGCATGAAGAGCGGGAAGATGCAGGCGCGCACGAAGAAGGTGAGGAAGATGATGCTCAAGCACCATGCGAAGCCCGGGCCATCCTGCATACCGAGGAACACAAAGATCTTGTGGAAGATGTACATCACCCACGAAATCAGCCACTCCAGCGGGTACAGCAAGGAGTAGAAGAAGTTCATGATGTTGGTCATTATCGGGCGAGCTCCTGATGTGAGATGTGGGCTTCGTTGGCTTTCGACCAAGCGAAGCGGTAAAAAAGCGAGAACTTCTGGGGGACGTCGTCGACTCCGCCGTCAACCCACGGCTGGCACCGGAGGAGGCGCAAAAGTCCGAGGGCTCCCCCGCGAATGATGCCGAAGCGTTCAATTGCTGTTGCCGCGTAATGAGAGCACGTGGGATAGTACTTGCAACGTGCAGGGAAAAGCGGGGATATTCTCCGCTGATACCAACGGATAGCACGTACAGAAACCGGAGAGGATGCCGTCATCGTGTAGCTTCCTGCCGCTCGGCAGCGGCCGCACGATCCGCGATTTTCATAAAAAGTTTGTGTACCTGTGCGTCAAGATCCGAAAAATCTGCAGCAGAAGCCCGCGGACGGGCCCGCAAAACAACGTCTGAGCCTGCAGGAAGGTACGCTTCATAGCGTCGTGCCAGTACTCTGAAACGGCGCTTCACTTTGTTTCTCGTCACTGCATTGCCGACAGCTTTCGACACTGCGAGCCCCAATCGGGAAATGTCACCGAAATCGGGTGCTGTTGCTGACGTCTCTGTTGATGTCAGCAACGCACTCGACTCGGTCACGACGTGCGTCTTGGGCCGAAGATAGCGGGTCCTTTGGTGGGGCAAGGCATAGTGGGCCACAATGTCCGCACTTGTCACCCTGTTTCGTAGTCGCAGAACGCCCACGAATTCAGAATGATTTTTCAGCCGTTCCACCTGGTACTTCTGATGGCTCAGGCAGCCAGAGACTTGCGGCCCTTGGCACGGCGACGGTTGATGGTGGCGCGGCCTGCGCGCGTGCGCATGCGAAGGCGGAAACCGTGCTTCATGTGGCGACGGCGGTTGTTCGGCTGGAATGTTCTCTTCATATTCACGTGCTCCCGTATTTGGCCATGGCGATCCATGGCTCCTCATGAGTCAAGCCCTCCTAACCTACACACTTCCGGGCCCGTAGTCAAAAGGGAGGAGTCAAATATCCACAAAATCGCACTATTACGGGATCTTGCGGATCGTTCTGATAATAAATGACATCCATGTTATTCACAAAACCACATCTTTGTTATTCACAATTGAGTGTTTCCAACCCCCGAGCCTGTGGATAACTTGTCTTTACCGCTGTATAGAAATGAATGCATTCTTTATGTACGTTTCAGTAGAGGAGAGAAATGGCCGCTGATATGCCAAACTCTGGGTCTCAAGCACAGGCTCTGTGGGATTCCGCCTACACGCTTATGACGCAAAACCCGGGGCTCAGCGTTCGCGACCGAAGCATTATCAAGGACATCTCCCCTTCCATGGTTTTTGATTCCATGATCATTTTGGTTGCGTCAAATGACTACACGCGTGTCGCCATTGAGAATCAATTTGAGGAACAGGTACAGTCCGCGCTGTCACAGGCCGCCGGCAAGTCCATGAGCTTTGTCATCAAAATTGATGCCAACAAAGATGCTGCGGCACCCTCTGGAAACGCTGCTCCAACAACTCGGCCAACAGCACAGCAGGCACCAGCCACACAGGCAGCACCACCCGCCACCACACCACCGTCCGCACAGCCTTCTCCGGCGCAAGGTAGTGCACCTGCAGCCGCTGCCACAGCACAACCGCCCGCGACACCAGCTGCTACATCTCATGTCGTTGCGCCTCATGCAGCACCTCCCGTGACTCCAACACCTCACGCAACGCAAGACGTTCTGCAGGGCTTTGGCTCCATCGGCGATGACGACCTGCTGGCTCATACAGACATCAAGAGTGGTCGTCAGCCGTCGGCGACGCCCTCCCAGAACGGGGCCACCCCTGCTTCACCGCAACAGGCGGAAATCCCCTTCCATCGCGACGAAAAATCGCGCCTCAACAAGGACGCTACTTTCGACAACTTCGTTCCCGGTGAATCAAATCGCTTCGCACGAGCCGCCGCGTTTGCAGTGTCTGAGGCCCCAGGAAATTCCTACAATCCTCTGTTCATTTACGGCGGATCTGGTCTGGGAAAAACCCATCTTCTCAACGCCATCGGCAACTATGCCCTCAATCTGTACCCCGATCTCACCGTGCGCTACGTCAACTCTGAGGAATTCACGAACGAATTCATCGAGGCAGTGAAGGAGGGCGCCGGAAATGACGGCGAGGTCGCCGAATTTAATCGGCGATACAGGGAGGTCGATCTCCTCCTCATTGACGATATTCAGTTCCTCGGCGGTAAAACCGGAACGATGGAAACGTTCTTCCACACGTTCAACGCGCTTTATAACGCCAACAAACAGATTGTGGTGGCTTCCGATGTGGCGCCAAAGCTGCTGCAGGGCTTCGAGCAAAGGCTTATTTCGCGCTTCGAAATGGGCCTCACCGTGGACGTGCAACCGCCGAACCAGGAGACTCGTATTGCAATTCTTCGCATGAAGGCCTCCACGTCCAAACTGAAGATGGAAGTGCCGATGGAGGTTCTCGACCTCATCGCGCAACAGGTTACGGACAATATCAGAGAGCTTGAGGGGGCTTTGACGCGCGTCGTGGCCATGGCAAGTCTCAACAAGCAGCCTGTCACCACCGCCTTGGCAGAACAGACGCTGCAGGATTACTTCGTGTCTGACGTCCAGGTGACGCCGACAGACATTATTTCCCAAACGGCGGGCTATTTTCAGCTCACTTTTGATGACCTCGTGTCGTCTCGCCGTTCAAAGAACATTGCATTGGCGCGGCAAGTTGCCATGTATATCTGCCGGGAGATGACGGGTTTGTCTCTTACCTCAATCGGGGAAATCTTTGGTGGTCGAGACCATACAACCGTTATTCACGCCTATCAGAAAATCTCCTCCGAGATGTCGGAAAAACGAGAGGTTTACAACTACGTCAACGAGCTCACATCAAAGCTCAAGCAGCACATGGAGTGAGCCGTGAGGGGTGCTCTGCACTCATCACACGTGATAACGCGCTAAGGGGAGAGGCTCTGATTATTCAGACCTCTCTCTCTTTTGTATTTTGCGTACTTTAATCTGCGAAAATCTCACTGTGTACTTAACGCATATCGACTGTTTTAAAGAGGAAATCTTGTTGTAGGTCCGTGTTTTAGAAAAATATTTTTTTAAAAGTTATCCACATTGTTTTCCACAGGTATGGCGCTGGGCGGTGTATAAGTCCGATTTTCCTGTGGACTGAGTGTTGAATCATTGTGCGCGACACGCCTCAGCTTGTGGATAAGGTCCATGCCCTTGGTGCCTTTGTGGACAACCGACTAAGTTATCCACAAATCTTCTGCAAGTTATCCACAATTGTGATTTCACCCAAACCAGTGTCATTTCTTGTGTTCACCAAGTTATCCACAAATCCACAACGCCTATGATGACGATTAACTAGCACACTCACTTTATTCAGTCGTCACCTTCTTTAGCTGAAGAGAATACTGCAACTTCAGGTGCACCGGCTAAACTTGAGAACACCTGAAACGGAGGATCCATGAAAGTAGAGATCAATTCGGCATCATTTGCCGATGCAGTGGCTTGGGCAACGCGCATTATCCCCAGTCGTCCTGCAACGCCAGTTCTTTCCGGCATCAAACTCCACGCTGCCGATGGCTCGCTCCAACTTTCCGCATTCGACTACGAAGTGTCTGCTCGTCACCACATTGAAGCAGGAGTTGACGAAGAGGGAACCATCGTGGTCCTCGGCAAGCTTCTCGCAGACATCGCTAAATCTCTTCCTGCCGAAACGACGTACCTCAGCACTGAGGGAAGCCGTCTCAGCATCAAATCTGGTAAGTCGTCGTTCAACCTGCAGCTCATGCCCGAAAGCGAATATCCTGATTTGCCACAAATCCCCGCGAAGATGGGCTCCGTCGATGGCAAAACTTTCATTGACGCGGTCAATCAGGCCTCCGTCGCTGTTGCACGTGACGAAAATCGCCCTGTTTTGACAGGTGTCAAAGTCTCCTTCGAGGGAGAAAAAGTCGTTCTCACCTCTACTGACCGTTTCCGTCTTTCGCGGGCCACTTTCAATTGGTCTCCTTCAGACCCTGAGCTCGATACAACTGCGCTTATTCGTGGCTCCATTTTGCGAGATGTGTCTCGTTCCATTGACACCGCACAAAATGTTGTTGTCGGTTTCGATCCTCAGGCGCGTAATCTTATGAGCTTCGACAATTCGGGACGCATTTCAACAGCACAACTCATCGACGGCGAGTTCCCTACAGTGGATCGTCTTTTTGCCGATGACTATCCCATCCATGTCGTCATCGATCGCCAGGAACTCATCGACGCACTTCGCCGTGTATCTCTCGTTGCAGAACGAAACGCTCCGATTCGTATGGAATTCTCGCAGGAAGAGGTCAAACTTTCAGCTGGAACGGCAGATGAGTCGCAGGCTTCTGAATCCATTGCTGTTGACCTCGATGGCGAGCCCATCACAGTTGCCTTCAACCCCTCATATTTGCTTGACGGCCTGAGCGCTATCAGCGAACCCTACGTGCGGATCAAGATGACGACTGCCGTGAAGGCCGTGGAATTCAACGGGCAACAGGAAAAGGACGACGAAGAATCGTTGGCGTATCGCTACCTTTTGGTGCCAATGCGCTTCACGAACTGATTTCACCTTATGGTCTTTCGCATTTCGAGACTTGCTCTGGATCATTTCCGGTCGTGGAATCACGTGGTGCTTGATTTCGCGCCGGGAATGAACGTATTGGTGGGGAAAAATGGCATCGGCAAAACGAACCTTATCGAAGCCATCGAATTTCTGTCGAGCGGAGCAAGCCATCGCGCGAGTGCCTCTAAATATCTGATTCAGAGGGGCGAGAAAAGGGCAACAATTCGGGCGAATGTGGAGCATGGTACTGCCACAAATGCTGCAAACGTTGGCATTCTTGACGGTGCGGAATCTCCCGAATTAAGTGAAACGTTTCGACATAACGACGCTGACGGCAACCCGCCCACTACGGTTATTACCGCGGCCTCGATAGGCGTCATAGGTGACAGCACATCAGAGATCGCCAATGAGAACTCTTCTGAGAGAACTCTCGAAGTGACCATCCCCCAACGAGGAGCAATCCGTTCTCGAGTGGACTCTGGCCCATCTCGCTACTTTCGCGACATAGCGGGCCAGGTGAAGGTTGTTGTCTTCAGCCCTCGGGATCAGCAATTGGTATCTGGAGACCCTGCGCAACGACGTGGCTTCCTAGATACGGCGGCCACTCTGATGTTTCCGAACTATTACGCCCTCTTGCAGCGGTTTCGCCAGATTGCAAAGCAACGGACGGCGGTGCTGAAGCATTTAGCTGACGCACAGTTTGGTTCCGCGGGTCAAAGGGGTGGATTGGCAGCTCCTCAAGGGCAAGGTTTTGATGAGTTTGGGCAACCCGTCATGGATGAGCGTTCCATGGCCTTGACCGAATTGGAAGTATGGACGTCTCAGTTCATTGACGTGGGCGTGGAAATTTCGCGTCGCCGTCGAGATGTGGTGGAACGTCTGAGTGACACGGTGACTCGCTTGTATGGTGAGTTGTCGGATGGCAACGGCGTTGGAGGAATAGCTTACGAACCCTCCTTCGACGAGATTCTCGGTGAAGGGGATTCTCAGGAGATCAAGCAGAATATTGCCCAACATTTTCAACGGATTTACCCGGGGGAGGTGGCGCGGGGAAGCAACCTCATCGGTCCTCACAGGGATGACTTGTTGGTCACTCTCGATGGCGAGCCCGCACGCGAATTCGCTTCAAACGGTGAATTGTGGACTTTGGGTCTGGCGCTGAAGATGGCGCAGTTCGATTATTTGGCACAGAGTGACACTCCCATCCTTGTGCTTGATGATGTTTTTGCGCAGCTTGACGAGTCCCGGAGGCGTCAGATTTTGGATTTTGCAGCGCATCAGCAGCAGGTTTTCATCACCGTGGCGGCACATAGTGATATTCCGTCGGCGGGGGAGATGTCCATTATCGATGTTGAAGCCGTTGCTGGGCGGATGCAGGAAGATTCTCCTGAGGCACTGATGGCAGATTTTATGCGTGGGAAGACTGCGTGAGTCGTGGCACCGAAATTGTTTTCCAACGTTCCTCCTGTCGTTGCGCTTGGGCTTGACCAAAGGGTGTTACCGCAGATGGTGGCACGGCGATATATTCGCCGCTTTATTTCTCGCTCAACACGTGAGGAGAAGGCCGAAAGCGCATGGAATAATTTCGGCAAGCCGGGGCGTGATCCCAGCGCCGCTAAATCGGTTTTTGCGCAATTGGCACGTCAGAACGACTGGGTCCCACATCTTAAAACCGCTGATTTAGCGACGCATTGGAGCGATATCGTGGGGGAGTCCATCGCTCGTCATACGCGCATCGTCTCCTTTGAAAATGGCGAATTGACGATTCGTGCCACCTCTACCGTATGGTCCACTCAGCTCACCTACATGGTTCCGAGACTCAAAAAAGTGATCTCCGAACGGCTTGCTCCGATGGAAGTCACCACAATCACGGTGAAGGGGCCCAATTCATACACGTTCAAGCGAGGAAAATATTCTGTTCCGGGTCGCGGTCCTCGGGATACCTGGGGTTGAATTTGTGGCCGCATCTTCGAAAATTCGTCGTTGAGCGAGCACGTTTTTGACCCCTATGCAACTGCTTCACGAGAGCTTTACGCTAGCTTCAAAATATGCCCCTTTAAGCCGCGAAAAGTCCCCCTTTCCTAGTATCCTTATACCTATATAAGAAATAGCTTGTTGACGGTGCGATTAATTTGCTTCTAGAGGCATTTCTCGGCTGGTGCGTTTGCCAATTCATCAGAGATGTGTGAGGGAAGCTGTCGCTCCTGGAAAGGAAAGGCTCGAGTGGCCCAGAACAACGACGAGTCGATGACCCCCGAAAATGAAGGAGTCAATCAGCCTGTTGATCAATCTGCAGACGATCTCATCAACCAGGATGATCTGGCAGATGGCGAACTCAATTCAACAATGTCCCCAGGGCATTACAACGCCTCAGACCTGAAGGTTCTTGAGGGACTTGAGGCTGTCCGCATCAGGCCGGGCATGTACATCGGTTCAACGGGTCCGCGCGGCCTGCACCACTTGGTGTACGAAATCGTCGATAACTCCGTGGACGAGGCCCTTGCCGGGTACGCCAGCCATATTGAGGTCACCATTCTTGACGATGGTGGCATTCGTGTGGTGGACGATGGGCGAGGAATTCCCGTGGACGAGGTCCCCGGAGAGGGCAAGTCCGGCGTCGAGGTCGTAATGACGAAGCTGCACGCCGGCGGCAAGTTTGGCGGCGGCGGTTATGCAGTCTCTGGCGGCCTGCACGGTGTGGGCATTTCCGTTGTCAACGCGTTGTCAACGCGCGTCGATATTGAGGTGCACAGTCACGGATACGTCTGGACCCAGACGTTCAAGGATCAGCAGGCAGTTGCTCCTCTGAAGAAGGGTGCAGCTCTGGAAGATCCGGAAGAGACGGGGACATCTGTTACTTTCTGGGCGGATCCTGCAATCTTTGAGACCACGGATTACGACTACGAGACGCTGCGCACGCGCTTCCAGCAGACGGCCTTCCTCAATAAGGGCCTGCGTATTTCTCTGACGGATTTGCGCAACCCCACTGATCAGGAAGACGAAATCGCCTCCGACGGCGACGATGTGGTGTCCGAACTCGCCAACTCAGTTACCTACAAATACGACGATGGCATCAAGGACTACGTGCAGCACTTGGTGACCACCAAGCACGCCACTCCCGTCGTCGACGAGATCATTGACTTCGCGGCAGAAGACGTGAAGATTGGAATCTCTGCGGAAATCGCGCTCCAATGGACAACGTCGTATTCGGAAACCGTGCGTACGTTCGCCAACACCATCACCACCACAGAGGGCGGAACCCACGAAGAGGGCTTCCGTGCTGCGCTTACGGGCCTTATCAATCGCTATGCGCGGGACAAGGGAATCCTTAAAGACAAGGACGATAATCTCTCCGGCGACGATGTGCGCGAGGGCCTCGTGGCAGTTGTGTCTGTGAAGCTCACGAATCCTCAGTTTGAGGGTCAGACGAAGACGAAGCTCGGCAATTCCGAGGCGAAGACCTTCGTTCAGCGTGTGATGACGGACAAGCTCGGTGACTGGTTCGACGCCCATCCGAACGACGCAAAATCCATCATCCAGAAGGGCATGGAGGCGTCTCGTGCGCGTCTCGCCGCCAAGAAGGCGCGCGAAACCACACGCCGCAAGTCCATCTTCGAGAGTGCCGGCATGCCCGACAAGCTCAAGGACTGCCAGTCCAACGATCCCGCAGAGTGCGAACTCTTCATCGTGGAGGGCGACTCCGCAGGTGGCTCCGCCATCCAGGGACGCAACCCCGAGATTCAGGCGATTCTGCCACTGCGTGGCAAGATTCTCAACACGGAACGCGCTTCGTTCGACCGCATGATGAAATCGGATACCATCGAATCCCTCATCACTGCTATCGGTGCAGGGTATGGCGAAGAGTTCGACATCACCAAGGCGCGGTACCACAAGATCGTCATCATGGCTGATGCTGATGTCGACGGTGCTCACATTGCAACCCTGATTTTGACGCTGTTCTTCCGCTATATGCGTCCCATGATCACCGCTGGATACGTGTATGTGGCCATGCCTCCGCTCTACCGTCTCAAGTGGACCAAGGGCGAGCAGGATTACGTCTACACCGATGCCGAGCGCGACAAGGCACTGGCCGCGGGCAAGGCCGCTGGCCGCCAGCTGCCGAAGGGCGAGGGCATTCAGCGCTACAAGGGTCTGGGAGAGATGACGTATCAGGAGCTGTGGGAAACCACCATGGATCCGGATCATCGCATCGTCAAGCAGATCCACATCGAGGATGCTGCCGCAGCAGACGACACCTTCTCCATGCTGATGGGTGACGAGGTTGAGCCTCGACGCCTCTTCATCCAGCGCAACGCCAACGATGCAAGATTCATTGACGCCTGAGACAGAGATGTTTCACGTGAAACATCCCGGCAACGACATGACACCTTGTAAATCAGTGAAGGAATGACAGTGGCAGACGATAACGACACTACTAATTACGTCTCTGGTGACGACAATCCAGAGAACAGGCTGCAGGCGTCTCTCAGGCCTTCTGAGGGATTGCTGCCGGGAACGCGTGTTCAGCCGACAGACTTGCAGACAGAGATGCGCGAGTCTTATTTGGCTTATGCAATTTCGGTCATTGTGGAGCGCGCGCTTCCCGATATCCGCGATGGCATGAAGCCGGTGCATCGTCGCGTTGTGTACGCGATGTATGACGGCGGCTACCGTCCCGACCGCGGCTACAACAAGTGCTCCCGCGTAGTGGGCGACGTCATGGGTAAATATCACCCCCACGGCGACTCCGCCATCTACGACACCCTGGTGCGCATGGCGCAACCGTGGTCGATGCGCTACATGCTCGTAGACGGTCAGGGCAACTTCGGTTCCCCGGGCAACGATCCCGCCGCCGCAATGCGTTACACGGAGTGCCGCATGGCGCCGCTCGCCATGGAAATGGTGCGAGACATCGAGAAGGACACCGTCGATTTCATTCCGAATTATGACGGCAAGACGCAGGAGCCCACGGTGCTGCCGTCGCGCTTCCCGAATCTGCTGGTCAATGGTTCTTCGGGCATCGCTGTCGGCATGGCAACGAACATTCCTCCGCACAACATGCGCGAGGTCGCTGACGGTGTGCATTGGGCGCTCGATCATCCGGATGCCCCGCGCGAAGAGCTTCTCGAGAATCTCATCCGCATCATCAAGGGACCTGATTTCCCTACTGGTGCAACAATTCTCGGACACAAGGCCATCGAGCAGGCCTATCGTACGGGCCGTGGCCTCATCACGATGCGCGCCGTTGTGAACACGGAGGAAATCCGCGGTCGCATGTGCCTCGTGGTTACCGAACTGCCCTATCAGGTCAATCCCGATAAGCTCGTCACCTCCATTCGCGAGGCCGTACGAGACGGCAAGATCACCGGAATCGCCGATATGCGCGACGAGACCTCTGGCCGCACCGGTCAGCGCCTCGTGTTGGTACTCAAGCGTGACGCCGTCCCGAAGGTTGTTCTCAACAATCTGTACAAGCACTCTCAGCTGCAGCTGACGTTCGGTGCCAACATGCTCGCACTGGTCGATGGCGTGCCGCGTACGCTGTCACTCGACGCGTTCATCCGTCATTGGGTGCGCCACCAGCTCGACGTGGTGCGTCGCCGCACTGCGTACCTCAAGCGCGAGGCTGAAGAGCGAGACCACATTCTGCAGGGCTATCTCAAGGCTCTCGACATGATCGAAGAGGTTATTGCCCTCATCCGTGGCTCTCGTGACGTCGATACTGCGCGTACCGGCCTCATGGAGCTTCTCGATGTCGACCAGGTGCAGGCGGACGCGATTCTCGCCATGCAGCTGCGTCGTCTCGCCGCTCTTGAGCGCGAGAAGATTGTGGACGAGCACAACGAGTTGATGAAGAAGATCGCCGACTATGACGATATTCTTGCCAGCCCCGAGCGCCAGCGCACCATTGTGGGCGACGAGCTCGACGAAATCGTAGATAAGTATGGCGATGAGCGCCGTACGAAGATCTTGCCGTTCTCCGGAGATATGGCGGACGAGGATCTCATTGCAGAGCGCAACGTCGTCGTCACCGTGACGCACGCCGGCTTCATCAAGCGCACGCTGGCCGATGACTACCGCGCACAACACCGCGGTGGCAAGGGCATCAAGGGCGCCTCCCTGCGCGAGGACGATGTGGTGGATCACTTCCTCACCACGTCCACGCACAACTGGCTGCTGTTCTTCACGAACAAGGGCCGCGTCTACCGCATCAAGGGCTATGAGCTTCCGGAGGGATCCCGCGACGCCAAGGGACAGCACGTGGCAAACCTGCTGCAGTTCCAGCCCGACGAGTCGATTCAGCAGGTGCTGTCCATCCCTGACTACAGCGCGGCCGAGTACTTAGTACTTGCTACACGTTCCGGCAGGGTGAAGAAGACGAAGCTCGCTGAATATGATTCCACGCGTCAGGGTGGTCTCATTGCGGTGCGCTTGAACGAGGTTGGGTCGGACGATACCGACGCGGACGTCGTTGAGGTCGCGGATGGCGAAAACGGCAGCGATGTTGTGGCCGCTAATACCGACGAACTCGTAGGTGCCGCATTGTGCAACGCCGGCGACGACATCATCCTGGTGTCACATCACGGCATGAGCGTCAAGTTCTCCGCCAACGATGAGCAGCTGCGCCCGATGGGCCGTCAGACCGCCGGTGTGCAGGGCATGAAGTTCCGCGAGGGCGATTCGTTGCTCTCCATGGACGTGATTCCTGCCGATTCCGACAAAGACCTGCTCGTGGTGACGAACGAGGGCTTCGCCAAGCGTACTGCGCTCAGTGAGTACCGCCTGCAGTCGCGTAACGGCTTCGGCGTGAAGGCCATCAACCTCGTTGAAGGCCGCGGCTCGCTTGTGGGCGCGCTCGTGACCAGCGAAGATGACCAGATCATGGCCATCATGAAGTCCGGCAAGGTGATCCGCTCCAATGTGAATGAGATCAACCGCACTGGCCGCACCACGCAGGGTGTCACGCTCGCCAAGCCAGACAAGGGCGACGAGATTCTCTCCATCACGCTCAATGAAGATATTGACGAAGATGACGAGAACGCAGAAGGCGCTGAGGACACTGAGGGTGCCGTTGTTGCCAGCGATGGTGCAGATGCCACTGAGAATGGTGCAGTGACGGAAGACCAGGAGTCGCAAGAATAGTCTCGCGGGATCTTAATATGGGGGCTTGTTTCACTTTATCCTGTGAAACAAGCCCCCACTCATATTGAGAATGAGTAAATAAAGAAACAACATGTTGATATTTTTTATGAGAAGAGTAATCTCCAAATAAGGCAACGAAGCCTTATAACTTGGAGCCTGCTAAGGCCTCAGTTGATCCCATTACTTGTAATTAGGAGCAAACTTCGTCAGATTTCTTACCCACTATCACGGAACTATTGAGTTTGTTCGTCATCTTCATTGGGGGAGTTGTACTTAACACTGTATTGAAAATCTCCCAACGAAGTATTTTGGTACAAGCCGTGGATGGTGTGCAATTCCTGGCAGCGTCGTTCCTCTCCACTCTGGCAGTTTATGGTTCATACGAGATGGTTAAAGCTGTTATTAATCCTGATGTGGCAGATTTCTATGCTTCTTGGAAATATCTTCCGACAGGGATTAATGGCGTTGTTCTTCTGGTCGTCTGTGCCTTTCTGGTCGGTTTACTGATTCGGAGGAAGAACTGAAGAACTTGGTGGTGGGATCATTGATCGTAAAAGATCCCACCACCAACGTCAAAATCTTACCGACGAGTTAGTGCGCCGGCGTGATGATCATCTTGAGGTCAAGAGCCTTTAGAATCTTGGAAAACGTTGAAAGTGTGGGATTTCCGTCTTTGCCAAGCGCTCGGTAGAGGGCTCCGGGAAGATCCGAAGCCCTCATTTATTACTCCGCTGGCTGCTTACCTCGCTCGCTTCACTGCGGTCGCAATCGACATCGCAGGATCGTTAAACGGAATTAGCGTGGACTGGAAGGCGTGATAGAGATCCGATTTTCCGGGCCACACCGTTCCGATGACGTGGTTGGTAGCGTCGAGCTGATGGAACCAGGATCCGTTGACATGGTCTACGAGATGCTCGTCCATGAACTTGGTGAATGCGGCGTACCAGTCCGCATACTCCTGCTTGCCCGTTATCTTGAACAGTGTGGAAGAGGTGTTGATAGCCTCCGCGATGGTCCAATGCATGCGATCGTGGACAACGGGATTGCCCTTCCAATCCGTGGTGTACACGATGCCGGGCTGCCCATCCACGTTCCATCCGTCAGCAACGGCGCGGTTGAAGAGCTCCTGCGCGGCGTCAATATAGGGCTTTGCTTCTGCGGATTCTGCGCCGTATGTCGACAGAGCCCACTGAGCGATTAGGCGTGCCCACTCGATGCCGTGCCCCGGAGTAGCTCCGTACGGCTTGAACTGGTCGTCCTTGTTGTCGGCGTTGTACTCGAAATCTGGTACCCAATCCTGTGAAAAGTGTTCTGGGATGCGCCAACCGTTGCTCTTGGACCACTCGACCACGTTGTGTACGATGCGTCCCGCGCGCTTGCGATATTGTTCGTCGCCGGTAGCGTCCGCGATGGCGAGGAAGGCCTCAGTGGAATGCATATTGGCGTTGATGCCGCGGTAGGTGTCCTTCTGAGTCATCTCGGTGTTCCACGTGTCAACGGCCATGCCGGCGGCATCGTCCCAGAAGAACTTGTCGTATGTGGCAATGGCCTTCTCAAGAAGTTCCTCGGCACCCGGACGGCCAATAACATAGGCGGAGCTCGCTGCGAGCATCACAAAAGCGTGTTGGTAGCAGATCTTGTTGGGTTCTGGGCCGTTGAGATTGATGGAGGAGTACCAGCCGCCGTGGTCATCATCATGAAGTCGCCCATTGAGACCGGCGAGCATGGTGTCCACGATTTCGGTAGATCCTGGGAATCCCAGCATGGCACCAATGGAATAGACGTGAGACATACGGCAACTAATCCAGGTATGAACGCCCTCGCTGACGTCAATGCGTCCGAAGTCGTCCAGCCAACCGGCACCTCCCCATGGTGCCGCAACCCCGCGGCCGAAAGTGAGAAGGTTGTACGTCTGATCTGCCATGAAGAGACGATTCGCCTGGGTCCCAAGTTGATACTTCTTGATGGATCCGAGCTGGGCGGGTGTGCGGTTGTCCTCATCGGAGGATGGTGATGACATAAAAGCTTCCCTTCTTTGGGTTATTAAATGATTTAACATTTAATGCGATGATACCGCTCTCGGTGGTCTTGCGTATGAGGGATGAGAGGTATCTGGCTCCTTGAGATTGTTAATAAGTTCCTAAAATATGACAAGTTATGCACATTGTTGATAACCTGTGGATATATTGTCTGTATAAAAGGTCTGAGAGGGCCATATCAAGGAGCGCGTGGTGACATGGCGAAAACTTTGATCAGCGTCAGAACCGACGCGGAACTCAAGGAGCGCTCCCAGAAACTGTTCGCGGACTTGGGGCTTGATCTCTCCACGGCCGTGAACATGTTTCTGCGCCAGTCATTGGTGGACAACGGCATTCCTTTTCGCGTGAGCAAAGAGCGTCAGCCGGGTGTCCATCTCGATGTGAATTCGGGCACCCCTACGGCGCAGAGATAGTGTGCAGGATGCCCGCAACGACGCGGATGGTCTGCAAATACTGATAATGTCACTTCCAGCAAAGCTATGAATCTGAGGCATTTCAAGGAGAGCACATGGCTGACCAGATCAACAATGGATCCAATCTCATCGACCCGGCGAACGCTGCGCCCAATGCGGCCTCTGCGGAGACAGGTACTCCAGGCGCTGCTCGCTCCTCGGCCGATGGCGTGAACGTCCGATCGAAGTTGCCGTCGCTCGACGCACGCGTTCGGGTGAACTCGTCCTCAAACGCTTCCATGGAGGAGCCAAATGGCTCCAAGGGTCGTCGTCAGTCAGCGGCTGCGCCCTCCGTCGCCGTTCCCAAGGCCCGCCGCATGAAGCTGTCCCTCACCAAGGTAGATCCATGGAGCGTTGCCAAGGTGAGCTTCCTGCTCTCCATTGCCTTCGGTATCATCCAGATCATTGCCGTCTCCATCCTGTGGTGGCTGCTGTCGGCTGTGGGCCTTTTTGACAAGCTCAACACCGTGATTTCTTCGACGGGCCTCAGCTCAAGCGGAGTGGATGTGAACTCATTCCTCGGCTTCGGCCAGGTCATCAGCTGGGTCACTATCTTCGCGGTGTTCGAAGTGCTGCTCATCGTCATTTTGGCAACCGTGAGCGCCTTCCTTTACAACGTGGTGAGCTCATTGGTCGGCGGCGTGCACCTCACGCTCGGCGACGACTGAGAAACAACGGAACCACTCCTCGGGATACCGAAACTCCATACGGAGTCATGTGTGAGAGTGCCGGCAGAGTTGCGGCGCGAGATCCATAGAACAAAACCGTGACAGCAGAGATAGCAAGAAGATAAGTAAGTAAGTAAGAGAAGCAACGGACAATGACCTTTATCAGCTCTTTCAGCAAGCCATTCATGATGTCGGTGCTCTTCGGCATCGTCGCCTCGGTGGTACTGACGCTGCCGATCCTCGCCGTGCTGTATCACCGTCGCAATCGTCTGCAAATCGGCACCATTCTCAGCGTATATCTCTCCATCCTCTACGTTTTCGCACTCGCGTTCTTCACCCTGTATCCGCTGCCGTCCAACCCCGCACAGTACTGCGCCACGCATCATGTGTATCCTCAGCTCAATTGGCTCGGCTTCATCGACGACCTGCGCAGCGCTGGCAAGCGAGCCGTTCTGCAGATCGGCCTCAACGTTCTTTTCTTCGTGCCGCTCGGCTTCATTCTCAAGCGTCTGTTCCGCTGGCGCTGGTACGCCATCATCCCCATGGGCTTTGCCGTCTCGCTCCTTATTGAGACTTCGCAGGGCACGGGTCTCTTCGGCCTGTTCCCCTGCGCCTACCGCGTCTTCGACGTGGACGATCTTCTCTCCAATACGTCGGGTGCTGTGATCGGCCTGTGGCTCGCGTCGATGTGGAATCGTGTGGACCCGCCAGAGGAGGCAAACACCGAAACGGTGACGCGCCCCGGCCTCATCCGCAGGTTCGTTGCCTTCGTGGTGGATTATGTCCTCATCGTCGCTGCGAGCTTCCTTGTGTCGATTCCCCTGGCACTTCTTGTTGGTTCGACCACGGTGAATCAGACTATGGCAAATATCGTCACGTTCGTCATGTTCATCGTCGCAGAGGGCGTGATTCCGTGGTTCTCTCGCGGGCAGACGCTGGCCGGCCGCTTCGTGCACATGACGTGCGAAACGAAATATCGTGAACGGGGCCCGCGTGCGCTGTTCTACGTCATTCGCTTGGTGGTGTTGTACTGCGCGGTCTTCCTGCAGCACAACGGCTGGAATCTCATTCTCGTTCTGGTGCTGCTGGTGTTCTGGCTCATCAAGCGCTGCATGCCGTACGATCTGGTTCCAGGCGAGGAGTGGAGCCAGGAGGCCCCGCAGCAATAGGGGAGAGGGCCTAGTCCCGTTCGTCAAGTCTGTAAATCTGCATCCGCCTACTGATCCATCAGCAGTTTCTTCGTGAATTTCTTGATGGCGCGGCGTTGCTTGGACAGGCTCGATTTCGTGGAATGCGTTTTTGCCGTGTGGTAGGCGGAGGCAGCATCGGTCTTGGCGACCCGCACGCTGGCGTGAGAGTGCTTTTTCTTCCCGTAGTAACGCTGTGAATGCGGCTTGTGATTGCCGGCAGCGAGACTCTTCTTGGCGAGTTTTTCCTTTTCTCGCTTGGCGGCACGCTGATCGACCGAATCGGGGTCGAGCTTGAGTCCGAAGATGAGGCTCTGGCGCATGGACTCGTAATCGAGGTTGGAGAAGAAGGCGAGGGACTGTCTGAGCATGTACCCCTTGAGTGCCGGGTAATGAGTCAGGATGTAGTCCTCGCGGTCTTCCACGGCCTTAGACCAATCCGAGATGAGGCTCGGGGTGACCTGACCCATGGCAGATCCGGAGCGCAGCCTGTAGTGGTACAGGGTTTGCGGCAGTCGCACGATTTTCTTGGCGTCTCCCAGAATGGTGCAGATGCGAGACAGGTCCTCGATCTTCCGTCCCACGGGGAAGGTGAGGTTTTGCGCGCGGTAGATGGCCGTTTTCGCCATGAAGGCCCACAGGTAGCCGGCGATGTCGCCATGGAGCTGCTGCTTGATGGCCTCTGTGGCGGTGAGAACCTGCACCTGATCGTATAGATTGTGGTCGTATTGGGAGTTTAGCGGCTTGCCCAAGAGACTGATGGCGTCGAACTTGAACATCACGATGTCAGCGTCGAAATTCCGCATGGCGGTGACGCACCATTCGATGAGATTGAGCTCGATGCGGTCGTCGGGGTCGAAGAAGTAGAGGAAATCCCCGTTTGCCGCGGCAACCCCTGTGTTGCGTGCAGCCGAGATGCCGCCATTTTCCTGACGAATCACGCGCAGACGATCATCGTTCTCGCTGAAGCGCCGGTAAATGGCGGGGGTGGAGTCGGTGGAACCGTCGTCTACGAGGATGACCTCGATGTTTTTATATGTCTGGTTGAGTGCGCACCCGAGACTCTCCTCGAGGAAATCCTGCATGTTATAGACGGGCATCACAATGCTCACGAGTGGTTGAGGTGCCATTACTGCCTTTCTGCATCTGCGGATTCTGCGCGTTCCAGCAGGCTTACAGCTTCCCATTCTAACGAGAGGGGGCGTGCCCGCAGTCATTCCGCGGTATGAGATATACACTCTTGACATCTCACAAGCTGTTACTATCATAATTACAGGAAGACGGTTGATGACATCGTTAAAGGTCAATGAAGGGATACGGATATGACTACTTATGCAATTGCTGCGGTGACAGGTCGGTATGGTCGAGCGGCGCTGGATCAGCTGCTGACGCGTGTGGGGAAGGACGACAAGGTAATCGCTCTCGCCCGCAACGTGGAGAAGGCGAAGACAATGGTTCCGCAGAACGTCGAGGTACGCGCCGGGGACTACGCGGATGCCGGCAGCATGGTGGAGGCTCTCAAGGGAGTCGACCGCCTACTGTTCGTCTCCTCGCAGCCAGGTGCGGCGGTTCCCCGCACGCGCCAGCACCAGAACGTCATCGATGCTGCAGTCAAGGACGGTGTAAGCCTCCTCGCGTACACGAGCTTCGCAAAGGCAGATACTGCAAAGGCGCCTCTCGCCGAAGACCATCAGTACACCGAGGCGGCACTCAAGAAGTCGGGTCTCCGGTATGCGTTCTTGCGCAATGCCTGGTATTTCGAAAACGACGCCGCTGTTTTTAAGGCCGCAGCAGCCGGAAAGCCCTTGACGTATTCTGCGGGCGACGGCCGCGTGAGCTGGGCCGCAGAAAATGACTATGCGGTGGCGGGAGCGAACGTCCTCGCTTCGAAGGATCCGAAAGCAGTCTATGAGTTTGGCGGCACGCCACGCACTTTCGCGGATGCTGCGGCAGTTGTTGAACAGGTCACCGGCACGAAGGTCACGTTGAATCCGGTGGACGACGCCACATACGAGAAGGGCTTGGAAGCCTCGGGCATGCAGCCGGGCGTTGCTCAGTTGCTGACGAGTTTCCAGACCATGATGCGTAACGGCGAGCTTGACGTCGATTCATCCGACCTGGAAGACGCGCTGGGGCGTCCGGCCACGCCTTTCGCCGAGGCGATGAAGCATGCAATCGCATAAGCTCAGCGATGCCATTCACATCCTGACATACATCGAGGTCTTCGGGCGGGATCGTGCCGCAGGCATCGACCCGTCCGTGCCCCATGTCGATCTATCGAGCGCTTCGATTGCCAAAAGCGTGGAATCAAACCCCGGTCTCATCCGCAGGCTCATGTCCACGCTCGCGAAGGCGGGTCTGCTGGACACCCGTCCTGGTTCGGCCGAACCACGGCTTGCTCGTCCCATTGAGGACATCTCCGTGCTTGACGTCTATCGCGCCATCGGGGGAGAAACTCGTTTCCTCAACATCGACGAGAAAACGAATCCACAATGCATCGTGGGAGGCAACATCCAGCAGTCGCTCAATGACGTGTACTCCCGCGTACAGGCCAGCGCCGAGGCGACGATGGCCAGCACAAGCCTGGCCACGATTGTCGACGACGTCCTGCGCCGAGAGCAGGCGAAGACCGCCGTGCAGGCGTGACCAATTCTCTCGTAGGGGTTCCGCACTGCGACGTCTCTCACTAAGATTGAGCACGCTTTGCCCGTGGCGTCATGGGCGTTCCGACCGTGAGAGGCAAGAGGTGAGTGAGTGGCAGGAGAACCCAGCGATCGCAGCGAGAATAAGACGGCGCACAAGGGAAAAGTTCCGCAGGACGTTGGTTCCTTTTCGCATGCTCGCACGCCAGGCGCTGCCGTTAAGCTCCCTAAAACACGTCTTGTGCTTCTCTTCCTCGCCGCGATCGGTGCCCTTATTGGCCTGAATTCCGCGCTCATTCGCTCCTCCCTTCCCGCCATCGTGAGCCGAGCTCCACTTGGTGACGGTCACGGAGTTTTTATGGTCTTCGGCTTCCTCGGCGGTGCCATCGGCCTGGAACGTGCCGTCGCCTACCAAGCGGGAAGCCCCGCCAAACCCAAATGGGGTTTTCTTGCTCCGGCGTTCGCGGGAGTTGGCTCCCTCCTCATGATCTTTGAGGTTTCTCCCCTTGTTTCACGTGAAACACCCATCGCTCCACTTGCCTTCATGGCCTCCAATCCTCAGATGCTCCCCGGCCTCGCATGGACGCTGTCAATGGCCGCACTCACGGGCATCTACCTGGGCGTGTGGAGACGACAGCAGTCGGTCGCAGTGCTCATACAGCTTCTTGGTTCCTTCCTTGGTGTGTGTGGCATCGCCCTGTGGGCTCGCGGCGTCGACGCCCAGATGCTGGCACCGTGGTGGATGGCCTATCTCGTGCTCACCATCGTGGGAGAACGCATCGAACTGGCCCGCGTGGCCTTCATCGCGCACAACATAGAATGGCTGATCTTCTTCTCCGCCCTCGCCTTTTCGCTGACGCTCGGCCTTTGCCTTCTCAATCCGGCTATTGGCTACCCCGCAATGGGCGTCACCATGGGCATCATGCTCCTCCTCGCCATCACGCACGACACCGCTCGCAAGACATTCAAACTCAAAGGCGTCACTGGCTTCATGGGAACGTGCATGCTGGTGGGATACGCGTGGGCGCTCCTGGCGGCGGCAGTCTGGATCTTTTCGCCTACGGGATTCGAGGGCTACTGGCGCGACATGGCCATTCACGCCTTGGCGATCGGCTTCACCATGTCGATGGTGGCGGCGCACGCGTCCATGATCATCCCCTCCATTACTCGGCGCCCCATGACGTACAAGCCTGTTCTGTGGGTCGGCTGGGCCGTGATGCAGCTTGGTCTCGCGGTGCGCCTTCTGGGCACCACGCGCGCTTCCACACTCTTGTGGCAATGGGGAGACGGCATCAGCGTCGCTGGAATGCTCGCGATGATGGTGACGGTGGCGGCACTCAACATAGCGACCAGCAAGAAATCTGCGGCGTCAAAAGCGACCGCAACAGCGACGGCGACAGATCACTCGCGGGCAGTTCACCCAGAAGCGTCGCCTCATCCCAAAGTGACGGCTCCTCCGAAAGCGTCGTCACAGCGATGAGTGAGCAACCTCGTTTTCCTTCTTCCTCGCCTCAGCGCGGTCTGCGCGGCCGGTGGTCAGACGATCACTTTACCCTCGCGTGGATGCTCATCGCCGTGGTGACGTGCGTGATGGCCATCGTTGCCCCCGGGTTCCTCGTGCAGCCCCTGTGGACGCCACTGCATGCCATCGCGCTCGGCGTGGTGAGCAACGGAATTTTCCAATGGTCATGGTTCTTCTCCCGCGGTCTGCTGCACTTCCCGCTCGCTGGCGTGGCACGATACTCAACATTCGTGCGCATCGTGGTGCTCAACGTCGGTATCATGGCTCTCTTCGCTGCAATGTGGACGGGCAACGTTCCCACAGCGCTCACTGCCACTGTGCTGATATGCGCCGCAGGCGTGCACCAGGGCGTGGTTTTGGCGGTTGAGGCTCATAGGGCGAAAGGCAACCGTTATGCCCCGATGGTGAGGTATTACGCCGTCGCCTTCTTCCTGTTCGTTCTCACTTGCCTCATCGGTGGACTTCTCGCGTACGAGATGATGGCATCTCGCGTTCCCGCCTGGCTTGTGGCATATGCGGATGGCATCGCGGTGGCACATTCGATCATCGGTGTGGGCGGTTGGGCAGGCATCACCATTCTTGGAACAGTGGTGACTTTGGGACTTTCGATGCTGCACGCGCGCCAGGATTCCCGTGCTCTTACTTCCGCACAAAGCGCACTACCGCTGTTTCTGGCGGCAGTTGTCGTCGCCAGCATTGGCGGTGTGGCGGGCCTTCCGATCATGGTGGGATGCGGAGTTCTCGCTTTTCTCGCCGCTGCGGTAGGGGGAATCGTTGCGCCGCTGTGGCGTTCCTTTGGAGTCAGGAAGCGGAGCTCGCACGCCGTGTGGCCCTTGCTTGCCGGTCTTGTATGGACCATCGTGCTCCTGGCGGCATTCGCTGTGGAGGCCTTTGTAGCTGAGTCGGTTTCTGTGGTGCGCACAGAGATCATTGATCAATTAGGCGTGTTCCTGGCGGCGGGAATTGGGCAGATTTTCGTGGCGTCGCTGGCGTACCTGGTTCCCGTCGCCATTGGCGGTGGGCCAACCGTCCAGAGGGTCGGAGACGTTGCCGTGTCGTTCCTATGGCCTGTGCGTCTGATGGTGCGCAACGCCGCACTCGTGCTGCTGCTGCTGGGAGGCGCTGTGGGAGGTGGAATCAGCGGCACCGTTCGCACCTATTTGCTGGTGATTGTTGTGGCGACGTATGCGGTGGATGTGGTGTTGGTGGCATTTTCTGCAGTGAGGCAGCTGATTGCCAAGCGCACCAAACTTGAGGCGAAGGCTATTGCAAAAGGCCGGAATATGACGATGATGAAGAGTACTGAGAAGAAGGCAGAGGGTGGCAATGACTGAGCGCAACGATCGCGGTGCACGCGATTCCATGGCGGGGCCCGACAGCCAAAAGCCTCGCAAGGTCGAGACCAACGATAGTTTTGCGGCGCAAGGCGCCACAGGTCTGAACCTTCACCAGGGCTTTCAGATACTGGCGGGCGTGGCCGTCGTGGTGGCCCTCATCGTTGCCTTTATCCTGGTGCGTCCCTCGGAGGCGAAGGACGTGAGCAGCGTCGGGTCCTCCGGTACGACATCTGAGGCGTCGTCGGGCGGATCTGGATCAGGTACATCGGGCTCGGTTGCCGCTACGGGCAAGACTACGGCGGTGACGGTCACGGTGGATGGCATGTCGTTCACGCCCTCGAATATTAAGGTTCCGACCGGTAACAAGCTCGCCATCACATTCAATAACACCGGAGATCAGCGGCACGACCTCGTTCTCAGCAACGGGGAGAAAACCGCCACCATCGCACCGGGGGCAACGGCGAAGCTGGCAGCCTTCGTGGTGAGCGAGAACATGGACGGCTGGTGTTCGCTGCCCGGTCACCGTCAGATGGGCATGTACCTCACCATTACGGCCACTGGCTCCGGATCGTCGTCGAGTTCCTCATCTTCTTCGGGAATGAGCGGTATGAGTGGGATGGGTTCCATGATGGGCGGATCGTCCTCGAGCTCAGGCGCAGATAGCAATTCCACAACCGACGTTGCGACTCCAAGCGCCGCCGCGCTGCAGAAGCAGGCTAAGAAGGAAAAGGCATACGACGCCAAGCTTGGTACGCTCACCTCCACGAAGGATCGGAAGTACACCCTGACGGTCACCGAAGGAACACAGACCCTCTCCGACGGCGTGACGCGCCAGACCTGGACGTATAACGGCACTGCGCCTGGTCCCGTGTTGCATGGGCATGTTGGTGACACCTTCCACGTGACACTCATTAACAAGGGCACGATGGGCCATTCCATCGATTTCCACGCGGGACAGAACAACCCGCAAAAGGTGATGAAGACCATCGATCCGGGAGAGAAGCTCACCTACACCTTTACCGCGGATCACGCGGGAATCTGGCTGTATCACTGCTCCACGGCGCCGATGTCCAATCACATCGCCAACGGAATGTACGGTGCGGTGGTCATCGAGCCCGACAATCTTAGTGACGTGTCGGCGCAGTACGTGCTCATTCAGGGGGAGGAGTATCTGGGAACGAACGGTGGGCCCGCTGATGCCTCGAAGGTTGCCGGACTCATCCCCGACATCGCGACGTTCAACGGCCGCGCCTTCCAATACGATGCGCACCCGCTCACCGCCAAGGCGGGGCAGAAAATCCGCATCTGGATCCTCGACGCGGGCCCGAACGCTGCACTGTCCTTCCACATCGTTGGCGCGCACTTCAACACCGTATGGAAAGAAGGAGCGTACCAAATACGTGACAACAAGGCAGCCGGGTCAAGTGGCACGGATGCAGCATCCCAGGCCTTGGGACTGCAGGCGGCGGAAGGCGGCTTCGTGGAACTCACCATCCCGGAAGCAGGGAGCTACAGCATGGTCAATCACATCATGAGCTTGGCGGAAAAGGGAGCCCACGGAACGTTGAAGGTAACGAAATGACGGACTTCGATTCCTTGCCGTTCCCTGATTTTCTCGACACCGACGCCGATACTGTGGCGCGCAAGCTTCTGGGATGCTATCTCGTCAGGGATCTGGAAGTACCTGCGGGGGAGGAGGGCACCGCTGCATCGCATCGTGTCGTCGTGCGCATCGTGGAGACCGAGGCCTACGACCAAAACGACCCTGCGAGCCACGCCTACCATGGCAAAAGCGAACGAAACAAGGCGCTTTTCGGTCCCTCTGGCCATCTCTACGTCTACTTCACCTACGGCATGCACTACTGCGCTAATATCGCCTGCTTCGAAGACGGCTTCGGCGCAGGAGCGCTCGTACGCGCCGTAGAACCGGTCGTCGGAAAAGACATCATCGAGACTCGTCGCGGCATGAAGGGTCCCAATGCAACGAATGGTCCGGCGAAACTGTGCAAGGCGCTCGACATCGACAAGCGCCTCTACTCCCACGACCTGCGTGAGCCGCCGCTGCAGCTCAAAGCGGGGACTCTCATGCCGGAAGAACACGTCCTCGCCACTGAGCGCATCGGCATCTCGAAGGCAACAGAGCGACTGCGCCGGTTTATTATCGGGGACAATAAGTACGTATCAAAGGGCAAGTTACCGGATAGTACTCACGTGCGCGCCATCCGGTAGTTCCCCCCTCAATCCTTCGTTGCGCGGGTCACGAAGAACGAGACAACAGCCACTACGATCACAGCGCCGAGAATGGAGGGAATGAGCGCCATTCCAGCCAGTGAAGGTCCCCACGATCCCAGGAGAGCTTGC
This sequence comes from Bifidobacteriaceae bacterium, assembly GCA_022651005.1. Lineage (GTDB taxonomy): Bacteria > Actinomycetota > Actinomycetes > Actinomycetales > Bifidobacteriaceae > JALCQC01. The sequence goes on from JALCQD010000003.1 coordinate 256,854, forward strand.
CCCACTGAGGCGCCGACGAGCCCTGCCACAATATTACTGATCCATCCCATCGAATGGCCCTTGCTGGTAATCGCTCCGGCGACTGCGCCGATAATTGCGCCAACGATCAAAACCCATATCCAATGCATCGTGTCCTCCTTTAATAGGGGTGTCGCGTTACACCCAGCGGTGCACTTCATCGCCAACTGGTGAGGAAATTCTCCAACAGGCCCAGAGAGCCCCGGTGGAATCCTCACTTTGCACGCTTTTGTGCATGACTTCAATACTGACAAAAGTGCGCAACTGTGCGCAAGTCGGTCCGTTTTCTGGACTATAAAATGGACAACTTGCTGTCGATGTGTCGAACATCGCTTTCAGCCTTACGGATGAATACTTCTGCTGCTCCTTCTCGATAGACTCGAAAGCATGGCTAGAACAAATACGGGCGTGCCCGCGGTGCAGCTCACGGGTGTGAGTAAGTCGTACGGCAGCCACGAAGCATTGCGTCAAATTGACGCAGTGATCAACCAAGGTGAGATCTTCGGTCTTGTGGGCCGCAACGGTGCCGGCAAAACAACCCTGATGAAACTGATCCTCGGGCTATCCCAGCCCACATCGGGTACGATCTCCATCAACGGGAGCGTTGGCGGCGCGGCTCTCAACAGAGAGCGCAAGTCCATCGGCTACCTCGTGGGACAGAGCTTCTTCGGGTCTCTTAACGCCGTAGACAATCTCAAATACTTCAGCAAGCTCAAGGGCGTGAGTGGCGGGCGCAAGGAAATCCAGCGCGTGCTACATCTCGTGGGGCTGGAGAGCGTCAAAACGCCGCTCAAGGGATATTCGATGGGCATGAAGCAGCGCTTCGGCATCGCCAACGCCCTGCTGGGCGGACCCCGCCTCATCATCCTCGACGAGCCCATCAACGGCCTTGATCCGCAAGGCATCGCGGAGATGCGCGACCTCTTCAAATATCTCAATGAGCAAGAGGGGATCACCATCATCATCTCCTCTCACCTTCTGAGCGAGTTGGCGCTCACGGCCACCAGCTTCGGTGTGATCCACGACGGCCGCATGGTCGTCGAGCTCACGCATTCCCAGCTGGAACACCAGACCAAGGCGCAACGCCTCGAAGTGGTGACTAACGACAACGTGCGCGCCGCTCAACTGCTCCGAGAGCGTTTCAATGTTGCAGTGGCACTCGAGGATGGCACCATCATTCTTAACGACGCAAGCACTGCAGACGCTTCGGCAGGTGCTGCGGCTGCCAGCGCGCCCGGTGTTCCTTCTGCTGTTCCGCCTGAGCGAGTGGCCGCAGCTCTGCTCAATTCCGGCTTCGATCTCACGGAACTGCACACGCGCCGCCAAAGCCTCGAAGACTTCTACTTCTCCATCACCGGAGGTGAACCCAATGCTTAACTACTGGAAAGCAGACGCCTTTAGAATCGTGCGCTCGCGGAGCTTCTGGATCCTGACGCTCGTCTCCGTGGTGGCCTATGTTGCTGGAGTCTTCATCATCAGCGGCCCTGGCTACTCGACGGATACGCACGTGAGCATCATCATGATGATTGGCGTGCTCGCCACGATCTTCACGGGCCTGGGCGTCTACAACGCCATCTACAGCCAAGACATCAAGGCGGGCGCCATGCGCGTGGCCATCGGCAGGGGAACGGCGCGCAGCCGCATTGTGGCAGCCAAGCTCATCGAAACCATCGTGGTGACGGCGCTCCTCGGGCTTGTGTATTATGTTGTGTTCTGCTTCCTCCCGCTGGTATTCGGCATTGCAGGCAGCACAGTTTTGACCACGACGATCACCACCAGCGTGCTGCAGATAGTGCTGGGAACGGTGGTGTACGCCTCTATCTCCTCCATCGTGAGCATGGCTCGGCAGGAATCCGTCACAGCAACCGTGGTGTTCGTGCTACTTGCGGCGGGCGTCGTTGACCAGCTGCTTGGCCTGCTGCTCAAGCTGAAGATGGTGACGAGCCTAGTCGGCAATCTCACGGGGTACCTTCCGCAGACGGTGGCCAGCAATCTCAGCATGCAGATTACGGGGGTTGGTACCGCCAGCGTAAGCGTCGCCACAGTGTGCGTCTACGTCGGTTATGTGGTGGTGTCACTGGTGTTGGCGAGCTGGGTATTTAGCCGCAAGGAACTCGAGTTCTGAGCGTTCCCACGGCTCTGGTAATGATAAATGAGCGAGAATTTCAGATGAGAATTCACAGTTTTAAGAGTTGAGGAGCATTTATATGGCACGGAAATCTTCTTTTGCAGGGTGGATTATCGGCATCGTTGTGGTGGTGATCGTAGTAGCCGGCGGCATGTGGGCTAAGAATTATTACAACGATCGGTATGTGTCGCAGTCGTACTACGCGCAGGTTCCCGCGGACGAAACGATGACGCTTGAAGGGCTCAAGGACGATCAGGGTAAGGTGGTCGACAAGGGTCATCGGTACGAGCTGACGGCGTACGACAAGAACGGCGTTGAGCGCAAGCTGGACGTCACGGTGTATACCAACAAGACGAGCGCACTGTACAAGCCGGGCACCTACCTCAAGATTGAGGCGAGTAAGCAGATTGTGACCGGGCAGGCCGTGATTCACGAGGGCGATATTCCGCCGGCAGCGTTCGCGAAGATTCAAGACTGAGCGGCTTTGGGCCGGGGAAACTGACTCGGCCGTGGTGGGTAATGAGCGGGGATTGATAGTGTGCCATCCCCGCTCTTTTTGTATTTTTATCTGTATTTCGAACAAATTCACATTCGACCACAGGGGTTGAAATCTAGTACACTCCTGCGCTTCTTTAAGTAGCTTCTTCAGCAAAGCGACGACGGTTTGCTGAAGAAGGAGATGCAAGAAAATGCGCGAAATGTACCGAAAATCTATGGGACTACAAGGACCGGTCCCCAATTGTGGACAGTTGAAATGTACTTCAATTATACCTAATGAGGTATAATCATGTGGACGGTTGATGAACACCTCATTGAAACGTGGTTATTACAACAAGATGAGGAGACGAAGGTTTCCATTTTCGCTGTTCTCGAACTTCTCGAAAGAGAGGGGCCGATGCTTCGTCGGCCCTTGGTAGGGGAGATAAAGCATTCGAAATACAAAAGAATGAAAGAACTAAGACCACCTTCCACAGGGCGTAGCGAGGCGCGAATTATCTTTGCGTTCGATCCGCACAGAACAGCAGTTTTACTTCTTGCTGGTGATAAGGCCAACAAGCAGGGTTTGCGCGGCGGTCTTAAGTGGAATGCGTGGTACAGGAAAGTGCTGCCGATAGCGGATGAATTATTTGACCAACATCTCAGGTCATTGGAGTGAAAGGATCGAATATGAGTGAAAAGACGCCGAATTGGAGAGATAGCCCTGCTTTCCGCGATATCTCTGACGAAGAGATTGCGAAAGCCAGGAAGCGCACTGAGGAATACATCAATGAGTATGCGCTCAAGCAAGCGAGAAAATCCCGCAGGCTGACTCAGGTCGCAGTGGCACTCAAGATGGGTGTGAGTCAGAAGCGCATCAGCAAGCTTGAATCAGGCGATGTGTCCCGTTTAAAGATGGACACGTTAAAGCGGTATGCCGAAACACTGGGTGGAAAGCTGCGGGTAGAGATTGAGCTGCCCGGCAAAACGATTCATTTGATGGGCGAGTAAGAGGCTCGTTCAAGCGGCGTTGAAGCCGCAAGACGAGCCTACGAAGAACCTAAACTCAGATTTTTCCAATCAAATCAAGGCTCGGGATGATGGTGTCATCGCCTGGATGCCAGTTAGCAGGGCATACGTGATCGCCGTGCTCGGCCACAAATTGAGCAGCTTCAAGCGTACGCAACACTTCCTCCGCGTTACGGCCTATGCCCATGTTGTTGACCTGATATGACTGAATCACACCCTGCGGATCCACGATGATAGTGGCGCGGTATGCCTGCCCGGTCTCCTCGTCGAGCACGTCAAAGAAGCGTGCGAGCTTGCCTGCCGGATCCGCCAACATTGGGTATTTCACCTTGCCGATAGTGGGCGTGGCCTGCGACCACGCTTCATGCACGAATTCCGTATCCTCAGACACCGAATAGATTTCCGCGTTCGCCTTCTGGAAGTCCGCGTAGTGATCCGCCATGTCACCCAGCTCGGTGGGGCACACGAACGAGAAGTCAGCAGGATAGAAGAAGAACACGGCCCACTTGCCAAGAGTATCTGCCTTGGACACGGTGGTGAGTTTCCCATCGTGGTAAGCATTAACAGTGAAGTCAGCTACTTCTTGATTGATAAATGTCATGTAAACCCTTTCTCGTGGAGCTCCCTTTTCCACATTCGATACTAGGTGCTCGGGAAGGCTACGGCTAGGGGCGAATGGGGAACATGAGACGAGAACCGTGCTAGGCGGCCGTGGCCCGGTTCCCCGTTTTCCATGACAAGCATGAAGTATGTGCGCTTCACATTCTCATTTCATTCCCTCGAGAAAATGCCGAGAAAACTCTCAGACGAGACAAATGCCTTTTTCAGGAGCTAGGGCAAAATCACCTTTAATCTCAACATGTGTAAGGACCGAAAAAATCCCGTCACACTGTGAAAATCACCGCGAAAATATCGTGACGTGAGAGTAAAAAACAGTGCGGGACAAGTTAGAGAAGGAGAATGCTCGAATGTCTGCTGCTGATGTGACGACCGCAGAATCGCCAGCCCGCGCAGGGTCTCCGTCTCAAAAAAATATGCACGCCCCAAGTACACATTCCGTGCGCCGAGCCCCGCGTCTCAAGTGGGTGGACGCCTTCAAGGGAATCGGTATTCTTCTTGTCATCGTGGGCCACACTTCCCGTATTCCATGGGTGACGCAATTTATCTACTCATTTCATATGCCGTTGTTCTTCTGGCTATCGGGCTATTTGTTCACGCTGCGGCCCTTCCGCAAGTTTCTGCGCCGCAAGTCGGCCACACTTCTCGTTCCTTATGTTTTCTTTGGCGTGACAACGTGGATCTTCTGGGCCTTCGTCGAGCACGACTATTCCGGTTCCATGGACCAAGCGTGGCCTGTGCTTCTCAACGTCTTCGTGGGCAAACCGGGCAATGTCAACTATCAGGCGGACGCGCCGCTCTGGTTTCTCCTTGCGCTCTTCCTGGCTGAGACCGTGCTGCTGTGCGTGGTAGCGGGGAGCCGCGCTATCGCAGCGTTCAGTGTGCCGGAGATCTCTCATAGCCGCTATATCTCGGACGAGGACGCCCGCCATCACGTGCGAGTGTGGCGCAAAGTTGTTGAGGTGAGCGTGGTGGCCCTCGTGACAGTTGGAGCGGCGACGGCGGGAGCGCTCATTGTGAACGCAAAAATGGAACGCTGGCCCATCGCACTTGATATTGTTCCCACGGCCTTCGCTTTCATGGGCTTCGGCTATGTGTGCCGCTCCATTGTGACGGCAGCGCAGCATAGTGAGTGGATGGTGGTGTGGCGTGCTGCTCGGAACCAGGCGCGGGCGCTGCGTGTGGAGAGGGCGTCGCGCGCGGCTCGTATGGCAGCAAAAATGAGCTTTGCCTGTGACCCGCTTGCGGTTCTCAGTGGTATCAGCAGCTTGCCTGATATTCCTACCCCGTTGGTGGATAGTCGTGCCAAGCGAATCTTCAAGGTGTGCGCGAAGGTACTTTTCGGCCTGGGTATTCCCTTTGGTGTGGGCGTGCTCGTGGATGTCATGCTCCGCGACCATGGCGTCCACGTGGATCTTGCCAACGACGTGATGCGTAAACCGGTGTACTTCTATATTGCCGCCGTGACGATGACGCTCATGATCGTCATTGTGGCGCATGCCGCTGCGAACCTCGCGTGGCTGCGGTACCTCGGCAATGCGTCTCTGGGAATCATGTGTGTGCATGATCTCGCCAAGGGTGAATTTGCCAATGGGCTTTCTGCTGCGTTGGATATGGATCGCACCGCCGTGCAGCAGACTCCCGTTCTCGTGGCACTGTTGTGCATGCTGATTTTAGGCTCATCGCTCGCTGTGTATGAGGTGGTGAAGCGAGTATTCCCGTTTGCTCTCGGATTGCGCGGCGGCATCGGCGGCGGAATGAGTGGTATTGCAGGAGGCAGGGTTGGTGTTGCGCTGAATCGAGGTGCGCACGCAACGAGGAAGAGCCTTGCTCGTGGGCGAGTTGCAGTGAAGACGGCGTTTGCGCTTGTACCCAGTGCGCGCTTGAGCTCGGGACGCGTGCAGCGCGGGCGTTCGGTGTCGGCCTCGTATCAGTCGTCGCTGCGGTAATTCCGCTGATAGCGACGGCTTCTCATTGCGTCGCGAGATCGACCTTGTGCGTGGGCGCAGGGAAAGCGGCATCGATGCGTGTGAAATCCTCATTGTCGAGAGCGACGGTATCTGCCAAGGCATTCTGACGCATATGATGGGCGGAGGTGCTCATCGGGATAGCGATAGTGGCACCGTTGCGAATTGCCCATGCCAGCATGACTTGTGCACTCGTTGCGTGGTGCTTTTGCGCGATTGACATGAGAGTTGGGTCAGCGAGCAGCGGTGGATGCGTGGCGGGTAGCGTGCCGCCTTGTGCCAGCGGGCAGTACGCCATGACGGGAACGTTGTGATCGCGCAGCCATGGCACAAGATCGTACTCGATACCGCGTGAACCCACGTGGTAGAGCACTTCGTTCACTTGGCAATGGTCGCCGTTCGGAACCTGCCAGAGTTCTTCCATGTCGGCGACGTCGAAGTTGGAGACGCCCCAGCGGCGGATCATGCCGCGGCGTACAAGCTCCTCCATGCATTCCACGGTCTCCGCAAGTGGGACGGATCCACGCCAATGCAACAAATAAAGGTCGAGATAGTCAGTACCGAGACGTTTGAGACTTGCGGAGCAGGCATCGAAGATGTGCCCTTTCCCGGCATTCCAGGGATAGACCTTGGAGACCACAAAGACATTGCTGCGAGGGGTTGCCGAGCCGAGACTTACGAGTGCCTCGCCCACGAGACTTTCGCTTTTGCCGTCCGAATACATTTCAGCGGTATCCACAAGATTCATGCCGGCATTGATGCCGGTGCGAAGCGCGTCGATCTCGCGTTCGCGCTGCCGGATGATGGTAGTTTCGGCCGTGTGCCACGTGCCGATTCCCAGCGCTGGAACTGTTACTCCAGATGGCAGGGTGACCTCATGCCTCATCGCGTTCCTCCTCAAGTGGCTGACGTCCAGTGTCAGCCTTCAATGCAATCCCTTACGCAACGATAGTCAGTGTTGACAGATGTGGTGAGTCAGGAGTGAAAGCGTGTCGAGAGCGTTGCGGCTACTTCCATTTAATGAACTCAAAGTTGAAATATCTGCCCTCCGGCGCGTCATTTCAACTTTTTATTCGTGCCCGCTGCACAACATACGCGCAACCAGCTCTTATTAAATGGGCCTATAACCCCCTATTTCGGCGCCAACACGCCTCTTGGAAGGTATAGAAAAACCGCCAGGAACGTAACGTTTCCAACGGTTTCAATCGTGGAGCTAGCCGGGTTCGAACCGGCGACCCTCTGCTTGCAAAGCAGATGCGCTACCAGCTGCGCCATAGCCCCAAATTTATTTTTAGTTATTAGGTCTATGGCGCAGCCGTTCGCAACACAAGTGTTGCCCATCGCCTCGCTATTGAAAGCACACTGTGCTTTCAATGACGCTCCGGTGCCATAGCCCCATAAGCATTTATTTTTTAAGTAAACACTGTGGGCCCAGGAGGATTTGAACCTCCGACCTCATCCTTATCAGGGATGCGCTCTAACCAACTGAGCTATGGGCCCAACATTGTGATTGAAAAATCACACAAATGAATATGTTATTGGTTTGGCAAGAAATAGTCAATTCAGAGTGTCGGAATTTCACACCGGATACGCTCCGAGCGTGGCGCTGTTGCCAGTCGCTACAGCCCATGATGGAATGAAGTATGACTACATATCAAGGAAATGAGCCGTCGGAGATCGTCTACACAGCAGTGGCGAACGTCACTGGTGGACGTACCGGCGAGGCCTACAGCACCGAACCCGACATGCATTTGAGCATGCGGTCCCCCAAGTCCATGGGCGGCCAGGGAGATGGCACCAACCCCGAGCAGCTGTTCGCTATGGGGTGGGGAGCCTGCTTCCAAGGCGCACTTGGACTTGCTGCCAAGGAAATGCGCATCAGCGGATTGAAGGTCTCCAAATCTAAAGTTCGCACGCACGTCTCCTTCGGCCCAGAAGGCGATTCTTTCGCCCTGTCAGTGAAGATCGAAGTGGCAATTCCCGGTCTGGAGCTCGATCAGGTGCAGAAGCTCGCTGAACGTACCCACGAGCTGTGCCCCTATTCCAAGGCCACGCGTGGCAACGTGCCAGTTGAGGTGATTGCGGTCGAAAGCCTCGACTGAACTGAATACTTGGCGTTGAGTGTTGAGCGTCGAACGCCAGACGCTGAACGCCCGTATTGAGCGCCGGGCACGCGCTCTACGGTGATTTTGTGGAAGGCCGGCGGTTGAGGGTTCAGCCGCCGGCCTTTCGCACCCCGTGGCAGGTATATTAGTGACCGTGGGAAGAAGATATGGGCGACAGCAGGCAAGACGCTCTGGCGAGCCCGTTGAAACGCTCCTCGATGATATTCGCGTCGTCGTGACCCGCAAACCCATCAAAAATCTGTATCTACGCGTTAAACCTCCCGACGGCCATCTCGAAATTTCAGCGCCCCAACGCATGGCCGATACCACTATCCGCAATTTCGTGCGTACCCGTCGCTCGTGGATTGACGAAATGCGCAATCGTGTCCAAGTAGCCGCCGCAGTGGGTGCTCTAGGCGGCGATGCCCCGCTGCCACTGGCGGAAAAGTGGACACCGGAGCGCACGCGCGTGGCCAAACGGCAGATGACCGCCCAGCTTGATGCGCTGCTGCCCAAGTGGACAGCGGTAGTCGGGAAGAGTCCCACGTCAATCAGCCTGCGCGCCATGAAGACGCGATGGGGTTCCTGCACGCCTCGTACAGGCAGAATTCGCCTCAATCTTGAGCTTGCAGACATCCCCGAGCAGTTCCTCGAATACGTCCTTGTGCACGAACTCACGCACCTGCACGCCTCTGGCCACGGTCCCCAATTTCAACGGCTGATGAGCCTGTATCTGCCTAATTGGCGTCAGCTGCGCAGCGAGCTCAACAAATACGTCATCTTCTAAACGCCGCGGCAGCCCAGAGTACCCCAGAGTAGCCCAGAATAAAGCCGCCAGAATGCGGATAAAGTTGAGAACAGTGAGCCGGATATAGCGGAACTCGAACTATGTGAAAGGACGCATGATGACAGGAACAAAACGCGCGGTGGTGACGGGGGCGTCAAGCGGAATCGGAGCGGCAACGGTGCGCTCGTTGATCTCGGACGGATGGCACGTGGTGGCGCTGGCGCGCCGGGAAAAGCGCCTGGCAGAGCTCTCGGAACAGACCGGCTGCGAGTATTACGTCTGTGATGTAACGGACGAGGAATCCACGGAGCAGGCGGTGCGGCACGTGCTGGATCACGGCCCCGTCGACGCCCTGGTGAACTGCGCGGGAGGCGCGTTGGGCACGGATCGCGTCGCGCAGGCCAAGGTCGAGGAGTGGCGGTGGATGTATGAGACCAACGTGTTGGGCACCTTGCGCGTGACGCAGAAACTGCTGCCGGCAATCAAGGAGCGTCAAGGGTCGGTCGTGGTGATCTCGTCGACCGCTGGCATCGATCCGTACGAAGGTGGCGCCGGTTACTGCGGCGTGAAGGCGGCCGAGAAGACGCTGGCGCGCGTGCTCAGACTCGAGCAGCTGGGCGAGCCGGTTCGCATCATTGACATTGCTCCGGGCTTGGTAAAGACCGCGGAGTTCTCGCTGAATCGCCTTCACGGAGATCAGGCCGCAGCTGATGCCGTATACGCTGGGGTGCCGAACCCGCTGACGGGTGACGACATCGCGGAGACAGTGCGCTGGGCGTTGGATCAGCCAGCAAGCGTCAACATCGACGAGGTAGTGGTGCGTCCGCGCGCCCAGGTCTCGTCTACGCAGGTGTATCGCGAACAGTAAAGCAGCAAGAGAAAACAAAAGGCTCCGTCCCTGCAACCATGCAAGGAACAGAGCCTTTTGTTAATTGTTCAGCGTTACTGAACTACGTCAGCTGTACTACGCCAGGTGGCTGTGGAGGAACCACTGGAATTGCTCGAGCTCCTGGACGTGGTCCTGAATGATGTTCGAGCTGATGACGTCGAGCTCATCGAGTTCTGCGATGGCCTTGCGATCCGCAATGATGAAGGCATCGTAGTAATCGATCAACGCTTGAATGTAATACTCGGTTGAGGCGCGGCCCTTGGAAGCGAAGGGCTCCCAGTTGCGTGAACGCACCACTCCGTCGGGAGTGCCGTCGGGCTCTCCGCCCAATGCGGCGATGCGTTCTGCGGTTTCGTCCGCCTGGTTGCGCACGGCGTCGACCTGTGGGTCAATCATTTCGTGAACGGCGATGAAATTCGGGCCGGTCACATTCCAATGAGCGTGCTTGAGAATGAGGGCTGCCTCGTTCTCCTGATACAGGCGATCCTGCAGAATTGAAACAGTCTTCTCGGCAGCGCCATCCTCGAGACCTGGAACGGTGAACTTTGCCATTTCGGCTCCTTTCTGGTGAACTTATCTCTCGCTTATCAGCTTATCGAGGCTTCCTCGGAGTCACCAGTGGATTGGGTGAGAGCTGAATCGGAGCCTGTCGCCTTGACAGGGGTGTCATCCTCGCCATTTTTGGTTCCGGAAAGATTATCGTCGTCCTTGCGCTTGCGAATCTCGATGGTCTGGATGCGGCGGCCGTCCACTTCGGTGACCACCATGTCGTAGCCAGCGTCTTGATGCAGCACGTCGCCCACCTTTGCCATCACCCCGGTGTGCGCCAGGAAGTAGCCCGCAACCGTCTCGTAGGGGCCGTCCTCGAGCTCGATGCCTGTGAGATCGGCGAAGTCCTCGATGGTCATGCCGCCGTCCACCGTGGCAACGCCGCCCACGAAGGCGGAGCCGTTGGCAGTATCCATCTCGGGGAGATCGTATTCATCGCGGATGTCGCCGATGAGCTCCTCGGTCATGTCCTCCAACGTCACGATGCCGTCGGTGCCGCCGTATTCGTCGATGACGATGGCGAGATGAATGCCCCTCTTGCGCAGCAGGCTCAGCGAGGGCAGCAGACGTGAGGTTCCGGGAAGCGAAATGCCTTCGCGCGTTACGTCCGCAACGGTCTTGGCGTGATTGTCGCGCACATCGAGCAAGTCGCGTACGTGCACGAAGCCCAGGACGTTGTCGAAGTCCTCGCCGATGACGGGGTAGCGCGAGTAGGGCTTGTCGTGCACCTCGGCCGCCGCCTCCGCGATGGTCTGAGACCCCTCGAGGAAGGTGACGTCGGCGCGTGGGCGCATGACTTCGGACACGGTGGTTTCGGAGGCGTCGAACACGTCGTCCAGGATCACGCGCTCTTCCTGGCCGATGCGGGTGTTTGTGGACACGAGAACGCGCAGCTCGTCGTCGCTGACCTCAGATTCGGTTTCGTTGGGATCAAAGCCCAGTAGGCGCACAAGGCCGTTGGTTGACTTTCCCAGCAGCCAGATGAACGGCGTGCAGATGGTGGCGAAAGTGTCGATGGCGGGAACCACGGCGCGCGCGATGCGTTCCGTTTGCTGCAGGGCGATGCGCTTGGGCACCAGTTCGGAGATGACGATAGAAACGTAGGAGATGACGATAGTGAGAATAATGGTGGTCAGCACGCTTGCCAGATTTGTGGAGACCCCCCATCCCTCGAGAACGGGGATGAGGAACGGAGCGATCGAGCTCGCTCCGAACGATGCGGAGAGGAAGCCCGTCACCGTGATACCGATTTGCACTGCTGAGAGGAATCTATTGGGGTCGTGCGCCACTTTGGCCACGCGCGCGCCCCGGACGTCCTCCTGCTCCATCTGTTCGATCTGAGAGCCACGCAGGGATACGAGCGCCAGCTCGGTGCCGGAGAAGACCGACCCGATGAGCATGAAGATGAGAATCAGCAGGATATTGAGCCACAAAGACATATTTCAACGATACGTCATGGGGTCGTATCTGGCGGGATTCCAGCGAACTGGCTGAATTGGTGTCTGCTCGCGGCTCACTTACTCGCTGAATTTCTCGAAATGCTTCCTCAGGTGCTGCAGTGTGAGGCTGCGGTTCGCGCTCGTCCGGTCTGCGGTTCCATCCGTCACCAGATCGCGTGGCCTCCCCATCGCCAAAATCTTGCCTCCGTCGTCGCCACCGCGCGGCCCGAGATCGATAAGCCAGTCAGCGTTCGCCATCAAATCCATGTCGTGCGTGATCGCCAAAACGGTGGCTCCCTTGCTCAACAGCTTGTCAATGACACCAAGTAGCGTCTGCACATCCAGTGGATGCAAGCCAATCGTGGGCTCGTCGAAAACGAACAGCGTTCCCTCCTGACGCCGATCCATATGCTTGACAAGCTTGAGGCGCTGCGCTTCGCCTCCCGACAGCGTGGGTGTGGCCTCACCGAGATGCAGATACCCCAGCCCCACCTCATCAAGCAGCCGCAGCTGACGGCGAATCGCAGGAACATGCGCGAAAACCGGCAGGGCCTCACGCACTGATAGCGCCAGAACGTCGACGATGGAGCGGCCGTCCCACTCAATCTTCTGAATATCGTCGTTAAATCGCGAGCCGTGGCAGTAAGGGCACACCTCATCCATGTCGGGCATGTACTGGATGTCGAGCGTGAGATAGCCCAGGCCGTTGCAATGCGGGCAGGCGCCCTCCTTGCTGTTGGACGAGAACGCGGCGATTCCCAGCCCCGCAGCCTTTGCCTCAGGCAGCTCGGCGAACAGCCGGCGCAGACGATCCATAACCCCCGAATACGTAGCCAGCGTGGAGCGGGCATTCTTGCCAACCGGGCTGGCATCGACGCTCACCACGTCGGTGAGACTCGTCTCCAACGAACTCACCTGAGCCGGCACCCGCTCGCCATGCGATTTCCCGTAGGAGCCCTGTGCGCGAATGGCGGGAACAAGATTGTCGAGTACCAAACTCGTCTTGCCGGCGCCGGAGAAACCGGTGACCACGCTCATGCGGTTCTGGGGGAAGCGAGCGCTCGCGTCGTGCAGATTGTGCCAGTTCGCCACCGTGATGCTCGTTTCCGGAGGCTCTTCGCCGGATGCAGAAGACTTGTCGGTGGTGTGGCTGACGTTGCGCACTGTGAGCTGTGCGCTTCCGGAGAGGAACGGTCCGATGAGCGACCGCGGATTATGCTCCAGCTCCTCGGGGGTGCCGGTGCAGATGATCTGCCCGCCCTCTGATCCGGAACCGGGACCAATCTCGATCACCCAGTCGGCCGCTGCGATGACGTCCGTCTCATGATCCACCACGACGAGCGAATTGCCTTGTGCCACAAGGGCGTGGAAGATGTCGATGAGGCCGGTCACGTTGTCGGGGTGCAGGCCGATGGAGGGTTCGTCCAGAACGTAGAGCACGCCCGTGGTTTCGGTGCGCAGAGTGCGGGCCAGTTGGATGCGTTGGAGCTCGCCGGTAGACAGTGTATTGGCAGCGCGTGCGAGGCTCAGATAATCCAGACCCAGCTCGAGGAGCGGGCGTAGGTCGTCGTCGAGCTCACGGAAAATTGTGGACCCCAGCGTTTCCATGTCGTCGGGCAGCTCTTCCTGAACGTGTGTGCGCCAGGCGGTGAGCTGGCCGAGTTGGAGGTTGGAGACTTGAGCGATGTCGAGCCCGCCCGCGTGCTGGGTGAGCAGCTTCGGGTCGAGCCGCGAGCCGTGGCACGTGGGGCAAGTGGCGAAATGGAAGAACCGGTTGATTTGGGCGATGCTGCGCGCCGACGTTGAGGTGCGTGCGGAGTCGAGGACCGCCTCGCTCGCGTTCTCGTACAGCGCGTTGTCCATGTGGAACACGCGTCCGGTGCCGCTCGACAGGTCGACGGGGTAATGCTTCTTCTCCCCGTGCAGCACGATGTCCTTTTCACGCGCGGTGAGGTCCTTGTACGGTACATCGACCCGCACGTCGAGCGTGCGCACCACCTGCGGCATGAAGTTGCGACCGGGCAGGTGCCAGGAGGCGACGGCGCCGTCGTTGAGGCTCAGGTTCTCGTCGCCGATGAGCAGGCTCTCGTCGAGGCTGCGTACGGATCCGGTTCCATGACAGGTGGGGCAGGCACCGGTTGAGTTGAAGGCAAAGTCTTCGGCTGCGAAGGCCATGAATTTCACGCCGCATTTGGGGCACGCGATGATGCCCATGCCACTGCCGGGCTTGTTGGGCAAATCCATGGCGTGAGCGATGGCGAGGGTCGGCGCCAGTCTGTGGCCGTTGGGGCATACCGCCGAGCCGAGGCGCGAGAACGCCAGGCGCACCACGTTGAAGATTTCGCTGAGAGAGCCCACGGTGGAACGCTCGTTGGGGATGGAGGGCCGCTGACGCAGTGCCAATGCCGAGGGGATATGACGCACGCTGCGCACGTCGCTGCGCTTGTCTTGCGTGATGCGCCGGCGGGTGTAGGTGCTCAGCGCCTCCAGATAACGCCGCGACCCCTCCGCGTAGAGGATGCCCATGGCGAGCGAGCTTTTTCCAGAACCGGAAGGACCTGATATTGCGATGATTTTTCCCAGAGGGATGTCAACATCGATGTCCTTGAGATTGTTGACGTTGCCACCGCGCACCTCGATGGCGGTTGGCTGAGTTGTATCGCGCATGGTGCCTCCCGGAAGTCTGCGATTCCAGAGTAGTGGTGGGAGGAATGTTGCGCCGAAAGTGAGGTGACTGCTTGGAGAGGTGTGTTGCAGAGGATAACGGGACTCTCCTCCCCTTAGCCAAGGTGGAGGGGAGCTTACCGTTCTTTCTGTCTTCTCTCCAAGCATGTTTCTCACGCACGCTTCCCAGTAGTGTCCCATTGGGATTGTTAACGGAATGAAACGTAGTATCTTTTAATTTCTGCACTTTTAGGCCATATTGCTTGCAAACACTTGTGCTCACAGTGGTTCGGTTCTACCAGATAGTGCATAAAAGACTCGCCGGTGTGTTTAAAAATCAACGTGTTTAGAGAATGTGGTGTATCTATCCGCGTCCTATTTGAAAGCGGCGACGATGGCATTCCCGAGGTCTTCGGTGAGATCCGTGGCATCCTCCAACCCGATGGAAAGCCGTATGAGATTGTCGGTGACGCCGCCCGCCTCGCGGTACTCCGCAGGGACCTCGCGGTGCGTGATGCGGGCGGGATTAACGATCATGGAGCGCACGTCTCCCACGTTTGGAATATAGGTAAACACCTTCACCGAGTTGAGGAGAGTGCGAATATTCTCCTCGTCGCCCTCCAGTTCAAATGACAGAACGGTTCCCACACCCTTCGGGAAGTACTTTGCCACCAGATCAGCCTGCTGCGAATCGGGCAGTCCGGAGTAATAGACCTTCTTTACGTGCGGTGTTTTCTCCAGGAACTGTGCCACGGCGAGTGTGTTGGCGACTTCCTTCTCCTCGCGCTCCGCAATGGTGTCGAGTCCCAAAAGTTGCAGATAGGCGTTGAAGGGGTTTTGTACGGCCCCAAGGGTGCGGAGGAACTTGATGCGCACTCGACGAATGAAGGCCTCGTGCCCGAAGGCCTCCCAGAAACTCTTCCATTCCCCGGTGCGTTCGTCGCTAATGACGAGTTCCTTCTCTGTGAATTGAGGGAATTTTCCATTGTTCCAGTCGAAATGGCCTCCGTCGATGATGACGCCGCCGAGTGCGTTGCCGTGTCCGGAGATGCCCTTGGTGGTGGAGTGCACCACGATGTCGGCGCCGTATTCAATCGGCCTGAACAGGTACGGGGTGGGGAAGGTGTTGTCTACGATCAACGGGATGCCATGCTTATGCGAAAGGGCGGCGAGCGCCTCGATGTCGGTTACCTTGGTGCTTGGATTCGCCACAGATTCTGCGAAGATGGCTTTGGTGTCGGTGGTAATGGCTGCCTCAACCTCGGCGAGATCGTTGATGTCAGTGACGAAGGTGGCACGCACGCCGAAGTGAGGGAAGAAGCTTTCGAGAGCATCTACGGAGGCGCCGTACAGGTTCGTTTGGGCGATGATGGTGCCGCCCATCTCTGCCACGGCGAGCAGAGCGTACGACACGGCTGCCATTCCGGAAGAGACTGCGACTGCGCCAATGCCACCCTCCAGTGCGGTCAGTCGCTTTTCAAGCACGTCAACGGTTGGGTTGGCAACGCGAGAATACGAAAATCCGTGGACGCGCCCGGCCGCGAGATCGTCGCCGTGCTGCTCGGTCACCATGTCGAACGCCGCCGACTCGTAGATCGGTACATTGGCAGCGTTGCCGTTGCCCTGTGGATCGTATCCGGCGTGAATGCGCTGCGTGTTAAAACCTGTCATGATGCCTTTCGTCCGTTAATCTGCCGTTGTGCCGAGCACGTCAAGTTCGCGCAGTGCCACGTTCGCCAGAAGTCGTGCCGTATCCGCCAAGCTGGAAATATCGGGGGTGAAATGCGGGCCGTGCAATGCACCCGCCTCGGCTCCCACTCCCGCGTGAATGAAAAGTCCGGGAATCCGCTGCTGGTAATACGAGAAGTCTTCACCGCTCAAGCTCGGTACCGACTCCGCGGCCGTCAGTCCCATCCCATGTGCCACCTCACGGCCAAGCCGAACGAGGTCGGCGTCGTTTTCAACAGACGGAGAGCCGTCTTCCCAACGCAGCGTGGCGTCGACTCCGTAGGCGCTGCCCAGGCCAGTCACAATGGAAGCGATGCGCGTGTGAATCACGTCCCGTGCGCGCGAGCCCACCGTGCGCGCTGTGCCTTCGATGAAGGCGGAGTCGGGAATCACGTTCCACGTACTGCCAGACTCCACGTGCGTCACCGTGACGGCGTGGGGAGTGGCGGGATCTGCGTCGAGGCCTGGAACCGTCTCAATGGCGGAGACGAGCTCGGCGGCTACGCGAATGGGGCTGCGGCCCTCATTCGGATGTGCTGCGTGACTTCCGCGTCCCTGAATCTGAATCTGGAATTTGCTGACGGCCCCGCTCACAGGCCCCGCTGAAATACCGAAGGTGCTAACCTCCAGGGCTGGGGTATCGTGCACTCCGAAAATTGTTTCCACGTTGTCGAGTACGCCGGAATTGAGAATGTAGACGGCTCCGGTCGGTGTGCTCTCGTTGGCTGCCACCTCTTCTGCCGGTTGGAAGACCACCTTTACCGTGCCCGTGAAGCTGGTAGCTTGGCGCTGCAGTTCAAGAGCGGCTCCCAGCGCACTCGTCATGTTGAAATCGTGACCGCACGCGTGCATGGTGCCGGGGTTTTCGGAAGGGAACGCGAGCGCGGTGTCTTCCGTCACGGGCAGTGCATCGATGTCCCCGCGTATGGCGACGACGTGATTGACGATGGCACCCTCTGCTGGTGCCGTTCCGTGAATGACTGCCACGAGGCCCGTCGCGAGCGTTGGTGCATCGAGAATCTCGATTCCGGCAGCGCCGAGGATGTGCCGTAGATGTGCGGTGGTTGCGGTCTCCTCGTAGGAGCGCTCGGGGTGGCGATGGAACCACTGATAATGCTCTGCAAGGTCGCGTTGCAGCTGTGGATCGGTCATGGAGGCTCCTTCAAATCGCTCTCAGGCTAACATTCGTATAAATCCTCTGCGAGCCCAGACGCAAGAACGGCTCATAGAAATAATCTATGAGCCGTTCAAGTGCCGAGTCGTTGCAGTGGGCAGGCGTTCTGCCTGTATCTGCGGCCGCGCGCCTGCTATGGCGTTGTGTTATTTCATTGTGGTTATTGTGCCGTGATGCGCACGCATCATAATGCCTGAGGTCTTACGCCTTCGTGCGATGATGGTGGCCGCGCTTCCCAGGACAACGGTTGCCACTGTGAGATAGGTGAGCGTTGTGATATCGGTTCCAGTGATTGCCAGCTGAGTGGGATGCGATTGAGACTGGGGCTGTGAGCTCGACGCGGCCGCTTTTGTTGCCTTTGTTGCCGCCGCTGTCTTCGTTTTTGGCGTCTTAGTGACCGTGGTCGATGACTTTCCAGAGGTTATGGGCAGCGTCGTAATCTTCATCGTCGTCGTGGACGAATCTTTTGCGGTGGGCTTCGGCGTCTTTGTGGCCGTCTTTGTGGTCGTCGTGGTGGGCGTTGGCTTCGAGGTCGTAGCTGGCTTTGAGGGTGACGTTGCGCCGGTTGTTGGGCTCGTGGTGGTTGTGGTGCTCGTTGAGGATCCGCTGGTGGTGCCAGTTGTGGTTTTTCCGGGTGCTGTGGTGCTGGTTCCCGTAGTACTGCTCGTGGGTCCCGTGCTGCCTGTTGAGGGCTTCGTGGTCGTACTGCCCGTGTTACCGGTCTCGCCTGTGGTCCCGGTTGAGGGCTCACTCGGCTTTTTCGCGAACGTGAAGGCGAGCGATTGTGCGCCACCCCTGTAGGAAATGTCAGTGCTTTGGGCCGTTGTGGCGTCATAGCCGGCTGGCGTGCTTGCAGGGGTGACGGTGACAGACGTCATGGCCTCGAGATCGGCCACGGCGGCGTGTGATAGCTTGATGCTGCCGACGGCGGGATCCTCGTCGTTCTCGCCGTTGTCGGTGACGGTGAGCGTGGTGTCAACGGGTGTGCCACTGTCTATGCGACCCGCCTGATCGGTGATGTGAACCGTCCACGACGTGCCAGCAACTGCTGTTCCGTCGGAATCCTTTGCGGTCCATGTGAGGCTTGAGGCCTGCGGAACGGTTGCGGCTGCCCAGCGTGTTGTGTGGGGAGCCTCGGAGTACGGCGCCACGTAGAGGTCCTCATCGCTGGGAGTGAGATTTTTCTGTCCGTCGCGGAAGTAAGTGCCTCCCCATTCCTGGCCGATGTTCGTTGGAATGGAGTTGCACTGTTGGAGCGACGTGCTGGTAGCGGGAGTGTATCCGGCTACGTAAGGGAAGTATGAAAAGGTTGCTGCAGCGGAGCCCATACGTGCCCAGCTGCCATCGGCGCCGTTGTTGTTGACACCGAGAAGTGCCGTTTCGTGGCCTGCGGCTGCTGTTGTGTTCTGGAGGGTGTAGGAGTTGCCGGACTGGAAGTAATCTTCCGTCATGCCAGCTGCGGCGGCCTTTTCGTTGTTGAGCTGCAGGAAGGTTCCTCCATCCACAGTGAACGTTTCTCCCGCGGAATTCGCCACGGTCCATGTTCCGGAGGGACCCAGTGTGTTGCTCCATGAGCCGTCTGCGGCCTGATTGAAAACATATACCGTCAGGGAATCTGTGTGGCCGTAAACGTCCCATGACTGGGAACACATAGATTTTATCTGTGCGTCGGTTTTGGGCGGTGCCGCCGAAGCCGTTGCGGGGGCAACGATTGCCGTTGTAACCGTTGCGATGGCTGCGATGGATACCATCGCTAGCCTATGACTGAACTTTTTATCTCTCATAAAGGCATGCATAATAAGCAGCTCTCTCTGTGCTGATCGAATCCCTCTCAAAAGATTCAGTGCCAGAATAGGTGCTCAGCGGAGCGAGTCAAGACTTTTTCACAATGCCGTTCGATATATGGACAAAAATGTGGACGCCCAAGAGCTGACACTTCGGGCGTCCACATCCTGTGTGCGTACCTTTCTTGGCACCTTCAGAAAGTGGTGGGGAACGTGCGCCGCATCCATGCGTGGAAGAGCTCAGGCCAGGCTTGCACGGATTCCTCCACGCGGCCATCGATGGCGCGAGTCTCTTCCGTTCCCAAGCCGAGGCCGTGCTGGCCGTGGGGGAACAGGTGCGCCTCGACGCTGATCCCGTGCTCCAGCAGCGCGTCGACGAACATGAGGGTGTTGCGCATAGGGACCGTTTCGTCTGTCACGGTGGTCCAGATGAAGGTGGCGGGGGTGTCGTCGCTCACTTGCTTCTCCATGGAAACGCGTTCGAGCAGTGCTGGATTTGAGGCGCGGTCTCCGAGCAGCAGATCGAAAGATCCGCGGTGCGCGAGCTTTCCGGAGGTGATGACCGGATAGCCCAGGTAGAGGCCGTTGGGACGTGCCTCGCCGTGTGCGTAGGCAGGATTGTCGGTGACGGGCTCACGGTTCCAGCCCGTGGCGAGGCTTGCGGCGAGATGGCCGCCAGCAGAGAATCCGGCGATGGTGATGGCATTAGGATCGACGTGCCATTCCTCGGCGTGCTCGCGGATGGTGCGCATGGCCTCCGCAGTCTCGAGCAGTGCGGTTGGGTAGGTGGAGGGTGCGCACGAGTAGCGCAGAATAAAGGCCTGATAGCCGAAGGAAACGATCTTCAGCGCGATGGGCTCGGCCTCGCGGTCCGAGCAGAAGCGATAGCCGCCACCGGGAAGAATGAGGACGGCCGGACGGCGGCGGTTCATGTCGACCTCCGGTGAGTTGTCGATGACGTAACCGGAGAATTGCGCCTGTGTGCCGTCTGATCCTGTGATTACCTGTGTGAACGTCTGCATTGACGAGCTCTCCCAAGTGAGATGAGTAATGGTTGACATCTCTGTTATAGCATTTTGTGCAACAGATGTTGCAATTTCGGCAATAAAGAACCCCGCGCCTCGGCCGAAGGCCATGAAGCGTGGGGTTCCTACGGTACCGCGAGCGGGGCATGTACCCGCCACACATCAGCCGGTGTTCTGCAGGCCGGCGGCAACACCCGACACAGTACACAGAATCAGGTAGATGAAGTCAGCAGTCTGCGACGTGCTCAACTCGTTCTTGGCGTCACGGCGGCGCAGAGACGCCAGCGCGCGCACCTGGGTGACGCTGAGCGCGTCCACGTATGGCGAGCGAATGCGCACGGCCTGGCCCAGAACATGCCTGTGCTGCAGCGGCCATTCGTCACCCACGATGTCGAGAACCCACTTGCGGGTCAGATGCATCTCGTCGAGCACCTTCGTGCTGAGATCCTCGCGGTCTCCCAGCGCCAGATACATCTTGGCGATGCGCTCATCGGTCTTAGCGATCGACATCTCGATGTTGTCAATGAAGGTGGAGAACAGCGGCCACTCCTCATAGGCCTCGCGCAAGGTGTCGAGGTCGCCGAACTTCTCGCAGGCGGTCCCCAAGCCATACCACGCGGCGAGGTTAATGCGGGCCTGAGCCCAGGAGAAGATCCACGGAATGGTGCGCAGGTCGTCGAGCGACTTAGCGCCCAGGCCACGCTTTGCAGGGCGCGAACCGATGGGCAGCAGACCGATCTCGGTGAGCGGCGTCACGGTGGAGAACCACGGCGTGAAGTCGTCGGTGTGCAGCAGGTCGAGGAAACGCTCGTGCGCGGCCTGGTCGATTTGCTCGGCCATATCGGCGTACTTGCGCGTCATGTCGGTGTTGGTCTTCTCCACGCTCGGCGCGGAATTCAGCAGTGTCGCCGCCGCCACGGACTCGAGGTGCCTCGTCGCCAGCGTGCGGTTACCGTAGCGGGCGAAGATGACTTCTCCCTGCTCGGTGAGCTTGAAGCGGCAATTCACGGAACCCTTTGGCTGCGCGAGCACGGCGCGGTTCGCGGGACCGCCGCCGCGGCCCACAGCGCCACCACGACCGTGGAAGAGCGTGAGGTCAAGATCGTTCTTCACTGCCCACTGCGCAATTTGCTCCTGCGCCTTGTGCAGCGCGAGCGTCGCGGAAGTGGGGCCGGCGTCCTTGGACGAATCCGAATAGCCGAGCATGACCTCGATCTTGCGACCGTTGGCCTTCAGCCGCGCCTGAACCTCGGGGATCTTGAGCATGCCGTCAAGTACCTGCACCGAATTCTGCAGGTCCTCGAGCTGCTCGAACAACGGGATGACGTCGATAACTGGCACGTCGTCGGGGTTCGAGAAAGCAAGGCGGTTGAGCTCGTAGACGTCCTTGACGTTCTGAGCGGACTTGGTGAACGAGATGATGTAGCGACGTGCGGCCTTCTGGCCGTTGCGCTTCTGGATGGCGCCCAGTGCGCGGAAGGTGTCGAGCACCTCCGTGGTCATGGGAGCCAGTTCGCCGCGCTCGCCGTGCAGGCCATGCTCGCGAATATCGTCGAGGGCGCGGGAATGCACGATGGAGTGCTGACGGAACTCCATCTCCACCATGTGGAAGCCGAAAGTCTCCACCTGCCAGATGAGAGTCTGCACAGGGCCGTAGGCGGCACGCACTGCGCCCGCCTCGACGAGGGAATCCTGCACGGTCTTGAGATCGGACAGGAACTCGTCGGCGGTCTTGTACATGAGGTCGGCGTTGCGCTCGCTCGTGGCGTGAATGCGGTCCGCGAGAACCAGAACCACGGCGCGGTGCAGCTCGGAGCGCGAGATCACGGCGGCCTTGTCGGTCAGCCGTTCGCTCATCTCCTGCTGGCGGCTCCACACGCGGCGCAGCTCGTGCGACGGCGGTGTGGTGCGCGTATCGAGAGTGAGGTTGCGGCCCACTTCGCGTGTGGCCTCTTCCAGCTTCTCGAGCATGTGGTCGGTGAACTTGTGAGACACCTGACGTGAAATCTTCGCGGTGACGTTGGGGTTTCCGTCGCGGTCCGAGCCGATCCAGGAACCGGGGTGGAAGAATGCGGGGCAGACCGGCTTGACGGTTCCCGCCTTGTCTCCCAGAACCCAGTCGTCGAAGCGGCGATACACCTTGGGAAGGGTGTCGAACAGGGTGTTGTCGAAGATGTCGAGAATGGTGTCGGCCTCTTCAACGGGCGTGGGCTTCTTCGCCGCGATGGGCGAGGTGCGGAACAGGGCGTCGATCTCGTTGAGCATCTTGCGCTCGTTCTCGGCCAGATCGGAGCCGCCCAGGAAGGGGCGCTCTTCGAGCAGGTCGGCGATGCGGCGGATCTTGCCCTCGACCGCCTTGCGGCGAGCCTCGGTGGGATGCGCGGTGAACACGGGATGGAACTCGAGCTTGTTGAGCAGCTCGAGGGCCTTGTCCTGGCCAACCTCCGAGATGAGCTTCTTGTAGGCGCCCGTCAGTTCGTTGACGGGATCGGTGTCGAAGTGCTTGGGCACGTTCTGTTCGCGGTTGCGCAGAACAGAGGTGCGGTAATGCTCCTCGGACAGGTTTGCCAAGTGGAAGTATGTTGCAAAAGCACGAGCAATCTGCTGAGCGTCTTCGACGGAGAGCGAGTCAATAATCTTGACTGCGTCTTCGAGCCCGTTGCGATCCGGATTCGGATCCTTGAGCATTCCGCCGGAATCCTCTGCACTGGCCTCGATCGAGGCATCGCGCAGGGCATTGAACTTTTCGAGCATGTCCGGACGATACTCACCCAGAACGGTCTGCAGCAGACGCAGGAACAAGTCCATGTCGTGCTTGAGATTGGTGGGAACGCCCCGCTCTTCGGGTCCCTTGGTGCCGGTGCCGGAATTTACGATTGCGGCGTCCGCAGCGGTGATTGATTCTTCTCGCGAAGCTTCATGTGCTTCTGAAACAGGCGTTGAATTCGTATTTTGCGAGTTTTCTTGCGCCATAAAATTGACCTCCTTGCCACTCCCTCAGGTTGCCTGTCTACCGACTTCTACGGCTCCTCCGCAGTTATGTGTGTCGGCCGTCCCAGGCCCAAAGCCTTTGATTGCAGCTGTCGGGTACAGTGTAGGTCGCTTTCTCGGAGTTTGTGTAACACCTCCCTGAATGTGACACGTGGCGTTCCTGGGGCTCTGCGCGGTATTAACAGACGGGTAAGGCCCCGTGAGTAGGGTGGAGGTGCGCTACGAATTGGGAGGACACGTGAGATTCAGGCGGCCATTCGCTCACTTGCACGACATCGAAGAACAAAACGAGCATCCCCGTCCCGATTCTCACGATTTTTCGTCCATCGCCTCGCAGCCAGCAGCGGAGCCTTCTGAGGCCACCCAAGCCGCTGAATCTACCGAGCTCAAGGGCGCCGCTCACGTGCAGGTGAGCCTGCCACACACCCACGCCATCCCGCTCGACATGGACGACATCATCCGCGATGAGGACAAGCCCATCGAAGAGGCGGGCATCGCCGCAAAATCAAGCGTCATTGTACGCGTCGGCATGATGGATCTCGCCAGCGGCACCGGCAGCTACCGCGTCCGCGAAATGATGCACCGCATCTCCTACCCCCTGGGCGTGCATACCCGCGCCAACGTCAATCTCACCGACATCGAGGCCACGTGCACCGACGGCGCGCACCGCCTCACCGAGGTGGTGGACCTTCCCACCACCGGCGTCAACACATGGCGCATCTGGCAGCTCGAGCACTTCGCCGACTGGTTCAACGTGAAGCTCGGCCAGAACTCCGTCTACTCCAAGCATCCCCACGACGTGACCGGCGGGCCCCTCACCGTGCGCGGAGCCCACGAGCGTCTCGACGCCATCGACCACAAAAAACCGCTCTACAAACCATGGTTCTCCGGCCTCGCATCGGCGCTCGCATGCGGCGCGTTCGTGTTCCTGCTTGGTGGCGGCCTCTACGACATCATCGGCGCCTTCATGGGTGCCGGCGTGGGCCACTGGCTGCGGCGGCGCATGTTTGCGCACCATCTCAATCAGTTCTTCGTCTCGATGGTTTCGGTGGCAGTGGCCGCGCTCGTGTGCGTGGGAACGCTGCGGCTCATAGGATTCATGGATCCTTCGGCACTTGAACACGACACCGCCTACATCGGTGCCATGCTCTTCGTGATCCCCGGCTTTCCGCTCGTTACGGGCGGCCTTGACATCGCCAAGCTCGACTTCCCCTCCGGCATCCAGCGCCTCACCTACGCTTTGTCGATCATCGGCGTCTCAACGTTGGGCGCGTGGGCGGTGGCGCGCCTTGTGCGCTTGAACCCGCAGGGCTTCCCGCCCCTGGGCCTCGATCCGTGGCTCAACGGTGGGCTGCGGTTCCTCGCTGCCTTCGTCGGTGTGTGGGGCTTCTCGATCCTCTTCAATTCGCCCGAGCGCATGGCACTCGTGGCGGCCTTCATCGGTGCCATCGCCGATACCCTACGCTTGGAGATCCAAGACTTCTGGAACGTGCCTCCCGAGGCCGCCGCGTTCCTGTGCGCGCTTCTTGCCGGGCTCCTGGCCACGGCATGGCGCTCTTCTGTGCGTCACGGAATGTTGTCGCCGTCGTGGGGATTCCCCCGCATCTGCCTGACGGTTCCCTCCATCGTGATCATGGTTCCGGGCCTTTATATGTACCGAGCAGTGTTCTACCTGGGCCAGTTCTCCACGCTCAACGCGCTCAACTGGGGATTCCGCGCCATCATGGTGATTCTGTGCCTGCCGATCGGCCTCGCGTTCGCCCGCGTCATCACCGATCCGCAGTGGCGCTATGACGTGTGAGGGAGTGCGGGGCGTGTGAGAACGCGTGGGGTGTTTAACGGCCAGAGGAATCGCGCGGATGCCGAGTAGAGTTCGCATCAGATTCAGAATATGGCGCTTTTATGGCGCTTGCGGATGGAACGAGGAGTTGGCATGACATCAATTGAAAACACTGCGGCTAAGGGACTCACGGAGGCGGGTCTCGCCCATTACTCCGAGGCATTTGGCGCTCAGCGCGCCAATACGGTTGCCGCGGCAGCCGCCACGAACAACGGTGTGCTGAAGGCCGCCACGGACTATCGCGGCGTGCGCGCACTCCCGCAGAATTTCTCGATCGAACTGGAGCAGGGCTCCATCACCGCGCAGAAGCATTCCGGCCGCTGCTGGATGTTCTCTGGCCTCAACGTGCTGCGGTACGAGATGATTCACCGCTGGAATCTCAAGGATTTCGAGTTTTCCGAGAGCTTCCTCTTCTTCTATGACAAGCTCGAGAAGTCGAATTACTTCCTCGAGGGCGTGCTTGCCACACTCGACGAGTCGATCGAATCTCGCCGCTTCGAATGGGTCATGGAAGACGTGGCCAGCGACGGCGGCTTCTGGGACATGTTCTCTGGTCTGGTGCGCAAGTATGGTCTTGTGCCGAAGGACGCCAGCCCAGAGTCCAAGAATTCTAGTGATTCGGGAGCCTTCACCCAATATCTGCAGACACTGCTGCGCAAGGATGCGCTGGAACTGCGCACGCAGGCCGAAGCAGGAAAGACCGTCGACGAGTTGCGCGCTCTGAAGGCACAGCAGCTCGAGGCCGTCTATCGGCTCCTCGCCATCAGCCTGGGAGAGCCGCCGAAGACCTTCGATTTCGTGATGCACGACAAGGACGGAAAGCTGCTGGAGGATCACGGCATCACTCCGAAGCAGTTCTACGACAAGTACGTCGGTGCGGAGGGTGCTGGCGTCGATCTCGATGATTTCGTATCGCTCATTGATTCGCCAACCGCCGCCACGCCATACGGAAAGCGCTATCGCCTCGCGCGCTCCGGCAACATGGCAGACCAGGACGACTCAATTTTCGCCAACGTCGGCATGGACGTCATCAAGGCGGCCATCGTTGCCCAGCTCAAGGACGGCCATCCCGTCTGGTTCGCCTGCGACTGCACCAAATATGAGCTGCGCGACGAGGGCATCTTCGATCCCGCTACAGTTCGTGTGGCAGATCTCTTCGATACTGATCTCAGCTTCGACAAGGGTCGCTCCCTGGAATACCGCGACGCCGAAGGCAACCACGCCATGACGCTCATGGGTGTGAACCTCGATGCCACAGGCGCTCCCGACCGGTGGAAGATCGAGAACAGCTGGGGCAAGGACGTTGGCAAGGACGGATATTTCGTAGCCTCTGACTCCTGGTTCAATCAGTTCGTACTCGAGGCGATCGTGCAGAAGAAGTACCTAGACGAGGCAACGCTCAAGGTTCTCGCCACCGCGCCCGTGACCCTGGATCCGTGGACCAACCTCTGCCTCAAGAGCGACTGAAGCGACTGAAGCGCGTCCTCTTTTATCGTCTATTTATCGCCCTTTTACGCACTCGACGCCTTATAGTCACGAAGTGCGTAAGAGCAGTAGTCGTCAGATCGCAGTCATTCCAACGATTCGATTGCTTATAAAAATTCGCACTTGATGATTAAGAGTCATCAAGTGCGAATTGAGGCGCATGAGAACGGTTGCGTCGTCAGGGCGTCAGGGCGTCAGGACGTCAGTACTTCATGCCCATAGCCGAGCGCACCTCATCAAGCGTCTGCTCTGCGATTTCGTTGGCGCGACGATTGCCGTCATGCAGAATGTCACGTACGGAATCCATGTCCTTGGCAAGTTCGGCGCGGCGCTCGCGGTGCGGGGCCAGGAACTCGTTCACGGTCTCTGTCACGTACTTCTTCAGCGCGCCCGCGCCCGCGTCGCCGATTTCGTTGGCGATATCCTCGGGGGAGCGTCCCGTGCACAGGGCCGCGGTGGTCACCAGCGCGGAGACCTGCGGACGGTTGACGGGGTCGAAAGTGATGCGGCGTTCGGAGTCGGTCGGCGACTTCTTGATGAGCTTTGCGGTCTCCTCCGCGGTTGCGCCCAGCATGATGGAATTGCCGTAGGACTTGCTCATCTTGCGACCGTCGAGGCCGGGAATCTCTGGGGCATCGGACAGAATTGCGGCCGGCTCGGGGAACACGGGATTCTTCGGCGCGTAGCGCTCGTTGAAGCGACGGGCGATGGTGCGGGTGATCTCGACGTGCGGCAGATTATCCTTGCCGATCGGCACCACGTTGGCCTTGCAGAACAGAATGTCGCATGCCTGGTGAACCGGGTAGGTGAGCAGCAGACCGGTGAGCGCGTGGCCGGAAGCCTCCATCTCGGACTTCACAGTGGGGTTGCGGTGCAGCTCGGCCTCCGTGACCAGTGAGAGGAAGGGCAGCAGCAGCTGGTTCTCTGCGGGGACGGCGGAATGGGTGAAGATCATGGTCTTGCTGGGGTCGATGCCCGCGGCCATGTAGTCCAGCACCATGTTGAGCACGTTGTCCTTGATGTGCTCGGTGGTGTCGCGGTCGGTGATCACCTGATAGTCGGCGATGATGATGTTCGTGTTGACGCCGCGGTTTTGCATTTCGACGCGGCCCTTGATGGAACCGAAGTAATGACCCAGGTGCAGGCGTCCGGTGGGACGATCTCCCGTGAGCATGCGGAACTTTCCGGGGTTGGCCTCCAGCTCGCTCAGTGTGGCATCCGACCGCTTCTTCGCCGCCAGAAAGCTTGCGCTCAGCTCGTTTCCAGCCGCGGTATATTGTGCATCTTGCGAAGTCATGAAGGGTCCTTTACCTGTGCTCAAATTATCGCTTTTATCGTAAAAGACTTTAAAGACAACGCAGAGTGGTAATCTCTTCATGGTGAACTAGCAAATAGAAGTGTTGCCTCAGAGCAACCAAGGACTGACGAAGGGGGTCGGATGGGCCGCGGACGTCAGAAGGCTAAGCAGACAAAAATCGCTCGTAAGCTCAAATACCTCACTACTGACACTGATTACGACGAGCTTGCAAAAGAATTGTCGAATCGAGATAAGTCAGCTGCACCGCAGAAAGACGCATTTGCCGAAATAGACAAAAAGATCCAGCACGATCAAGAGTTGGACGAGTATGCCCAGTGGGCTGCGGAAGCCGCGGCAAAGGCAGAGCAGAAGGAGCAGGGTGAGAAGCCGGTTCGTAAGCCGATTCCGATTCCCGTACCTTCAGCGCTGAAGGGTAAACCTGGGCCACGCAAGCCCGCGCCTGCCGCGCATGCACCGAATCCGATGGCGGCCGTTGCCTCGGCGGGTGTCGCGTCAAAGTCGGCCGCTGAGCCGAAGGCGGAGGGTGCGGAAAAGTCTGCGGCCAAGAAAGCTGCGACAAAGCCCACCGCCAAGAAGACCACAGCAAAAAAGGCCTCTGCGAAGAAGGCAACCACGAAGACCGCGAAGTCGAAGGCATCGGCATCGAAGACCTCGGCGGCCACTGCCAAGAAGACAGCGGCTAAGAAGCCTGCTGCGAAGAAGGCGGCTACTAAGACGACGGCTTCTAAAACGGCCGCGAAGACCGCTAAGGCTACTAAGGTCGCCAAGAAGGCCGAGTAGCGCAGAGCTATTTACTACGCATAGCGATTTATTTCGGAATGGTGTGAATCACAGCCTGAGCTGTGCTTCACACCATTTTGTTATTACGCGTGATGGTGTGCCCCTGCCGCCAGCTCACAGAGATTGCGCTTCGAGACAGATACTTTTCCGCGACACAGACGTGGTTTATCCTAAGGGCGGCAAAAAGTAGGTGTGACTGAAAATAGGCTATAGAATGTGTCTGGAAGCGCTTCCATAACGAAGCGTCAGAAGACAATGGTGTCATTCCAGATCGGAGGCGCTGAGAGCATGAGACATAAATCGAAGGCAGTAACACTTCGTGAAGTTGCGTTGCGAGCAGGCGTTTCCATGGCTACCGCGTCGAGAGCTCTCACCGGTGGGTCTGCCTCTCAGAAAGCGCAGAATGAAGTACGAATTGCTGCGAAAGAATTGGGATTTGTCCCGAGTGCCGCAGCGCAGCATCTCTCGACAGGTCGCACCAACACAATAGCTATCGTGATGGCCGAGCGCACGGAGTTCATCTTCAGGGATCAGTTTCTTTCGATCCTGGTGAGTCAGCTGGCAGTGTCCCTCAATACACAAGGGCTGCTGGGGGCATTGATTCTTGAGGATCCCACGGATCCCGCGTTTTTCAAGGGGCTTGTGCAGAAAACAGGTGTCGACGGAATCATCATGGCCAGTTGCCATCCTTCTGATGACCTCACGCGCTCCATTCGTTCTCTGAACATTCCCATTGTTTTTGTGGGAAGGCCTCCGGAGGGATTAAGTCACTATCCATATGTTGACGTTGATAATTTCCGGGGTGGCTACGATGCGGCTCAATACCTCATATCGTTGGGACGGCAGCATATTGCTCAGATCAGAGGACCGCGCGAGATGGCACCCAGCATTGACCGCGGGGCCGGCTTCTCGGCTGCGATGAAAGAGTCAGGTCGTCTGCAGGAAGCCGTGACGACGCAAGAATTCTCTGTGGAGCAGGGGCAGGAAGCAATGGCGCAGCTTCTCGTGAAAGTTCCTGACGTGGACGCGATTTTTGCTCATTCCGATCAGATTGCCGCCGGCGCCATGCAAGTGCTCGCGGAGAGAGGCAAATCGGTTCCTGATGATGTTGCCATCATCGGCTTTGATGACTTTGATGCTGCGAAGGCGGTAAATCCCGAACTCACGACGATGTCGCAGCCAATAGACAAGGTGGCCTCCGCAGCGGCTGGGATGATGGCTGGTTTTCTCAAAGATGGAGAATACGAGCTGTCCAAGCAGCTCTTCAAAGTCCCTCTTATTTTGAGGAAAAGTGCGTAATTTCACGCCTTGTTGGCGCAGATTCTTCCTTTCAGAATCCTATTTCTAAGAATGTCCTTACACCGGGTGCTCATTTTTTTTGGTGTTCCATCGAAATTCGTAATATAGTGAGAACATCTTTGGAAGCGATTCCAAAAATGCGGGAGTACAAAGCAGTATTCCCATCCCTGAGAGTTACACAATGCTGTGTTACGCAAGGAGTAGAAGTATATGAAAACTAAGGCAGTAGTAGCGACGATGGCTTCTCTAGCCATGTTGGTTGGCTTTGCGGGATGTGGTGGAAGCGACTCCACAGCATCCAAGAAGTCGACGAGCTCAAATGAAAAAGTAACTATTAAAATTCAAACGTTCAACAATTTCGGATTTGGTGAGAACTCGGACACGGCTCCGGGCGCCGATCTGTATACGAAATACATGAAGGAGCATCCGAACGTCACTATTAAGCCGACGGTCGCTGCGTCTTCCGATGATGCTCGTGCAGCCTTCAACACGGCAATTTCCACGGGTTCCGGCGCCTATGACATCTATGCCACTGAGGTTGACTGGATGCCGTCCATCATGGCAATCCCCGACAAGTTCTACGATCTGACGTCCGCGACGTCCGGCAACGATTGGGCCGACTGGAAGGTCGCCGCCGCGAAGTCCGCTGATGGCAAGCTGATTGGCGCAGGAACGGATTCCGGCCCTGAGGGTATTTGCTACCGTGCTGACCTCCTCAAGAAGGCTGGGTTCGATTCCAGCCGTGAGGCCGTTGCAAAGTGGATCGGCGGAGATAGCGCAACGTGGGATTCGTACTTCAAGGCGGGCGAGGAATACACCAAGAAGACTGGCCTTCCGTGGTATGACTCCATGAGCGCGGTGTACCAAGGCATGGTCAATCAGATCGAAGAGTCCTACGTCAAGAAGGATGGCACCATCATTGCCACGCAGAACCCCGATATCAAGAAGGCCTACGGTCAGCTGACAGCTACGCAGAGCCAGTCCGCTCATCTGGCCCAGTGGTCCGATGACTGGAATGCTGCGTTCAAGTCCGATAAGGGCTTTGCCACCACCCTGTGCCCCGCTTGGTTGGTCAATAATATCAAGGGCAATGCGGGTGCCGACTTCAAGGGTTGGGATATCGCTGATGTATTCCCCGGCGGTGGCGGCAACTGGGGCGGTTCCTACCTCGTTGTTCCTCAGGACTCGAAGGTGAAGGAAGAGGCCGCAAAGCTCGTTGCATGGCTGACGGCTCCCGAGCAGCAGGTCGCCGTCTTCTCAGCAGCGTCCAACTACCCGAGCTCTCCCACCGCGCAGAAGGACGCAAAGGTTGCAGACAAGAAGGATGCGTTCCTCAACAATGCGCCCGTGGGCAAGATCTTCGCCGACCGTTCGGACGCCATCAAGGTTGTTCCTTACAAGGGAGCGCAGTATTTCGACATTCAGACCAAGCTGGCTGACGCGCTGAACCGCTTCGATGTGGATAAGTCACAGAGTGCTGATCAGGCCTGGAAGCAGTGGACGAATGATGTAAAGAGCCTCTCCTAGGGACGGGAAGTACCGGCGGGAAGTCACCCTTCACCGACTTCCCGCCGGCTTCTATCTCACAAAAGTGATCCCGTATTCCTAACGAAGGAGAGATTCGTGTCGTTTACAAAAACCAAGGTGTCGACGTCATCGAACGCGGGACCTGGCAAGGTTCGTAATTGGTTGGGCAGGTTTGAGTGGAAAGCCTCGCCTTATCTCTATGTAGCTCCGTTCTTTCTGTTGTTCTCAGTTGTTGGATTGTTCCCGCTGTTCTACACGGCTTACATTGCAATGCGGCAGTACAATACCCTGACCGGGGATTCTGGTCTGGCCGTGTGCGGTGCGACGTGTGGCAGCAGCGGGTCCGTCGGCTCGTGGTTTGGCAACTTCAGTTGGGTTCTCCACCAGCCTGCTTTCTGGGATGCGTTGCGCAATTCGTTCTCGATTTTCCTTTTGAGCTCTGTGCCCCAGATCATCATTGCTCTGTGGCTAGCGTGGGTGCTCAATGCAAACCTCAAAGCAAAAACCTTCTGGCGCATGGGCGTTCTTCTTCCCTATATTGTTGCTCCCAGCGCCGCCGGTATTATCTTTTCTCAAATCTTTTCCGACAAGATGGGCGCGCTGAACGTTCTCTTGCAGCAATTCGGAATGAACCCCATCATGTGGCACGGGACGCCGTTCTGGTCTCACATCGCCATTGCCACCATCGTGAACTTCCGATGGACCGGCTACAACACCCTGATCTTCCTGGCGGCCATGCAAGCGATACCGCACGAGCTAACGGAGGCAGCCGTGGTGGATGGAGCCGGTAAGGTGCGCACCTTCTTCTCAGTGACGCTGCCGCTCCTGAAGCCCACTCTCATCTTCGTCATCATCACCTCCACCATCGGTGGTCTGCAAATCTTTGACGAGCCTCAGATGTTCCACAGTGGCACTTCGGGGTATGGGGGAGCCAACCGGCAATATCTCACGGTCTCAACGTATCTGTGGAATCTAGGCTTTAATAACGTGACGATCGGCCAGCCAAATCTCGGCCGCGCGGCAGCGGTGGCGTGGATCCTTTTCCTTATCATCGTGGCCATCGCAATCCTCAATTTCTGTTTGACGCAACGGCTTGCCACAAGCGGTGAGGCTAAGTCCAAAAAGAAGAAGGGGAGGGCCTGACGATGTCGATGCTCAACAATCAACAGAAAAAGCAGTCCTCTGACATTCTGGGGACGAATGGGCAGAAGGAACTTGGCGTTCCTGCTATGGAACAGGTGTATGGAAAATCGGTGGCGCGAGCGGCCGCGCGGAAGCGCAATCTCGCGGTGACATCCGAGGGCAGGAGCCCGGGGTGGGGCAGCTATGCCATTCTGGTCATCGTCATCCTCGTCTTCTTGTTGCCGCTGTATTATGCGCTGTCAATCGCTTCTCAGGACAGCACCTCCACCCAGTATGGCGTTGAAGCACTGATACCTGGCGGTTCGTTATTCCGCAACATCGGGAGAGCTTTTGGGGCCATCAGTTTTTGGCAGGCTCTCGGTGGAACGCTCTTTGTGGCTACCTTCACGTCGTGCACAACGGTTCTGTTTTCGACGCTGGCAGGGTATTCGTTTGCAAAGCTGCGTTTCCGTGGGCGCGGTTTCCTGTTTGTGTTCGTCATTGGAACAATGACGATTC
Organism: Bifidobacteriaceae bacterium; assembly: GCA_022651005.1. GTDB lineage: Bacteria > Actinomycetota > Actinomycetes > Actinomycetales > Bifidobacteriaceae > JALCQC01. Next base: position 290,116 of record JALCQD010000003.1, read on the forward strand.
CGCAGCAGCTCAGCGTGGTGCCGCTCTACATCATGGCCAACAAAGCCGGCCTATTTGGCTCGTTGTGGGCAGTGATCATTCCTTCACTCGTTACAGCGTTCGGAGTGTTTTGGATGACCCAATACCTGCAGGATGCGTTGCCGTATGAACTCATCGAGGCGGCCCGCGTCGATGGTGCGTCAATGCTCCGCACCTTCTGGTCCGTGGCGATGCCTGCTGCACGTCCGGCGGCGGCGATGCTCTTCCTCTTTACCTTCATCGCGCAGTGGACCAACTACTTCTGGCCCATGCTGATTCTGGGGCCGAACAAGAACAGCATGCTCATCGTGGCGGCTGCAAATCTCAAGGGAGCGTATTTCACGGACTACACCATCATCATGGGCGGTGTGGTACTGACGACGTTCCCGCTGATTTTGCTCTTCGTCTTCGCCGGCCGTCAGCTGGTTGCGGGCATCATGGCAGGCGCCGTGAAGGGGTAGAGCGCTCGCACATCATCAAACTGCGGGTTTGTTGCGTACCCGCTGCTCCAAAAAACGTTGCCGCTCATTCCTCCGTCACCAGGGAGTGGGCGGCAATTTTTATGTGCGGCTGTGAATTTATGAGACTGTGCGTTTATGAGACTGTGAATTTATGAGGCCACGGCCCTGGCCCTACGCCTCGATCGGCAACAACCGCGACAAATCATCCCGCTCGCCCACGGCGCTGATATGCCCCGCGGCCTTCTCCTGCACCCACGTGGTGATGCCGCACGCCAATCGCATCCATACCCATGGTTCGAGCTCGATCACATCCGGCGGCGTGAGATTATGCGGATCCGACGCCGGCCCCTCCAGAATCTTGACGGCAGCGTACGGCGCAATGCGCACCTCGACTCCCGGCCCGGGGGCCACCCTCTCCAGCACATAGAGCGTGTAGCGCACAGCCATCGCCATCACGCGGCGTGGAGGCACGGCGTCCGCTGCGGGAACGAGATCGGTCAGCGGAAGAGGCTGCGTTGCGCCGCCCTGCCCCGCCGCAGCCTTCCGCAACGCCTCGCAACAGGCGAGAAAATCCTGGCGAGCGCCCTCGATATCCGATGATTTCAAAACTGGCATAGTGACCATGGTAGTTGCAGCGCCGGTAGCGTACTCTCGTTCAAGGGCGTTCAGGAGGGCAACTCATCCATGGCTAAACTGTATTTCCGCTTCGGAACTATGAACTCGGGCAAGTCGATCGACTTGCTGAAGGTGTATCACAACTATCTCGAGCTCAATAAGCGAGCCGTGGTGCTGGCGCCGTCGCTCGACACCCGAAGTGGCGGAAAAATCAAGGCGCGCATCAAGGGGATGGAGGCACCAGCCATCCAGGTGCACGCAGGCGATAACATGCTCGAACTCGTGGTCGCCGACGCCAAGCGGCAGGAACGCGCCGCACAGAAGGCGCTCGCTGCTGCGGCGGTACCTTCCGCCCCCTCCGTGCCCTCCGCTCCCGACGAGATCGTCGACGCTGACACGGCCACAGACGCGCTCTCGACGGCGGGTGCTCTCGCCACCGTGGACGTGGTGCTCGTGGACGAGGCGCAGTTCCTGACACACGCCCAGGTGGAGCAGCTGGCGCAGCTTGTGGACAGATACAACGTGGTCGTCATCGCGTACGGCCTCAAGACGACGTTCAAGGGCACTCTTTTCGAGGGGTCTGAGGCGCTGCTGATCCTTGCGGACAAGATCGAGGAGATCAAGACGCTGTGTGCCTTCTGCGAGCACAAGGCCACCATGCACGTGCTGCGGCAAGGAAACGCTTACAAGGAGGAGGGCGACGACGTCTTCATCGGAGACACGGAGTTTCTCTCGGTCTGCCGCCGCCACCGGTACGAGCTGCTCGGGCACTATTAAAGCGCCATTGCGTAAGTGGGCAATCGGTGGATCCCACGCCGTCGTCGCTCCTCCCTTCTCCTGCAATCGTTGTCATTCCAATGAAAACGAGTAATTGCAACGAAAATATCGCCACGCCGTCCGCTTATTGCTTGCTCGTTTGCACGGTCTCGGTCATAATGGAAAGACGCGCGCAACGTTAGATGCGCACGTGGTTGAGCGTAGAGGAGCGCTTGCCTGCCACTTCGCAAAGGACGCGGAGAGGAACGGGTGGGGCTCTGAGGCGGGAACTCCAGCAAGCTCATGATGCACGGTCGGTAGTTCGGCCAGTGGCTGGGTTTCTGTCGGATGCGCAGGAAACGTATCCGCTCAGCAGGGCATCACAGAAAGAGCACGATCGTGAGCGAGTACACCACCACTCAACAGTTCAAAGATGACATTATCGCGGCGTTGCGGTATTCACGCGGCGTCACTCCCAAAGAGGCGAACGTCGACGATATGTACGTTGCCGCTTCCACAGCGGTTCGCAACCGCCTGGTCGACAAATGGGTGAAGACCCGCGAAGACACTCTCGCAGGCTCCACGAAGGCCGTGGGCTACCTCAGCGCTGAGTTCCTCCTGGGCACGCAGCTGCCGAACGCAATCCTCAACGCCGGGCTCACGCATGAATTCGACGAGGCGGTGACGGAGCTTGGCTTCGACCCGCGCGAGGTTGAAGACGCCGAGTACGAGCCCGGATTGGGCAACGGCGGCCTTGGCCGTCTCGCCGCCTGCTTCATCGATTCGCTGGCCACGCTGGCGGTTCCGGCGATCGGGTATGGCATTCGGTACGAGTACGGCATTTTCCGCCAGGAGTTCGGGGCCGACGGCTCGCAGATCGAAAAGCCGGATTATTGGCTCGAAAACGGCAATCCTTGGGGGCAGGCGGATTACCGTCGTTCCCAGATCGTTCACTTCGGCGGCACAGTTGAGGTGGGCGTCGGCGGCAAGAAGACGTGGAAGCCCGCATGGGGTGTGCGCGCCCTGCCTTACGACTATATGGTGCCCGGATATGGTTCGGGCCGCGTCAATACGCTGAGGCTGTGGTCTGCCAAGGCGCTCGACGAATTCGACCTGGCCACCTTCAACCGCTCCGACTACGACGGCGCCGTGAAGGCGCAGACCGCGGCCGAGAACATCTCGAAAGTGCTGTACCCGGAAGACTCAACCCTCGTGGGCAAGCAGCTGCGCCTGGAACAGCAGTACTTCTTCGCCGCCGCCTCGCTGGCCGACGCGATCTCCCTGTTCTACCCGGGGCAGGAGCACCCTGACCTCACCACGCTGCCGGACAAGATCACTTTCCAGCTCAATGACACGCACCCGGTTATCGCCATCCCGGAACTCATGCGCCTCATGATGGATGTGTACGGCTACGACTGGGACACCGCGTGGAGCGTCACGCAAAAGACGTTCAACTACACCTGCCACACGCTGCTCCCGGAGGCCCTCGAGGTGTGGCCGGCATCGCTGCTGGGAGATCTGCTGCCCAGACACCTGGAGATCATCACGCGTATCAGCAGGGAAGCGGCGGCCGACGAGGCAGCGCGCGGCGCCTCCCCCGAGACCGTGGAGCGCATGCGCGTGTACACGGGTGCTGAAGACGGCGGCGACGTCACGTCCGCCAATTCTGCTGATGCTCAAGTACGCATGGCCTACCTCGCAACGGTGGGCGGCAGCCACGTCAACGGCGTGGCCGAGCTGCACTCCGACTTGCTGAAGGAAAGCGTCCTCAAGGACTTTGCCGACGTGTACCCGCAGAAGTTCACCAACGTCACCAACGGTGTGACGCCGCGGCGCTTCGTGCGTCTGGCGAATCCGCGTCTCTCCGACCTCATTACCGAAGGTCTGGGAACCGACACCTGGCTCGGCGATCTCGACAAGCTGCAGGGGCTGGAGGCACTCGCCTCTGATGATGCCTTCGTGGACCGCTATGCTGCGGTCAAGCGCGCCAACAAGGCGGACTTCGCGGCGTGGTATCAGGGAACGTACGGAGTGAGCGTGGATCCGAACTCCATGTTCAACACCATGATCAAGCGCCTGCACGAGTACAAGCGCCAGTCCATGAAGATCCTGCAGGTCATCGCCACCTACGCGGACATCAAGGCGGGACGCATCGACGTTACCGCCCCCGATTTCGTGCCGCGCACGGTGATCTTCGGCGCCAAGTCCGCCCCCGGCTATGCACTCGCGAAGGAGACCATCAAGCTCATCAACAACGTGGCCCGTGTCATCGATGCGGACCCGGCGGTGCAGGGCAAGCTGCGCGTCATCTTCCCATACAACTACAACGTCACCGTAGCTCAGCACATCATCCCTGCCACCGACCTCGACGAGCAGATCTCGCTCGCGGGCAAGGAAGCCTCGGGAACGTCCAACATGAAGTTCGCCCTCAACGGCGCACTGACGGTGGGAACCCTCGATGGTGCCAACGTGGAGATCCGCAACCGAGTGGGCGCGGAGAACTTCTTCCTCTTCGGCATGGACGTGGACGAGGTCTCGGCGCTCGAGACCGCCGGCTACAATCCGCGCAAGTACTACGAGGAGGATGCGCAGCTCAAGGGCGCCATCGACATGATTGCGTCGGGCGCGTTCTCCGACGGCGATCGTTCCGTATTCTCCGGCTTCGTGAATGATCTGCTGAACAACGACCGCTTCATGGCGCTTGCCGACTTCCGTGCGTACATGGACGTGCAGGGCTCGATTGAGGCCCAGTATCGCGACGAGCACGAATGGGCGCGCAAGGCGCTGCTCAACACGGCGCGTTCGGGCTATTTCAGCTCGGACCGCTCCATCCGCGATTATCTCGATCGCGTGTGGATGACGCAAGGGCTGAAGTAGCTTGTGATCTCTGCGTGTTTTTCGCACTCGACGACTATTCAGCGTCGAGTGCGAAAAACACGCGGTTTAATATCGTTGTGATGTCAAGGGTTATCGGCTATATCGGTTTTGTACTCTGTGATTATTGATTGCCGAGTGCGATGGGAACAGACATAAAAGAGGGGTGGCTCCACATTCGGTGTGGAGCCACCCCTCTTGCGATTGGAGGAGAGAATTACCTACTTCTCTTCGTCGTCCTTTGCGTCGGCTTCGTCGGCCGCGGCGTCGTCATCCTCGTCTTCGTCATCGTCGTCCGAGTCGTCGAATCCGAGATCAACCGGTGACGAGCTGTTTTCCCACGGCTCTTCCCATGGGTCATACTCGGGGTTTTGCTGCTTGTAGACATAGAATCCGACTGCGCCCGCGAGCAATGCGCCGAACAGCAGGGCGAAAAACTTCCAACCGTTTCCGGATTTGTTTTCCATACTGGCTCCTTACCCTTGTGCGACTTGCGCATATGCAGGTCGTCTTTGTACCAATAGTATTGCCTCAACTCGGTGTTTGCATGCAGTTACCTGAAAAAGATGAAATAGAGTGGTCAATATGGCACAACACTTCTTCAGTAACGGTGGCTCCTCGTTGATAACGTCGCTCCGCGATCTTTTCTCCAAGAAACGAATCTCCTACGAATGGCGTAATGGCGGGCCTGTGATCACCACGGCCATCCTCCTGATCTGCGTTGCGGTGTGGCTGGTGGAGATTGTGACGAGGTTTTTGGCACCCACCGTGTTTTCGGTGCTGGTGAACGGCGGATCCTTCGCCCCAGTGTATTTTTCGCTGCGCCCCTGGACGGCTCTCACCTCGATGTTTCTGCATTCCACGTCGATCTTCCACATCGGGTTCAACATGTTGACCCTGTGGATGGTGGGGCCGATGCTCGAGAAGTTGTTTGGACACTGGCAATATTTCGCGCTGTACATGATCTCGGGCCTCGGCGGCAGCATGGGACTTATGCTGTGGTCCCGCTTGGCACCGCTGTCGACGGGCGCTTTGGCCGTGTCAGCGTACGGAGCCTCAGGAGCCATCTTCGGCCTCTTCGCGGCCCTGCTGGCGGTGTATCACCGCACGGGCGTGGATATTCGATCGATGATCGTTCTGCTGGTGATCAACTTCGCCATGCCGTTCTTCTACCCGAATATCGCGTGGCAGGCGCACGTCGGCGGGTTCGTCATGGGAGGAATCCTGACGCTGCTGCTGATGTGGCGGGCGCCAGGAGTGCGCAAGATGAGCCTCACGGCGCGCACGTGGATGTTCAGCCTGATACTGCTGGTCGTTATGGCGGTCGTCATGGTGTGGTGCTCCGCGGGAATCAACGCACTTCTGGGCGCATACCTGTAATTCGTAATCCCCAAAGTTATCCACAGGAATTCACAATGTGCACGATTCGCCGATTTTCACAGCTGTGTAAAAGTGTGCAGAGGTTATCCACAATTGTGGAAAACTTTGGGTACAAGTGTTCGCAGAGGCATCATGTGGGAAACTTTAGACGCTGCAAAATCGTTGGAATTGCAGTGGTCCTTGAGTAAATTACCTTCTGTGTAACTACAGCTGTGTAATTTATCCACCACGGTGGAAAAGGCTGTGGATAACTCCGGGAAAACAGTGCATAACTAGTACGGAAACCCCCATTTTTCAACAGATCTACGCCGCTATCCAACACTGTTGACGTTCACCACTACATGTGGGTGAGCGAGAAGAGTTATCCACCAAATATGCCGAGAGCGCCTGACGGTGGGATTGATCTCGAAGCACCGAGCGCTCGGCCCGGCATCAGAGGGTGGCTGAAACGAGTACGCAAAAGCCGCGCCCTTGATTCATTACGAAAGTGAATCGAGGACGCGGCGTGAAAATAAAGTGAGTGTGAGCGCTCAGTTCCACCACATGGTCATGAGGAAGCCCACCATCATGATGCCGAAGCCAATGAGGAGGTTCCAATTGCCCAGGCCGGGGATTGGGTACGTTCCGCCGGTGATGTAGTTGACAACAACCCATGCGAGGCCGAGAACCAGCAGCACGGAGAACAAGGGAACGAACCAGCGGGGATTCGACTTGGTCTTCTTCACAGCCTCTTCGACGCGCTTGGTGCTTTCCTGCTCGCTTTTGAGCAGCTTCTGCACGCTCTTGGGAAGGTCGCGAGAATCGGCGTCGCGATTGAGGATGTTCTGTACTTCTTCGAGGGAGACTTCTTCGGGGTCGCGCTCGGAGTCAGTCGTCTTTTCATCGTCCGCAGTAGCGGCGACGGTATCGGCGTCGGAAGCCGAAGCGTCCGCTTCGCCTTGTGCGGCGGTGTTCTCAAGCTCGTCGGCGTCGACCTTCTCGGTTGCGGTGCCGTCTTCTTTCTGAGCCATGGGCTTAGTCTCCTTCGATAAACTACATAGACATAGTACCGGCTAGTGTTGGACGAGGGAGATAGCGACACAGCTATGCAACAGTTACACGGCCTCAGGGAGGTGCGATGAGTCGGCACGGCAAGAGGAGAAGCGCCAGGCAGACGGCAGTGACTAGTCTCATCGTGGTGCTCATCTGCGCAGTGGCCGGCTACCTCTTCGTCCTCAATGTTCGTTCCAATGGCTCCACCACCATGAGCTCAGATACCGAGGGACTCCTGCAGGAGCGCGCCAAGCACGTGAATCAGCTGCAGAAGGATATTACGGACCTCAGCTCTCAGGTCGAAACGCTTAAGAAGACGCTCGGAACGAATACCGATAACAGCACCACCACAAATAAGGACTCCGAGACCTCCTCGAATTCCGCCAGCACCGAATCTGACGAGAACTCAAATTCTTCCGCGTCGGGCAATGATTCCGCCACCGGTGACGACACCTCCAGCGAGGAGTCCGGTGCCACCGTCCTGCCCGCCTATTCCGGCCCCGGTCTCACCGTGACGCTTTCTGATTCCCCGCTGTGGCAGGACGCGGAGACGTCCTCCAGCCTTTCCGACACCAACGTCAACGATTATGTGGTGCATCAACAGGATCTCGAGGCCGTGGTCAACGCCCTGTGGGCGGGCGGTGCCGAATCCATGATGATTCAGGATCAGCGAGTGCTCCCCACCACGGCCGTGCGCTGCGTGGGCAACGTGCTGTTGCTGCAGGGAAAGCAGTACGCTCCGCCCTATACCGTGTCGGCCATCGGACCCACGGATGAGATGCAAAGCGCCCTGGACACGTCGCAGGCCATTATCATTTACAAGCAGTATGTGGATTCTGACGGCCTGGGATGGGATCTCAAGGTGTCGCAGAATCTAAAATTCCCCAAGACCACCGCAGTGCTTCAGACGCTGAAATATGCGTCCGTGGTGAAGTGAGCGACGTGGAGCATATGGGCATGCAGGAGATGAAGAGGGAGATGGAGAGAAAGTGACTTCAATAAGTCCTCGAGGCTCACGGGACAATTCGGGCGATCAGACGTCCTTCGCATCGCTTCAGAAGCAGCAGCGTTCTGTGTTGACAACCGTCGTGGGCGTCATTGGGGAGCTGTTCCTCACTCTCGCCGTGGTATGTGCCCTCTATATTCTGTGGCAGCTGTGGTGGACTGGAGTTGTATCTGAGCAGACGCAGGACAAGCAGGCCGAGCAGACGTCATGGACCGATCCCTCAGAGGCGAACGGCAGTTATAAAATCGCCAAGGCGCAGAAGGGCACGCCTCCGGTAGATGCTGCGCCCGCAGACGGCGCCGTGGTGGGCCAGATTTATATTCCGCGCTTCGGATCGCAGTGGAAGCGCCTCATAGTGCAGGGAATCACGGCGGATCAGCTGGCGCGTCACGGTATGGGGCACTATCCAACGTCGCAAATGCCCGGAGAACTCGGCAACTTCGCTGTTGCCGGCCATCGCTCCGGATACGGTGAGCCTCTGGGCAACGTCCCCGATTTCGTCAAGGGCGACGCCATTGTGGTGCGCACGCAGAAGTACTGGTATGTGTATCACTACACGAGTCACGAGATTGTGTTGCCGACCGAGGTGGACGTGGTGGCTCCCGTTCCGCATCATCCGGGCCAGACTCCCACGAGTCGCCTCATCACGCTCACCACCTGCGAGCCGAGGTACACCACGGCGACTCACCGCTGGATTACTTACGGAGAGTTTGACTACTGGGCCAAGGTCTCCGACGGTATCCCCAAGGAGCTGGCGTCGCAGGGCACGAATGGCGCCGTTGCGTTCACACAGAACGACAATCAGACGTTGACGAGCAAGATTCCACCGCTCACAACCATCCTGCTGTGGCTCATCGTCGCCTACGCCATCATCTATATTGCAGGTGCTGTGGTGTGGAGGTATCCGGCCACGCGCCGCCATGCGCGCAAAGCGCTGGCAGCCGCGCAGAACGCAGTCCGCAATAGTGGTTCTGCGAGCGGGGCTGGTGCGACTGCGCCTGCGTCGCGGTCCGCGTCGGCGGCCGCCATTCGCAAGTACTCGAAGTACGAGATGCGTTCGGCGAGTATGTACGGTTGGATTTATCGCCATCATCCGGGTATCGCTCCGGTGCGGTGGATCCTCATGATCATCCTGGCGCTCATCGGCACGGTGGCACTGTTCCAATGGGGCTTCCCCTGGCTGGCCACGAACGTTCCGTTCCTGCAGGTGGCGTCGAACTACGTGGCAGTGGGCTAGTACGCTGGGTGGAAGTGTGTGATGACAACTATGGGGGCTGTGATGAGTGAACAAGCAAAGATTCTTGTTATCGATAATTACGATTCGTTCGTGTACACCATCGTGGGGTATCTCAAGACCTTGGGAGCCGATGTGACGGTGTACCGCAATGACGCCCTCAGCGACGCCGAGATTTCCGCCGCCGTCAAGGCCGCGGACGGAGTGCTCATTTCCCCCGGCCCCGGAACACCACAGGAGGCGGGATGCTCCGAAGACGTCATCCGTGAATGTGCCGCGCAGTCCAAGCCCATGCTCGGTGTGTGCCTCGGGTTGCAGGCGCTCGCGGAAGTCTACGGCGCAACCGTGGACCACGCGCCCACCATCATGCACGGGAAGACGAGTCTCATTGACCACGTCGACGGCGGGCTGTTCGAGGGCGTTCCCAACCCCATGACGGCCACCAGGTATCACTCGCTGGCCGTGGAGCCCTCCACGATGCCCGCAGAGCTGGAAGTCATCGCGCAGACCCAGGACCACATCATCCAAGGCATCAAGCACCGCACCCTGCCGCTGTATTCGGTGCAATTCCATCCCGAATCCGTGATGACGCAGGGCGGCTACCGCCTCTTCGCTAACTGGCTTGCCATGTGCGGCCAATCTAACGCCATTGAGAAATCAGCCGGTTTGGTGCCCAACGTATCGAAGGTCGCGGCAGAGGCGCTGTAAATCTGTAGGGTTTAAGAGCTCTGACCAAAGGAAACTCATGCCAGTAGAACCAATGAAGGTTGCTGTTATCGGCTGCGGTGTCATCTCGACGGCGTATCTGTCGAATCTGACGGGACGCTTCAAAGCCATCCGGGCGGTGGCCTGCTACGACCACCATCCCGAGAAAGCGGCGGCCCAGGCAGAGCGTTTCGGCATCGCGTCGCTGAGCTGGGAGGAGATCCTTGCGAATCCCGAGATCGAGATGATCATCAATCTCACCCCTCCCGCCGCGCACTACGCGGTGATCAAGGAAGCGCTCGAGCACGGCAAGCACGTGTTCAGTGAGAAGACCATGACAGTGTCTCTCGAGGAGGCCCGTGACCTCGTGGCCCTCGCAGATGCCAAGGGACTGCGTCTGGGCGTTGCCCCCGACACCTTCCTCTGTGGCGGCGTGCAGACAGCCCGGTATGCCATGGAGCACGATCTCATCGGAACGATTCGATCGGCAACCATCGCCGTCAACCGTAACATCGGCGTCTACGCGGACATGCTTCCGTTCCTGGAGCGTCCGGGCGGTTCCATGGCCTTCGATTACGGCGTGTACCATCTCACGGCGCTCGCCTCGTTCATGGGGCCAGCAACGCGCGTGACGGCTTTCTCCCACCTGTCTGCAACGCAGCGCACACGCATGCGTCTGGACCAGCCGCACTTCGGCGAAACGGTGAACCTCACCGAGGACGACGTGGTGGCGGGTGTAATCGAGTTTGCGTCGGGCGCGCTGGTGACGGTCAACTTCACTGGCTCTTCCCTCATCAACGAGCAGCCGTACTTCACGGTCTTTGGGAGCAAGGGTGTCATGAGCATGGGAGACCCCAACATCCCCAACGGTGAGGTGCGAATTCGCAAGCCACAGCAGGAGTGGTTCACGCTGCCCTTCACGCATGGCTTCCTTGATGAGTCGCGCGGCGTGGGCGCTGCTGAGATGGTGTGGGCCATTCGCGCGGGGCGTGCGCACCGTGCCAGCAAGGAGATGTCCCTCAACGTCCTCGAGATGGTGCACGGACTCACGATCAGCGCTCATTCTGGCGCGCCGTATGAAATGACAACGACGTTCACGCCCGCTCCGGCGCTTCCCGAGGGGTACCTGCCCAACGCGGCCGCTCCGGCATGGGGACCGAGCGAGGAGAGTGCGTTGGTGTAGGAGCGTTTCGCACCTTGCTTCGCACCTTTCGGAATGGACCGAAAAGGTGCGAAAGACTCCCCCCAAAAATAACTTCTCAGTTCCCCGACGCGTTCCCGTTAGGGGAATCCGTTGATGACTGGGAATTATTGTCAGACGAGTTGTCCGCCGTGGTCCCATCCGTCGAGCTGTCGGCGGAGGCGTCGGTCGTCTTCACCGTGAGCGTGATAGTAGCGCCCTTGTCGACCTTTCCGCCGTCTGCCAGATCCGTATTCCCGGACTTGATGGCCGTCACAACAGCTGTCACGTCGCTGGCTGAATCAGCGGGAGTCACCTTGATGGTGACGTCCGTACCGAGACGACCCTGGACGTAAGCAAGAGACTGGTTGACCATACCCGAGGGGATGGTGACCTGATCCTTGCCGGTAGACACGTACAGCGTGATCATGGACTTCTGCTCCACGGTCGCTCCCTTGGCGGGATCTGTGCCGATGGCATCATCCTTGGCCACGGTGTCGGAGCTCTGCGACTGCACTGTGATGGAGAACCCGGCCTTTGTGAGAATGGACTTGGCCTCGTCCGCGGGCTTGCCTGCCACGCTGGGCACGGAGGTCTGCCCCGTGGAGATGTAGAGAATCACGGAGGTTCCCTTGGGCTGCGAGGTTCCCGATGCGGGATCGGTGCGCGTCACGAGGTCCTTGGCCACGGTGGCCGAGTCCTCGGAGCTGGTGGAGCCGACGTCAAAGCCCGCGCTCTCCAGCTGCGACTTGGCTTCGGACTGCGACAGCCCCGACACGTCTGGCATGGTGGCGTCGGCAGGTCCAGAGGAGAACCACACCTTCACGGTGGAGCCCTGCGCGGCCTTCTTGCCGCCTGCCGGAGTCTGCTTGGTGAAAGTTCCCTTGGGCTTGGAGGAGTCGGAGTCGGTTTCTTGCACATACACGAATCCGGCGGCTTCGATCTTCTCCTTGGCGCGCGTCTCGCTCATCTCTTCGGTAATGGTGGGAACGGTCACCATCTCGGTGGTGCTGCCCCCAAAGAAGTAGAATCCCGCCGCTACGAGCGCCGCGAGCACAATGACGCCCAGCACAATGCCGATGATGGTGCGCTTCTTTTTCTTCTTGCGCGCGGCGTCGCGTTGTGCGGCCCGGCTGAGGTCGCCGGCAGCAGAAGACGCGGCAGGACTCGCGGAATCCGTAATCGGGTTGAAGGCCTGCGTCGCCTCGGTGGCGGTTGCCGGCATGAGCTCGGTCTGCTTGGCTTCCTCTTCCTTGCGCGCGCGCAGGTTGCCGAGGTCCGTCAGCGGATTGTAGGCGGCCGCGGAAACGGTGCCGCCATTCATGATTCCCAGGATGTCGCGCTTGAACTCGGCGGCAGTGGCATAGCGGTTCTGGCGATCCTTCGCCATAGCCTTGGCGAGCACGGAGTCCCAGATCTTGGGCAAGCCCGGCACGAGCGCGGACGGTGGCGTCGCCACTTCCGACACGTGTTGGTAGGCGATTGCCACAGGGGAGTCGCCAGTGAACGGCGGACGACCCGTAAGGACTTCGTAGAGCACGCAGCCGGCCGAGTACAGGTCGGAGCGCATGTCGACGTTCTCACCGCGCGCCTGCTCGGGTGAGAGGTACTGCGCGGTTCCCACCACGCCCTGCGACTGCGTCATGGTGGCGGCCGAGTCGTCGAGCGCGCGGGCGATGCCAAAGTCCATCACCTTCACCACGCCCTGATCGGAAATCATGATGTTTCCGGGCTTGATGTCGCGGTGGATGATGCCCATGCGATGCGAGTATTCGAGTGCGTTGAGCACGCCCACGATGATCTGCTCGGCGTCCGATTGACTCAGCGGCCCGTTCTCCTTGAGGATGTCACGCAGGGTCTGACCCTTCACGTACTCCATGATGAGGTACGGCACTGATTCCTGTGCGCCGCCGTCGCTGGTGAGCGGCTCCTCGCCCGTATCGTAAATCGAGACGATGTTGGGGTTGTTGAGCATGGCGACCGAGTGGGCCTCTCGCCTGAAGCGCGACAGGAAGATAGCGTCGCTGGCGAGATCGGAGCGCATGATTTTAATGGCCACCTGACGTCCCAGGCGCGTATCCGTGCCAAGGTGCACCTCTGCCATGCCGCCATGCCCGATGAGTGCGCCGACTTCATAGCGCCCTTGCGCGAGCGAATCCGGGATATTCTGCCTCATCTCGAACCTCTTTTCCTGTCGTCCCTGCTGTCCTCAAGTGGATTATCAATGTGTGCGTGTGAAGTGTTCAGCGAAGTATGAATGTGATATTTCATCTTGTGCGGTGAGCTGCGGATGGATCGCGGCTCGCGCGGTTCCGGCGGCTCGGCGCTGATATGCACACCGCGGGTGCCATGGGGGCCGCTCTGTTCGCCGCGTGCGATGACGGGCGTTCCCGGCCGTGCCTGTGGGTGGCCCTGGCTTCTTCCCGACGAGCGGTCCACGGCCTTTTGCGCCGGGAAGGACCCGGTTTCCGCGTCGAGGATGTCGCGCTCGATGCGGCTGAGCCGACGAGAGACGTCCAGGGCGTTCTGCGGGCGGCGCATGGGATCCTTCTCGAGCATCGACATGACGAAGCGCGCGAGTTCCGGTTCTGTGGAATCAGGCAGCGGCGGCACAGGGTCGTTCACTTGCGCGGCCGCAATATCGACGGCCGTGGCGCCCGTGAAGGGCCTGTGCCCGGCAATTCCCTCGTAGGCCACGATTCCCAGCGAATATATATCAGAACGTGCGGTTGCCTGCTCGCCCTGCGCCTGCTCGGGGGAGATGTACTGGGCGGTTCCCACCACCATGCCATCCTGCGTGATCTGCGCCTGGTTTGTGGAATAGGAGACGCCAAAGTCAGTGATCTTCACCTCGCCGGAGTCGGACACCATGATGTTGGCGGGTTTCACGTCGCGGTGAATCACGCCGTGCGAGTGTGCCACGTAGAGGCCGCGCGCGGTCTGGATGAGAATTGGCAGAAGGCGGGAGGGGCTCAACGTACCCTCCTCCTTGTAAATCTGCGCCAGCGACTTGCTGTCCACAAATTCCATGACGAGGAAGCCGATGCCGTCGTTCTCGTAGTACTCGAAGAGCGCGGCAATGTTGGGATGCGCGAGGTTGGCGGAGTTGTGCGCCTCTGCCCGCAAGCGTTGCAGGCGGTTGCGATCCACCGCGAGATCACCGCGCAGCGCCTTGATGGCGACGTCGCGGCCAAGTTCGAGGTCGTACGCCTTCCACACCTCTCCCATGCCGCCTTGGGCGAGGCGTTGATCGAGACGGTAGCGCCTATGGATGAGTTGGCCTTCAATGAGTCTCATTGAGGTACTCCTCCATGATGGCTTTCATGATCGGCCCCGCGGTGTTGCCGCCATATGTGGTGGCATTGTGGACCACCACCGCCACAGCGATCTTGGGATTACTCGCCGGAGCGAACCCGGTGATCCAGCCGTCCTGCGTGGAATTGGTTCCCGTCTGTGCGGTGCCGGTTTTGGCCGCCACCTTGACGCTGCTGCTAATCTGCAGGCCCGGGTACTCCTTGGTGATCACCGATTCCATCATCGACGTGAGTGACTTCGCGGTGTCCGAGCTGAACGGCTGCGAGTACTGTGACGGCGAAGTCTGGGAGATGACGCTCAAGTCCGAGCTGCGCACGCGGTCCACCAGCGTGGGGCGCATGAGCTTGCCGCCGTTGGCCACAGCCGCGGCGATCATGGCGTTCTGCAGCGGCGTCTCCACGGTGTCGCCCTGTCCGATGGACGCCAGTGCGAGCTTGTCGTCTGTTTGGCCTGTGGGGAACTTCGACGCCACGGCCTTCATGGGGCGGCCAGTGGTATCGGAGCCGTCCACGGTGATGGAAGTTCCGAAGCCGAGCTTGTTGGTGATGTCGCTGATCTTGTCCGCTCCCACCTTGAGGCCGAGCTGGGCGAAGGCGGTGTTGGACGAGTATGCGAAGGCATCGCTCAGGGAGATCTTGGTGGAGGCGTTCCACCCATGGTTCGCGGAGTTCACCAGCTGTGTTTTGGTGCCCGGAAGCGTGTAGGAATTCGGAGACGACACCTGCGTGGAGGTGGTGTACTTGCCAGATTCAAGTGCGGCTGCCGCTACGGCAATCTTGAACGTGGACCCCGGAGGGTAGAGCTGCGAGGTTGCGTTGTTGAGCAGCGGGCTTGGATTCTCGCCCACGAGTTTGGTGAAGGTGGCCGCCGCGGACTTGGTATCGTGCGTGGCAAGAGCATTGGGATCGTAACTAGGGGTGCTCGCCATGGCGAGAATGCGGCCGGTCGAGGGCTCGATCGCCACCACGGCGCCGACCTTGGAACCGAGCTCCTTGTAGGCCAGCTTCTGCAGCTTGGTGTCGATGGACGTCTCGATGGTGGCGCCCTTGTTGTCCTCGCCCTTGAACACGGCCTTGATCTTTTCGAGCCACAGGCTGTCGTTTTCGCCGTTGAGCAGCGAATTCTGCGAGGCCTCGATGCCGCGGTCGGCGCGGTTGGTGATGGAGAAGTAGCCGGTGACGGGCGCGTAGATGGAGCCCGCAGAGTACGTGCGCTGGTATTCGAATGCGTCCTTTGACGCGGTGGATTGGGCCATCACGGTTCCGTCGGCGGCGAGGATCGCGCCACGGGGAACGGCGTATTCGTGATACAGCGCACGGGTGTTGCGGGTGTCCTGATTGAGGGAGTTCGCGCGCACCGTCATGATGTAGGTGGTGGACGCGGCGAGCACGGCGAAAAGCGTGAGCACGGCGATGAACAGCTGATGCAACGATTTATTCATGGATCCTCACGCCTCCTTCGCCTTGAGCGCCTTGACCGCTTCCACACGGAATGTGGTGTCGCTCATGCCGTCGTCGTTCTCCACCTTGTTGGCGGCGTTGGAGATGATGAGCACGAGCGTCGCCAGAAGCCAGTTCGCGATGAGCGATGAGCCTCCCGCAGCGATGTAGGGCAGTGTGAGGCCGGTGAGCGGAATGACGAGGGTAATGCCACCCACCACCACGAAGACTTGGAAGGCCATGGAGAAAACGAGGCCGCTGACGAGCAGCTTGCCGAATCCATCCTTGATTTTCATGGCGGTGATGAAGCCTGCGCCGATGATGATCAAGTACAGCACCAGGATGGCGATGAGTCCGGTGAGGCCCACCTCTTCGCCCAGCGACGCGTAGATGAAGTCTGAATTGGCGAACGGGGTGATGGAGGGGTGTCCGTGGCCGAGCCCGGTTCCCATGAGTCCGCCCGTCGCCATGCCGAAGAGGCCCTGAACCACCTGGTAGGAGCCGCCGTAGGTTCGTGTATAGATGGCTTGGCTGAACGGGTCGAGCCAGATTTGGACGCGGTTGGCGAAGTTTGAGAACAGGCGCGCTGCCACCACCACTCCGCCTGCGAAGAACACGGCGCCGATGAGAATCCAGCTCGCCCGCCCCGTGGCTACGTACAGCATGCCGACGAACATGGCGAAGAACAGAAGGGACGTGCCCAGATCGTGCTGCACGATGAGAATGCCCAGCGAAATGGCCCACACCACGAGGATCGGCCCGAAGTCCTTGAGCCGAGGGAAGCGGATGCCGAGCACCTTGCGCCCGCCCACGGCCAGGGTGTCGCGATGATCGAACAGATACGACGCGAAGAAGATGGCGAGGAAGAGCTTCGCAAATTCGGCGGGTTGCAGACTGTAGGAGCCCAGGTGAATCCAGATGCGTGCCCCATTGATTTCGGTGCCGAGCCCTGGAACCATGGGGGAGAGCAGCAGTACGATGCCGATGATCATGGATGTGTAGGAGAAGCGACGCAGCTTGCGGTAGTCGCGCAGAACCATCACGAGCACCGCGCACACGACGAGCGCTATTCCCACCCACATGATCTGGCGCATGCCCACGTCTGATTTCATGCCGTTCTGGATCTGCGCCAAGTCAATCCGCGTAATCATGGTGATGCCGATGGCGCTGAGCAGCACGATGCAGGGTAGAATCGCCTGGGCGCTAAACGGCAGACGGTATCCCAGCAGGATCGCCAGCACAACGGCCAGCACGGCGAGGACTCCCAGCGCGGTGGAATAGCGGGCGGTCATGGTGCCGTCCACGCGAACGATCATCTGCCAGAAGGCCATGAAGCCCACGAGCAGTGCCGCGATGAGCAGCCATGCGTGACGGATTTTTTGGAGGATCATGCGCGCTTCACCTCAGAGGAGGCGGGCGCGTGGCGCGTGGCGGCCCCGGGGACATACGCGGACTTGCTCGTGGTCGTGTCCGTAGATGAGGAAGTCTTGCTGCTGGAGGTGCCGTCCGCGCTCTTCTTGAACGCCTCGGCCTGCTTCTCGATCACCGTCGCGTGATCGACGGCCTCCTGATACGAATCGGCCGCAATGCCGGACGCCAATTGATCGCGCCACGACTTTGGCAGCGATGAAATCTCAGTGGTGGTGTCCTTGATCTTGTGCGAAAGCTGGAATCCGAACACGTTGGTGGGGACGCCCTGATAGATGGCCACAACCCCGTCTGAAGAGCCCAGGTAATACTGGCTCTGCGACCAGTTCCACCCGGCGTAGCCTCCCGCTACAAGGCCGATGAGCACAACGACAACGCCGATGAGCTTGGCGATGCGGCGATGCACTCTGTGCTTGTGATCACGCTGCGCCTCTTCTGCTGCGTGATCCTTCACGGCCTCGACCACTTCGGGGTCGCTCGGATTGGTGGACACGGAACCGTCGGACTTGGTGACGATGGGAATCTCGCCGGTGTCGGGCAGGGGAGAATCCTCCTCCTGGTCCGTGCTCGGCTCGACGATGCGCTGATCGGCACTGAGATGGTCGATTCCCAACGCACCCTGCACCTGCGGATCGTCCACGGCGTCCGCGTGATCCAGAAGCTCCGCGGCCTTCTGCGCGGGCGTCTTCTCGCTGCGCAGCTTGGGGGCGGAGGCGACGGCGCGGTGCACCACGTCCGCTATGGACGACAGGTTCGCCGCAGCGGCTCCCGCCACGAGAGGAACCTGCAGCATGTGCGATTCAGCGGGGCCGCGATGAATCGTCGGCCCGGAGTGGTGTACGACCTCGGCATCGCCGATGATCGCGGAGACGTTGTCGGTGCTTCCGGCTTTGAGCGCCATATTGACGAGCTGCTGGGCGCATTCCTCGCGGTCGATGGTGGAACTGAGCACCTCTGCGATGGTCTCGTCCTCGAGGGGGCCGCACAGGCCATCGGAGCACAGGAGCCAGCGATCTCCCGGCGCGGCCACGCGCACGGAGATATCGGGATGCGGATCGATGTCAAAGTCACCCAGCACGCGCATCACCACGTTGCGCTGCGGATGGTTTTTCGCCTCTGCGGGCGTGATGCGCTTCGTGTCAATCAGATGCTGGACGTAGCTGTGATCCTTGGAAACGCGAATGAGCTTGCCGCCGCGCAGCAAATAGGCGCGCGAATCGCCGATATGCGCCAAAACCCAATACCCGCGCACCAACGCCACCGCGTCAACGGTGGTGCCCATGCCGCTCAGCTCGTGTTCCTTCTTCGCCTTGCCCACAATGGCGTCATGCGCGGCGAGGATTGACTTCTCCAGCGCCGCCGCCGTGCCCGCAATATTCTGCCGGTGCTCTGCTCGTTCCAAGTGCGCTAGCGTACGGATGGCGATGGTCGACGCGGTGTCTCCGCCTGCGTGCCCGCCCATTCCGTCGGCGATTGCGATGAGATGCGACCCCGCAAACGCGGAATCCTGATTGTTTGCGCGCACGTAGCCCACATCGCTGAGGGCTGTTGAATGAAGGGAGAGTTCGGGCTCGGCCATGCTCACCTCAGCTCGAAGGTGGTGGCACCAACGCGCACGGGAACGCGGGCAGGAAGTGACATGATCCCGTTGATCCTCGATTCGTTGACGTAAGTGCCGTTCGTGCTGTTGAGATCTTCAAGCATCCACTGGCGCGTCGACGGATCCTGAAAGACGCGCGCGTGGGATGAGGAGACAAATTCGTCGTCAAGCACCACGGTGTTCGACGTTCCGCGCCCCAGGGTAATCGGCTGACCGGTCAGGGGAACCGTCGCGCCCGCAAGGGGGCCGTCGATAACAATCAGCAGGGTAGGAGCCGCTCCCGCGTTTGCTGGTGCGCCTGCCGCCCCGCCTGCTCCCACTGCCATGGTGGGCATGGAATCATTGCCGTTGGAAGGAGCGAGAGGACTATCGAAGGAACCGTTCGCATCGTCTGTTGCTCCGGCCACGCCGTAGCCGCCCGAGACGGACGCCGCGAGATTCGCCAGGCTCTGAACGCCCTCGCCGTCACCGGAAAGAGGCGCGTCGGCGTCACCCTCGGGGAACACGCTCGGCTGCACAGCTGCGAATTGGCCTGATTGTGCAGAACGTCCCGGAGAGACTTGAGGAGCCGGTTGTGCCGCCTGCTGTTGCGCTGCGGAAGCGTCGCGAGCCACATGCACGGGAGGTGCGGCATACCCCGAATTTGAGGCCCCCACCATCACGGAATCCTTGGAATTGCGCTTACGCTTGCCCCGCGCCCGCTTTGAACTCGGCAGGTACGCGGTGATATCGCGATGCAGGGATCGAGCCACCATCCAGGCAAAAAGCCAGAGGGCGATGACGAATCCATACTTCAGGATTGCAAATGTAAGTTCGGTCATACTCCCGCTTCCTCGCGGTCACTCCTTCAGTCCTGCGGCTCCGAGGAGGCCCAGAAGAGGATACGCGTACGACCAATTGTAATTGTGTTTCCGTCTAACAATGTCGCCGCTGGAACGAGATGTCCCTCGACGTACGTGCCGTTGGTGGAACCGAGATCGCGCGCAATGACACCGTTCTTCGTGATGTCGATCTCGAGATGCTTGCGTGAGATGCCAGGATCGTCGATCACGATGTCGCACATGGAGCCGCGGCCGATCACCGTCTTGGTGGCGGTGAGCAGGTACTGGCGGCCGGAAATCTCGAGGACCGGGAAGTCCTTGGACTCGGACTTGTCGGTAACGGGCGCCGCATTGCCCTGAACGGACTCGGAGGTGAGCTGGAAATCGGACTTGGCGAGATCCAGATTCTCCTCGAAGATCACAACGACCGGGCCCACGAAGGCATAGTGCTGGCTCTCGGCGTACTTGGTGAGGTTGTCGGCCAGTTCGTTGGCCAGCGCCTCGGAGCCCCAGCCCTCGATGCGATCGAAGTCAGGGGTGGAAAGTTCGAAGCGGTACTCGTTGGGGGCAACTGTGCGTTCGCGGCCCACTGGCATAGCCTGGGCGTCGATCTCGCGCTCCAGGGCGCTGGACAGGTCAACGGGCTGCAGGTCTTTAGAGCCGAACTTCGAGAACATGCCATTGACGGCGCCTTCTACGCTCTTCTCGAAACGGTCTAATACGCTCATGAATCCTCCGCTGTTTGTGCCCGTCGTTGCTGTGTGGCGTACATACCTCTTTACAACGATTGAACCATTGAAAACACTACAAGCTCATGGCGCCGTTGGCGGTATGAAACCCGTTGCTTAACAAGATTCTCACCGTTTCTACGTTTCATGGTGCCCAATTTGTCTTTTAAGACGGCTCACAGCGTGTGAGGAGGGGGCTTGAACGATCTAGGAATTCTCTTCCTCTTTCGCACCTTTTGGCATCATCGGCAAAGGTGCGAAAGAAGAGCCTCAGGCACCTATGTTCGCAACGACGACGTTCATGGCCAGCACGGTCATCACAATGGCGGCGATGACGCCAAGAATGGACAGTACCAATCCGACGATGGCCATTCCGCGTCCGGTCTTCTGCTTTCTGGGGGAGGCGTCGACGATTCCCGCGATGCTCACACCAATGCCAACTGCAGAGATAATGAAATTGAGCACCGGCGTCCAGAACATTGCGAGGGCGGCGATGCCGATCACCAAACCGGCGATGGCGAGTGGGCTGCGCGTGATGATCTCAGGTGCGCCGCCCACTCCATAGGCACGCAGAGGCATCATGGGCGTGACGTTGCGGAGAAAATCGCTCGATTGGGCGGGTGCGGGGCCGGGCACCTGTGCTGGCACTGGACTTTGAGGCGTGGAAGATTCGATTGGTCCGTTGCCGCCGGTGACGCGACTGTCGTGAGAGTCATTCATCGGATCATTGCCCATTGGTGCTCCTTCGTTCCGAACTCCATCTCTTACTCCATCGTAGAGGTAACGGGGGGCGTTCGAGATTTTCTTAACGGCATGCCCTTTCTTCATCATGTTTGGGAATAGTGTCGTGATAAATCTGTTGGTAAAGTGGCACAAATAAATATGTCGCGCGGTGCAATCCTGTGCCCGCGCCCATCACATTAACCGCGCAGTCACGCGGATCTCGCACACGTGTGAGACCTCTTGACTGACTACTCCGCGGCCGACAAGAGGAGGACTTATGACCTCTCCGTCCCCACAAGAGCAGCAGTTGCCAAAGAATTCTCTCGAGAATTCCGCAGGCGCGTTCGATTCAGTTGACGCTGATCCCTCGCTTCTGGACGCCTCGCAAGTGGCGTCCACGCTCAGTACATCCCTCGACACGGGCCTGAGCTCGGCGGAGGCCGCGCGTCGTCTGGAACAATTCGGTCACAACGCGCTGAAGAGTGCTCCGCCCGTCCCCGCATGGAAAAAATTCCTCGCGCAATTCCGCGACCCCCTGGTATATCTGCTTCTCGCCGCGACCGTCATCTCTCTCATCGCGTGGTTCATCGAAAAGGCCAATCATCCCGGCCAGGGCGAAGTCGTCCCGTTCGACGCCATCGTCATCGTGCTCATCCTGATTGTCAACGCCGTCCTCGGCTACATCCAGGAGGCAAAGGCGGAGCAGGCCGTGGACGCGCTCGCGAAAATGAGCGCTCCTACGACGTCGGTTCTGCGAGACGGCCAGATCTCCCGCATTCCCACGGCAGACATCGTTCCCGGAGACATCCTGGTACTGGGCGAAGGCGACACCGTTTCCGCCGACGGTCGCCTCTTCGCCTCTGCGTCCCTGCGCATCGCCGAGGCGTCGCTCACCGGAGAATCCGTGCCCGTCGCCAAAGCCATCGCCACGCTCGAGAAGGCGAAGGCGCTGGGCGACCGCACCAACATGATCTTCAACGGCACCGCCGTGACGCAGGGAACCGGCCGTGCCATCGTCACCGGCACCGGTATGAACACCCAGGTCGGCAAGATCGCGGACATGCTGTCCCAGACCAAAGACGACACCACCCCGCTGCAGAAGGAGATGGAGCGCGTCTCCAAGATCCTCGGCCTCGCCGTCTGCGCCATTGCGGTTCTCGTGCTCGTGGTGCTCGCCATCTCGCAGGGCTTCCACTCCACCTCCGACGTCATCGACTCGCTGCTCCTGGCCGTCTCGCTCGCCGTCGCCGCAGTTCCCGAAGGACTGGCCACCATCCTCACCGTTGTGCTCGCCCTCGGCGTGCAGCGCATGGCCAAGCACCACGCCATCGTCAAGAAGCTCAGCTCGGTGGAGACGCTGGGGTCGGCATCCGTCATCTGCTCTGACAAGACCGGCACGCTTACTCGCAACGAGATGACCGTCGAAACTGTGGTGACGCCCAGTGGCGACACCAAGCTCACCGGTACCGGATACGCGCCGTACGGTCAGCTCGTGGGAACGGACGGCAACGACTTGGCCGCCGACTCACCGCTCAAGCGTGAGGTCGCCATCACACTTGGCGTGGGCGCACTCGTCAACGATGCACAGCTGCGGGAAGTCACGGGGAGCGAGGATTCCAAGGCCGCGTCGAAAACGGACAAGCATTGGGAGATTGTGGGCGACCCGACCGAAGCGTCGCTCATTGTTGCCGCGCGCAAAATCAAGGCCGAGCGCTCATACGAACGCTACGAGCGGGTGGCCGAAGTGCCATTCACCTCGGATCGCAAGCGCATGTCGGCCATCGCGGCAGACAAGTCCTCCCACGGCCAGCTCACCGTATTCTCCAAGGGCGCGCCGGACGTGTTGCTCGCCTACTGCGATCGCATCTCTGTAGGCGACCACGTGCGGCCCCTGACCGAGGGGGACCGCCAGCAGATCCTCTCCGACGTGGAACGACTCTCGTCCAACGCCTACCGCACACTCGGCCAGGCGTACAGGCCTCTCGAGGTCTCTTCCCTCGCCGACATCCCGGGCGTCCACGTGGACTCCTCCGGAGACGTCATCGACATCGCCGAGCAGGAAGACGTCATCGAGCAGCACCTCATCTGGGCTGGAATGGTGGGCATCATCGACCCGCCGCGCACCGAGGTTCGCGACTCCGTGGCCGAAGCGCACAGAGCGGGCATCCGCACGGTGATGATTACGGGCGATCACCCGCTCACCGCCGCACGCATCGCCTCCGACCTGGGCATCGTGGAACGCGGCGCAGAAGCGCTCACCGGAGACGAGCTTGACGGACTCACGGGCGAGGAGCTCGACGCCAAGACCGCCTCCGTGTCGGTGTACGCGCGCGTGGCGCCGGAGCACAAGCTCAAGATTGTCAACTCGCTGCAGGAACAGGGCAACATCGTGGCCATGACTGGCGACGGCGTGAACGACGCTCCCGCGGTGAAATCGGCGGACATCGGCGTGGCCATGGGCATCACGGGCACCGAGGTGACTAAGGAAGCCTCCAAGATGATCTTGGCCGACGACAACTTCTCCACCATCGTGGAGGCAGTCAAGGAAGGTCGCGGAATCTTCGACAACATCCGCAAGTTCCTGCGTTTCCTGCTGAGCTCCAACGTGGGCGAGGTGTTTACGGTCTTCGGAGGCGTTCTCTTCGCGGGATTCCTGGGCATCACGCAGCCGGGAACCGTGGGCATCACAGTACCGCTGCTGGCAACGCAGCTGCTGTGGATCAACCTGCTCACCGACGCGGCTCCCGCGCTCGCGATGGGTGTTGACAACCAGACCGAAGACGTGATGAATAGGCCTCCGCGCGGAACCAAGGATCGCGTCATCGACCGCGAGATGTGGGGCGACATTGTCTACGTCGGCCTCATCATGGCGGCCGTGACCCTCATCGGCATGGATATGCACCTGGGCGGCGGACTCTTCACGGATCGCTCCGTTGGGAATATGGACCACGCGCACCAGATGGTGGAAGCGCGCACCATGGGCTTCACCATCCTCGTGTTCGCCCAGCTGTTCAACGCGCTGGCCTCCCGCTCGGCGCACCGGTCCGCATTCCATGACTTCTTTACCAATCACTGGCTGTGGGGCGCCATCGTGGTGTCCGTAGTGCTGCAGTGCGTGGTGATCTACGTGCCGTTCCTCAACACAGCGTTCGGAACGGTTCCCCTGAGCTTCGGCGCATGGGTCGAGTGCATCGCGCTAGCCTCCGTTGTTCTGTGGGCCACCGAGATCCGAAAGATCTGGCTGCGCGCCGGCGAGCGCCGCCGCGGAGCCGCTGCTGTGGCTCCCACGCTGTAAAAGCGGAGTTCTTCTGAAGTTAGTGTTTTAGGTGTTTTAGGTTCTTTGAGGGGCGACCATTTATTGGTCGCCCCTTTTGCGTGCGCATGCAATATTTGCTCGTGCGCCGTGTACTTTCGACTTTTGCGGCAAGATTATTCCGTCTGCTCGAAAAGAAGTATTTGGTTGTTGTGATTCCGCGAAGCGCGAGCATTAAAATCTGGAATTTTCAAAAGCTTGCCGCAAAAGTCGCGTTGTGGCGTCGGCTGTGTGCCTGTGCGACTGTGTGGCTGCATCGCCGTCGCACATCCTCGCAGGTGCACAGCGAAATCCATTCCGAGTACTCTCGCCTTTATGACAGCAATGAGTGCTCGTGGTTCCTTCAAGCAACCCGGCGGCAAACTCGTCAGCGCAACGGTGCGCGTGAGTGGGGAGAATCTCATCGAGAGCGTAGCGTTCGATGGCGATTTCTATGCCGAATACGATGATGGCAGTGATGCGACCCTCGAAAAGGCAGCCGCTTCACTCGTGGGGCTTTCTGTCAGCACTTCGTTCGCTGAACTTGAAACCGTAATTGCCTCCTCGCTCCCGGAGAATCTCACGCTTGTCGGCGTCGATGCCAGGAGCATGGCCTTTTCCGTCGCGCGCGCAACAGCGGAGCTTGCGGGGCAGCTGTCGCTGAGTGCGCCAATGCTAAAAACTCAGAGCCGGGGCAAGAACCAAGACCAGGGCCACAATCAGGACCAAAGTCAAGCGATGAAGTTCAAGCGCCTCGCTAGCTCCGCTCGCCTCGACCTCACCGCGGACCTCATCGCCCAACGATGGAGCGATCTCGGCCTTCATCTCATAGACCCCGCCGAATCGGCGAAGAATCCGCTCGAACCCGCAGTGCAAATGGCACTCGACGAGGTCATCGCCCGTCACACTGCAAGTGGCAATCTTCCCCCGACGCTCCGCTTCTGGGAATGGGCGGCTCCTGCGGTGATCATCGGTCTCAACCAGTCTTTGCACAACGAAGTCAACACAGAAGCAGCCCAAGAATCCGGCGTGCGCGTCGTACGTCGCGTCACCGGCGGGGGTGCCATGTTTGTGGAGCCAGGCAACACCATCACCTATTCACTCACCACACCGCTGGGTTTCGTGAAGGGGCTCGGAGCCGAAGACGCCTACAGTCTCTGCGAACATTGGATTTTCGAAGGACTCTCCAGCATTGGGATCATGGCGTCGCACGAGCCGATCAACGACATTTCCTCACCCGCGGGAAAAATCGGCGGTGCTGCGCAACGCCGCTACCCAGCGCATGCTCCAGTTCCTGGAGCCCTGCTTCACCACACCACCATGGCCTACGACATCGATGCCACCAAAATGCTCCGCATCCTGCGCGTCAACAAGGAGAAGTCGGCGGACAAAGCGGTCAAGTCGGCGGCGAAGCGCGTCGACCCGATGAAATCGCAATCCGGTCTCAGCCGACGCGAGGTTATCGCTTCGCTCGCCGCCTCCCTGCATACAACGGCGCCGCACCTTCAGCGCTATTCACTCCCGCCCGCCATTCTGGAAGAGGCTCGCCGCCTCGCCGCGTCCAAGTTCGCGACCGAAGAATGGACAGCGCGCATCGCGTGAGAAGAACAGGACCGCAGTATCGAATTCCAGAACATCGTATTCATCGCATCCCGCAGCGGCGAGCGGCCGTCATGTGAGCAATCTCGTAAAGCCCAAGTGAGCACTCACGCGAACCCCCGTGTTAACACCCTCTGTCACCCCTCTCGCTACTATGGTGACGGCCGCCGCTAGCAGCACTTCCGTAAAATTCGTTGATTCTTGAGATCCGCTGATTTTTGATCGTGCAAAGCATGCCGCGCGGCCCGCTATCAATCAATCTCATGAAGGGAACAAGAGGGTGGAGTATTCGCTCATGGTGCGCCTGGCTGCCGAATTCCTCGGCACGGCAATCCTGATGGTTTTCGGAAACGGCGCAGTCGCCAACGTTGAGCTGAAGGCCACGAAAGGCCATCATTCCGGCTGGTCCGTGATTGCGATGGGATACGGCTTCGGCGTCATGTTCCCCGTCCTCATGTTCGGCGCGGTGTCCGGTGCGCACATCAACCCCGCCATGACCATCGCCCAGGCCGTGATGGGCCTGTTCCCCTGGTCCGAGGTTCTCCCGTACGTGGCGGCGCAGCTGCTGGGTGCTGCCGTCGGCCAGCTCGTGGTGTTCGTCACCTACCTGCCGCACTACCGCGACACCAAGGACGCCGACGCCATCTTCGCCTCCTTCTCCACCACCGACGCCGAGAACAACAAGTGGAACTACTTCTTCAACGAGTTCTTCGGCACGTTGCTGCTGGTGCTTGTGGCGCTGTGCTGCCTCATGCTGCCGTGGGGCCAGAAAGACCCCGCAGCTGCGTCGATCGTGGTCGGCTTCATCGTGTGGGGCCTGGTGACCTCGCTCGGTGGCGCCACCGGTCCTGGCCTCAACCCCGCCCGCGACCTCGTTCCGCGTTTCCTCCATTGGATCCTGCCGATTTCCGACAAGGGCAGCTCACGCTGGGGCGAGGCATGGATTCCCGTGGTCGCGCCGATCGCCGGTGCCATCGTGGGCGCCGCGCTGTTCAAGATCTTCATCTGATTCTTGAATCTTCTGATCGTTCGAAAGGCCGCCGTTCCCGTAGAATCGGCTATGTGACAGACGAGTTTCCTTCCGTACCTTCCGTATTTGATATGCGTCCCGTGGTGGGCCGGTTTGCGCCGAGCCCCACGGGACGCATGCATTTGGGCAACGCCTTCGCTGCGCTCGGTGCATGGCTCGGAGCGCGAGCCGGCGCTGTACACGCGCAGGGTTCCGCGGATCTCGCGCAGGACGAGCCTCCCCGCAGCGCGACCTCCCGTTTCCTGCTGCGCATCGAAGACATCGATACTCCGCGCGCCGTTCCCGACGCCGACCGCTGGATCATGGACGATCTCTCATGGCTTGGAATCGATTGGGACGGCGACCCCGTGTACCAGTCGCAGCGCACGGAAATTTACGAGCAGGTGTTGCGAAGACTGGGCGAGCAGCGCCTCGATGAAAATGAATGGCTTACCTACCCCTGCTATTGCACGAGAGCTCAGCTGAGAGCGGCCTCGGCTCCGCAGGAATCGGACGGATTTTTGGTGTACCCGGGCACGTGCCGTCATTTCGCCGCTGCAACCATTGAATCCGATCACCATGGTGACCTCTTGGCGGCTGGCGGTGAGCAGAAGCCGCAAAACTCACCTTCTGACGAACTCACAGAGAACAGCCATTCTCCAAGGGTCGACGATCGATTCCCCGCTCGAGAAGGGCGGAATCCCGCGGTTCGCATGGCAATGCCTCCCCAGAACGATCCGCGGGCAAAAGTCGAGTTTTGCGACGAGCTTTTTGGAAACCAGCCGTGGAACCTGCCGCTTGACCTTGGCGACATCGTTCTGCGCCGCTCCGACGGCCTCTTCGCTTACCAGCTGGCAGTAGTGGTGGACGACTATCTGCAGGGCGTGACGCAGGTGGTGCGCGGCCGCGATCTGTTGCGATCCACCGCCGCGCAGCTATGGGTGCGGAAATGGGTGGGGAAGGTCTGTGGCACGGTCGCTGACGGCGGAGCATCCGTGAACGTCGCCGTCTCGAGTTCAGCAGCTGTTCCGCCCGCCGCCCCTCACCGCCTCGAATTTGCTCACCTTCCGCTGCTCCTCAGCGACACCACGCACACCCGTCTCGCCAAACGAGACCACAGTTTGGAACTCTCAACCCTCCGCGAACGCGGAGTCACACCCGAACGCATCGTGGGATACCTCGGATACCTCTTAGGGATCCTCAAAAAACCCGACCCCTGCACCCCCGCAGAGCTGCTTCCCGAGTTCTCGTGGGGGAAGATCCGCGCAGCCGGCCTCGCGGACAGGAAAACCGACCCGAGTATCCTCGCACAGTAGATACCGGTAGTTAGCAGTAACAGCAGTAGTTAGTCGCGACGTCCGCGCGTATGAGTGCGCGAGACGCAGAAGGAGCACACGCATGACCGCATACCTCGATCACAAAGACCTGGCGAACGAGACGATTCCGCAGGAGCGCGTCACCCAGATCGCCGACGGCGTTCATCGCACGCTGGATAAGGTTGCGGCCGCCGCACAGTCGGTGGGACGCGACCCCGCTGGCGTGACCCTGCTCGCCGCCACCAAGACGCGCGACGTTGGCGAAATTCTGGCAGCACTGAACGCCGGTATTCGCACAATCGGCGAAAATCGCCCGCAAGAGGTGCAAATCAAGGCGGAAGGCGTCACTAGGCTCGCGCAGGCAGCAGGAATTGACGACCTCGGATTCCACTTGATCGGCCAACTGCAGTCCAACAAGATCAACAAGGTGATCCCCTGGGTGGACACCATCGAATCGGTGGATTCGCTCTCCGAAGCGACGAAGATCGCCACACGCGCTGTTGCGCACGACCGTCACCTTAACGTCTTTCTCGAGGTCAACGAATCGGGGGAGGAGTCGAAGTCTGGCTGCGACCCGGAGCGCGCCTACGACGAAGCGCTCGCGATCGCGGCGCTTGACGGTGTGACGCTGACCGGCCTCATGACGATTGGCGCTCACGTGGACGATGAGACCACCATCCGCGCCGGCTTCACGCATCTGCGCGAGCTGCGTGACAAGCTCGTTGCCTCCGGTGGCGAAGCGCTGGCACAGTGCCGCGATCTCTCAATGGGCATGACGAGTGACATGGCCTACGCAGTGGACGAGGGCTCTACCGTCGTTCGCGTAGGGACTGGAATCTTCGGCGAGCGGGCGTTCATCTGAGAATCA
Source organism: Bifidobacteriaceae bacterium (assembly GCA_022651005.1). Taxonomy (GTDB): domain Bacteria; phylum Actinomycetota; class Actinomycetes; order Actinomycetales; family Bifidobacteriaceae; genus JALCQC01. The sequence continues at coordinate 319,515 of JALCQD010000003.1, forward strand.
TCTGAGGGATTTCATGCGTGCGCGCTTCCGTGACGCCGCCGCGATATGCTTGGACGCATGAGAATTGCACGTTTCATTGCGGGCGACCAGACGCAGCCCCGCTACGCATTTGTTCAGACCGATAAGAATGACGGCAAGGACTATCTTGTTGCGCTCGACGGCTACCCGCTTTCCGGTGCCGAGGTCAAGCCAACCGGTGAGCGCATCGCCGTGGATTCTGACGGCGTGCGCCTGTTGGCCCCCATCATCCCCTCCAAGGTGTTCGGTCTCGCCAAGAATTATCAGAAGCACGCCGAGTACATGGCGGGTGGGGTCTGGGAATCCCCGGTTCCGCCCGAGCAGATGATGATTTTCTCTAAGCCCTCCACGGCCGTCATTGGCCCGGACGATCCCATCGTGTACCCCAGCTGGAGCCACGATCTCAATTACGAGCCAGAGGTCGCCGTCATCATCGGCCGCATCGCACACAACGTGAGCAGCGAAGACGCCATGAAGTACGTGCTCGGCTACACCTGCGTCAACGACGTCACTGCGCGCGACGCTCAGAAGGGCGATCCCATGTGGACGCGCGCCAAGGGCTTTGACTCCGCGTGCCCGTTGGGCCCTTGGATCCAGACCGAGCTGGATTACAAGGATGCCCACATCAGCTTCAGTCTCAACGGCGAGCCCGTGGAAGACGCAACCGGCACCACCGCGAACCTGATTCACTCGATCCCCGATCAGATCGCCTTCATCTCCAGCTTCTCGACGCTGCTGCCAGGTGACGTCATCATGACGGGCACGCCGTGGGCCACAGGCTCGCTCAAGCCCGGCGACGAGACCGTTGTCACCATCGAGGGCATCGGCTCGCTGCGCAACGTGGTGGTTGCGGAGCAGTAAAAGGCTCAGAATAGTACGGCTCTAAAAACATTGTGAGGGGTCTGCTGCGCGGAGTATTTATTTCCGCACAACAGACCCCTCACGCATACAGAGGCACAGAAGAGGAGGCTCCCTTACTTCGCCGGCGTGGCGGAATAGTGGGTGTCCTTGAGCGAATCGAGCAGCGCCTGCTCGTCGTAGCTTCCCTCGACCTCGGCCGACTTCGTGCCCAGATTCACCGTGGCGCTCGTCACGCCGGGGACAGCGCTGAAAGCGTTGCGAACGTTGGTGGCGCAGCCGTCGCACTTCATGCCATCAATATCGTATTTCTTCATTTTTATCTCCTTGGTTATTAGAAAACACAACTGTTAGAAAAATGGCGAGCCCTCAGCGCACTGGCTTGAACCACCGCAGCCGCAGTGCGTTGAGCAGCACGGACACCGAGCTGAAGCTCATGGCCGCCGCGGCGATCATGGGATTGAGCAACGGCCCGCCGAACAGATGCAGCACGCCCATCGCAATCGGGATGCCGAGCACGTTGTACGCGAACGCCCAGAACAGATTCTCCTTGATGTTGCGGATGGTGGCGCGGCTCAGCTCAATGGCAGTGGGGACGTCCATGAGATCTGAACGCATAAGCACAATGTCGGCGGATTCGATGGCGACGTCCGTGCCCGATCCGATGGCAATGCCCGTATCGGCCTGCGCGAGGGCAGGAGCGTCATTGATGCCGTCGCCCACCATCGCCACGTTCGCCCCGGCCTTTTGCAGCTCGGTGACTTTTGCGGCCTTGTCTTCGGGCAGCACGTCGCTGATGACCTGATCGATTCCCACCTGCCGCGCGATGGCAGCGCCCGTGCGCGCATTGTCTCCCGTAAGCATCACGGTGCGGATTCCGCGGTTCTGCAGCGCGCGGATGGCTGCGGCGGAACTGGGCTTAACCGGATCTGCCACCGCGATGATGCCGACGAGCCGCGCGGCATCATCGGCTCCGACAGCCACCAGTAGCGGCGTCTTGCCGCTTTCCGCCAGGCGTGATGCGGCCTCCCGCGCGCTCTCGGAAACCTCAATCCCTTGCGCTTCCATGAGACGCGGATTACCCAGCGTCACGCGTTGCGCGCGGCTGTTGTCTCCAGGGGTGACGCCGTTGCTCCCGTTGCCCGCGTTGCCTCCGGAGGCATCGCTGCCGCTGTCGCCATTGCCCTTGAGAATCACCGCAGTGATGCCGCCGCCGGGGATCGCAGTGAAGTCACGCACGTTCTCTACGCCGGGAACAGTGAGCCCCGCCTCCCGAGCGCCCGCAACGACAGCGCTCGCCAGTGGATGCTCTGAGCTGATTTCGGCTCCCGCGGCCGCGGCGAGCACGTCGTTACGAGACAGCGGTCCCAGCGGAATCACGTCGGTGACGGCGGGAGCGCCAGTCGTCACGGTGCCGGTCTTGTCGAAAACCACGGTCTGAATCTTGTATGCGGCTTCGAGCGCCTCGCCCGACTTGATGAGAATGCCGTTCTCTGCGCCCTTGCCGGTTCCTACCATGATGGCGGTCGGCGTGGCAAGGCCCAGGGCGCACGGGCACGCGATCACGAGCACCGAGATAGTGATGGTGAGGGCGAAGACCCATGATTCCTGGCCAAGAAGCAGCCACGCGAGCCCCGCCACAACCGCCAGCCCGATGACAACGGGCACGAAAATGCCCGAAACCTTGTCCGCGATGCGGGCAATGGGAGCCTTATCCGCCTGCGCATTCTCCACGAACCGGATGATCTGGGACAACGTGGTGTCCTTGCCCACCTTTGTGGTCGTCATGCGGAACGAGCCGTTCGCGTTGATGCTCGCTCCGATCACCGCGTCTCCCACCGACTTCTCAACGGGCATGGACTCCCCGGAAATCATGGATTCATCGACGCTTGTGGTGCCGGAGACGACGGCGCCGTCCACGGGAATCTTCTCGCCGGGGCGCACGATGACGGTGTCGCCCACGGCTACATCGTCAATGCCCACCGTCACTTCCGTGCCGTTGCGCAGAACATTCGCAGTTTTTGGCGCAAGTCCCATGAGCTTTGTGATGGCAGAGGAGGTGCGTCCCTTTGACAGCGTCTCGAAGTATTTGCCCAGCGTGATGAGCGTGATGATGACCGCTGCGGATTCGTAATACAGATTGTGTGCGAAGGCCGAGTTGCCGAGATAGACCTCGATTGTTCCGTACAGGCTGTAGACGATGGCCGCGCCCGAGCCGAGCGCTACGAGCGAGTCCATGTTGGGATGGCCGCGCAACAGAGTGCCGAAGCCGATGGAGAAGAACGAGCGCCCGAGCACCACAACCGGGACGATGAGAGCCAGCTGCACGGTGGCGAAGACTGCGGGATGCGCATCGGGGTTGAGGATGCCGGGAAGGGGCAGGCCGATCATGGAGCCCATGGCGATGTAGAGGACGACGAGCGAGAAGATGCCCGAGATCCAGAAGCGGCGCCACATGCCGTTGATCTCCTTGTGCTTGCGCGCCGCCTTTTCCTCTTCGTGGGCGGCCGTTTCCTCGGCTGTGGCAGCGGTGTCGATGCGCGTGGCGCCGTAGCCAGCGTCCGACACGGCCTTGAGAATGGCGTCGATGGTGGTATCGCGTGGATCGTAGCGGACCTGCATTTTTTCGGTGGCGAGATTCACGTTCGCTTTCTCGACGCCGCTGAGACCGCCGACTGCCGACTCGATGGTCTGGGCGCAGGACGCGCACACCATTCCGGTGATGTCGTAGTCCGATTCGGCGAGTTCTGCTGCTGTCGTCACGTGTGGCCTCTTCTCCATTTACATATGTAAACCGTATCTAGAAAGTACTGTACTCTTTACGTTTACATCTGTCAACGAAAAGAGTGTGGACGAGTAATGAGTGAGCTCAGGACCGCTTAGATCGTGGAGCTGCGGCGATCTTGCAGTCTCGTCGGCTCGGGTCTTTCGGGTGGCTGCGCGTCAGCAGCCGCAGTTCGCGCAATTTCCGCCGCTCATGCCGTCGGGGAGGCAGTCGCACGCAATGGTGTCGGGCGCTGTTGCGAGCTTTTGCGCAAGCAGCTCCTGGAGGAGGTAGATGTCCGACTTCTTCATCGTCTGGTGCTGCACCAAGTTGATGATGGCGGAGCCTTTCTTCATGGAGCAGAGGTGGTCGAAGAGCTCGTTGGCGGCGTCGTCCATTGCGGAGATTTCGGGAACGGCCGCAGTGTAGAACAGCTTGCGGCTGCGTGCGGTTGCCGTGAGGAAGCCCTTCTTGGTGAGCCGGGTGAGCAGAGTCTTGATGGTGGATTCGGACCAGTTGCGCTTCCTCTGTGCCAGCGCGATGATGTCGCGCGTCGGAATCTCGCCGCTGGTCCACACGATGCGCATGAGTTCCCACTCGGAGGGAGTGATGGCGTCCGATGTAGGTGCGCCGGACGCGTTCGGCGCACGATCGTGGGTATGAGGTTTCGTTGTCGCGGATTCTGCGATTGTGGGTTCTGCGGTCATGTTCGGTCCTCGCGTGGTGGGTGTGGCGAATTTATCTGTTTACAAGTGTAGACCCTTTGCTTCGGCCGTGAGCTTCCCCTCAATGTGCAACACGTGGCAACATCCTGCCCGCCCGCTTGGCTCTCTCATACACTGAATCGCAACGAGCTGAGGCCGCCCGAACAAACAGATGCGACGGCCGCCAATCCTACAAAGCAGTAGGCATCCCAAGTACTCGTGAAGATGCGTGAAAGAGGTGCGGAATGATTCAGATGACTTCCTCTACAACAGGGTCGGACGGCCAGGGCGGCGTCGCAGGTCCCGACGATTTCGACGTCTCCGGACTTCGCCGCGGCAAGGTTCTGCTCGTGGGCGAGAGCATGGGACTCTTCGCCGCCGGCAAGGAAGGCCCCTGCAGCCAGGTGGGTGCATTCAGCGCCTCCGTCGCCGGTGCCGAGCTCAACGTGGCCATCGGATTGAAGCGGCTGGGGCACACCCCAATGTACGTGACGCGTGTGGGGGACGATCCGCTCGGCGAACGCGTGCGGCTCTTCATGGAGGAGAACCACCTGGAGACGCGGCTTGTCTCGGTGGATCCCTCACGGCACACGGGGTTCATGCTCAAGTCCAAGGTGACTACGGGCGATCCGCAAACCTACTACTTCCGCAAGGGATCCGCAGCCTCTGCGATCAACGCGCAAAATATCTTCGACATCGACCTTGCCGAGGTCTCCGTGCTGCACCTCACGGGGATCCTCCCGCCGTTGTCGTCGGCCACGATGGAGGCCACCGATTCCCTGGTGGCACGGGCGGAGTTCAACAAGATCTTTATCTCCTTTGATCCCAACCTCCGCCCGGCACTGTGGCCAAGCGAACGCCGTATGCACGCCGTCCTGAAGAAACTCTCCGGGCAGGCCGATCTCGTGATGCCAGGCATTGCGGAGGGTGAAGCCCTCTTCGGCTACACGAATCCCGAAGACATCGGCAAGGCCTTCATCGGCAATGGTGCCCGCTACGTGGTGGTGAAGGACGGCCCGCGCGGCGCCTGGGCCACAAACGGCTCACGCGGACTATACGTCCCCGGCTTCGTGGTTAACTCCATCGTCGACACGGTGGGTGCCGGAGACGGATTCGCCGCAGGGCTCCTCTCGGCTCTCCTCGACGGTCAGCACATGTCCGCGGCGCTCACCCAAGCCTGCGCCGTTGGGGCGATGCAAACGCAGTCGCCTTCCGACAACCAAGGATTGCCCACGCCCGAGGAACTCACCGACTTCGAAAATACGCACGCCCGGGCACGCAGACGGGAACCGGCCTTCGCGTGAGCATGAGCATGAGCGCGGTGCACAGCGCTCAGTGCGCCAGTGACTGATCAAGTACATCGAAAACTACAGCAATAGCAATAATCCCATTGAGGAGAACCGCAATGACAGCAACTCTGATAAACCCCGCAGAAACAGACGCACTCTTCGCTCCCGACGACAACGAATACTCGGAACGCCAGCAGCAAATCGAGTTCATCCGCTCCATCGGCATCGTCCCGCTCGTCACTCTGAATTCACCCGACGAAGCCGTCCCGCTTGCCCGAGCACTCGCAAAAGGCGGAATCCCAATCGCAGAAGTGACCTTCCGCTCGGCGGCCGCCCTCGAAGGCATGCGCCGAATCCACGCCGAAGTCCCCGAAGTCATGCTCATCGCAGGAACGGTACACAGCGTCGATCAGGCCCGTCGTGCGGTAGCGGCCGGCTGCACCGGCGTGGTGACCCCCTCCTTCGATGAACAAGTGGTCGATTGGTGCATCGGCAGCGATCTTCTGGTCATGCCGGGAACGGCGGCACCCAGCGATATCGAAAAGGCCTGGGACCGCGGCCTGCGGCTTGCCAAGTTCTTCCCGGCAGAGGCCTACGGCGGAGTCAAAACGCTCAAGGCTCTTTCCGGTCCCTTCTCAGACATGAGCTTCCTGCCCACCGGCGGCGTGAACCTGAACAACGCGCGCGACTACATCAGCCTCCCCAACGTGTTCGCCATCGGCGGCAGCTTCCCGGTTCCCTCCAAAGCTCAGCACGAAGGCGACTGGGACACCATCATCAAAACGTGCGTCACGGCACGTGAACTTGTCGCGCCCATTTTGGCAGAAAAAGCGGAGTGACGGCGGAGCACCAGCGGCCACAAACCACGCAAGCCCGGGCATGGGCAAACGGGCAGCAACAGGAAGTAATGGGAAGTAACAGGAAGTATTGGAAAGAAGCAATCGAATGGAAAAACTGAACGCCGCCATCGCGCTCGAAAAGCAGCTGACCACACAAAAGGCGCTCAGCCGCCCCATCAAGGTGATCCAATTCGGCGAGGGAAACTTCCTGCGAGCGTTCGTCGACTGGACGATCCAGCAGCTCAATAATCACGACCTTTTTGACGGCAACGTCGCTATTGTGCAGCCGCTGCCACAGGGCCGCGTCAAGGATCTTGAGGCACAGGATCGCCTCTATACGGTGGTCCTGGAAGGCCTCCTGGGCGGCAAGGAGATCCGCAGCCGAGAGCTCATTGATTCAGTGGGCAAAACCGTCGCGGTGTATGACGATTGGGAGGGATTCCTCGCGCTTGCTGACAACCCGGAGGCACGCGTCATCGTGTCCAACACCACGGAGGCGGGCATCGCGCTCGATGACTCCGACACCGTGACGAGCACTCCGCCGAAGAGTTACCCGGCGAAGCTCGCTCACCTTTTGAAGCGCCGGTACGACAAGCATCTTCCGGGGTTCCTCATCATTCCGTGCGAGCTCATCGCCAATAACGGAGTTGCGCTCAAGCACGCGCTGGTGCAGACGGCGAAACGCTTCGGCTGGGGCGACGATTTTGTGGCATGGCTTGACGAGGAGAACACCTTTGTGTCGACGCTCGTCGACCGCATTGTTCCGGGATATCCTCGCGATGATGCGGAAGCATTGTGGAACGAGGTGGGATACGAAGACGACAATCTCGTGAAGGCGGAGCCGTTCTACCTGTGGGTTGTGGCAGGCGATGAGGCGGCGCAACGCACGGTGCAGGAGGTGCTTCCGGCGCAGAAGTTGGGCATCAATCTTGTGACGACGGACGCCGTTCAGCCCTATAGGGAGCGGAAGGTCTATCTGCTCAACGGGCCGCACACCACCTTGGCGCAGGTTGCCAGGCTGTCGGGTTTCCGCACAGTGGGATCCGCGATGAAGGATCCGGTGATGCGCGCGTTCATCAAAAACGAGATGCAGGAGGAGATCATTCCAGTGCTCTCGCTTCCGAAGGAGGAGCTCGAGACGTTTGCGCACCAGGTGGTTGAGCGCTTCGACAATCCTTTCATCGAGCATTCCCTCGACTCCATTGGACTGAACTCGGCGTCGAAGTTCGCCGTACGCCTGTTGCCGCTACTCAAGGCGAACGCCGAGCAGCGCGGCGTTCTTCCTCCCCGAATCGTTCTTGCGCTGGCGTCCCTGTTGTATATCTACGGCGGTTTTTCGTCACGGGCGGCGTCCTCCGGAGAGGCTTCCCTTCCGGAAGTGGCGGTGCAGGACTCCGCAGAGGTTGCCGCTCAGTTTGCTAAGGCTGCTGGCAACGAGTCGTTTGTGCATGACGCTTTGGCGTTCGATTCTGTGTGGGGCAGCGATCTCAATGAGATTGCAGGGCTCCAAGAGGCCGTGGAGGCGGATTTCCAGGAGATGCGTTCCCACGGAATTCAGGCACTCGTCGAGCGTCTTGCGGGACCTGAGGGAAAGTCTCAGAGAGAGGAAGAGTAACGATGGATACCATTCGACTTGATCCCAAAGATACGGTTGTCGTGGCGAGCCGCGATTTTTCCAAGGGCGACTCGGTTGAGGTAGAGGGGCTGGATTCCGCAGTAACGCTTCTCGATGACGTACAGCGCGGCCACAAGATCGCCATCCAAGATATCGGCGAGGGCGCGCAAATCATCAAGTATGGGTACTCCATCGGGCACGCAAAGGCCGATATTCCAAAGGGCTCGTGGGTGCACACGCACAATTGCAAGTCGAATCTCGGGCCCGACCTTACCTACTCGTACGAGCCGGTAGATGACCGCGTAAAGCCGGGATCGAAACTCACTGCTTCGGATGCGGGGGTGTCTCGTCGAACCTTCCAGGGATACCGCCGCTCCACGGGGAAGGTGGGTATTAGAAATGATCTCTATATCGTTCCCACGGTCGGCTGCATCAATTCTCTGTGCGACAACATCGCTGCGAATTTCAAGGAGGCACACCCGGGGAACGGGTCGTTTGACTCCGTGATTATTACGCACCACCCGTATGGCTGCTCGCAGCTGGGCGGCGATCACGAGATGACGAAGCGCCTGTTGCAGGACATTTCCACCCATGCCAACGCGGGTGGAGTCCTCGTTGTGGGCTTGGGATGTGAAAACAACCAGATTGACGAGTTCGCGGCAGGACTGTCGTGTTGCGGCGAATCGGAAGACCCGGGGGAAGTCATACGAGACCTCAAGGATGGTCTCGTCTACGATGACGCCCGCGTGAAATTCATGGTGTGTCAGGAGTCGGATGATGAGTACGAGACGGCCGAGCAGCTGCTCGACGAGCTCAATTTGGCGGCGGCGCACGACCAGCGTGAGTCGATTCCCCTCAACGAGCTGACCGTTGGCGTCAAGTGTGGCGGCTCCGATGGCTTGTCTGGCGTTACCGCGAATCCGCTGGTTGGCAAGTTCGCGGAATTCCTGGTGCGCGAGGGCGGCAAGGTGGTGCTCACCGAGGTCCCCGAGATGTTTGGAGCCGAGCAGGTTCTCATGAGCCAGGCCAAGGATGAGAAGACGTTCACCGAGGTGGTCGATCTCATCAAGAACTTCAAGGATTACTTCCGCCGGTATCGTCAACCCATCGGCGAGAACCCCTCCCCGGGTAACAAAGCCGGTGGCATCACCACGCTGGAAGACAAGTCGCTGGGCTGCATCCGCAAGGGCGGCAAGTGCGAGGTCGTGGACGTGATTCCCTACGGCCATCCCGCCACGGAACCCGGCCTGACGCTCCTGCAGTCCCCGGGCAACGACTTGGTATCAAGCTCCGCGCTGGCGTCGGCCGGCTGCAACATCGTGCTCTTCACCACCGGGCGCGGAAACCCCTACGGCACGTATGTTCCCACTTTCAAGGTGGCAACAAACGAGCCATTGGTGCAGAAGCATTCCCGCTGGATTGACTTCAACGCGGGCCGGTTGCTCAATGAGTCGATGGACGAAGTGCTGCCTGATTTCATTGCCGATGTTCTCGAGGCGGTCAATGGCAAGACCACGCGGAACGAGGACTACGGCATGCACGAGATCGCAATTTTCAAGGATGGAATTACCGAATAAGGAGTGGCGGGAGAGGGCTTGGGGGTGTGGTGGCTCCCAAGCCGAGAAGCTGAATGACCTATACTGAGGCGAGACTGCTGCAGCGGAATTCGCCGATGAATATCTGTTGCCCAACAGATGATAGTGAGGATTCACATGAACCGAGCTTCCGCGAAGGTGACAATCCGTGATGTCGCACGCGTAGCGGATGTCTCCCCGTCCACCGTGTCGCGGGCGTTCTCGCGCCCGGACCGCGTCAGTGCCGAGACCACCAAACGCATTTTTAAAGTAGCGGACGAATTGGGCTACCACAGCGATCCGGTGGAAACCCGCCCCTCGCTGCGGCGCAAGGGTCTCGTTGCCATCATCGTTCCCGACATCGCCAACCAGTTCTTCTCGGACATCATTCGCAGCGTTCAGCGGGAATGCTTCAATCGCGGGGTGGGCCTCATCGTGTCCGAATCGCGGGAGAGCGCCTCGTGGGAACGCATGGCGTTCGACAAGGTGGTGCCCAACGCGGACGGCGTGATTCTCGCCTCGTCACGAATGCCGGATGCCATGATTCGCAAGTGTGCACAGGCCAGGCCGCTCGTTGTGGTCAATCGCGTTGTGCGAGGCGTTCCGAGCATCGTGATCGATGTGCAGACCGGAGTGAAACAGGCGATTGATCATCTCGGTGCCGCCGGCTACAAGGAGCTGACGTATCTCGACGGACCGGCAAATTCGTGGTCCGTGGGCATGCGCTGGAAGGCGATCCATGCGGAGTGCGAGGCGCACGGGATTGAGGTTCAGCGCTTCTGGCCGGGATTGCCCACCTTCGAGGGCGGCTACGCCTTTGTGGAGAAGTATCTGCGGCACCCCACTGGAGCCGTGATTGCTCATAACGACATGATGGCGATTGGTTTCATCGCCGGCATGCGGAAGCGCGGCTTCGAATCGCCGCGCGATTATTCGATCATTGGGTTTGACGATGACATTGTGGGGCGCATCAGTGAGCCGTCGATTTCCAGCATTCACATGTCGCTGCCCAAGCTGGGGTCGCAGGCGGAGCGGCTGCTCATGCAGAGTATCGAACGCACGGGCGAGCCGCCGCTGCTGTCGATGATTCCCTCGTCGTTGATTGCGCGAGAGAGCACCGCGACTCGTTCTACGAAGCGCTAGCGCTCGCGGTAGGAGCGGTTGCGGGTGCGGTGCGGTGCGGCTGTGGGTTCGCGGGCCGCGTGCGGATAGAAGGCCCTGAGCCGCTTCACAGTGCGCAACCGTTGGCAACAAGTGCCTTCTGGCCGGAGTCGGTTACATAGCATCGGTCATGTCAACGTTCACAAATACTGCCACCCAGGCAATGACGCTAGGGATTGGCTGTGGGAGGATTGGATATGGAATTCCTCAATGATGACTACTTGCTGACGACTGAGCTCGCACAGGAGTTGTTTCACGGGTGTGCCGAGGGGCTGCCGGTAGTTGATTATCACTGCCACCTGCATCCCGAGGAAATATACAAGGATCCGAATTTCAAGGACATTATCGAGGCCTGGATCACCGACGGTGATAATTACGGTGACCACTACAAGTGGCGCCTCATGCGTGCAAACGGTGTGCCGGAGGAGCTCATCACGGGGCACGGCGATCCGTGGGAGAAGTTCTTGGCTTTCGCCGGAACGATGGAGCGGGCCGCCGGAAGCCCGGTATTCCTGTGGACTCAGATGGAACTGCGCCGCTACTTCGGCATCAGCACTGTTCTCAACACCCGCACTGCTCGCAGCATCTACGAACAGGCCAACGAGATGTTGGCGACTCCCGATTTCTCGCGACGCTCCCTCCTGCGCCGCATGGGAGTAGACACCGTGTGCACCACTGACGATCCCATCGATAGCCTCAAGTATCACGAGCTGTTTGCCAAGGAAGGCGAGACCTTCCATATGATCCCGGCCTTCCGTCCGGACACGGCGTTGAGACCAGATCGTGCCGGATTCGCGGATTGGGTTGGCCAGCTCGAAGAGGTGAGCGGCAGCACCATTCATTCTTTCGAAGACCTCATGACGGCCCTCAGCCAGCGCATCGACTATTTCCACGCACATGGTGGCAGGCTATCGGATCACGCCATGGACGTGATGACATACGACGAGGCGACCCCCAGCGAGCTCAACGCGATTCTTGACAAGGCGCGCGCCCACAAGAACCTCACGCCCCTGGAGTTCTCGCAGTATCGCACGGCCCTCCTCCTGGGACTGATGCAGTGCTACAGCGCCAAGGGATGGACCATGCAGATCCATCTGCACGCATTGCGCGATGTGAACGAGGAAGGCTACGAGGCGCACGGCCCGGACACAGGCTTCGACGCTCTCAACGATCGCCCCATCGCAGAGTCGCTGGGGAAGTTCCTCAATGCCGCCGCTCGCACCAACTCGGTGCCGAAGCTTCTGGTATATTCGCTCAATCCCAACGATTACATGGCCATCTCCACCGTTGCCGGCAGCTTCGAGGGCGGCATGAAGCAGCGCCTCGCCCTTGGCAACGCGTGGTGGTTCAATGACACTCGCAACGGCATTCGCCGCCAGCTTGAAGTGATGGCAGAGACGTCCCTGCTCGGCAACTTCGTTGGTATGACCACGGATTCTCGCAGCTTCCTCTCCTTCCCGAGGCACGAGTACTTCCGCAGAATCCTCTGCGAGATGCTCGGTGAATGGGCATCCCGCGGCGAGCTGCCAGAGGATGCGGAGTTCCTGGATCCGCTGGTGCGCGACATCTCGTTCAACAACGCGAAAGAGTTGTTTAGCGACGTGAAATGAAGCGGCAAATAACCGCTGGCACAAGGCGCCGTCCGTAACCGCGGCGTTGAAGGCAATGAGCAGTCTTGGCAGTGCGCAAAAGGAGTGACATGGAAGCGTTTATTCAGAATCCCGTCCTGCGGGGTTTCAATCCAGACCCCATGATGTTTAAAGATGACGAAAAGTATTACATAGTCGTCTCCACTTTCGAGTGGCTACCAGGGCTGCGAGTTTTCTCCTCGGAAGATTTGGTGACCTGGAAGTACGAGACATCGATTCTGGGACCCGACAGCGGCGTGGATTTGCGAGGGAATCAGATTTGTTGTTCCATCTGGGCTCCCCACGCCAGCTATCACAACGGTAAGTACTACGTGGTGTACACCAATGTGAATCAGACGAAGGTTCCCTACAAGGACGTGGATAATTTCGTTATTACGGCGGATAGTATCCACGGACCGTGGAGCGAGCCCACCTATATCAATAGCTCGGGGTTTGATCCCTCGCTCTTCTTCGACGACGACGGTTCGGCATACTTCCTCAACGAAATCTGGGATTATCGGCTGTCCACGCACAATAAATCTGCGGGCGTCGTGATGCAGAAGATCAACCCCGATACATTCGAATTACTGGGAGAGCCGCGCAAGATCTTCGACGGCACCGAGGCTCAGAAGACCGAAGCGCCGCAGATTTACAAGCGCAATGGCTACTATTACCTCTTCACTGCTGAGGGTGGGACCGAGCTCGGGCACCAGGAAACGGTTGCTCGGAGTCGTGACATTTGGGGGCCGTATGAAGTGGATCCGAACACTCCGCTGATTACGGCAAGCGACGATCCCTCCTTGCCGTTGCAATGCTGCGGGCACACAAGCCTCGTAGAGACGGATGGCGGAGAGTGGTACATCGCACATCTGTGCACGCGGCCGCTGCCGGGTGGGTCCTCGCTTTTGGGACGCGAAACGGCGCTGCAGAAGGTCGAGTGGACGCAGGATGACTGGTTGCGTCTTGCTCAAGGAGGGCACCATCCGCTGCTGAAGGTAGAGGCGCCGGCAGGCTCCAGGCAACAGGACTCTCAGCAACAAGGGTCAGGTGAAGATGCTTTCGGATCGTTCGCTGATTCGCTTACGCGGGAGGAACTCGACACAGAGCGGTGGAGCGTTCTGCGCAAGTTCCCGGATGCGAGCTGGCTGAGGACGTCGCCTGATGGCTTGGAAATCGGCGGCGGGCAATCTCCGCAATCTGCCTTCGATCAACACATTGTGGCGACGAGGCAGACAGCCTTCCATTGCAGGGCTTCGGTTGATATGGAGTATGAGCCGCAGAGTTATTTGCAGCTTGCGGGGATGTCGCTTTATCTCGACATTGCCAACTATGTGCTGTTTATGGTGACTGCCGACGATTCAGGTTCGCCCGTTGTTGTGCTTCAGCAGTGTGTTGCAGGAGACTTTACTGAGCTTGCGCGGATCCCGGTGGATTCGGGGACAGCGAAGTATCGGCTTGCGATTGAGCTGGCGAATAATGACGCGCATTGCGAGATTGTGGAGGCGGGAAAGCCGGATCGCCGCAAGGCAGTAGGCAATGTGGGTATCGCCTTCCTCTCGGGAGGGTTCACTGGTAATTTCATTGGCCTGGACGCCATCGATATGTACCGGCGTAACAGCTCGGCGGCGCGATTTACGAACTTTGAATATGAAGTGTTGTGATCTTCATTTTCTCCTATTTTATTAAGTCTTTGGCACCCGGAAAACGAAAGGAGACCTGACGCGTATAGAGGGGTGTGTAACCGAATTTTAATGACTTGTGACATGGCAACTGTTGGCAACGAATGGCAATGTTGCCTACGTCACAACTGATACTAAATAACAACGGGATGTACCGGTAATTATGGGATAAAGCATCACGAAAAACTTCAAAAAAGATGTTTTGAGTGGTTCCCGAAAATTTCATAGTTTCTGGTCGGGTGTCAGCGCTGACGCTCGTTTTGCAAGCGAACAAGAACGTCTCGAATATCTGTTCATTTTTTAATGAGGAAAGGTGAACCTTATGAAGGGGATAATCAAACCCGTAGTGGCGGCACTTGCTTCCGTCGCAACCCTAATGTCAATGGCAGCGTGTGGCGGTTCCTCGTCAGGCTCTTCATCGACGACGAAAGAATCGTCCGGTATCAGCATGGATGATGTCAATGCTTCGCTGAAGAGCGACAAAGATATCACTTTGAACTTCTGGACGTGGCGTGACGATATCGAGCAGGCGAGCATTGATGCTTTCCAGGCTAAGTATCCGCACATCAAGATAAAAGTAACGCAGACAGGCGCTGCTTCCGATCACTACACGAAGTTCCAGAACGTTGTGAAGTCAGGTAAGGGAATTCCTGATCTTGTGCAGCTCGAGTATGACTACTTGCCCCAGTACGCTGTTACTGGCTCGTTGCTGAATTTCTCTTCAGACACTATTGAGTCCGATATGGGCAAACTCTATAACGATGCCGCATGGGAAGACGTTCACGTAGCAAATGGCCTGTATGGAGTTCCGCTTGATCAGGGTCCAGAGGCGTTTTTCTGGCGTCATGATGTTCTTGATAAGTACAATCTCAAGATTCCTACCACTTGGAAGGAATTCGAGGAGACTGGCATCAAGCTTCACAAGGCAGATCCCAGCAAGTACATGGGCTTCATTGACACCACGGATGTCCGTTACCTTGCGTCCATCATCCGCCAGTCGGGTGCAATTCCGTGGAAGGTCAGCGGTGTTCAAAACGTCAATCTCAATATGACGGATGATCAGGTCAAGGAATCGGTTGATTTCGTTCAGAAGCTTATCGACGAGGATGTTCTTGAGCCTGTGGCCAATAAGAGCGATGAATACAATCGTGGATTCGCAAAGGGACGTTGGGCAGTTCAGTTTGATGGCTGCTGGAAGGGTACGTCGTTCGAGCAGCAGCAGCCTTCTCTGAAGGGGAAGATGGAAGTCACGCTTCCTCCTTCGTGGGGCAGCGGAACAGACGATTTGAAGACTGCTGAAATCGGTGGCTCTCTCATTTCCGTAACGTCTGCTACTTCCAAGGAGAAGCGGGCGGCTGCAATTGCCTTCATCAACTGGATGAGCTCCGACCAGGATTCCATTGATCTCTTCCAGAAGACCGGAAGCTTCTTCAACGCTGCAAAGTCCTTCCAGGAGGATGAGTCTATGGCGTCGGTGAAGAATGAATACTTCGGTGGTCAAGAGGTCAATAAGGTCTTCTTCGAATCTGCCGCAAAGCTCAGCTCGGGATGGTCCGTGCTGCCGTTCAACTCGCAATATGCCACAACATTCAAGGATTTGGTTGTTCCTGAAATGAAGAAGGGTGGAGATCTGTTCAGCAAGTTTGCTGATTGGCAGTCCAACCTCAAGACATATGCCGAGGGTCAGGGCTTCAAGATCACTACAAATAGCTGATTAATCCGGTAGGTCCTCACACAGAGTGGCCGGAGCAATGAAAAGGTGTTCCGGCCACTTCCAAGTCTTTTGAAAGGAGAGTCCAATGACAGCTGTAACTGCAGGTCACGTTGGTCGCAAAGCAGCGGTCACGTCTTCGAAATCTCAAATGCCAGATGGGCTGAGAAAAGAAAAACGACATTATATCGGAATGATTTATTGCTTGCCGTATGTAGTGGTGTTCTTCTGCGGAACTATTCTTCCCATGTTCTACGCGTTTTATCTCAGTCTTTATAAAGAGCAGATGATTGGTGGGGATCAGTTCGCAGGTATTGATAACTTCGTGCGAGCGATCAAAGATCCCTTGTTGTGGAATGGCTTTGGACGAGTCTCGCTGTATGCGCTCATCCAGGTTCCTCTCATGCTGATCCTCTCTCTCACGGCAGCACTGATGCTTGATTCCCAACGTATTAAGCATGTTGCACTGCCCCGAATTCTGCTGTTCCTTCCCTATGCTGTTCCAAGTGTTGTTGCGTCATTGATGTGGGGCTACATTTACGGTGGCGATTACGGACTTTTCGGCCAGCTCTTCAAGCTATTTGGCTTGAGCGCCCCGGATATGTTCTCACAGAAGTTCATGCTTGCCTCCATGATGAATATTGGTACGTGGATCTACATGGGCTACAACATGCTGATCTTCTACTCCGCATTGCGTGCGTTGCCTGAAGAAATGTATGAATCCGGCAGGGTGGACGGCGCATCTGAATTCCGTATTGCATGGTCAATAAAGATCCCTCAGATCAAGGGTTCGATTATTATGACTCTGCTCTTCTCGGTCATCGGGTCGTACCAGCTCTTCAATGAGCCCAGTACTTTGCAGATTCTTGCACCTCAGACTGTCACCAGTTACTACACGCCGAATCTCTATACATATAGCCTCGCGTTCAACGGGCAAGATGTGAATTATGCGGCAGCAGTTTCTTTGATTGTTGGACTTTTCACCATGATCATCGTGGCGATTGTGAAACTGGTCGGTAATCGTTGGGAGAGGAAGTAATAATGTCTACCACTACGACGACAACCGTCTCGGTGAATAAAGAGGCGCGCATGACAACGCAGGAACGGCGTAATGCCAAGCTGTCCCAGAAAGATTGGAAGAACCGCCAACGGAAGAAGGAGAAGTCTGGAGGGCTCCTGGAATTAACGGGACGTCAGAAAGTCTTGAATTTCCTCCTTCACTTCATCATGGTTGTTATGGTGTTGTACTGCCTTATTCCTCTTTTCTGGCTTTTGATTTCATCGACCAAAACAAATGAAGGGCTCTATAACTCTTCGGGTGTATGGTTTGCGGATCAAAACGTCTTTTTCCAGAACATCAAGGATACGTTTACTTTCCAAGAGGGAATTTTCCCCCGATGGTTGGTGAACACCCTGCTGTATGCCATTGTTGCCGGCTTCGGCTCGACGATCTTTGCCACTTTTGCTGGATATGCAATCGCGACAATGAAGTTCCCGGGACGCAATAGCTTGCTGTGGATCACACTCGTTTTCATGTCGATCCCTACGACCGTTATTACGGTTCCTCTGTTCCTTATGTATTCGAAGATCGGTTTCATCAACAATCCATGGGCGGTGATCGTTCCTCAGTTATCTAACCCGTTTGGTTTGTACCTGATGATCATCTATTCGCAAACATCTATCCCTGTTTCATTGATTGAAGCGGCGAAATTGGATGGTGCTAGCTCTTGGAAGATTTTCTGGAAGGTCGCCTTCCCGCTCGTCTCTCCTGGATTTGTCACCGTTCTTCTCTTCGCCTTGGTGGGTGTGTGGAACAATTACTTCCTGCCGCTGATCATGCTGCAAGACATGCACGATTACCCGCTGACTGTTGGACTTAACGTTTGGCTAAAGATGGGTGGTGACGCATCGCTCCACGCGGTTCCCAATAATTTGATTATTACTGGATCATTAGTAGCAATTATTCCGCTTATTATTTCCTTCCTGTTCCTACAGAAGTATTGGCAGTCCGGCCTTTCGGCAGGTGCTGTCAAGCAGTAAATGCCTGCGCGCCAGGATGGCGGGTGAAGAATGGACTCTCCTACCTTCCTCTTGGCGCGCAGTTTTTAGTTTTTTCTTGCAATGAGGCAAGCGCTGTATAGCGGCAATTATCACTTCGTTTATTTGAGCGTTGGCTTTGCCATGCCACGAGAGATTTTAAAAGTAATTCAAGAGCATGAGGGGGTGGTGTCTTTACAGCATGAGTAATTAATAGTGAAGATTTATGTGTTCGCGCCTTCCATCAAAGATGATGGCTATCACGCAGTACTCATACGAAAGGCCGAACTTCAAAAAGAAAAGGTGAAGTAGTGGAGAAAAGAATATCTTCTATCCTGGCCGCATTAGTCGGTGCAGGAACTATTCTCGCCATGAGTCTTACGGCTCCAGTGGCCCAAGCGTCTGATCTCAATGTTGCCGCCCCTTCAAATTTGGCGATGGCCCCGGCATCAAATACAGACACATCCGTTGTTCTCACCTGGGACAAACCCAGTAACTATTCGAATGTCTCTCGGTACAACGTGTATCTCGGTGATGCTCTTGTTGGTTCCACCGATATGACATATTTCAAGGTCGAAGGCCTTGCTCCCTCGGCAACTTATGGCTTTACAGTGCGCGCTGTCGGTGAGGACGGTGCCGTTCTCTCTGCCGATAGCAACACCTTGCAGGCCTCCACAACAGCAGTTCCAAAGCGCTATAGTGTGAAGGATTTTGGAGCGACCGGCAACGGGACGCAAAAGGATACGGTAGCAATTCAGAAGGCTATCGATGCATGCGTCGAGAAGAACTGTGAAGTGTATCTTCCTTCCGGAACCTACCTCAGCGGTGCCCTCAATCTGCACAGCGATATGACGTTCTATGTCGATTCTGGAGCTCAGCTCAAGCCGAGTACAGAACTTGCGGATTATCCATTCACCAATGCTCGGCACGACATTGAAGATCTCATGGGAAAGAATCCGGCATATTCAAGCTTGCTCAATGCCGGTGAAATGGACAAGAGTAAGGGTGTTACCACCAGCAACATCAAGATTCTCGGACCCGGAACAATCGGAGATGAGAAGAATGGTCAATTACTACGTGAGGCCTATGATTCGTTCACGAATGAAGGCGCGGGTGGAGATCTTGATATTCCCGCAGATGTGTATCAGGCCGGCCAGCACGTTGGCGGTGGAAGCCTCATAAGCCTCAAAAACTGCGGAAATGTGTATATGGATGACATTCATATTCGCAATGGCATGATGTGGACTATCGTTCCCGTGTACAGCAAAAACATCACTGCTTATGGTTTGGATTTGGTGACATCTGTTCACAACGGTGACGGTTTCGATCCCAATTCGTCCCAAAACGTCTGGATTCTTGGTACAACGTTCTCCACGGGAGACGACAATAGCGCCATCAAATCTGGTAAGGACGCGGAGGGCATTGCCATCAACAGACCTTCCGATCATCTCTATTACAGAGGTGATGTCTTCAATTCTGGTCACGGCGGTGTCACCATCGGCAGTGAAATGTCCGGTGGCGTGAGCGATGTGTACGTCGAGGATTCGACTATTGTTCCAGTGGATCTTTCAAAGGGCTCTGTGAATCCAGGGCTTCGCGTCAAGGTGAGTCCCAAACGAAGTGGATATGTCAGAAACATCCAGATCAGAGATTCTGTAGTCAACATGATTAGTGTCATCACTAATTACGACAACACATCTGCTGCCGATCTCGATCCGAATCTGGAATTGCCGGATATCGAGAATTTCCGTTTCACCAACGTCGTTGCGCCTAATTGGAATAATTCAGCAGGCAAAGGGAACATTATTGATGTGAGCGGTTCCAACTTCAGTGATGATTTAGTTGCCTACCTGAAGAATTTCCAATTCGACAATTGCAAGTTCTATTCCGCCAAGCTCGATACTTCCCAGAACATGACGTTCCGTAACACGGAGCTTTATCAGGGGATGGTTGCGTCGCGGTCGCAGAATGTTACGCAAGATGGTGAAGTTTTTAAGGACACAAGCTTCCCCGTCAACGATGACTTCACTGGTCTGGCGAGTGGCGTAGGCCTACCAACGGGCTGGTCGATGCATCAAAGCGACACTGAGGGAGGTGCAACTGTTAAGCAGGAAGATGACAACTCGTATCTCACCTTGGTTGATAATGGCAAGGGATACGAGACGTTGTGGCGCTCATTTACTGAGCAAAATAAGGTCATTGACGCTTCCTTCTCCTTCCGCGTCCCAAAGACGATGGACGGAATCAGCAACTCGGTCATTTCTCTAAAGGAGGCAGCTGGGAAAAATGAAGTTGCGAAATTCGGCATCTCGGGGACTTCGCTCACTCTTGATCAAGGGAAAGGAGTGACGGCTAAAACTGTTATCTCCACTCTGGAACCGGATAAGTGGTACACAGTCACCGTCAAGGCAAACGTTGCAAATAAGACGCTAGACGTTTCGTCGGAGGGACAGCCGTCAATCACCGGTGCAAGCTTCAGCTCCTCGAAAGCTGCTGGCATCGGGGTGGTGGAGGTCCACCTGCCCGATGGGAACACATCGCCTCTTGCCATGGATATTGACAACGTGAAGGTTTCCGCTGACGCATCCGCTGTCGTTGTTCCCCAAGGAGTGACCTCTATCGCGCTGTCCGCACCGTCGAACGCTATCGACACAAAGTCTGGCACGTTGAACTTGTCGGCAGATGTTGTTGCGGGATCAGAAACAGCTGACAAGTCAGTGACGTGGTCAGTGACCAAGCCAGACATGAGTTCCACAACAGCTGCGTCGATCGACCAAAACGGAGTCCTCACGGCCAAGGAGAACGGAACAGTTGTTGCAGTTGCCACAGCAAATGATGGTTCCAGAATCCGCGGAATTTTCCCGGTGGTCATTACGAATCAGCAGACTGTTTCCAGCCTCGTGCCAGTCAGCCTCACCACTACCGTCGGAACGGCTCCGGTTCTGCCAGCGTATGTGTATCAGCGCAACAGCGACGGCACCACCATGCCTGTGGATGTCACGTGGGCGAAAGTATCCGCAGAGGACTATTCAGCGCCGGGAACCTTTACCGTGAAGGGAGAGGTGAAGGATGCCGGAAGCGTCACTGCGACCATTACAGTATCGAACGTCGGAGTGAAGTCGATCGAAAAGGCAGTCGTCAAGACAACCCCGGGCAAGCTGAGGATGCCGTTGACCGTCACTGCAACAATGAATGACGGTTCGCAGCAGCGCCTCTCAGTGAAGTGGGATGCTGTATCCGCTTCTCAGTACGCCAAGGAGAATATCAACGGATTCACAGTCAAGGGAACCGTTGCGGGTGCCACTCTCAACAAGGCGGCAGCGACGGCAACAGCGCAAGTCCTCGTTCTCCCAGAGGTTGTCAAGGGCGTCACACCCATTGTTGTGGCAGCCGACGGCAGCGGAGACTTCCGCACGGTTGGCGAAGCGATTCGTTCGATTCCCCAGAACAACAAGCAGCGCAGAGTCGTCTTTGTGAAGCGAGGAACATATAAGGAGAAGTTGGTTATCGATCGTCCGTATGTGACCCTCGTGGGCGAAAGCACGGATAGCACTGTTCTCACATATGACGACAAGCCGAGCGACATCGGTGCGGACGGCAAGGCTCTCGGCACGTATGGAGATTATTCCGTGCGCATTACGGGACACGATTTCTCTGCCAAGAACATCACCTTCCAAACCACGGCGGGTTCGTCAGCGGGTCAAGCGGTCGCGCTTGACGTGAGCGCGGATCATGCCATCTTCGATCATTGCCAAATCCTCGGGTACCAAGACACTCTCCTCCTGAGAAACAAGACGGATGAGAGTCAGACGGACAACGTCCCGAATCAACCGACCACCCAGACGTACCGGTCCTATTTCAAGGATTGCTACATCACCGGTTCGGTTGACTACATCTTCGGGGCTGCCCAGGCCGTGTTTGATAACTGCACGCTGCACTCAAACCTCAATGGGTATGTGACTGCAGCGAGCACACCTCAGGAGCAAAAATATGGATTTGTTTTCCGCAACAGCAAAGTGACGGGAGAAAACCCATATAGCGGACAGCTCACGACGACTCTTGGCCGCCCGTGGCGCCCCTACGCCAGCACGGTATTCCTCGATTCAGAAATGGACCGCAACGTCGTTGCCGAAGGCTGGAATAATTGGGGTGACGCAGCGAATGAGACAACAGCTCGATACGCAGAATGTGGCAGTACCGGAGACGGTTACGATGCCGCAAAGCGCGTCGGATGGGTTTCTCAAACCTGCGATCCCGATGAGTACACGCTTGACAATATCTTCAGTCAAGCGAGCGGCATCAACGTCACCGATGACTGGGATCCCACCCAGCTCATCAACCCGACGGCCGCTCCCGAGACGCCAGTGGCGGTTGATGCCTCCGCTCAGACGTTCCAAGGTGTTGGGCTAACGGGCAGCGTTGCACCGTATGCGCAAGCGGCCGACGACGGTGTGCTCACCTATAAGGTGGCACAGCGTCCCGCTCATGGAATCCTGACCTTCAAGGGCGACGGATCCTACAGCTATCTCCCAGATCCAAGCTTTGCCGGTAAAGATACCTTCACATTCAAGGCATTGAACGGCGGGGCAACGTCGAATGAGGCAAAGGTCAGCATCTCTATTTCGGGTGCTGTTATCAATCCAGACAATGCTGCCGGTGCGACGGTGGCCGCAAAGAGCGGAGCAACCTCCGTCACCTTGTCGCAAAAGGATCTGGCTCAGGTCAAAGACAACAGCGCAACCGTGTCTCTTGACTTCGGTCTCGCAAAGGTCAACGTGCCCTTCATCTATGCGCGCATGATGATGGGGTACGAGAGCTCTCTGCAACTCACGATGTCCGCACCGAACGCGCAGCAAAATCAGCAGATTGCATCTGCGCTCGGAAAGAACCGCAAGGCTGTGCGCTCGCAAGTGATCTCGGCGAAGGTTATTGCCGCCGATGGCTCCGAGCGTGAAGTGTCTGCGCTCCCCGGGCCAGTACTGGTGACACTGGTGCTGACCGCCACGCGCTCCTCGAACTCCACTGGTTCACAGGAGAGCACACGGGTTTACCGTGTCGACTCCGCCTCGCAACTGAGCGATCTCGGAGGAACAGTGAACGGCACCAAGTCGGCAGCCTTCTACACGCAGGAGACCGGCATATTCACTGTGGCGAAGTCTGCAACCGCGGCACAGTCGAACACCGCTGGAACTCCCGCGAAGCAGAATGACTCCAGCACTTCGGCTTCGACCGATGATGCGGTCTCGGATAAGCAGCCTCAGCCTGAAGCCAAGGACTCCGGGGTGGCGGCTGAAGCCGACGGCAAGTCTGCGGTCGACCAGCCGGAGCCTGAGACGAAGAGTCCTACGGGTGCCACCGCAGATTCTGAAGAATCCGCAGATAAGTCTGGTTCGACAGCTGCGCACGATGCCGCCGCGCCAAAGCCCCTGGCACACAGTCTCGCAGCGACTGGTGTGAACGAGGGTGGGCTCGCCCTCACCGTGCTGTTCTTTGCAACTCTTGGCATGGCGTTAGTCGTGCTGCGCAAGGAGGTGCGAAAGTAACACTGGTGTAGAGGATTCCTCCTCCGACCGGCATCGCTCATGCGGTGCCGGTTTCTCCTGTTTTATGTGCAATGGCGCCAGCGATTGCAGAAGGGGCATTCATGGCTGTGAATAGTGAGAAAACGCAGGCCGCGGTTTCCGAGGGGAGCAAGGTCGACCCTGCATTAGACGGAACTCCAGAAGAGCTTGCCGCACAGGGCGGCGCAAGCGCAAGCGACAACCACGATGCCGCAGCCTTTGGTAAGGAGCTGGATCTTCACCATGCGTGGGTGTTGCCTTTCTCTGGTTATGTGAATGCAGCTGGCTATGGTTACTGCAAAGAACCAACGTTCGCCGTGGCGCAGGATGGATGGGATGCTTATGCTGCATTCGCGCAGTTGCGTCCCGGTGCTCAATTGGGTGTTGTGTATGAGGGTCTGCTCGGCGGCCATGATGTTGACCGTGAAGCGCTCCGGTACTTTCTGAAATTTGAACGTGGCATCATCATCAACGGCAATCGGGCATACTGAAATATGCTGTTTAACGTGTTTGATACCGGGTCCCGCATGAGGTGCTGAGCCCTGCATGAGGTACTGGGCCTTGCGTGAGGATACTGGTTCGTGCATGTGAAAAAGAGAACACCGTGTTTAGGCTGAGCCCATTTCACCAGTGGCAACTTGCTTCGGTGCTGCATTGAATCCTTTGGTGCTGCACGTCGGTTGAAAGAGGAGCTTTTCGCTTCCAAAAAGGTTTGGGATACCGCAAATTTCTGTCGCCTGGGAATCGAAATTTCCGAGTTCCTCCAGGAGAGTGCAGCACCAAAGGATTCAATGCAGCACCGAGGGCATCGTAGGTCCCGGAGAACTGCTCCCGCTCCGCATTCCAGCCGTGCAATGCCTTGCCGGGTACGGGTTTACACAGAGAATTTAGAAACTTGAGTCACTTCCGCTCAAGTTTGGAATAATCGCGCGTCGTATGTGTTGTACAAAGCAGCAAAGTGCGTCAGCGCACGAGAACGCAGGTACAAGACCGTACGAACTCGTACACACGCTCGTACGTGAGAACACACATATGCACGAGAACGCACGAGAACGTACACACGTAAACAAGGAAGTACATATGGCTATGGAAGAGCAGAAGTTCACAACGATGGCGCAGCAGGCCATCGGTGACGCGATCCAAAGCGCGTCCGCGGCAGGCAATCCCCAGGTCGACCCGCTGCACCTGCTGGATTCATTGCTCCGCCAAGATGGCGGCGTAGTTCAAGGCCTCATCCAAGCGGCCGTCGGCTCGCCCGCTACTGGCGCTAACGCCGGAGTAAGCACCGGTTCAAGCGCTAACAACAGCACGGGAACCCCCACGGCAGCCGCACAGCAGATCGGCGCCCGCACGCGCGTGGCGCTCACCAAGCTCCCGTCCGCTTCTGGCTCGTCGACGTCGCAACCCGACGCGAGCCGCCAGCTCACGGTCGTCATCTCCAACGCGGAGAAGGAAATGCACGCACTGGGGGACGACTATGTCTCCACCGAGCACCTCCTCATCGCCATCGCGGAAGGCCCGTCGGATGCCGCAAACATCCTCCAACAGTCTGGCGTCACCCCGGCGAAGCTGCGCACGGCCCTCCCGCAGGTCCGCGGCGCGAATACGCACGTCACCAGCCCGGATGCCGAGGGATCCTACAAGTCCCTTGAGAAGTATTCCACGGACCTCACGGCGCAGGCGAAGGAAGGCAAACTTGACCCGGTGATCGGCCGCGACCAGGAAATCCGCCGCGTCATCCAGATCCTCTCCCGCCGCACCAAGAACAACCCGGTGCTGATTGGCGAGCCCGGCGTCGGCAAGACGGCCGTGGTGGAAGGCCTCGCCCAGCGCATCGTCGCCGGCGACGTCCCCACCACTCTGCAGAACAAGAAGCTCATCGCCCTCGACCTGTCAAGCATGGTGGCCGGCAGCAAGTACCGTGGTGAATTCGAGGAGCGCCTGAAGTCGGTGCTCAACGAGATCAAGGCGAGCGACGGCCAAGTCATCACCTTCATCGACGAGATTCACACCATCGTGGGCGCCGGCGCCGCCGAAGGCTCCATGGACGCGGGCAACATGCTCAAGCCCATGCTGGCGCGCGGAGAACTGCGCCTCATCGGGGCCACCACGCTCGACGAATACCGCGAAAACATTGAGAAGGATCCGGCCCTGGAGCGCCGCTTCCAACAGGTGTTCGTGGGCGAGCCCAGCGTTGAGGACACCGTCGCGATTTTGCGCGGTCTCAAGCAGCGCTACGAAGCGCACCACAAGGTCACCATCGGCGACGACGCGCTCGTTGCCGCCGCCACGCTCAGCAACCGCTACATCTCGGGCCGCCAGCTTCCTGACAAGGCCATCGATTTGGTCGACGAGGCCGCCGCGCACCTGCGCATGGAGCTCGATTCCTCCCCGGAGGAAATCGATGAGCTGCAGCGTCGCGTCACTCGCCTTGAGATGGAGCAGATGCAGCTGAAGAAGGCGGAAGACCCGGCGTCCAAGGAACGCCTCGGCAAGCTTGAGGAAGACCTCGCCAACACCAAGGAGAAGCTCAGCGGCCTCAACGCGCGCTGGGAGGCGGAGAAGGCCGGCCACAACAAGGTCGGCGAGCTGCGTGCCAAGCTTGACGCCTTGCGCGTGGAGGCTGACAAGGCCACCCGCGAAGGCGATCTCGAGAAAGCGTCCAAGATTCTGTACGGCGAGATGCCGTCGATTCAGAAGGAACTCGACGCTGCCGAGCAGGCCGACGCCGAGTCCAAGAACGCAGCCGCAGATTCCGCCGCAACCACAGATGCCTCCGCCGCCACAAACACGACCGGCGAACCTTCCGTACGCGAACCTATGGTCCCGGACCATGTGGACGCCGACTCCATCGCCGAGATTATCAGCGAATGGACGGGCATCCCCGTCGGTCGCCTCATGGAGGGCGAGAACCAAAAGCTCCTGCGTATGGAAGACGAGCTCAGCAAGCGCGTCATCGGCCAGAAGAAGGCCATCCAGGCGGTGTCGGACGCCGTGCGTCGCGCACGTGCGGGCATCTCGGACCCCAACCGTCCCACCGGCAGCTTCCTCTTCCTGGGCCCCACGGGCGTAGGCAAGACCGAGCTCGCCAAGGCGCTCGCGGACTTCCTGTTCGACGACGAGAAGGCCATCGTGCGCATCGACATGAGCGAGTACATGGAGAAGGCTTCCGTGAGTCGCCTCATTGGCGCGGCCCCCGGCTACGTGGGTTACGAGGAGGGCGGCCAGCTCACCGAGGCGGTGCGCCGTCGCCCCTACTCCGTCGTGCTGTTCGACGAGGTGGAAAAGGCGAATCCCGAGGTCTTCGACGTGCTGTTGCAGGTGCTGGACGACGGTCGCTTGACCGACGGCCAGGGTCGTACGGTGGACTTCAAGAACACCATCTTGATCATGACCTCCAACCTCGGCTCGCAGTTCCTGGTGCAGCAGGACATGGACGAGGAGGCCAAGAATCAGGCCGTCATGGACGCCGTGCATGCGCACTTCAAGCCGGAGTTCATCAACAGGCTCGACGAGTTGGTCATCTTCAACCCGCTCACCCGCGACGAGCTCGCCGGCATCGTGGACATTCAGGTCAAGCAGGTGGCCGCGCGCCTCACCGAGCGTCGCATCACGCTGGACGTCACCGACTCCGCCCGCACTTGGCTCGCGGACATGGGTTACGACCCTGCGTACGGCGCGCGTCCGTTGCGCCGCCTCGTGCAGACCGAGGTGGGCGACCAGCTCGCGCGCATGCTGCTCGCCGGCAAGGTCCACGACGGTGACACGGTTTTGGTGGACAAGACCGGAGAGGGCGAGCACCTCGAGCTCTCCAGCTGGCCCACGGAACAGATTTTGGATCCGAACGATCCAAATAACTCTCACGCTGAGCAGTAAGCGGTAAGCGGTAAAGGTAAAGGTAGTAAGCAATAAGCAGCGTGAGACGCAGTGAGAAGTAAGAGATGAAGTTGCAGTGAGATGTGCCGAAATGCGGTGCGTGCGCCAGCGATAGATTCGCAGAGCGCTTGCACCCGTACCCGTACCGGCACTCATCGCGATTTTCGCGCACCTGAGAGACGTGCGATATTTCGCGAAACGGAGCCGTTCATGGTCTTTTGTTACAAGAACATGAACGGCTTTTCGTTTTCTGTTCAGTAGAATACAAGAAGATTGTCTGCCGCGGGAAATCTCTCAAGATTTCGCGAAACAGACGATCTGAAGAGCGGTACCTGAAGTGCCAGAAGTATCAGAAGTAACCAGAAGTAATAAGTGACAGCAGTACTAGATGTTCATAACTCAATTGAGTCCGACACGATACGAATGCGTGATACAGCACGCGACGCAGTGGCAGTACAGCGGTATAGCGGTACAGCAGTTATTCGATAAGTGGGAGACGCAAGAGACATCACACAATCTGAGAGATGAAGAGCGCGGGAGGAGTGCCGTTAGGACCGGTACGTCACTGAGCGTTTGCTTACCGTTGCGATCAGTAGTGAGGGAGACCGGGCCTTGCGGCTCCTCTTGTGTTGCGCACGGGGTTGCTCGGTGCAGCAGCTCTCGGATCCCCATGTCACTTGCCGACGTGGGAGGGTTCACATGAAAATTTTCACAGCATCAGGCACGCCACCAAGAAGACGAAGCTTTCCGGCGGCGGCGGTCGTATTCGCAACGGTTGTTGCGTTGTCGGTGGGAACGCTCGGCATGGGCGCTCGGACGGCGCAGGCGGCCCCGGCAGATCCGGCGAATCCAACAGATTCAGCCGTTCAGGGCACAGCCGCGCAGAGTACGCCCGCGCAGAGTTCGTCCGTCAAATTCGATCCCTCCACCATGGCGTCGATCACCATCAAGAACGCGCAGGCGGGGCACATCTTCACTGTGTACAAGCTGGGCACCTACATCGCTGCCAGTACCGACGGCACGAATCTGACTGGCCTTGCCGTGGAGTCCGCGTCGGAGCATGCGGAGGCGGCGGTGAGATCTGCGCTGGGAACGGTTCCTGCAGATCAGCAAGACGCGGTGGCGTATCTCGCCGGGTCTTCCGTATCGAAGAGCGCACAGTTGCGAGCGGCATCCGATAATCTACCGGCTGCCATTACATCCAACGACGTTGCGCAGGTGGGGAATGCGGTGACGACGTCGATTTCTGGGAAAGACGTTGCGCTCACGAACCTGACCGAGGGCTGGTATTTCATTCGCGACCAGTATGTGCCGTCCGGTAAGCAGGCGGCCACCGTGGGTGCCGCCAAGGGTGACCTCGTCGATGGCGTGGGGATTATCGTCGGCACCACCGTCACGGATACTGCGACGCAGAAGACGTATAACACATTGGTTGCCAAAGACAAGAACGGCGCCGTTTCAACGACGACTCTGGGGGAAGCCGACGCCAAGTCCGATGACCCGGGATTGAAAGGCAACCCCGGTGGCGCAGCGAAGACGGCCGAGGGTTCGCTGATGCCCGGCAACAGAGTTGAATTCGAGCTTTCTGCGACGGTTCCCGATTACATCGTCAACGGAAACGATTCGTATACGTATCAGATTATCGATACCCCCGCGTCCGGTTTCGTGACGTCCAGCGCGAAGCTCATGAAGGTCGCTTTTGCTGATTCCACGTCGACGGCGGACGCGGCCACGCAGACGGACGTGACGTCGCGGCTCGGTGCAGCCGATGGGTTCACTTTCGCAGTCGATTCTCCGAAGGCAGGGCAGATCACGATTGATCTCTCGCCTCTCTTCACTTCCGAAATAGTGAAGAAGTCGAATGCTTTCGTAGGGAAGAAGCTCAAGATTAATTACTCGCTTCAGGTGGCGCCGGCTACCGATTCGGCGCATGCGGCCGCCGACGCCGTGGATCTCACTAAGCTTTCCAACTCGTTCGTCATCAACGATCAAGGCCACACCGTGCCTGGCGGGTTCTTCGATCCGCCGAGCATCACGGTGGACGGCACCACGGGCTTTCGGAAGGTAGACGAGAACGGGAATCCGCTCAATGGCGCGGTGTTCACGCTCGCCACCTACAGTGGCATCGTGAGCGGAACGGCAATTTCGGGTGATGCCAACGGCGACGGAACCGTGTCGGAAACCGAGGCGAGTGACCCGGTCACCGCTGGAACCGTGACGTTCCACCACGTGGTTCTTGCAATGAGCAAGCCGTATGCCATCACTGAAACGGCCCAGCCCCAGGGGTACATGGCCATGGACGCCGTAGTGGAGTTGACGTTCAAGCGGCCGGGACTCTCCGCTCCCAGCGTGAGTGTCACGCTCAGTGGTCCTACTACGGGGCTGGAAGACCCTACCGACGGTTCCGAAGCGAGTGGGGACATGTCGGAAGCCCTACGTTCGAGCCTTTCTTCCTCTGGCGAAGAGGGTGTAACAGGTGGCAATACGGGCGATGCCACGGCTCCCGTTACGTCCGCGTCGCCGTCCGCATTCGTGTTTGCGTACGGAGAGAAACAGGGTACGGATAGCCTTGATATGGTCACGGTGGCGGACGACTTTCAATCGGTGACGGTACGAAACGTGCGCTCCCTTACTCAGTTGCCGTTGACGGGCGCCTTTGGGACGGTTGTGTTCTCGATTGTTGGCGCACTGCTTGCCGGCGGTGCCTTTGCAATGGCGTTGATTGCGAAGCGCAACCATGTCGCGAGCCGAGTAGCTTAGCAGCCCCCGACGGGGTAACCTCGCGACACGCCGACGGCGGAATCGTGCGTTTCGAAAAATCGATAATTTTTTCCGTCTGTTGAATCGTGGATTCCTAAATCCCAAATATTTCTCGACCCCTGTGAGATTCCTCACAGGGGTTTATTTGCAATGTTTTCTGAGAACTGTGGAGTCTGCGCAAACGGAGTATCGCAAGTCGAAATATTTCGAAATCAGTGTCGAAAGAGGAGTGCCTTTCCCCTGAACGTCGGTTTGCCGGGGATTACAGCGGTTTCCAGTGTTGTTACAATTTATTCTAACGGCAGTGTGAGCTGTCGCAAAACGAGAGAAAACTCGAAGTTAGATAAATCGGCCGCGGGAGAGACGTGGTGGTAACCGGAAACGTGTGAGAGCGTCGACCGGTGGCTGAGGGAAGGAAGAGGAATGTTACCTCTGAAGAAGAAGGGGCTGATTGCTTCTGTAGCAGCGATTGCTATGGCGATTGGCGGACTGGGAATCGGCGCTGGCGTTGCCAATGCAGCACCTGCCAAAATCTCCGCAACAATTACTTTGACTAATGCCCAAGAGGGTCACACGTATGCAGTGTACAAGCTTGGCTCGTATACCACTGCCGCGGGGACTGCCCCGAAGCAGATTCGATCGGTATGGAAGCTGCTTCGAAAGAGGCTTCTGATGCCGTGAAGGCGGCAATCCCCGGCTCCGTGGATACATCGAAAACAAATGATTCAACTGATTTCGTCTCCTGGATTGCATCTGCCAAGGATGCTAAAGATAAGCTAATCTTCACCTCCGATAGCACCGCGATTCGTGAGCTTGCAGATGCACTGAAGCCGACGGGAATTACCCCGGAAACTGACTCGGGCACTTTCGATGCTGGCAAGAAGACGGAGACCTTCAAGGTTGACGATCAGGGTTGGTACTTCATCACCGACACGTATGTTGACTCTGACGGTGCAACCGTTTCTGCTGTGAACAAGCTTGTTGGCACAACCTATACGTCTGCTGATGGGACGACTACCTACAATCGCTCAAGGGCGTAGATCTTGGCACTGCAGAGGCAAAGCCTGACACCACTGAGTGTGACCCCGACGATCCCAAGTGCGAAACTAATAACCCAGGCGGAACAGAGAAGACTTTCAAGGGCTCTATTGTTCCTGGCGCAACAGTTGAATTCACGCTCAACGCAACTTCCCCTACTCTTGCTAACAAGAAGCAGGACTCTTACGTATTCCAGTTCCTCGATAAACCTGGCTCTGGCTGGGAGAAGCTCGCTGAGCTGAAGTCTGTCACGGTCGGCACCAATACCCTGACCAAGGATGCACCTGACGGGTATACCCTCACTGTGAATGATGATGGCTCGTTCGTCGTTGATCTGTCGCCCTTCTACAACTCTCTCGTGAGCGCTACTGGGGATGACGCCACTTATGACGGTCAGCAGATCGCAGTTGTTTACGATCTGAAGGCCAATGCTAACGCTGAAGTCAAGGATCTGACTAACACTTTCAAGGTGAACAACAATGGCCACGAGATTCCTGGTGACACTGTTGATCCCACTGATAGGACCAAGGTTGTTGATGAGACTCAGGATCTGAAGAAGGTCAATTCCAAGGACGCACCGCTTGCTGGTGCAACCTTCACTCTGTACCTCACTGACGCAAGCGGCAACAAGTCGACGGAAGTCACTTCTGTTCTCTCCGGTGATGCTAATGCCGATGGAACTGTTTCTCCAGAAGAAGAGGCTGCCGATACTGCGGGTGACATCGTGTTCAAGAACCTCGGCGCAGGCACCTACATCATCGAAGAGACTAATGCTCCTGCCGGATATATGAATCAGTCTCCTGCTGTGAAGCTGGTTATCGGAATCACCGAAACCCCGTCTACAGATGAGGAAACCGGAGTTACGACGACCACTGTTGCCTACGACGAGGCGTACACAGAGGTTAATGATACATACGACCTCATTACGCTCAACGCAACTGCTGGTACTCCCACGGATATCAAGGATGCTAACGACAACGTTATCGGTACCGCAACTGTCACAGGTTCTGGAACGATCAAGAACGTTACCTCTGTCTTCCAGCTGCCTCTCACTGGTGCGTATGGCATCGCCCTGTTCCTCATCCTGGCTGCCATCCTCGCTGGCGGTGCGGTTGTGATGGTCACGGTGTCCAAGCGCAACAAGAAGGCTGGTCTGGCTCTCTGATAAAGGGTGAGGTGCCGGGTCCTGGATTCGGCACCTTCCTTCAGAGGAATGACTAGCATTCCCTTCCTTAAGTAAATAACGCTCCTCCCCGAGCCCCCAGTAGGACCCGTGCCAGGGGCGTTATTTGCTCAAGCTACATCACTAAAAGATGTCTTGGCCACGAGGTTCGTGGTGGCAGTTACAGAGAGACTGCCTAAAGGTTTTACACCGGTTCACTGCCCCAGAGAAACAGGGGATCGGCAAGTTTTGAAAGTCCAAAGGTGAGACTTTGGCAGCACGCGGCGGTGCTTCACCAAACGCTGAGAGAGACTTTGAGGGAGAGATCATGACACGTGTAGCGAAGCGTACGCAAAGAGGTCGCAAGACGGTATTGCGTATCGTCATCATGCTGGTTGCTCTCGCGTGCTTCATCCCGTTCATTGTGTCCTCAATGAATTCGGCAAAGGCGTCGGATTCATCAAGTGTTGTGACACCTACCGACAGCACAACCCCTGATGGGGTGTCCCAGGGGAACGGTATGTATCTGGGCAAGAGCAACGCGGCTACGGAGGATCAACGTGGTGCTCAAATCACGCTGAGCCAGTATGCAAGCGGTGGTGTTACAGAGAGCACAGAAAAGCAGGCAACGGATATTGTTCTGCTTCTTGATACGAGTTCGTCTCTTGGAGCGGATGGCCTAAAGACTTTGAAAGACTCGGTTTCGAGCTATATCGATAACATTGCCCAGACGGTAAAAGGAACCGATATAGACACAAGGTTCTCGGTCATTGCATTCTCTGGTAATACCACAAATAATACTGTGAGCAAGGCAACTAATTCTGTTGTGACATTTGATGCTGGCAAGGCAACGGATTCCCAGGCAGTTGCTAATGCACAAACAGCAGTGAAGAATATTCCCCTCGGCTCTTCAACATTCACGGGTTTTGGCATGCAAGCTACATTTGATGCTTTGAATGCCGTGAAAGACGATGGACACAAAAAGGTCGTGGTTCTCTTCACTGATGGCGTTCCTGGAATTGCCTCCAATTCCGCTGATTGGTACAAGATTGGGAATTGTTCATACAATTCTGGGAAATCTTATTCGGGCGCAGTTGTTACAGATTGTGGAACTGGTGGTTACAGGGATCCCGTTTATCAGGCAAATCTGGCGATTGAATATGCGGATATGCTCAAAGAGCAGATGGGTGCAACTGTGTGGAGCCTCGGATACTTCAAAACTGAGGCTGATGCAATTATGAGCAATGACGCCACAAGTGGGGGCATTCATTGGAGCGATCGCACGTGGAAGGGAGAGGCTCCAGTTACTAAGACGCTGACGACAAAGGTTATTACAGATTCTCCCTTCGGTTGTGCGCCATATACGTATGATCCAATTTTGGGGATCGCAATCATCGGCTCCTCCCCGTGCACTCACACTGAAACTACCAGTGAAACGGTAGAGAATTTCAACGGTTCGGTAGCTACAAGGCGCTTTCTCGAAGCGGTTTCTTCAGATGGTGACTTCACAGGTGCCGCTCATACGGATAAGTTGATGACAGACGCGACAATTAATAATTGGGCAAAAAGTTCCGGTCAGTACATGATGGTCGCGTCAGATGCAAAGGACATTGCAAAGATGTTCACTGCAACTCAGAAGGTTCCTAACAACACGCCTGATGTTGTTGCAGGGACTAAAGCTATTGCAACAGACTGTGCTTCAGAGTATTTTGATGTTCCTTCGGACGCCTCAAATATCAAAGTGTATGAGGAATCGGCAAAGAGCGTCGATGCAGATGGAAATGTTACATGGAGTGGCGATATAACACCTGTTGATGTAGTCTCTTCATCCGAAGATGGTGTGCATGTTGATCTTATGACTGGAGCTAATGGCAATTCAGGTATCAAAGTTTCAGGATGGGACTACTCATCAAATTATGTTGGTGCTCATCTAGATGGGACTTTCGGCAAGCGTCTTATTGTTCGCTTTATCGAGACCGCGAAGAGCGGTGAGTCAGGGTCACTAGCTACAAATGACACGGACAACTCGGTCTTTACTGGAGATGATGGAAAGGAATTAGGCGCATATCCCGTCCCAGAACCAGTAGATATTGTTTCTGAATACGATGATTCCTGGATTCCGGACTGTGACATCAACGACGTGCAGAATAATTTGTGCCTTGGCAAGGATGCCACGGCAACCACAAATTCCAGTGGGCATCAGCGCAATGCAGATATTGCGATGAGTGCCTATTCGACGGGAAGCGTCGTTGAGAAGACCGAGGGCACTACAAAACCGGTGGATGCTTTCTTCTTGCTCGACTTCTCTAATACCCCGGAACTGGGTGGTGCTCAAGCAGTTGATGAAAGCACTTACATTCAGAAGGTTATTGATTCAGTAGCTGGCGGTGCCGAGGCGCGCTTGGATATCACAACGTACGCAGGCAGCGGATCTGCTGAGGGAACTACCAAGAATGTTCTGTCGCTGTCCGATTCAGAAGATTCCACCAAATTGGGCCAGGCGAAGACCGCTTTCCAGGATACGTCGTGTCCCACGAAAGGAGCCTGCACAGGTTCTGCGGCTCCTGGCGGAACGAATGCTCAACTGGGCGATGCGATGACGGAGCTAGCCACGAAGATATCCGCAGATACGTCGGGAAACCCGAAACTGGTTGTTGTTATTGGTCCGGCCCTCGGTCTCGGCAAATACGCATGGGCGGACTCGAGTACTTTTGCAGCAGGCTGCTCTACAGGTGAGAGCACGATTCCTCTCTATGCGGCGAGTCCCTGCAAGGCGTCGGAAGATCCCCTCGCGCAGGCAGATACCGCAATCTCTGCGGCACAAACGATGAAGGCGGCTGGCGCGAGAGTGCTTGTGTACGGCGGTGGCAGCGAAACCGATAATGCGGCAGAGGCCACAGGTTGGACCTCCGTGAAGCGTGCAGACATCATCGGCGACTATGACGGTGGGAACGGAACTTATGCTACAGATGCACTCATGGTGAGCCGTCAGGCATATGAGCTGATTTCTTCCAACGCGTATGGTGCCTCGAAACTCGGAACCTTCACCAATTATCAGGATTCAGAACTCAGTGAAGACGACCTTGCGGGGAAGAATGGCGCTGTTGCGTGGGTCGATACGGAAGAGACTTACGGGGTTCACGGGTATTACTACCCGTCCGGCCTCAACGATAAAGAAGCCCAAAATTATTTCGTAAAGAGCATCTCCACTGTGGTAAAGCCGATTGAGGCGGAAGTTACAGACCGCACAGATACACCAAATGTCGTGGATGGCGTCACTCTCGCCGACTATGCCTCGGCGTACTTCCAGACCACAGGGAAAGCGGCAGATGTCAAGGTATACGAGCAGCTTGCAAAATCGCTTGATGCGAGTGGCAATCCTGAATTCTCAAGCACTCCCACGCAGATTTGGGGCACTGACGACGGTGATGCAGCCACCGAGCTTAACGTCGATCCGAAGGTCGTAGTCACGGCAGTTACCGATGCCACCACTGGAACCAT
The DNA here is from genome assembly GCA_022651005.1 of Bifidobacteriaceae bacterium. Classification (GTDB taxonomy): domain Bacteria; phylum Actinomycetota; class Actinomycetes; order Actinomycetales; family Bifidobacteriaceae; genus JALCQC01. Next base: position 355,290 of record JALCQD010000003.1, read on the forward strand.
GGGATACACCGTAAGCGGATGGAATTTCGCTGACAACTATGTGGGCAAGCACAAGGATGTCAAGTTCTTCGGCAAGCGTCTCATCGTTCGTTTTACCGAATCTGCAACCGACAAGTTCCTTGGCGGCGCGGGCGTTCCGACGAATGAAACAGGGTCAAAGCACGATATCTCTGGCGCCTACGCCACGGACGGTTTTAACGGCAACGCTGCGTCGAGTGCGACTACGCTTGCTACCTTCCCCAGCGATAAGGCAAAGGTGAACGTCGATTTCACCACGATCGATTTCAAGACTCAGAATGGTAAGGGCTACGAGGGTGGTGTGCTGAATCTCGAGAAGCTGCTGACTGATGCAGGAGGGAATGCACTGACTTTCCCGGCGCTGAAGGATGGCAGTCACAACAACGACTTTGTGCAGGTCGACGTGTCACTGACGGCTTCGCGCTGGGATGATTCTTCTAAGAAGTGGGTGGGTGACTCCTCACAAGATGCGGCTCTTGTTTACTCCGCCGGTAAAACTCTCAACGCTGCTGACTATGTTCCCTCTGAGACTGCCAAGTGGGTGGGAAGCGACAACAGCCTCATTGACGACTCGACCATCACTATGGGGGCCGTGGATCTACAGTACACTGCGACGCTACATCTCGAGCCAGCTCCCGTGTTCGCTTTGGAGCCCGGTTCGATTCCGATGGGTTGGGCTGATACCACCACTGAACCGAGCAATGCAACCAACGCGGATTCGTTCTCCAACGGGAAGGTTGTGGGTGCTCAGCTGGGGTCTGCTACGGCAACGGTTTACTCAGTGCTGCCGTGGGTGCAGTGGAATGACAGCCAAGTGGAACTGAAATCGGTGAACGACTTCACTGATAATCTCGCCTTCAACTCCTCGTCTCCGTGGCGTTGGAGCCGTGGCTATGGTTCCTCCAATAAAGCGGCGGATAAGGTGCCTGACGATGGCGAGGGCCTCGTCGTTTCAGAAAAGGTCACAGCGGTACCGCAGTTCAATTTCGTGAAGGATCACGGCGACGAGCCTTCCAAGAATCCCGGTGATAATGTTAACGCGGACAATAAGGTCACTGACTTCGCGCCAACAGTGAACTCAGATTTCACTGTCACCGTGCAGCTCACGGGAGTGGACTCCAAGAAGGTTCTCATCGCAAAGACCGCAAATTCCAAGACCGGGTCGGAACCGACAGGAGTCGCGCAGTCGCCGTCAAACAAGGCGCTTGATGTTGCCGACAGCCTCGAAAACGGGTATCCGGCAAAGACTGGCTACGATTTCCGTGTCTGGGTAGTCAACAACTTTGAAGACCCGGGATTCCCCACGACGTGCGTCACTTCAGGCGATATGTGCCTGGGCAAAGAAGTCAGCGATGTTAAGGTCGGCACTGACGGAAAGCGCACCGCAGTGGTGACCCTGACAGCGTATCTCAAAGGCGACACGAGTGGCGCTGCTAACTCGAAGGCCAACAAATTCACGAAGCTTGCTGATTTTACTTCTGCGTACTTTGGAACAGACGGAGATGCTACCAAGGTGAAGGTGTGGGAGCAAAGTGCAAGCAAGCTAGGGGACACGGTGGAGTTTCGCCGCAATCCTGTTCTGCTAAGCGACCCGAGTAGAGCACTTACCTCTACTCCTGCCTTGGCGTTATATAACGGCGATGCAGATAGTGCTGCTCTTCAGGTGCAGTCGACGCCGAGCGACAGTGGTAATCCCGGCTTCAACATTCAGGGTTTTGACTACGCGGTGAATTACGTCGGTCAGCGCTCCGGTTCGAGCGATTTGGGCAAGCGCATTGTGATGCAATTTACGGAGACCGTTGATGACTGTTTCATCGGTGGTAAAGATGTTCCTACCAACGAGGAGCAGACTCCGGGTATCTATACGCAGCTTACGGCTTCGGGGCACTTCCCGGGCTCTGCTTTCACTGAAATCGCTGAGTTCGACAACCCTAAGGTAGACGTTCCGGCGGCAGCTGCATGCTTTACTGTGCGTGATGGCAAAGCGTATGATCTCGGTGAACTGGATTTGCAGGAACTGCTGCGAAACGCAGATAACTCTGCAGCATTCTCCTTCTCCAAGATCGGCTCCACTGATCAGCAATACAACGACTTCGCTTCCACGACCTTCACCTTTACCAACGACACAGGCAAGGCTGTAGCGCATTACACCATCCCAAGCGCCACATCTGGAATGAGTGCCTCGTTCCAGTGGCTGGATGATTCCGCGAAGATTCAGGGCGCGGAGGATGTGACGTATACGGTCACTTCAGCTGTCACCCTGACAGGAGATACGGCGAGCTCCGTGTCTAACTCGGACGAGGCGACTGTTTATGCCCTCGCTCCGCAGCTCACGGTGCAGGATTCTGCAACATCTCTTGGCCAGCAGGTTGCACTCACGAATAGTATCAGTGGCATGAGTTGGCGCTGGGTCGGTTCGGCCACGGAAGCAACTGCAACTGATGACGGAGCTCCCGCCAATGCGGCTGTTGTTTCTGAGAAGCCCACCGTTCAGAAGCTGAGCTACAGCCTCGTTCGAGGAACTACCCCTAGTGCGGGAACCACCGGCGGAACCATTGGCGCCACACTCACTCCGCAGAAGAACACTGACTTCAAGGCAGGCGTCACGCTGACGACAAAGAACTCAGTAAACGGCACCATGGTTCTGCCGTCGGATATTGATCAGTCGCTCATCATCAACACGAATGAGAATACGCTCCTCACAAACGATGAGAAGGTAGCTACCATCTCCAACAACTTTGCGCAGGATGACGGTTATGACTTCCGCGTTTGGGTTACCGGAAAGATGCAGTCCTCTCTTCCGCTCACTGGCGGTATGGGAACCGGACGTATGTTCCTCGTCTTAGGCGGCATGATGGCTCTCGCAGCTGCGGCTGCTGTTACAATCCGTAAGATCACTCTCATGCGCAAGTGAGTAACGATTACATATAAAGAACGAACCTGATACGTCGCGGTACTGCGAATAAGACCGCACCTTCCTGTGCGGGACCGAAGAAATTCAGTTTCATTACAAGGAGGTGCGGTTTTTGCGTCCCGATGCGAGAGTTCATTACGACGAGGAGTTCCGCAAGCAGGTGGTCGCCGAGCTGGAGGCGGGGCACGGCAAGCGTTATCTCTCCACCCTTTTTGAGGTCTCAACAGATGTGGCGCGCAATTGGGTGCGCACCTTTAAGGCCGCTGGTGCTGCCGGCATCCTGAATATGGGGACACGCAGCAAAAAATATTCGTACGATACAAAGCTCGCGGCGGTGCGGGATCACATTGACGGTGGCATCAGCACGACGCAGGTTATGGCGAAGTATGCCATCGTGAGTCCTGCGTCGCTGGAACGTTGGTATAGGTTGTATCGCGAGGGTGGGATTGAGGCATTGAAGCCTCGACGAAACGGTCCCCGAAAATCGACAACGATCAAAAATTCTGAGGACAATAAGAAGGGAATTTCTCAAGAAGAATAGCCGAATTGACTTGTTGACATGCCCCCGGTATAAATAAGCGTGAGTGAAATCAGAGAACGCTCAGCGGTTAAAAAAGAGAAAGAACCAGCCACAGTAGAGACGTGGTGATTCCAGTGCGCCAAATGCGTCGCGCTGTATGGGGGAGGAGGGGCCATGGTACCCCAGAATATGAGGGCTCAAGAAACCCATAGCAGCCATTCACCATACGTTTTTTCTCCTTTTCCCAGACTTGCCCCACGCCTGACTGGCGTTTTGAGTCGCTGATGATTCAACCGGACTGATAGTCGTTACTGGATTTCTGCCAGGGAAAATCGAGAAAAATATGAGAAGAATGCAGGCGTTTGAGAAAAGGCGTTCAGCAGCACCCGTGCGGGTGGCTGTGCGTAGTCTTGTATGCGCTTTTCTCGCAGTGGCGACTCTCGTAGCGTTTGTTTTTATCTCTCCTATGTCGGGTGCGAAGGCCGATGACACCCTTGAAGATCCGACGAACGCCGACATTGCACAGGAAGCGCCCGCCGGAAACAAAAACGTGTATGTGAGCCAAAAGGTTGTTCCTGAGGAGGACAACCGTTCCGCTACGGTCACCACGAGCCAGTACGTGACGGGTGGCGTTGGCCAAGGCGATGCCATTGGCAGCGATATTGTGCTGCTGCTTGATGTGAGTAACAGCATGAATAATGCGGGTGGCACGTCTACGACGTCAATGGCGGCCATGCAGGCAGCCGTCAATAACTTCATTGATACGGTTCATAATCAGTCGGTAGATGGTGTTGACAATAAGGTGGCAGTCGTTGTATTCGCGGGCATCTTTCATGACAGCGTAATAGCGCCGACGAGGACATTTCCGCTGTCTCCCGGCGGTGGCCAGACACCTGATGCAAACGCCCTCCAATCGATGGTTACGGGCGGTGCCGGTTCTCCAATGGAGACGATGAAGAGCCAGATTTCAGCACTTGCCATCCAGGAAACGGACATTATCGACACTAACTTCTATAAACGTTATGGAGATGGCTCATCGACAACTGATCCACTCTCCGGTGTTAAGACCACAAAGTACTTGGCTCCTGGAGCAGAGACGGAGACGGGCAACGGCGTTGAGAAAGCTTATGACATTCTCAAGGCTGCACACGCGCAAAACAGTGATCGAAATCAGGAACTAGTCGTTTTCACTGATGGCCTTCCAGGCGTTGGAGAGTGGACTCAGCAAGGATGCTCCGCTGCCGCTCCGGCGACATGTACAAAACCATCAAACAGTACCTATACTCCCGTGAGCGCGAATGGTGCAGACACAGCGGCCGAGGAATCATCTGATCCGCTTCTCCAGGCTAATACCGCAATTCAGTATGCCAACAAGATTAAGAATGAGCTGTCGGCAACAGTTTTCGTTGCGCCTCTCATCATTCCTGCTACAAACAGTAAAACCAAGGAGATTAATAAGGACGAGTGGACCACCACCTCTCAATGGGACAACGATGCGGCGTGGGAAACAGCCGACATCACAAATCCCGCTGACAACACTGCGGATCCAGCCAAGCGGAATGCCCTCACGAAACGCTTTGTGGAATTGATGTCGTCGAACACTCAATTCACAGATCCGGCCACGGCGTCGATGACGTCCGCAAAGAATGTCGACTGGACCTTGGAGGAGAAAGATCCGGAGAGCGATTATCTACGCTTCGCAACATCGCCGGATGATCTGGCAGATATGTTTTCCAACATGATTCCCGATGTGAATAAGGCGGGGGTCAAGCTTGACGCTGGGGGAAAGATTGACACCTATCTCTCGAGTAATTTCCAGTTCCCCGAGGGCTTCAATGCCGCCACCGATATCCAGATATGTGCCGAACCTGCCTCTGGTCTTAACAGTGACAACTCACCTAGTTTCGACAGATCGATAATCACGTGCGGTATTACCGATGTTTCCGCAACGGCTGTAACTGATGCCAGCGGTCATTCTGGATTTGAAGTGACCGGATGGAATTTCGCAGACAACTATATTGGCACGCATCTTGATGACACGGGCAAGGCTGAGAGCGACACAAACTTCGGTTCTCGCCTCATCGTGAGATATCAGGTTGACGCCACTGACGACGCCGAGGGCGATGGCCTCGATATCACAGCCACAACGACGAATGCCGGTACCACTATCCCTCTCTCAAGCATTACGGAAAGCGGGAAGACGTACGCCACATATGCCCTCGCGACGATGAATGTCGATCCATTGGTCGACAACTCGTGGATTCCTGGGTGCGAGGTACGGCAATCCGGCTTGTGCTTGGGCAAAGACGTGACGAAAATCGATGACACTCATTTCACTGTGACGTTGAGCGCCTACGCAACGGGATCGGTGAAGAACAACGTTGATACGGTTGACGATCCAACGGTCACGAATTCGCTGAACATTTCCGATTTCCCGACTGGATACTTCACGGTGCCCCAGAGCGTGAGCGACATTCACGTGTGGCAGCAGAAGGCCACTGGCCTCTCCGCTGACGATTCAACCCCGAAATTCTACGATCAACTCGATGAGTCTGCGCCTAATCTGGCCAGCGAGAAAGATGTTGACGTTTCCCTGCCGGGTATCGCTGCCACCGGTTACACAGGGACCGAGAAAATCTACGGTCCCGAGGTGTCCAACTGGCCGCTGGCAACAAACTACGTGGGGCTGCATACTGATTCCGCGACTACGCAGAATTACGGCAAGCGGCTCATCATCCAGTTCACGGAAACGGTGCGGGGCACGTTCCTCGGCGGCGCCAAAGTTCCTACCAACTGGACTGATATGTCAGGCGTCACCAGCGACGCCCCTGGAAGCGCGGGAAAGTATCTGGCGAAATTCCCGCAGCAGGATCCTGTGAGTATTCCGTTGAAGCAGGACGCCTTCCAGCTCAGCGATGCGAAGGCTTACCTTGGTGGGAATTATGATTTCGATGGCATCGTGCGTGATGCGCAGGGTAAGGAGCTGACATTCCCTGATCATGCTGACGGAACGAAGGATGACGATTTCGTTAATATTCTGATCCTGCTCACATCCGTCCCTATCGATGAGAGCACACCGGGGCAGCCAGGTGGCAGTGGCACCTATCCAGTTATTGCCCAGTGGGAGCTCAATTCAGGAGATACAGAAGGCGCGGCGAGAATAACCTCGAACAAAGATGGTGTTATTCCAGTAGACAAAGATGGCTTTGTCCTCAGTAAGGCGTTTGCCGGTATCTCATCGATAGATAGTCCTATGTCCGTGAAGCCGCTCAATCTCGACCCCATCACCATTTACACCATGACGCCGCAGGTGAGCGTCAAGGACTCGGCAATCGACATTGGCAAATCCACAAAGCTCAGCAACAATGTCTCCTGGGAATGGGGCAATGCCACAAAGTCCGCCGACGATCTTGCCAAGCTACCCCTTGCCTCCGAAATTGTGACGGGAGCGAGCGGCAAAGATGGTAGCGTGGCTGACGTCTCCATCAACTGCGTACAAGGCGGGTGCACCAAAGTAACGGCCGATACGACGGCCTCGTTCTCACCTCTGACGAACGCAAACTTCACCGTAACTGACGTCACGCTCAAGAGCACGCGTGCGAACAGTGTCAAAGTTTCGGCGGCAAAAGCCGATGCGTTGACAGTGACGGCTGACCACACCACGGTGAGTAATCCCGACAAAGAATCCTCTTTTGTCGATGACGCCGCGAGTTCGGTTACATCGGTCTTCGATCCCGAAGGTTCCGCCAACTTTACCGTTTATGTTCTTCCCGTGAAGTTGTCGGCGCTGCCGCTCACCGGTGGCATGGGGACGGGCCGTACGTTCCTGCTCGTCGCCGTCGCCATGGTGCTGGTCGCTGCAGTAACGGCAACGGCAGTCGTGGTGAATCGCCGACGTACGCGCTAAGACGTGAGTGGGATCCGATAATTCCCTGCCGCTGCCCCTGATTTCAGCTCCCCTCGATGTGGCGCGGCCGCGGTAGAATCTTAGAGTTGTGTCGTGAGAGAGACTGAGAGAAGGACCATAGAGAGGATCTGGATCAGTGACACGTGCGCGTACGGACGAAGTATCGTCGGCAGGGGCAGGTATCGAGCCCGATGCCAAGGCGAGTGAGCCTGGTTTCGTGCCCACAATCTGGAATCGCGTCATCGACCCGGACGGCACGCTTGCCGAACGCAATAGGCTGCGTCGCAAGGCTCTCCGCCGTTCTCATATCTTCGCCGTTATCGCAATTCTCATGATGCTCTCCGCCATTGGCGTGGGCGCGTGGCCCGCCTCGCAGTGGGTCATCAGCTCCAACTCCCAGGCACGTCTCGCCGCAGAGATCGCTGCCCGCGTTGAGGGCTGGCCGTACCCCAAGGCAGAGGACGCGCTGCGTGCGGCCCGCGAATACAACAAAAAGCTCGCGTCTCATCAGCAGTGGACTATGGGAGAGGTTGCCGATCCGTTCCTGACGGCGTCGGGCAAGACCACCGCTTCTGACTCTGAGACCACGGCGTCGGCGCAAGACAAGGAGTACCAATCCTTGCTGGATGCCGGCGACGGAGTCATGGGTTCCATTCGCATTCCTAAAATTAGCGTGAACCTGCCCATCTACCATGGCACCTCGCAGGAGTCTCTCGAAAAGGGTGCAGGGCATCTCTACGGGAGCTCGTTGCCCGTGGGTGGCAAGTCGACGCACTCCGTGCTTACCGGTCACCGAGGTATGGTCTCGGCGCTCATGTTCACCCGCCTCGACGAGATGGTGGTGGGCGACGCTTTTTATATCAACGTGATGGGCGAGACGTACGGCTACAAGGTGGACCGTATTTCGGTCATTGAGCCGGACGACACCTCGAAGCTGCGCATTGTGAAGGGCGAGGACCGCATCACGCTCATGACGTGTACGCCTTATGGCGTCAACACGCAGCGCTTGCTGGTCTCGGGCGTGCGTGCCTCGATTCCTCTAGGCGTCCCCGAACCTGCCGCAGGCTTTGACTGGTGGATCATCGCGCTGGTGGCTGCGCTGCTCGTGCTGCTGTGGCTCATAGCCGCACTCACGTGGATTCGTCGCCACGGCCGGTGGATGCTGATGCGTCACGCCGGAGACCGAAGAGGATACTAAAAACGGAATTGCGCCCATAAGGCGCAATTCTCTTATTTCCTGCTATTAACCTGTAGTACAAGCGCAATTCTCTTATTTCCTGCTATCAATCTGTCTCCTCGCCACGCCGCCCCCACTGCACAGAACCGCTGTCGTCTGGTGATTTTCCCTTCCCCACCTCCAAAAAGGTAGTGAAGGTCACATAAAATAGATTTTTTGTGTCCTCTTTTCTCCCCACATCTGCGAACGCTCTGATACGCTGGGAGCTGCGGTTTCGGACTTATGCGTTTGATGCCACCTATCGATTGGCGGTCCTGTCGATAGTTGTTTAGAAATGGAAGGCTTCAACGATGGTAAGTATTCGCGACGTAGCGAAGGTTGCCGGTGTTTCGCACCAAACCGTCTCCAATGTTCTCAATACTCCAGAAATCGTATCTGAGGCCACTCGCGAGCGGATCAATAAGGCTATCAAACTGCTGGGGTACAAGCCCAACGCGGCTGCCCGCCGTCTGCGGTCGGGGCATTCCGACGTCATCGCGCTCGGAATTGCGCCGGGCTCAGATCATGCGCCGTCACCAATTTTCGATTCCTTCATGCACCAGCTCGCCTCTGCGGCGGGTGCAGATGGCAAAAAGGTCATGCTGTATGCAAAAACAGACCAGGAGCACGACGTGGCGCTCTTCGAGAGTCTGCAGGAGCAGTCCGATGTGGACGCCATTGTGCTCAGCGGCCTTGACGACCACGACGCTCGGCCCCAGTGGTTGCTGGAACATCAGCAGCTGTTCGCGCTATTTGGCAGGCCGTGGGATTTGTCGCAGGAGCAGGCTGCCAGCATTCCGTGGGTGGACGTCGATGGCTTCTCGGGAGTCAAGGAGATGACGGCCAGGTTGATTGCCGCCGGACGTACGCACATCGGCTACGTGGGCTGGGAAGTTAAGCCGGGCATTGCGTCCGACCGTTACGACGGTTGGCATGCGGCACTCGTCGAGGCGGGACTTGACTATGCCGCCAATGAGCGAGAGCTTGCCACATGGACCGAGACGGTGGAAGAAGAGCTGGGCGCGGGCCTCGATGCCACGGCTGCGCTGTACGAGCGCCATCCGGATCTCGACGCCATTGTGTGCCCCTCCGACAACATCGCCGTGGGTGCGTTGCTGGCCAGCAGCCGCCTCACGAAGCACATGGTGGTGGATGACGAGCCTGGTGACGTGATTGCCGACCGACCCATCATTGTGACAGGCTTCGATAACTCTCGTCTGGCGCGTTCCTTCGCGTTCCCGTCGGTGTCTCAGCCGCTGGACCGTGTGGCGGTCGAGCTCGTGCGCATGATTCGCGAGATTCTTCAGGGCGTGAAAGTGGCGAACGAGCCGCGGTGGCACCGACTGCTTAAGCCGACGGTCGTGTGGCGTGATACGCCTGGTTCGCGGGACTAAAGAGCGCAGGCTACAGACAGTGCCAATCAGTCGTTGATGTCGGCCTTATAGAAGTTGATGTACGAGCGGCTCGGCGTCGGTCCGCGCTGCCCCTGATAATGCGATCCCGTTCCCTTGGAACCGTAAGGATGCTCGGCGGGGGAGGAGAGCTGGAAGAAGCACATCTGGCCAATCTTCATGCCGGGCCACAGCTTAACGGGCAGCGTGCTCACATTCGATAGTTCCAGCGTGATGTGCCCCTCGAAACCGGGGTCGATGAATCCGGCGGTGGAGTGCGTGAGAATCCCCAGGCGGCCCAGTGAGCTCTTGCCCTCGAGACGTGCGGCAACGGAACTTGCGAGCTTCACGTATTCCCATGTGGAGCCGAGCACGAACTCGCCGGGATGCAGAATCCACGGTTCATCAGGCCCCACCTCAAAGCGCTCGGTGAGATCGCCCTGGTCTTCGGCAGGGTCCACGTACGTGTACTCGTGGTTGTTGAAGAGGCGGAAGAAGCGGTCGAGCCGCACGTCCACGGACGCGGGCTGCACCATCTCAGGTGTGTAGGGATTCAGGCTCACCTCACCGGAGTCGATGGCAGCGCGGATATCGCGATCGCTCAGCAGCATAATTCTCCTTGGATTGTGTCAACGCCTTACTGCCTTCCCATCATAGAGGAGGAAGAACATAACCCCGTGGACTTGGCGGCATCGTGTTCGCTCTTTGCGTTGCCGGTGCCAAAAGCCGATACAGTGGAAATCATGACGAGCGAAGCACACGCACGCAAATTACGCATTTCCACAGTGGAGTGGTCGGCCAACGGCGGTTCGATGAATCCGAACCGGCCGCTGTTCATTGGCCTGCACGGATGGGGTTCGGACGAGGCGGATTTTGCGGATCTCCTGCAAGTGATTGCCCCTTACAACGACTACGCAGCGCTGCGGGCACCCATTCCGCTGTCTGACATCTATCCGGAGATGACGGAAGGCCAAACGGGGTTCTCGTGGCTCACGCAGATGATGCCAGAAGGTGACCAGCTGGATCGCGAGGCCTTTGCGGGCGCTGTTGCTATCAACGAATGGGTCGCGGCGAACGTTCCCGCCAGTCGTGACGTGATTCCTTTGGGCTTCTCCCAGGGCGGCCTCATGGTGACGCAACTGCTGCGCACCAATCCTGAGCGGTACCGTGCGGGGGTTGTGCTGTCTGGCTTCCACGCGCCGGGCAATCTGCCCGAGACGTGCCCTGCCGAAAATCGCGTCGGCGACATGGAAATCCCTGTATTCTTTGGCTTCGGCGAGGCGGATCAAGTGGTGCCGCGCTACGAGCTCCTGGCCACGAGCGCGTGGCTCGAGGAGCATACCTACCTCAAGCAGAAGAGCTATGCCGGCTTGGGGCATGGGGTGTTCTATCAGGAACTGGACGACTTACGCCTCTGGCTCTCCGACATGAACATCACCAGCGGGCTCATGTGAAGTTGAGGCCGGCGCCGGGGCGGAATCCTTCGCCTTCTCAGCCTCTTTGCGGCGGCGGTTGCGCGCAGCCTCGGACTCGAAGCGCAACTCAGGCTTCGCGTCCATGCGGCTGAGGCCGTTCCAGGCGAGGTTCACGATGTAGGCGGCGAGCTGCTCCTTGCTCACCCTGCCGCGATCGGCCCAGTACTGACCGGTGAAAACGGTCATGCCGACAAGCATCTGCGCGTAGTACGGCGCGCCCTTCACCGGAATCTTGTGTCGCTTGAAGGTGTCGGAGAGCAGATCTTCCACGCGTGTGCTCACGTCGCCAAGGAGGGAGCTGAAGGAACCGGTGGGATCGGTGGACGGCGAATCGCGCACGAGCACCCTGAAGCCCTCCGCGTTCTCCTCTATATAGGTGAGCAGTGCGAGGGCGGCCTTCTCCACAATCTGGCGGGGATGGTCGTCTGGGGTGTCGAGCGTGGCGATGAGCGCGTTGGTGAGCGACTGCATTTCGCGATCCACGATGACGGCGTAGAGGCCTTCCTTTCCGCCGAAGTGCTCATAGACGATGGGTTTGCTGACGTTTGCGCGCGCCGCGATCTCCTCGACGCTGACTGCCTCAAACCCCTCGTCCGCAAAAAGCGTGCGTCCCACCTCGATGAGTTGTGCGCGTCTTTCCGCAGACGTCATGCGTGCCGATTTACGTGCCATACTTCCAAGTCTCTCACCTTTTCTCGCCGAAGAAATTCCTCGAACGGCCGACATGGGCGGGAATCGTGCGGCATTTGCGCGGGTTACATACTTTGAACCCTTACTTATGGCAATATTTGAGATGTGTGGATTGCTTTCGTTATTTGGTTCCTCGTTCTCATCGTCGTTGCCGCGGCGGTGCTATTTCTTGCGCGCGCTGAGTCGCATCGCGACGCGTTCTCCGCAAGCATCCCCGACGGCGAGGAATATGACGCTCGCCGTGCGTTGGAAGAGGAGCGTAAGCGAGGAACGGGCCGCATCGTGGCCCCCGGAATCGTGATTGCGCCGACCAGCAAGGTCGAGCCTGGCGTTACGGCCATCGCCGATTCGGACGACGGCGACGGACTTGGCGATCCGATCGTTGCCACCAGTTCGAAGGTCGTTGAGGTCCAAGGCATTCTCGGGCCGCGCAAGCCGGTTGCGGCACAGCCACAGCAAGTGCAGAAAACACCTGAAACGTCTCACACGCAGATTCATTCGGATCAGCCTCGTTCGGCAGCAGTGTCCAATCTGCAGGGGATGCCGTTGCCACCCCGCGAGGATTCCGAGGCGCGCGCCATGGACGACGCCGAACAACGTGACGAGCAGCTCAGGCTCGAGGCCGCGGCGGCACAGACGGCTCAGAAGCTCCGTGAACAGCAAGCGGCACGAACTTCCAGCACAGATCTGAAGGCCGAGCAAAAGCCGGGATCCTCTTCACTCGCCAATCTTGTGTCAAAGACCGAAGCCAAAGAGGCCGAGGAAGACTGATAGCGGCGGTAATTTTGCGGTAGTCTCCGCCATCTCATCCTCGTCGCACAGCTGAATCGGAACAATTCAGCGCTATGTGTCCCTCGAATTTTCTAGGCTTATACGCATGACGACGTTTCAATTGACACTTCTTATCTGCATCATTGCAGTGGTCGTAATCGCGGCCATCATCGTTGCCGTGGTGCGCTCGCGCAAGAAATCGGCGCATTCCGAGCAGCAGACCTCGCACACGGCGGCCTCCCCGGACGCGGCAGCATCTGCCGGCACCGGTACTGCCACAACTTCCACGGCTTCTGCGGCTCCTGAGGCGTCTACGGCGTCCGCTCAAGAACCCGCTTCTGCTTCTACACAGTCCGCCTCCGGCCTCGAGACTGCTGCGCCCACAGCTCCGTCCCCCGAAAGCCCCGAATCAAGCTTGTCGCGCCTGGTGCGTCTGCGCTCGCGCCTGTCGGGATCGGGCAATCCCTTCGGCAAGGCGCTCTTCTCGATTCTTTCGCGCGACAATCTGAGCGAGGCAGATTGGGAAGACGTCGAAGACACCCTGCTGCTGGCCGACGTCGGTGCAGATGCCAGCGAGCAGATCGTGGACTCATTGCGCTCGGATGCGCGCATCACCGGCGAAAAGGACCCCAAGGCCATCCGTGAGCTGCTGCGCGAACGCCTCCTCGTGGCGGTGGGAACAGACATGGACCGCTCGCTGGCCGTCACACGTCCGCGCGACGTCGACACCGCGAATACCGATACCCTCGTTCCCGGCGTCGCAACGCATCGCGAACCGTCTGTCATCATCATGGTGGGCGTCAACGGAACCGGCAAAACCACCACCGCGGGCAAGCTGGGACGCCTGCTGGTGGCAGACGGCAAGAAGGTCATCATGGGCGCTGCGGACACGTTCCGCGCAGCCGCCGCTGGCCAGCTGGAAACATGGGGCAAGCGCGTGGGCATTGAGGTTGTGCGCTCCGATCACGACGGCGCCGACCCCGCTTCCGTCGCCTTTGACGCGGCAGAGCGCGCAAAGAGCGAAAAAGCGGATGCTCTGATCATCGACACCGCGGGCCGTCTTCAGAACAAGGCGAACCTCATGGACGAGCTCGGCAAGATTCGCCGCGTCATCGAAAAAACGCTTCCTGTGGACGAGGTGCTGCTCGTGCTCGACGCCACCACGGGCCAAAACGGAATGTCGCAAGCGCGCGTGTTCGCACAGGCGATCGGCATCACAGGCGTGGTGCTCACCAAGCTGGACGGCTCCGCTAAGGGCGGCATCGTCATCGCTGTGCAGCGCGAGCTGGGCGTGCCGGTGAAGCTCGTGGGACTGGGCGAAGGCCCGGACGATCTCGCGGTGTTCGATCCGGCGTCGTTCGTCGACGGCATTCTCGGCTGAGGCGAATTTCATTCATTTGTAACACAGGCAACGCAGTACGGTAATCCCTGTCGACTTGGATAGAGGCATTATCACCCATCAGGAAGGGATGCGCATGGATACCGGAAATGCAGCGTGGATGTTAATGTCCGCGTCCTTGGTTTTCCTCATGACGCCCGGAGTGGCGTTCTTCTACGGAGGCATGGTTCGCGCCAAAGCCGTCCTCAATATGCTCATGCTGTCGGTGGCGGCCATCGCCGTGACGGGCGTGGTGTGGACGCTGTGGGGATGGTCCATCGCCTACGCTGGGCATGACATCGGCGGCATCTTCGGTGACCCCTCCACGGGCTTCCTCCTGCACGACACCATGGTGGCCAAGGACGGCGTCTTCACCTCTGTTGACGTCAAGGGAGCCACGTACCCGCACAGCATCGACGTGGCCTTCCAGGTCACCTTCGCGATGATCACCGTGGCGCTGATCACCGGCGCACTCGCCGAACGCATCAAGTTCAGTACGTGGATGATCTTCGTGGCAGCATGGATCACCTTCGATTACGCGCCCATGGCACACATGGTGTGGAATAACGGACTTCTCTCGGCAACCGGCGCCATTTCTCAGGCCATCGGCGCTCAGGCACACGATTTCGCAGGCGGCACGGTGGTGCATATCAACGCCGCAGTGGCGGCGGCCGTCATCGTGATGATTATCGGCAAACGCAAGGGCTTCGGAGTAACGCCGCTCAAGCCTCACAACGTTCCCTTTGTGATGCTGGGTGCCTTCCTCCTGTGGTTCGGCTGGTTCGGTTTTAACGCGGGCTCCGCATTCGGCGCGAACGGCACCGCAGGCTACGCGTGGGTGTCCACAACGCTGGCGGCATCGGCGGCAACCCTGGGATGGGCCGTCACTGAGCGACTTCGCACGGGGCACTACACTGCGATGGGTGCCGCGTCGGGCATGGTCGCCGGCCTGGTCGCCATCACGCCGGCCGCTGACGTGGTCTCTCCGCTCTGGGCCATGGTGTTGGGCGTCATCGCTGGCATCGTGTGCTGCTTCGCGGTGGGCCTCAAGTTCAAGCTCGGGTTCGACGATTCGCTCGACGTCATCGGCGTTCACGGCGTGGGTGGTTTCATCGGCACGGTTCTCGTGGGCCTCTTCGCTGAGGGGACGGGCCTGCTGGCCGGCGGCAACGGTCGCCAACTTCTGGTGCAGCTCGTGGTGGCACTCGTGGCGATCCTCTACTCCGGAGTCATCACAGCGATCATCGCCTTCATCTTGGAGAAGACCATCGGATGGCGCGTCACTGAGTCCCAGGAAGTTGCCGGCGTCGATATCTCCGACCAGGGCGAACGCGCCTATGACTTCGCCGGAACAGCAAGCTCAATTCTCAAGGGAGTGAAGTGATATGAAACTCATCACCGCCATCATTCAGCCGTTCAAGCTCGAAGACGTGAAGACGGCGCTCGCCGCCGCCGGAGTCCACGGACTCACGGTATCAGAGGCCAACGGCTATGGCCGCCAGCGCGGCCACACCGAGGTATACCGCGGTGCCGAGTACACAGTTGATCTCATTCCCAAGATTCGCGTGGAAGTTCTCGCAGATGATGCGGACGCCTCCACTCTCGTCGACACCATCGTGACGGCCGCTAGTTCCGGGACCATCGGCGACGGCAAAGTGTGGGTTTCGCCCCTCGACTCCGTGACGCGCGTGCGTACGGGTGAGACGGGTTCCGCCGCCATCTAGGTTCGACTGGGTCTATCTAGTCCATCTAGTTTTAGGTGCTAAATTCCTTCCCTCTCTGTATGCGTCCTCTGTGCGCGTCTGAAAGGGAAGGGCAGAGCAATCAATCGAGGCAGTCGTGCCAGGCACAGTGCATGCATCACATATTCCAGTGGAAGTGGCGTCTCTCAAGGAGCGTCTCGCGGCAGTTGATGCGGCGGATACAGTTGGCTCAGCGAAGATTGCAGACGCGGCCGGCGCGGTGCCCGCCGTTAAAAATCCGGCCGGTTCTACGCCCGTTCTGTATCGACATGGTTCGGAGAAACGTGCTGCGCGCACGAGAATCGTCATGCACGCGTTGCGCGCGCTGTGGGATCAGGCGGTAACCGCAGACGATTCCACTCCGGCAGACCATCAGTCCTCGCCATCTCACCCCGCGGGCATCGCCCTCGCCGCTGTCGGCAGCCTCTCGCGCGGCCAGTTCGGCCCGCATTCCGATCTCGACCTCGTCCTCATCTACGACGACCGCGTGGTCTCTACAGCCGCCGTGACCGCGCTCGCCGCCAAGCTCTGGTACCCGTTATGGGACGCGGGTCTCTCCCTCGATTACTCGGTGCGCTCCATCAAGCAGTGCGAAGCCGTCACGGATGCGGATATTCCCGCCGCAATCGGCTGGCTGAGCGTCACGGCCATCGCGGGCGATACTGCCGTCGTCGATCGCACCGCAGCCGCAATCGTGGCCCGATGGCGCAAGGCCGCTCGCAAGCGCATTGACGAACTTGAAACGTCCGCCTCGTCGCGTGCCGACGAGTTCGGCTCTCTGCCGTACGCCAGCCAGCCCCACCTGAAGGAGGCACGCGGCGGGCTGCGCGATGCAAATCTCGTCCTCGCCCTCGCTGCGTCATGGCTCGCCGATCGACCCCACGGCGACTTCGACCAAGCGGTGGAGCGCCTGCTTGATGTGCGCGACTGCCTCCAGCTCGCCTCCGCCAAGGAAAGCGACGTTCTACTCGCGCAATATCAACCTCGGGTGGCGGCATTGCTCGGACTCTCCGATCCCACACTCGAGCCGGAGTCTCGTGATCGCGAGGCGGCAGCGGACCTGCAGGCGCTCATCGCGCGGTTGGGTCGGCGGATTGCCTACTCGCTGGACTCCACGTTGAGTCGCGCCGAGCACTCGCTCATTCACGAGCGCCATGCCACGCGGTTCGCGGTCATGGCTCGAATGGCACGCATTCCTGGGATGTCCCGCGCGCGCGGAGCGCACATGGGCGAACGTCCGCGGCTGGAGCCGATCACGGAGGGCGTTTCGGTGTACGAGGGCCAGGCGGTGCTCGATACGCGTGCCGATGTGGTGAATGACCGTGCACTACCTCTGAGAGTGGCGGCCGCCGCTGCCGAGCGCGGCATGCACATCGCTCCCATCACCGTCAGCTCGCTGGCCGCCTGCCCCGTTGACGACGTCACGTGGAGTGAGCAGTCGCGCGAGCTGTTTGTCCGGCTGCTGCAAGCCGGCCCGGCGCTGCTTCCTGTGTGGGAGGAGCTTGACATGGCGCGTGTGCCAAGCCGCCTCATTCCCGAGTGGGACGCTGTGCGCAACCGCCCCGCGCTTTCCAGCGTGCACCGCTTCACCGTGGATCGGCACATGGTGGAGGTGGCCTCGAGGCTTCCGAAGCGCTCGCCGCTCGGAGACGCTTACACGCCCTCGCAGCTGTCGGTTCTGTTCCTCGCGGGGATTTTCCACGATATAGGAAAGCGCCGGGGCATTGCCGATCACAGCGCGGAGGGCGCGCGGCAAGCCACCGCGATTTTGTATCGCATGGGATATCCCGTGGAGGTGATCGCGCAGGCCTCGTTGCTGATCCGCGAGCACTTGACGTTGGCGGATTTTGCGCAGCGGCGCGATCCCACCGACCACAGCGCGTGGGCCGAACTGTCTGACCGACTCGGCGGGAATCCGATTCTGCTCGACATGCTCTTTGACATCACGCGAGCGGATGCGTCGTCGCTGGGCGCTACCTCCGGGGAACTGGCGAGTAAGAAGCTCGGGTGGTCGTCGTGGCGGGAGCGTCTCGTGACGCAGATGTACCGCGCCACGCGTTCGTGGATGGCGCGGTAGCGCCGTTCGCGGTTACTTCGCCTTTCGCAGCCACGTATCGGAGCGCGCTCGCAGCCCGTTGGACACGGCGCGCGCTCCCATGAAAAACAGATTGAACACGAGCCACAGTGCGATGACGAGGAAAGTGGGGTTGGAGGTGCCGCTCCCGAAGATGCTCGTGTCGCCAGTGGTTACCATGAGTCCCCCGAGCGCCAGCAGATACACGCCACTGCTGATGATGCTCGTGACGGCGAGGTAGCGGTAGTCTCCCGCGCCGATGAGCACGCCGTCGAGCGCCCACACCCAGCCTTGCATGGGGCAGAAAATGCCAACCGCGATCATGCCCGCCACGATGAGGTGCTGAATCTCCGAGTTGGCGGTGAAGAGTCCGGGAGCGGCGAAGCTTACGGCAATGAGCGCCGCCCCCACTGCGATTCCCATGATGGCTCCCGCTCGAGCCGAAATGCTCACCAGAGCGTGGATTTCCTCGGTTCCCGAGTGCTCACGGCGGCGGCGTCCAATGGCCTCGCCCACTATTGATTGCCCTGCGATGCCGATGGCGTCAAGCATGTTGAGCGCCAGGTTCCACGTGGAATTGACGGCTTGGTAGCTCGCGAGCACGAGCGTGCCCATGTGCGCGGCTGCCGCAACCGTCGCCACAAGCGCAGCGCGCAGGGCCAAACTGCGGATAAAGAGAGGTATTCCATCGGTTGCGTTGGCGAGGATGCCGCGCACCTGCGGCGTGATGCGCGCGCCCTCCTCCACGGCCCATCGGCACGCGAGAACGGTGAGGAATCCTGCCATGAGCCACTGGGAGATGAGCGTCGCCACGCCGGACCCCGCGATTCCCCAGCCGAAGCCGTACACAAAAGCGAAGTCGAGAATCGTGTTGACGATGGCGCCACCAATGGCGGCCACCAGCGTCACGCGCACCTTGAAGAGGCCGCGGAAGATGCCGTTGGCGGCGTACACCAGAAGTGCTCCGGGTATCGAGAACACGAGCGCCCGGGTATAGAGCAAGGCCTGGGTGAGCACGTCTCCGCGCGCGCCCATGGCCCAACACAGGGGTTCGGCGAAGACGGCGACGACAATGCTGATAATGGTTCCAAGCACCAATGCCAGCCACATGCCGTTGATTCCCGCCTGGAGGCCCTGGGTGCGCTTGCCCTCTCCGATGAGCTGTGCCACCTGGGAGGTGGTGGAATAGGCGAGGAAGATGCACAGGCCCACCACGGTGAGAATGATGGTGGATCCGATGGAAAGCCCGGCCAGCGCATCGTCACCGATGTGGCCCACGATGGCCGTGTCGATAAGAATGAAGACGGGCTCGGCAATGAGTTGGCCGAAGGTCGGCAGCGCGAGGCCGATGATCTTTGCGGAGACGCCCGCGCTTTTTGTGGTATGAGGGCGCGGCGAACGCTGTGTGTGGGGTGCCTGTGACTGTGTCATCAGCGTCCACTGTATAGGGTGAGGCAGAGGCAGCGAGATTGGTACCACAACTTTGGAGTGCTCGTGACCATGATGGCGGCGTCCGGGTGTTTCCCACACGCTATCCACCGAGTTATCCCCAAGTTGTGGATAACTCGGTGGATAATCCACCGTAACACGCCTCAAGTGTGGATAACTTTTTATTTATCCACAGTTTTGCACCTCAAATTTCAGAGTTATCCACAAAAATGTCTAGATGCGCACAATGACGGGCATGAGGGCTCCGGAGTCCGCAGCAACTTCTCGGCAGGTTCACCCGCTGAGCTCTCCCCTCCACGCCTGACCCTAGAATGCTAGGCATGAGTGAAGGGTCAAACAGCTTATTTGATCGGGTGCCTCCACACGATGACGATGCCGAAATGGCAGTCCTTGGCGGCATGCTGATGAGTTCTGATGCAGTAGGCGAAGTCACGGAGATTATTGACGTCCAAGACTTTTATCAGCCACGTCATCAGACAATTTTTGATGCCGTCGTGGCGTTGTTCGCCAACGGGCAGCCGGTAGACGCCGTTCTGGTGGCGAATGAACTCCAGAAGAACAGCGATCTGGACAAGGTGGGGGGAGTGGACTACCTCCATTCCCTTGTCGCCTCCGTCCCCACTGCGGCGAACGCAACGTACTATGCGGAGATCGTGCATCAACGAGCTCTGCTGCGCAACGTCATCACTGCGGGAACGAAGATCGCGCAGCTGGGATATTCCGCCGATGGTGCCCAGGCCGAAGAAATCGTCAACCTCGCCCAGTCAGAGGTGTATGAAATGGGCGCGGGCAAGGTACGGCAGGATTACGAGGCCATCGGCCCCGTCGCAGCGGACGCCCTGCGTCAGATCGACGACATCCAGAATCACCGTGTCCAAAAGGGTGTGGCAACGGGCTTCCGCAAAATCGACGCCATCACTCAAGGCCTGCAGCCCGGGCAGATGATCATCGTGGCGGGCCGCCCTGCCATGGGCAAGTCAACGCTCGGAATCGACTTTGCGCGCAACGCCGCCTTCCGCCAGAACCTCACCACGGTGGTGTTCTCCCTGGAAATGAGCAAAACCGAGCTCGCCCAGCGCATCATCTCGGCGGAGGAAGACATCCCGCTCACGGCCCTGCGCCGTGCCGAGGGTCTCGACGTCCCCACGTGGGAACGTCTCAACCAGTCCATGCAGCGTTTCAACCAGGCGCCGTTGTATATTGACGACTCCCCGAACATGAGCCTCATGGAGATTCGCGCGAAATGCCGCCGTCTCAAGCAGACCAACGACCTACGCCTCGTCGTCATCGATTACCTCCAGCTCATGACCTCCGGTCAGCGCGTGGAATCGCGTCAGCAGGAAGTCTCCGACTTCTCACGCGCGCTCAAGCTGCTCGCCAAGGAACTCGAGGTGCCCGTGGTGGCGCTCTCCCAGCTCAACCGCGGCCCCGAAATGCGCGGCGACAAGAAGCCAATGCTCTCCGATCTGCGTGAATCCGGTTCTATTGAGCAGGACGCCGACGTGGTGTTCCTGGTGCATCGCCCCGATTTCTACGACAAGGAAGACCGCCCGGGTGAGGCAGACATCATCTTGGCCAAGCACCGCAACGGCCCCACAGATACCATCGGGCTGGCGTTCCTGGGCGCCTACTCCAAGTTCAAAGACATGCCAGACGACATTCCGCAGGGGGCGTGATGGCAGCACAATCATTGAGGTCTTTCCTAACCCCCGCGCTGGGGAAAACAGTGCGGGCCGTGGCGAGGTTGCGCGGCGGTGGCTCGGCTTTGCCGGGTAAGATCGTGGAAAGCGTGGACCCGAAGTTCCTGGCGCGCACTCTCGGCCAGCTTCCGCTTGGCGTCATGATGGTGAGTGGCACCAATGGCAAGACCACCACCACGCGCATCATCGCGAAGACTCTGGAAAATCTGGGACTCAAGGTGTTCACCAATCCTACGGGCTCCAATTTCGTCCGTGGTGTGGTTTCCTCTCTCATCCCGCTCGTTGACGCCCGCGGCCGCATCGACGCCGACATCGCCGTGCTCGAACTCGACGAGGCGTACGCCGTGCACTTCGTGAAGCAGGTGAAGCCGCGGTACGCGCTCCTGCTGAACGTGATGCGCGACCAGCTCGACCGCTTCGGAGAAATCGACACGACCGCAGGCCTCTTGGCCCACGTGGCCGAAGCGACCACGGGAACGCTCGTGCTCAATCGCGAGGACCGCCGCATCGCCGCCCTCGCCAAGCGCACCCATGCCGAATCCGTCCGGTACTTCGGGCTGGAACAGAACCTGCTGAGCTCTTTCCCCACAGATGACGAGCTGCACGCCGGAGACGGCGAGAGCGGCGAGACCGATCCTGCTGGCACGCCGGCCACGGTCACCGCCGCGGCTTCACCTTCCGGCAGCACGCGCGACTTTCACTCCCTTCCTGCAGACGTCACGCTCAGCGGGGTGCACGAACATTCCGCAGAATTCATCATGGAGGGGCGCACCTACTCGTCTGAAGTCAAGGTCTCAGGAATCTACAATCTCTTCAACGCGGCGGCGGCGCTCGCCATTGTGCGGGCCGTGATGACGCAGGCTCAGGCGGCGGGTACCATCGCGAAGGCTCCGAGCGACGAAGAGATGCTGAAGGCACTGTCCACAGTCACACCGGCGTTCGGACGCGGCGAAACCATCGACGTCAACGGCACCGAAGTGGAGCTCGTGTTGGTGAAGAATCCGGCTGGGTTCCGCCTCGCTCTTACATCGTTCGACGCCACCACGGCAGACACGATGATCACCATCAACGACGAATACGCCGACGGTCGCGACATGAGCTGGCTGTGGGACGTGGACTTCTCCTCCCTGCGAGCCCGCGGTGTTGAGGAGGTTTCGGGCGTTCGCTCGTGGGATATGGCGCTGCGACTGGGCTACGATGATGTCGCTGTTGCACAGGTGGAGCCTGACATCCCAACGGCTGTGGACGCGTTCGTCACCCGTCATCCAGGTGTGCACAAGCGCATCTATTGCACGTATACGGCCATGTTGGGAATCAGGAAGCACCTGGCGGAGTTGACTCAGGTGAGAGATGCGGGAGTCTGATATGGCGGAGGCAGTGACCATGGAAAACAGCGGTATCAGCAGTGTCGGTGATGTCGGCAGTGTCAGTGGTGCGAATGACGCTGGGAAGCGCCGCATCGACGTTGTGTCGTTGTACCCGCGTGACATGAACATCTACGGTGACTCGGGCAACGTCCTCACCATCACCAAACGCTTGGCCTGCTACGGCTACGAGCCGGTGTTGCACAGCTACAACCAAGGCGACGCATGGCCTGCGAACGTTGACATCGTGCTCGGCGGCGGCGGCCAAGACTCCGGCCAGAAGAAGATCCAGGACGACCTCGAAACTCGCGCGGCAGATTTGCGCGCGCTCGCCGAGGACGGCGTTCCCATGCTCGTGGTGTGCGGCCTGTACCAGCTCTTCGGCAAATACTTCGAAACCTTAGACGGCTACCGCATTCCTGGAATCGGAGTCTTCGATGCCATCACCATCGGCCGCAAGCAACGTCTCATCGGCAACATCGTGGAGGACTCGAGCGACTTCGGAACCATCATCGGCTATGAGAATCATTCCGGGCAGACATTCCTTCGTGGGGGCACCGAGCCTCTTGCGCAGGTGAGCAAGGGCGAGGGGAACAACCTCGACGATTCCACCGAGGGTGCGCGCGTCGGCAACGTGATCGGCACGTATCTGCACGGCTCGTTGCTGCCGAAGAACCCGGAGATTGCAGATTTCCTCATTCACCGCGCAGCCGAACGTCGTTATGGTGCCTTCGAGCCCGTGATTACACGGGAACGTGGCGCAGAACTCGGTGAGCTGGATCGCTTCACGAACTCCGCGCGCAAAGTGGCTCAGGCTCGTCCACGCTGACGCTAAGCCTGCTTTAAGGTTTTCGCAGGAGAAATCGCAGGATTTCCGAGTGCTCTCCACAGCGACTTGCCCGTGGAACACTCAGACAGGAATTGTTAGATATTAACTGTCAGCAAGGAACACAGACGAATTTGATTGGAACTCGGGTTCGCTTCTCGCACCGGCTGGCCAGGACGAAAATCCCGATAACTTAATCCTCTTCTCCTCTCTCAATGGATATATCCCGGTGGTTGATAGCCCACCGGGATTTTTCTTTGCCCAAGCAAGCCCAACAATCAGGAGTTCATGCACCGAGAGAATGCGGCAGCCGCTACTTCGTCACGTCGTTGTCGTCGGTGATGTCGCTGGAATCCTTGCCAGGGCTGCTCACGGGATCGATGGTGCCGCCCCACAGTGAGTGCAGCTTTTTGACGCCGGCCTTGGGCCCCACCACGAGCCACTGGTCGCCGGAGAGGGACGAGAACGTCTTGTCCTTGATCGCGCTGCCCTTCGACGCCTCGATGTATTCGGCAGCCTTCTTCGCCATGATGCCCTGGTAGGCCACGGACTGCTTCGGGCTGTCGTATGCCACGAAAAGCGTGTTGTTCGAGGAACACACGTTGATGTAGCTCACGCCGGGGAAGCGCGCCGGATCAATGGTGGCCCAGCCGGAGTCGCAGCCGCCGAAGGCCCAGTCGATGCGCTCGGTGAGTTCCTCGGAGTCGTTGAGTGGCGCTGTGGATTGCGGGGCGTCGTGGATCATGCCCTCGGGGAAGATGTGCGTGGTGGTGAATGCTGCTCCCGACAGCAGGATTCCCAAGATCGAGATGAGAATCGACGCCGTCGTAATCCTGCTCTTGCGTGCCTTGCCGCTGAGAATCTTGGCGCCGAACGCCAGGATGAAGCCCACAATTCCGCACACAAACGCGGGGACCACGGGATACAGGTTGGAGAAGAAGGTAATGAAGGGACCGTGCCCCACAAGCACCGACGGCCTGATGGCACGCACCACGTCCACGCACCCAAGCAGCACCGAAGCGAGAGCGACGAGGAAAATAACAATGCGCAGGATCACTCTGAGTGCGGTATGTGCGGGACGAGACGGTTTTTGCCCGCCGTCGTCCACGGTCATCGCAGCAGATTCCATAACATCCTCTCAAGGTGGTTCGCGCATTCCACTATTCCTTTGTCATTATTCACCATCGGGAGGCCAAAACGGGAGGGGGCAAGAAAATTTTCGGTGGAGCTCCGACCGTTCATCAGGCGAACGGGGTAAGAAAGACTCTATGAGTTCAGCCCGCTTGCGTTCCGTTGCCCCGGAGAGTTCTCCCGACGAAAGACCCCGGAAACGACTCTGGAGGAAGCCGCAGTCTCCCCGGCCGGAGGCTTCGGAATCGGCAGTTTCTCAGACGAACAAGGTTTTCCAGCGCTTGGTGGCAGCGTGCATCGTGCTCGGTGCGGTCGTCTTCTTTTCGCCTCTGATGGAGCAAGCAGGCTTCCCAGCCTTCTCGATCCTCAACGGTTTCCTCGGAGCGAGCGTGCAGGCGCTCGCCTTCCTTGTGATTGGCGTTCTGGCTTCTGCGGCGGTGCAGTTTTTCGTCTCTGATGATCTTTTGCGTAGGATTTTCCCGAAGGATACCGGTGGCGCATCGATCCTTGGCTCCGTGGGTGCGGCCCTGCTCCTGAGCGTGGTTTTGCCCGTGTGCGACTGCTCGTCCATCCCTCTTTTCCGCAGTCTCGTAGCGCGCAAGGTGCCGCTTCCCGCCGCAGTGACCTTCTTGTTGGCGGCGCCCGTGGCCAATCCATTGGTGGTGTGGTCCACGTACTTTGCCTTCAACGGTGATTGGGGCATCGTTGCCTCGCGCTGCCTTTTGGGACTTGCCGTTGCCGCCGCAGTCGGGCTGACGATGCTCGTTGCACCCCCGAAGCGCGTGCTCCTTGAGCCTTTGCTGGGATCCGAGTCGCCTCTGCGCAGCGGTGATGTCAGTGGTAGTGCCAGTGGCGGCGTCAGGGGTCATCATGATCACAGCGTGAGCCATGACGATTCCACGGCGTCTTTGCGCGAACGCCTTCTCCTCTGTCTCGAGCATGCGCGCGCCGACTTTTTCGACATCGCGCGGTATCTGGCACTTGGCATTGGCGTGGCATCAATCTTCAAGAACGTGAATTCGGCGTACAACCTCGTCGACTTCACGGGGCTCGGAAGCCTTCTCGGCATCGTCGTGATGATGCTGGCCGCCTTCGTGCTGTCGTTGTGCTCGTCGTCCGACGCCGTGATCGGCCGCATCTTCGCCGACCAGATGCCCACGTCCTCCGTTCTCGGCTTCCTGGTGTTCGGCCCCATGTTCGACATCAAGAACGTGCTCATGTTGTCCGCCCATTTCTCGCGTCGCTTTGTGGCGCGCGTGGGAGGCACTGCGTTCGTAATCGCGGGAGTTGGCACCTACCTCTTATCTCTGACGGGAGTGGTGGCATGAGCGCAGCTTTGCCTTCTGAAACGTTTTCCGGGGCAGTTCCGGGTACGCTGCCCGTCGCTTCCACGGACGCATCTCCCCATGACGACTCGAACGACGGAGACGTTCCCGTCGCCCCTGCGCCAAGCGACGTGTGGAAATTCGAGCTCGCCGCTGTGACGCTGTTCTTTGGTGGACTGCTCTACCTGCTCATCTCCGGCCAATATCTGCGTTTCGTGACTCCCCGCATGGGCTGGTGCCTGTACGTACTCTTGCTTTTCTTCGCTCTGTGGGGCCTCGACCTCGCTGTGCGCAAGCCTCGCATAAGCGTGAAGGGGGCCGTGAGCAAATGTCTCGTCGTGCTCATCCCCGCGCTGCTCATCATGGTGCCGCACTCTGCCATGACCGGCTCCAGTTTCGACAAGTTCGGCGGCAATACGCCACTCCAGATTCACTTCGTCAGCGATTCCGGTAGCGCGGCCGGCACTCCTGTCACCGTGGACACAAAATCAAATAAAATCCCGGGGCTCAATGCACACGCAAAAACCATCACCATCTCCAACGCGAACTTCGGCGCATGGTACGACCTCCTCCAGGCCCAACCCACGCGCTTTGCCGGCTACACAATCACCATCACAGGCTTCGTGCACCGCATCCCCACCATGCTCGCCGCAAATCAATTCATGGTGGCGCGCCCACTCATGACGTGCTGCATCGAAGACATCTCCGCCTTCGGCCTCACAACAGAACTCAGCCCTGCGCTCGCGGCCAAAGCCTCAACCACAAAACAACTCACCGAAAACTCGTGGGTGCGGCTCAGCGGGAAACTTACCACCACAAAATCGCGCGTCACCAAGGACACCGTGGCGGAACTCAAAATATCGCACATCTCCACAAGTCCACAGGTGACTGGCTACTTCTATCGCTGAACTCGTTTCCGCCCCGCCCGTGCGCTTGTGACCAAGCTCACGCTCACTGGTGCTGTGCACGCCAGCGTAAATCGCGTCTGAGCGAGATAATGGAACCATGACTATCGCGACTCCGGAACGCTACGCACAGATGCTCGATGCGGCAAAGAAGGGCGGCTATGCCTTCCCCGCCATCAACGTGACGAGCTCGCAGACGCTGAACGCCGCGCTCGCAGGCTTTGACGAGGCGCAATCGGACGGCATTATTCAGGTGTCGGTGGGTGGGGCTGCATACCTCTCCGGCCAGGCGTTGCAAGACCGCGTTGTGGGATCGCGTGCGCTCGCTGCCTTTGCGTACGAGGTTGCCAAGAAATACCCCAACGTCACCATTGCGCTGCATACCGATCACTGCGCCAAGCAATACTTGGACGGGTGGGTGCGCCCGTTGCTGGCTCAGGAAGTTGAAGAGGCGGCGGCTGGCCATGAGCCGTTGTTCCAGTCGCACATGTGGGACGGGTCCACGGTGCCGCTGCGGGAAAACCTTGAGATTGCCGCCGAGTTGTTGGAGCTCTCGCGCAAGGCGCACACGGTTTTGGAGATTGAGATCGGAGCCGTTGGCGGAGAGGAAGACGGTCACAGCGCCGAGATTGACGACAAGCTGTATTCCACTCCTGCCGACGCAATGAAAGTTTACGAAGCGCTGGGATTGGGGGAGCGTGGTCGATACATGGCTGCGTTCACCTTCGGCAACGTCCACGGCGCCTACAAGCCTGGCATGGTGAAGTTGCGGCCAGATCTGCTGGGCCAGATTCAGCGTGAGGTGGGTGCCCAGATCGGCAAGGAGAAGCCGTTCGACCTAGTGTTCCATGGTGGCTCGGGCTCGCGTCCGGAAGAGATTGCGGAGGCGGTGTCGCACGGCGTCATCAAGATGAACGTTGACACCGATACGCAGTACGCTTTCTCGCGTCCGATTGCCGCGCACATGTTCACCAACTACGACAAGGTGCTCAAGGTGGACGGCGAGGTGGGGAACAAGAAGTTCTACGATCCGCGCTCCTGGGGCAAGTCCGCTGAAGAAGGCATGACCGCTCGCGTGGTAGAGGCTTGCGTGCGCTTGGGATCCGCCGGCAAGGCCCTGCACTAGCAGCATTAGTGGTTGTGTGGCATCGCACGGGGTCTCTCGTGTACGTGGATTTTCCTGCAGACTCTCGTAACCTCCCTGTTTAGAGGATGACGTACCCTTTCAAAGGAGTTTCTGCGAGTAGGGAGGGCTTCATGCCTGGAATCATTCTTATCGGAGCCCAATGGGGAGACGAAGGTAAAGGCAAGGCAACAGACCTGATTGGAACGAAGGTCGATTACGTCGCCCGTTTCAACGGCGGCAACAATGCTGGCCATACGGTTGTTGTGGGAGACGAATCCTACGCACTGCACCTGCTGCCCTCCGGCATCATCAATCCACACCTCACGCCCGTTATCGGTAACGGTGTCGTCGTGGATCCCGAGGTGCTTTTCGAGGAAATCGAGGGCCTCGAATCTCGCGGAGTCGACTGCTCCAAGCTGCTTGTGTCCTCCGAGGCACATGTGATTGCGCCGTATCACCGCACGCTCGACAAGGTCACCGAACGCTTCCTTGGCAAGCACAAGATCGGAACCACAGGCCGCGGCATCGGGCCTGCATACGCGGATAAGATCAACCGCGTCGGTATCCGCATTCATGATCTTTTCAACGCCGAGCACCTGCGCAACAAGGTAGAGGCGAGCTTGCATCAGAAGAATCAGATGCTGGTGAAGCTGTACAACCGCCGCGCCATCGATATCGACGAAACCGTCGAAGATCTTCTCAAGTACGGCGAAAAGCTCAAGCCCTACGTCGCCAATACGTCGCTCGTTCTCAATCAGGCGCTCGACGCCGGCAAGACCGTGCTGTTCGAGGGCGGCCAGGCCACCATGCTCGACATCGACCACGGCACTTATCCCTTCGTTACTTCCTCCAACCCCACGGCTGGAGGAGCATGCACCGGAACGGGCGTGGGTCCCACCAAGATCGATCGCGTCATCGGCGTCGTGAAGGCCTACACAACCCGCGTGGGCGAAGGCCCCTTCCCCACGGAACTCTTGGGAGACGACGGTGAGTGGCTGCGCAAGCAAGGCCACGAGTTCGGCGTCACCACGGGACGTCCCCGCCGCTGCGGTTGGTTCGACGCCGTTGTGGCACGTTACGCCACGCAGGTCAACGGACTTACCGACTTCGTGCTCACCAAGCTCGACGTGCTCACCGGGTTGGAGAGCATCCCCGTGTGCGTGGCGTACGACGTCACGTCTGCCGATGGCAGCACGCACCGTGTGAGCGAAATGCCCGTGGATCAGGCCGAGTTCACCTCCGCCACCCCCGTGTACGAGCAGATGCCAGGATGGACAGAAGATATCTCCACCGTTCACAGCTTCGACGATTTGCCGCAGACCACGCAGAATTACGTGCATCGCCTCGAAGAGATTTCGGGATGCCGCATTTCCGCCATCGGCACCGGCCCGCAGCGCGACCACATCATCGAGGTTCACTCGCTCACTGACTGATCGACTGACCGACTGACCGGTTGATCGATTGGCTGCTCAGTCGATTGGCCGACCGATTGCCACTGACGTTGTATCCAGTGGTATTTTGGTGCATGGCGATGGGACTCGCCTAAAGCAGATTCCATATGGATCTCGCTTTGAACCGCATAACCGCTGATAGTTCCTATTCCGTAAGTGAAGTGTGCCTTGTGGCAAAGTCCGCGTACCGGCCGCTTCCGTCACCGGGATAAGGAGTCCCATGAGTTCATTGTTGCCATCTCAATCGCCATCAACTGGGCCGTCGTCGTTTGAATCGCCATCATCGATGCCACCCGCATCACGCCACTCGCCGATCATTCCAGCGCTCTGTGTTTTTGCGGGGGGAGCGCTCGGCACGGCAATCCGCGCCGGCTTCAGCTTTTTGCAACCGGCGAGCGTGACATGGCCGTACGTCACTTTCGTCGTCAATCTCTGCGGTGCTTTTATCCTTGGCTTTCTTCTGGAGTATCTGTCGCTCACAGGTAAGGACGAGGGCGGGCGCAAGCTTTTCCGTCTCTTTGCCGGAACCGGCATTATGGGCGGCTTCACCACATACGGAACGTTCATTCTCGAAGTCGATTCGCGCTTCCAAGCACACAAAATAGGCATCGCAGTTGCCTATGCAATTGTGAGTGTGGTGTGCGGTCTCGTGCTGGCTGGCCTCGGAGTCATGACGGCAAATGCGGTTGCAAATCACTCCGCCAATAAATATGCGCGTGCGCATCACCTCCCAGAGCTGCCCGAAGACTTCGGAACCCCGGATCTGGATGCCCCTGATGCGTTCGGCGATCCAGGACATCTCGAAACGTCCGCTCCCGCCCCTGCCTCGAATTCCGAGCACAAGAAGAGCGACGAGCACGAGAAGGGTGGTGCCCGATGAACTCCACAATCGCCTTCCTTCTCCTTTCCTTGTGTGGCGGCCTCGGCGCAGTGTGCCGTTTCGAGGTGGACTCCGTCGTCAACAAACACAACCGACTGAAGTTCCCGCTTGGCACCATCGTCGTCAATGTCACGGCGTGCTTCCTTCTCGGTCTTCTCACGGGCATTGTGGCGACGCACGTGAGCCCGGCCGCCACTGCAGCCGCAGTCAAGCTCATTCTCGGCACGGGCTTCCTCGGTGGATACTCCACCTTTTCCACAGCAAGCGTCGAGGGATTTCGCCAGCTTCAGATGGGGCACTATGGTTATGCGCTGCTGCACACGGGCGGGATGCTCGTGCTCAGTCTCATTGCCGGGCTGATTGGCGTGACAATCGTCTAAACCGCACTAGAATCCAAAGAATGACGTCACAACAAGAATTAGATGAGGACTTGAACCGCGACCACGCTGCCGAGCTGAAACAGGCGGCCTCACGACTGGAAGGGACGGTCCGCCACACGGTGCCGGTGCCCTCGAAAGTCTTGAGCGATCTCATTGGGGAAGAAGTCATTATTAAGCCGGAGAATCTGCAGGTCACCGGCTCCTTCAAGATTCGTGGCGCGTATAACAAGATCGCATCGCTGTCTGACGAGGACGTTGCAAAGGGCATCGTCACTGCGTCAGCCGGCAACCACGCTCAGGGTGTTGCTTACGCGGCACGGGAGCGCAAGGCCAAGGCCACCATCGTGATGCCGAAGATCACTCCGCCGCTCAAGGTGGATGCCACCAAGGCGTACGGCGCAGACGTTGTGCTCGAGGGTGAGGTTTTCGATGAGAGCTCCGCCTACGCGCAGAAGCTCGCCGACGAACAGGGCATGACGCTCGTTCACCCCTTCAACGATTACGAGGTGCTGGTGGGGCAGGGCACTATCGGCCTCGAAATACTCAAGGACGTCCCCAACGTCACCGACGTCGTGGTGCCCTTGGGCGGCGGCGGCCTCGGCGCAGGCATAGCGCTCGCCATCAAAACCTTTGCTCCCAACGTTCGCGTTATCGGGGCAACCCCGGAGGGTTCTCCCGCCTGGCGTGATTCACTCGCGGCCGGTCACGTTGTGCCGGCAGATGCCGTGCACACGTCCGCAGAGGGCGTTGCGGTGAAGGTTCCGGGTGATCTCACCTTCGCTCTACTCGACAAATACTTGGACGACCTGGTGCAGGTATCCGAGCAAGAGATTTCCGAGATGATCCTCACCATGCTCGAGAAACATAAGCTCGTGGTGGAGGCGGCCGGTGCGGTGTCACTGGCGGCGCTCGAGCAGCTGCGTGCCAAGTCCGAGGTATTCCGCTCGGCAGAGGGCAGCCACGTGATCGTTCCCGTGGTGTCCGGCGGCAATATCGATACCGTGACCATCGGCGCCGTGATTCAGCGAGGCATGATCTCGCGCGGCCGCATCATGCAGTTCAGCGTGGAGCTTCCGGATACGCCGGGCCAGCTCGTGCGTGTGGCGCAGCTGCTGGCGGAGGCGCGCGCCAACGTCATCGAGCTCAACCACGATCAGTTCAAGGCCAGCTCTCACTACACGAACGCCGTGCTGCTTGAGGTCACCGTTGAGACCAATGGGCCGGATCACATCGCCCAGATTCTCGATAGCTTGCGTCGTGCGGGGTACTCGCCGAAGCAGATTTACTGATACGGATACTGTTTTCCCCTTCCATGCAAAAGCCCTGCTGGTGAACCTTTCGGTTCCAGCAGGGCTTTTGTTTACTTCTTGCTATTTCTTACTATCCGCAAGCGTCTCGTGTACGAGCTTTGGCAGCGCGTCTTGAATCGGCTCGGAGATCAAGTGAGAGGCGATGGAGTCATACTGCGTGTGCCCCATGTTCATGATGGTGATGGGAACGCCTGCCTGCGCGGCCACGGGCACGAGTGACGCCGCTGGGAAAACCTCGAGCGTTGAGCCAATGACCCAGAACTCGTCCGCCTGAGTTGCCAGCCGCATGCTCTTCTCCATCGCACCGTCCGGCAGCGCTTCGCCAAAGTACACAACGTCCGTCTTGAGAATTCCGCCGCACTCCTTGGGGCCTATCTCTCCATTGGCGGGGTAGAGACGATGACACCTCGGATCTGGTTCGCTATCAAGCCTCGCCATGATGTCTGCTGTGTTGTACTCCTTGCCACACCGGGTGCAGTGGCTGGTCCCAATGGTCCCGTGCAGATCGACAACGACGTCTGGGGAATTCCCCGCTTTCTCATGGAGGGCATCGAAGTTCTGGGTAGCGAGCAGCGTCAGCAGGCCCGCCTTCTCCAGATCGACGAGCGCCCTATGTGCCACTCCTGGCTGTGCGTTCCATACGGGGGATTCTTTCTGCCAACGCCATGAATATTCGCGCGCCTCCTTATTCCCCATGAATTGGTCGATGTCATAGACGCTCATTTGGTCCGGATGTTTGGTCCACACGCCGTCTGGTCCGCGAAAATCGGGAATTCCGGCTGATGTTGAGATACCTGCTCCTGTAAGAACTGCTATTTTCTTCATGTCCTCAGTTTAGCGCGTTGAGTCGCGATTTCACAGTAATTGCAACGGTTTTGGGGCGATGTGAAGGACTTCGACACGCCGTTGACTCGCCATCATTTGCGTTGGTTAGTGGTTTTGCGTATAGTTCTTTCTTGCTGCCTGCGCGGCGGGGTTGCTTCCTGGTGAAGCGGTCTTGCTTCGTGTGGTGTGGTGGTTTGAGAACTCAAGAGCGTTGTTTTGTGCTACTTTATGATTGTTT
>JALCQD010000004.1 GCA_022651005.1 Bifidobacteriaceae bacterium
GGGAGTCCTTCGAGGGTGGTGAGTGGGTTGCTGTAGAGGTTGAGGGTGGTGAGGTTGGTGAGGTTTGGGAGTCCTTCGAGGGTGGTGAGTGAGGTGTTGTAGAGGTTGAGGGTGGTGAGGTTGGTGAGGTTTGGGAGTCCTTCGAGGGTGGTGAGTGGGTTGCTGTAGAGGTTGAGGGTGGTGAGGTTGGTGAGGTTTGGGAGTCCTTCGAGGGTGGTGAGTGAGGTGTTGTAGAGGTAGAGGGTGGTGAGGTTGGTGAGGTTTGGGAGTCCTTCGGGGGTGGTGAGTGGGTTGCTGCCGAGGTTGAGGATGGTGAGGTTGGTGAGGTTGTGGAGTCCTTCGAGGTTTGTGATGCCTTCCGATGAGGCATACAGGTAGGTGATGCTGTTCGCTTCTTTTTCTGTGATGGTCTCGTCGACTGTCTTCCCGAGTTTTGTGGCGATGACTGTTGCCAGGTTCGGGTCGGGGAAGACTTTCTTGATGAGCCCGAGTTCCTTGTCGGTTTCCTTGGTTGTTTCTTTCTTTTCCGGGGTCTTGGAGGGCTGGGGCGCCGTGTCGTCTTCATCCGAGTCGTCCTGACTCGGTGCCGTTGCGTCCTGCTTCTTCTCCTCCTGCGTGCCGCCTGTTTCCTTGGTGGCGGATTCTTTTTCCGATGGTGGGTCTGCCGTTGTGTCTTTCTTCTGGGTGTCCTGGGGCTTCGGGGCCGGTGACGGTTCGGGTGTTGGCGCTGGTTCAGGTGCTGGGGCGGTCTCCGTGGGTTCCACTGGCGGCGCTGCCTCTGTGGCTTCCGGTGTGGCTGGTGTTTCTTCGATGGTTGGCTGGACGGGTTCGCCTGCGGGTTCTTCGGTGGGATTGGCTTCCGCACTCGCTTCCGCATTCGCGTCTGCGCTTGCGGCTGCGACTGTCCCCGTGTTCGGGTCACTGGTGTTTTCGTTTGCGATTGCCGTGGCGGCGCTGCCGGTGGTGAGTGCGATGGCGAGGAGTGTGGAGAGTGCGCTGGCCGCTATTTTGAATAGTGGTGTTGCGCGCTGTGGCGAAGTGTGTCCGCTGGTGCTCACATCACGAGCGGTGGTGTGCGGCTTTTTCATGGTCGTGCCTTCCGTGGGTGGTGTCATGACCCCTCTTCAGGCTCCTGTGTAAAGCTAATCACGGGCACAACAAAGTGTGCAAGTCAGAACTAACTGTTCATTTAGAGAAAAACTTGACGTGGAAGGTCATGCGGCAAAGTAAAACCGGCAATCGCCCCGGTGCCACCCTGCTCGCCGCCCTCCACGACACGAGCGCCCGTCCCCCCATGGTCTACACTCCAAACTGTGGCAAAAGATAGGGCTTCGCATCAGCGCATTCGCAAGACGCCGGAAGAGCGTCGGCGCGAGATTCTCGACGCGTCCATACGTCTCATCGGCGAATATGGCTTCAACGGCATATCGCTCAAGGATGTGGCCGACGAGGTGGGAATGTCCCAGCCGGGCCTTCTGCATTATGTGGGCACGAAAGAGGGCTTGCTCTCCATGCTCGTTACCGATGTCTACGACATGTCGGGCACGCCAGGGGACTTCCTTGCATCAGGCGTTCCTGGCTCGGATCCCGAGGCGCCTCATTTTCCTGCGTATCTGCGATTTTTGGTGAGGCACAATGCCTCTCGTCCTGCGCTGATGCAGCTTTACGTTGTGTTGCAGTCCGAGGCGGTGGCACCGAATCACCCTTTGCATGACTATTTTCAGGCGCGTCCCGAGCAGGTATGGAATTTCTATTCTGAATATCCGTGGGTGCTTCCCGAGGAGATTGGCGGCTGGGAGAATATGCGATCGCTGGTGCGCATGAGCATTGAGGCGATGGATGGCATTCAGCTGCGCGTTCTGCGCGAGCCGCATATTGACTTATATGAGGAATGGCTCGCTTTCGAGAAGCTTCTTTTTCCGTCCCCGCTGTGGGATGAGTACCGCTGATTTCGTTTGGTATTTCGCACCTTCTTTGAGGACTCCGAAAACTGAGAAAACGGCTGTGTGCGTTGGGCCTGGCACTCGCCGCACATAAAGGTGAACACGCAGCACCACGCTCCATAATGCATGTCGGATCTCTAGAGAGACCACACTTGACAAACCTATCTAACAGGTATTAGATATTAGTTATCTAATGGTCGTCAGATACGGCGATGTAGTCAGGATGACGGCCATTGATGTGATGTGAAGTAGTCGATGATGACATCATGAAAGAAGGCGTTATGTCCGACAGCGTTCAGTCGGGTAAGGCTCTTGATAGCCGATACCAGCAGATGCAAGCCGCCCAGGCAGCTGCAGAAAAAGATCCCAAGATTTCTCCCGAAACCGGTGTGGAAGTTCCTAAGTCAAAGATGTTCCGCTTCGGCGCGAGCTTCCTGGTCTTCGGCCTTCTGTGGTGCGCGGGCCTCATGATTGTGACTCAGGTGCTTCTTCCCCAGCATCTGAAGGATATCGGCGTCGCATCCCCCGACGCGCTGCTCGGAACCGTAAACGCCGCAACGGCCATCGCCTCCCTCGTGGCAAACCTGATGTTCGGCAATTTCTCCGATCGCACGCGCTCTCGCTTCGGTCGCCGTACCCCTTGGATCCTCTTCGGCGCAGTCCTCGGCGGCGTCACGCTGTTCCTGACGGTCGTCTCCACCAATCCGGTGCTGCTCACCGTCTTCTACTGCCTCGCAATGTTCGGCCTCAACGCAATGATCGCGCCGTTCGTCGCCATCCTCTCCGACCGCGTGCCCAGAGGTAACCGCGGCATGCTCTCCGCCTTCTATGGCGCTGGCACCACCGTGGGAACGCCCATCGGCACCCTCATCGCTTCCGCACTCATCAACAACGTTTTCGCCGGCTTTGCCCTCGCGGGTGTCCTCATGGCGCTGGGCGGCTTCGTGGCCGTCGCCATCATGCCGCGCGAGCAGTCCGCCGAATTCATTCCCAAGGGCGACTCCGGCTCCTTCCTGGACGTCATCAAGTCCTTCCGTCCTCCTCAGTTCTCCACGAACCACGACTTCTACAAGGCCTTCGTCGGCCGCCTCTGCATGCTGGTGAGCTATCAGATGATCGCCGTCTACCAGCTCTACATCGTGCAGGATTACGTGGGGCAAGATAAGGTCAATGCCGCCGCCACCATCTCAGTGATGTCGATCATCATGATGATCGTCTCCCTCGTGGGCTCTCTGCTTTCCGGACCCATCTCCGATGCCATCGGCCGCCGCAAGGTCCCCGTCGTGGTCGCTTCCGTGCTCTTCGCAGTCGGCGTCGCCATGCCGTGGGTCTTCCCTACTGCCATGGGCATGTACCTCTTCGCAGGCATCGCGGGCTTCGGCTACGGTGTGTATTCCTCCATCGATCAGGCGCTGAACGTTGACGTCCTCAAGAGTAAGGAAGAGGCAGGCAAGGATCTCGGCATCCTCAACCTCGCCACCACCATCGGCCAGTTCCTTGGACCTCTCGTCACCTCCAGCCTCGTTGTTGCAACTGGCGGCTACGGCGCTGTGTTCCCCACGTCCATCGTGCTGGCGGTTCTTGGCTGCGTCTTCATCCTCGCCATCAAGAACGTGAAGTAAGAGAGCGCACAGAAAGGATTTCTTATGACCACATGGATTGAAACGACTCCCGACGCAAAGCTCGTGGAGCGTCAGGCGGGGGAGAGCACTTCCGCCGCATCTCAAGATTTGCAGCTGAACGGCGATGCCTTCCAGAAGATTCGCGGATTCGGCGGCTGCTTCAATGAGCTGGGATACCTGCCGTTGCAACAGCTTGACGATGAGGCCCAAGAGGCGATTTACAAGGATCTCTTCAGCCCCGATGAGCTCAATTTCCGCTTCAACCGCACGCCCGTTGGCGCCAACGACTTTGCGGCCACCTGGTACAGCTACGACGAAACCGATGGCGATACGGATCTCAAGGACTTCAGCGTGGATCACGATGAGAAGACCCTGATTCCCTACATTCGCCGCGCTCAGAAGTACCAGCCCGACATGGATCTGTTCGCAAGCCCATGGAGCCCGCCCACCTGGATGAAGAACCCCAAGGTCTACAACTTCGGCCGCATCGTGATGACGCCTGAGAACCTCACCACCTATGCGAACTATCTGCTGAAGTACGTGCGTGAATACGCCAAGCGTGGCATCAAGGTCAACAGGCTCTTCGTGCAGAACGAGGTGTTTGCGGACCAGAAGTTCCCCTCCTGCCTGTGGTCGAGCGATGACATGAAGATCTTCATCCGCGACTACCTTGGCCCGCTGTTCGAGCGCGAAAACGTGCCCACCGACATCTTTCTTGGAACCCTCAACGGCCCCGAGGACATGAAGTGGGTTCCCACCGGCATCGAGCACGAGAACTACAACCGCTACGTGGACAACATCCTCTTCGACGACGCTGCGCGCAAGTACATCAAGGGCATCGGCTACCAGTGGGCCGGGCAGAACGCCATCGAACGCACGCACCAGTCCTGGCCCGAGCTTGAGCTGCTGCAGACCGAGTCCGAATGCGGCTTCGGCGAGAACTCGTGGGAGGATGCGGAATACATCTTCCACCTCATCAACCACTACTTCCGCTCCGGTGCCACAGCATACGTTTACTGGAACATCATTCTGGGCGACTCGGTGAGCACCTGGGGATGGCGTCAGAACTCGCTGTTCACGATTTCCGACAACGGCCACGAGGTCATCAAGAACCCCGAGTACTACGTCATGCGTCACTTCGCAAAGTACGTGAAGCCGGGCGCGCAGCTGCTGGGAACGAGTGGGCACTTCACTTCCATGGCCATCGCCTTCCGCAACCCGGACGGCAAGATTGTTGTGGTGGTGCAGAACGCGCTGGAGCGTGCGCTCGATTTCACCTTCGCCGATCCCGACAACGCGTCGCACGGGTTCGCGGCACAGCTCAAGCCGCGCTCGTTCAACACGTTCGTGATTGACTGATTTCATGCAATTCGAGTAAGAAGGAGACACCTGACATGGCAAAGAAGCAAGTGGACGAAATCCTCTTCGGCGCTGCGTATTACGACGAGTACCTCACCCCAAAGGGCTTGGATCGTGTCGATACCGACATGAAGATGATGCGTGCGGCGGGCATGAACCTCATCCGCATCGCAGAGTCGACGTGGAGCACCTGCGAGCCACAGCCGGGTGTCTTCGACTTCTCTCACGTGGACCGTGCGCTGGACGCTGCAGAGCGCGCCGGCATCAAAGTGATCGTGGGAACACCCACCTACGCCGTTCCCACCTGGCTGGTGAAGATGCACCCCGATGTGTTGGCGGTCACGCCCAACGGCCCCGGCAAGTACGGCGCGCGTCAGATCATGGACATCGTCAACCCCGCATACAAGTTCTACGGTGAGCGCGTCATCCGCAAGCTGGTGGCCCATGTGGCAGAGCGCGGCAACGTCATCGGCTTTCAGGTGGATAACGAAACCAAGTACTATGACTCGGTGTCAGAAGACATGCAGGCGCTTTTCATCAAGTCATTGCGCACCCGCTTCCACGACGATCTCAATGCGCTCAACGCCACTTTCGGGCTGGATTATTGGTCCAATCGCATCAACGCCTGGGAGGATTTCCCCGATCTCACGGGCTCCATCAACGAGTCCCTACGTGCGGCCTTCGATCATTTCCGCCGCTCGCAGGTGGCGGAGTTCCTCGCATGGCAGGCCGGAATCGTGCGCGAGTACGCGCGCGACGACCAGTTCGTGACGCACAACTTCGACTTCGACTGGGCGCCCGGCTGGAGCTATGGCGTGCAGCCCGCGCTCGACCACTTTGAATCTGCCGCGGCCGTCGACATCGCTGGCACCGATATTTACCACCCCACCGAGGATGCGCTTACCGGCAAGGAGATTGCGTTCGGCGGCGACATGATGCGCTCGGTCAAGGATGGCCAGAACTACATCGTGCTCGAAACCGAGGCACAAGGTCAGAACGGCTGGCTGCCCTACCCGGGGCAACTGCGCCTGCAGGCCTACAGTCACCTGGCCTCCGGTGCTGATGGCGTGGAGTACTGGCACTGGCACTCCATCCACAACTCTTTTGAAACGTACTGGAAGGGCGTGCTCTCCCACGACATGGAGCCGAACCCCACGTACGAGGAGGCAGGCGTCTTCGGCCGCGAGATTCAGCGCATCGGCGGCG
This sequence comes from Bifidobacteriaceae bacterium, assembly GCA_022651005.1. Classification (GTDB taxonomy): domain Bacteria; phylum Actinomycetota; class Actinomycetes; order Actinomycetales; family Bifidobacteriaceae; genus JALCQC01. The sequence continues at coordinate 6,131 of JALCQD010000004.1, forward strand.
AGCTGCTGCACCTTCGCAAGCACAACAAAGTGGCCATGATGGTGAGCAATGATTCGCTCAGCGCTCTCGAATGGTTCCACCTTGAATCAGGCTTCCCCTACGGCGGCACCATGCGCTACAACGACATCGTGCGCAAGATGTACGACGAGCTGTTTGAGATGAACGTTGAATGCGACATGGTGCCGGTGACGGCATCGGCTGAGAAGCTGTCGCAGTATTCGATGGTGCTCACGCCCGCGCTGTATTCGGCGCCCGCCTCCACGCTTGAGGTGTTGCGCGCGTATGTGCAGGGCGGCGGGCACCTGGTGTCTACGCTGCGTTCCTTCGTGACCGACGAGAACGTGACCGTGTGGACCGACCGCGCCCCGCACTCGCTCACCGACGTTTTCGGCATGACGTACAACCAGTTCACCAGGCCACAGAACGTACCGGTGAAGTTTGGGAGCGAAGGTTCTGAGGCGCTCGCGGACATTCCCGCTGAGAACGCGCAGGCGCTCATTGAGTTGCTCGTGCCGGCAGGTGCGAATGCTGCTGGTGCTGAGGCTGCTGGTGCGAACGTCACTGGAACGAGCACTTTCGGCTCACCCACGCAGGTTCTCGCTGCCTACGATCACTACGCGTGGAAAGGCTATGCCGCCATCACGCGGCACGCCTTTGGCTCGGGCGATGCGGAATACATCGGAACTGTTCTGTCTGACGCGGCTCTGAAATCCGTTCTGCGCGAGGCTGTTGAGAATGCTGGAATTGAGGACGACGTTACCGCACTAGGCAACACGGTTCGCGTGCGTCGCGGCACCAATGCGGCGGGCAAGTCCGTGACATACTTCCTCAACTACTCGGCTGAACCGGTGTCGTTCTCCTCACCGGTTGCGGGGCGCATGGTGCTGCCGGCTGCTGGGAACGGTACTGAAGCTGCGGAGGTTACTTCCGGCGCGCCAATTACTGCGGGCGCGCAGCTCTCCATTGCCCCGTGGAATCTACAAATCGTGATTGGGAAGTAACCCCTTTCTTCCTGATCCTTGCCACGAAAAAGCGCGCTGAGTGTGAGCCGAAGCTCACTCAGCGCGCTTTCTCTTTCTTACTGTGCCTACTGTGCTTCCCTATTTCGTCAGCTTGTAATACGCCGGGTAACCCATGTAGTTGAAGTCCACTCCGCTCACCTTCTGCGAAGAAGCGGCGTTGACGTTCTGGTACCACAGCGGAATCACGGGCAGGTCCTTCAACAGAACCTTCTCAGCCTGGTGATACACGGTCACCGAACTCGAGAGCGACGTCTGCTTTGCAGCCTCAGAAATCAGCGAATCAAATTCGCCTGACTTGTAATCGCCGTTGTTGAGCCCCTTGCCATCGGCGAACGCGGAGCCGTACGCCTGCACCAAGTAACCTTCGGGGTGAGGATAGTCGGACTGCATGCCCGACTTGAACGCCGTCTTCACCGTGCGGTTCAGTACCGCGGTGCTCAGCTCCTTCGATGTGGAGTACGGCACGCTTTCGGTGGAGATGCCTAATACGTTCTTGAGGGAGTTGTTTACCGCGTCCACCCAATCCTTGTCGGTGGTGTCGCCGGCGTAGGAAATCTTGAACGTTCCGGACCACTTCGAAATCTTGTTGGCCTGTGCCCACAGCTTCTTCGCCTGCGCTGCGTTGAATTTCAGCACGCCGGAGCTGTCGATGGTCTTGGAGTAGCCGGCGATGGCAGGTGCGGTGAAGTCGGTGGCGGGGGTTGCGGAGCCCAGCAGGATCTTGGAGGTGATGGACGAGCGGTCGATCGCCAGGGAGATCGCCTTGCGACGCAGTGCGCCCTCCGCTCCCTTGAAGTGCGCCAGCGACTGCGGAATGGTGAGTGACTTGAACGCCGGGCCCACCTTATCGATGGCGTTGATGCCTTTGTCGGTTTTGTACGACGCCAGCGAGGTGGTGGGAATTTGGTCGAGCACGTCGAGATTGCCCGCCTGCACGTCGGCGTAAGCCGCGTCGAGATCCTGATACAGCTTGAAGTCGATGCCGCCATTCTGAGCCTTGCGAGGTCCGGTGTAGTTGGGATTCGCCTTCAACACGATGTCTTGATTCGGCGTCCACGACGTGAACGTGTAGGGTCCGTTGCCGATGGGGTGCTTCCCGAACGCGGTGATGTCCTTGTACGCCACGGAGGGCAGAGGCATGAAGGCCACGTCGCCCACCTTGTAGGCGAAGGAGGAGTCAGGTGCGGCCAGCGTCACCTGCAGAGTAGTGGGGTTTACCACCTTGAGTCCGGAGAGCTGTGCGTTTTTGTCACCCTTCGCGTCCTGAATTTTGTCGTAACCCTTGATGGTGGAGAAGATGGCGGCGCCCATCTGTCCGTTGGCGGCATTGGCCGCGTACGACCACGCCTTTGCATACGTCGAGGCGGTGATCTTCTCGCCGTTGCTGAATTTTAGATTCGGCTTCAGCGTGACTGTATAGACGCTCGCGTCGGAGTTGGGAGTAATGGACTTTGCGTCCGCGTACACGAGCTTTCCGGTATTGGAGAAGGTGACGAGGCCGTCGAACAGCTGGGTAACGACCTTCCAGCCTGCGGTGTCCGCGGTATTGCCGGGAACGAGGCCCACGCCCGGCTCCACGTTGTTGACGCTGATGACTGCGTTGCTGGCTTTTGCGGAAGTGCTGGAATCTGATGTCGATCCGCTCGTTCCGCACCCGCTGAGCGCCAGACCTACGCTGAGCGCTGCTGCGATTATTGCCGGAATCTTGAATTTCTTCACGGATCATCCTCTCATAGGGGTTCTCATTGGATATTTCAAGGGTACGAGCTGAGTGCGGGCTTGGGAACCCGATACGCCGACTGCGCATATCGTATTTTTTGATGACGCGCTACAGCCGTGCGATTTTTTGCGTGGAATGAGAAGATAAGTCAGGATTATCGATGATATTAGGGAGCGCGATAGAACGATGAGCGAAAAAGAACGCATGGTGGCGGGACGTCTTTATATTGCCGACGATCCTGAGCTAAAGGCGGGCTTCGTGCGCAAGGCAAAATTGTTGCAGGCCATCAACCGGCTTGATTGGGACCGGGTAGAGGAGCGCATGGGTCTTTTCCGCGAGCTCTTTGGCGACTTGGGGGAGGGCGCCTATATTGAGCACACCTTCCACTGTGACTACGGTTTCAACATCCACGTCGGCAAGAACTTCTACGCCAACGTGGATTGCGTTTTCCTCGACGTCGCTCCCATCACCATTGGAGACAATGTGTTCTTTGGGCCTCGTATCGGCCTCTATACGCCGTATCATCCCATAGATGCCGAGGTGCGCAATCAGCAGCTCGAGGGAGGGCTTCCCATCACTATCGGTTCGAACGTCTGGTTCGGTGGCAACGTTACGGTGTGCCCAGGCGTCACTATCGGATCAAACGTCGTGATCGGCGCGGGTTCCGTTGTGACGAAAGACATCCCCGACGGCTCGGTGGCCGTGGGGAATCCGTGCAGAGTCGTGCGCGCCATCACGGACGCCGACCGCGCGTATTGGCAGCAGAAGGCCGCAGAATACCGCGCGGAGGTTGCAGCCGAACAGGGCTGAAGGGGATTGTGCGGCTTGGATTCCTTGGCGCCTACTCCACGTGCTCCAGAGCCTCGTCAATCGGGGTGGGGCCTGTTCCCATACGCACGACCTTCTTGACGGTGTTTGGGTGATCGAGCAGTGCTGCAAGTGTGCCGGCAACATCGGGAATCGGGTTCGTCATGGCGGCTCCGTCGCCGATTTCGATAGTCCCCTTGCCGGGTTCCTCCACAAGGTTGGACGGCTGCAGGATGGTGTAATCAAGGTGCGTGCTGGTGACCAAGTAATGGTCCGCGAAGAACTTCGCCGTGATGTAATCGCGCAAAGACTCCATGCCTGGGCGTTCCCATTCCGCGGGCTCGAGCGAATACAGCGAGCTGAGCATAACGAAACGCGTGGCTCCCTGCTTTTCGGCCGCCTGCATGAGTTTGATGGCACCAAAAGCGTCCGTCTGCAACAAATCTTTGCCCCGTGAGCCAGCTACGAAATAAACGGCATCTGACGTGCCGATCGTTGCGGCGAGTGACTCCACGCTGCCATGCAAGTCCATGGCGACTGTAGTGACGTGGTCCTGAACGGTCGCGGCATCTGAGATATCGCTGAGCACGATGTTCTCCGGCGTGCGAGCAGCTGCGATGACGTCATGGCCCGCTGCCACGAGATCCTTGATGAGCTCATGTGCCACGCGACCTGTAGCTCCTGCGACGTAAACCTTCATGATGAACCTCTACCTTCTTGCGTCTTTTTCTATTCTTCTGGCCTGTCCTTATGACGTCAGCCGTTCATTGCTTTCAATCTACTGAGGTGTCGCAAGGCGTATGCGGTTTTCCTCTCTCGGCACGGCGTTAGGTGGTGTCATCGAAGTTCACCTTCTCGATAATGATGAGTAACGGGCATGCCTTCCCGCTTAGAGTTGAGAGAGACGAAGGTGGCAAAGATGGCAAATATTTCGGATGCAATGAGAGATACGGCCGGCGCCGTAGCCAACGAGGTGAGAGATAGCGGGTCGAGCCTCAACGACCTCAGTGCCTCGATTCCAACAACCATGCACGCGTGGCGAGTGCGCACAGAGCCTGCGCCCATCGACACCGATCCTCTTGAATGGGTTGAGGTACCGGTTCCGCAGCCTGCTCCGGGCGAGGTGCTAGTCAAGGTGCTTGCGTGCGGAGTGTGCCGCACGGATCTGCACGTCTCCGAGGGTGACTTACCGGTACATCTACCGCATGTGACGCCCGGCCACGAAATCGTGGGGCGAGTGGTGAAAGTCGGGAAAGAATCAAGCGACGCCGTTGGCACTTCGCAAGCGGACGCATCGCACACAAGTAATGCGGCACGCAGCGTGCGCGTGGGGCAAACTGTTGGCATCGCCTGGTTGCGCCACACCTGTGGCGAATGCGACTTCTGCAGGGAAGGCAAGGAAAATCTCTGCCAGCGCTCGCGATACACGGGGTGGGACGCCAACGGCGGCTATGCGCAATACGCAGTGGCACCTGCTGATTACGTCTATCCGCTGGACGATCTTCTTCCCCAAGGAACTGAGGACGATGCCGCTTCTGCCTATTCCACAGTTGACGTCGCTCCACTGCTGTGTGCGGGAATCATCGGTTACCGCGCGCTCGAACGTACGGGGCTGCTGGATCGCTACAATCGCCGCGACTGGTCGCTCAAGGAATCTGAAACTTCCGATGGTCCCGCTCCCCGCCAGCCCGTTCTGGGGCTTTATGGCTTCGGCGGTTCGGCGCACCTCACGGCGCAGGTCGCGCTTGCGCTCGGCATGAAGGTTCACGTGCTGACCCGTGGAAAGGCGGCGCAGAAGTTGGCGCTTGAGCTTGGGTGCGTGTCGGCTCGTGGCGCCTATGACGATCCTCCGGAGAAACTCGACGCTGCCATCATCTTTGCGCCGGTGGGAGCCATGATTCCCGTGGCGATGCGCGCGCTGAGGTCCGGAGGCATTCTTTCGCTCGCGGGCATTCACATGAGCGACGTGCCGTCCATGAATTATGAGCGTGAGCTGTTCCACGAGAAGGAAATTCGTACGGTTGAATCGAACACTCGGCAGGACGGTCGTGAATTCCTTGCTTTTGCGGCCACTCATCATCTTGCGGTGGATGCGCACCCATATCCGCTCGCTCAGGGCCAACGCGCGTTGCAGGATCTCAAGGCGGGAAGTTTCGCCGGAGCTGCCGTACTCGTGCCATAGTGTGATTGTGTGACGCTGCGGTCGTCATGCGTCCTTGCGGCGAATAAAATCGTAGATTATGAAACGCAAGAGCGGAGTACTCGTCGCCGTCGGGCTGCGCGAAAAGGATGCTGAGGCCAAGGAGACGTCGCTCTACCATGCGAGCCGCCTTTTCTTCTGGTTCATCCTTTACAGTTTCTTGGGCTGGGCGTGGGAAACGGTCTACTGCTACCTCACGGAGGGCGTGCTGCAGGATCGCGGCATTCTCAACGGTCCCATCTGCCCGATCTACGGTTTTGGCGCGCTCATCGTGTTGTTCCTGCTGGACGACGTTTTCAACCCCATCGCGCTGTTCCTGAGCGCCGGCGTCCTCACGTGCACGCTGGAATACCTCACGTCGTATGCGCTAGAAGCGTTGTTCCATGTGAAACTGTGGGATTATTCCGACCAGCCGTTCAACATTGACGGCCGTATCAGTTTGTTGGGGTTCCTTGCCTTTGGCGGAGCCGCCACCTTCTTCAAATTTGTCTTCCAACCGGCCGTCGAACGCTGGACCAATCGCTTCCCGGCCAAGTTCCTTGAGATTGTCACCATTATTTTCTTTGTGATGTTCATCGTGGATATTGCGGTGACGTTGCTTGGATTGCTGGGTGTCAACCCCGCGCTGGCGCACTTCGATGAGGCGGTGGGGAAGTAGCAGCAGTAGCAGCCTCTGAATCCCGGCTACTGAGCCGGAGGCGAACTCCGCAATATGCGCGGCCGCGCGCCTAGAGTGGTCGTCATGGCAAACGAAAACGTGACGAATGAAACTGCGATAAATAAAGCTATGGCGAATCCCTCCGAAACGAAGACTCCGTTGATTTATCAGGCAACCAAATACGATTGCGGCCCCACAACAGTGGTGAACGCACTGCGATTCTTGTACTCACGCGAGGAACTCGACCCTGAGCTTCTCACCGAAACGTATGCGCGCACGCTGGATGATTTCAACGAGGAGGGTGAACTGGGCAAGTACGGGACGTCTCATCAGGCCATCCGCAACGTCATCCGTTATTTCCACGCTTACGGATTGGGCAGTGGATTCCCCATCGACGCGCGTGCGGTGCGCGGAGAGGATGTTGTAATGCGTCCGGGCGCCGCCGCATATGATGCCATTGCGCACGGTGCCGCCGGCATCGCTCGAGTATGGCATGCAGGCCACGGGCACTACATTCTGCTGAGTGGCGTCAGCGAGGACGGCCGACTTTTGGCCTTCGACCCTTCCGCCGCAGCCGACACGATTGATGACACAGCGCGTACGGAGATTACGGACATGCCGACCATCGCCAACCGCAGCATCGACCCAGCGGTCCTGAATGCCGCTGAAGCTGATGATTATGCCCTCAAGAATTCAAAAAATGCCGACCCCACAGATCCGGAGATCGGTGAGATCGGCCTTATATGGCGGACCGCATGAGTCGGGCGGTCCGAGCCTGAGATGTCGCAAGAGCCATGTGCCGAGCGCCGCGCGGTGTCGGAAAGGGGAAATCCGAATGCGCGTGTGCGGCAGGTCTCGTGACAAGTGGTGTGGTTTTTAGATGCCCTGGTCCCCGTTCGTTGTGGTGGAGGAATCGGAACTCGAGCCGGAACTGCTGGAGTCAGAGCTGCCCGAGTCTGACCCGGAGTCAGAACTGCCGGAGCTTGAACCGTCAGAACCCAGCGATCCCAGTGTGGAGCCCGATCCTGAGCTCGAGCCGCCGGAGCTGTATCCGTAGCCGTTTCCAGAGCCCGAACCTGAAGATCCGGATCCTGACTGCCCCTGTCCCATCATTCCGGGGTACATCTGGGTCTGGGAGGGGATGCTGGATCCTCGTGAGTTCGAAGTGATGATGGCCGCGCCGCCGAGTCCGCCGATGAGCCCGGCTACCAGTGAGATTCCCGCCATCATGGCGACGAATGGACCCGTGTGCATTTTCGTCACCCATGCCATCTTTGGTTTCTTCGTTTTCTGCTTGAGGTTCCTTGGCACGGCGCTGAGGGGAATTTGACCGTATTGCTGGGGTCCTGCCTGTGGCTGCGAATACTGGGCGTTTTGAGTGTTGGCGTTCCACTGTTGATTTTGTCCCGTGGTTGGCTGGGTAAAGCCATTTTGCGCTTGTTGCGCGTTGTATTCCTGCTGCCAGAGCTGGCGCTGTTCGGGCGTCGCGTTCTGCCACGCTTGTTGTGCGTTCCACCTGCGTTGTGCTTCCTCCTGCGAGGGTGTTTGCGAGGGACCCTGCGTAGGGTCTGCAGGAGCGGAATTCTGATTCTGCGATGTTGGGTTGGTCTGTGTCATGCTGCGTCCTTGCTCGTGAATCGCTCCCGCATCTTGTGCGATGAGGCGCGATTCGTGATTCCTTTGTTGATGATTACAGTCAACCCATCCCAGCGTGGAATGAAATGCGAGAAGGCTCGGGAGATGCAAAGAATAACGATGAGTAGTTCTGGAATCTATCTGGAAGAAGTCTGGGAGAGTGAAGCGCGATTACAGTCGCTGTTCTACCTCCGCTTTACGATTGAACTATGAATTTCTTTGCGCTTCCGTCGCTTGGCCAGGTGCTGGCCATCGCGCTCTCCTTCGTTCTGACTGCCACCATCGGCATCGAGCGTGAGCTTCGGCACAAGGACGCAGGCATCCGCACACACGTACTTGTGGGCATGGGCAGCTGCCTCTTCACGCTGATTTCCATTGCGGGGGCTCCGGCTGTGCTGACGGGGAATATGCGATGGGACGCTTCGCGTATTGCGGCGCAGGTGGTGTCGGGCATCGGTTTTATCGGTGCTGGGGTCATCTGGTTCAATCACGACGCCATCCGCGGGCTCACCACGGCGTCCGCCATTTGGGTGGCGGCGGCCATTGGCATGGCGTGCGGCGCCCAGATGTTCCTTCTGGCAGTGCTTGTGGTGGTGGCATACTTCATTCTCGTGCTTGTGGTGGCGCCGTTGTTCTACAAGATCACGCGTCGTGCCGGCCAGATTGTGGAGATTTCCTATTCGGAAGGGCAAGGGGTTTTGCGTGCGGTGCTCTTGGAGATTTCTCAGCGTGGTTTTGAGTCCCAGATTGTGTCAGTGCGCCAGTCAAAGTTCCATGAGCACCATGAGGCGGTGGTCGACATTCGCCTCAAAGGTGGGCGCGATGTGGACTCGCTTATGTCGTGGCTTTCCGAATATGACGGTGTGGTCGAGGTGAAGCTCGCCGACGAGGCGGAGTGAGTGTTCGGCGATCTCAACACGCTGTTTAGCGCGCATGGCACAACCGGACGTGCTCGCCGGTCAAAAAACTCTATGATAGAGGAGTCGCGCGGTACGTGGACTTCCCCTCCTGCGCGCAAGAAAAATCAACGATGATTTGGAGGCAAATATGACGGATCGTTTGCAAGGAAAAGTGGCCATCATTACTGGAGGCGTCGCTGGAATCGGCCTGGGAATCGCCGAGTGCTATGTGCGTGAGGGCGCGAAGGTTGTTCTTACGGCCAATCACAACGTGACGGCCGGCGCTGCTGCCGTCGAGAAATTCGGTGAGGATACAGCCCTCTTCGTGCAGCAGGACGTGGCGTCCGCTGCGGATTGGGACAAGGTCATCGACGCCACCATCGAGAAGTTCGGCAAGCTGGACATTCTGGTGAACAATGCCGGCATCGGCGGCAAGGGCGGTGCTATCGAGGACGAGTCGCTCGAGAACTGGCAGCAGATTGTGGACGTGAACCTCACGGGCAACTTCCTCGGCGTTAAGGCAGGCATCAACGCCATGAAGAAGTACAGTGACGCGAAGGGCTCCATTATCAACGTATCGAGCGTTGCGGGCCTCGTGGGTCTTCCATTTGGCGTGGATTATTCGGCCACGAAGGGTGGCACGCGCCTGCTGACGCACGCGGCTGCGGTTCAGTTGGCACGTCGCGGCGTGAAGATTCGCGTGAACTCGGTGCACCCAGGGTGGATCGACACTGCCATTGTTCCTGATGAATACAAGAAGCAGATCATCCCCACCATTCCGCTGGGATACATGGGAGAGCCGCACGACATTGGTGAGATCTGCGTGTATCTGGGTTCTGATGAATCCAAGTACGCCACCGGCGCCGAGTTTGTAGTGGACGGCGGCATTCGCGCATAAATTCCTGAGCTCTTTGAGGGCGGGAAATCCTCGTTTGAATACAGAATTGCATTTAATATGGGTTCTGACTGAATGAGGATTTTCCGCCCTTATCCATTTGAGGGAATTCTTCACGAAGAATGCTGTGCCGTACGAGAGAAGGAATTGTGACCATGACAAGTCCCGTAACCGACCATCACGATCACGCCTATTCTGATGCTGATCTCGAACGCTTCCGCGTCGCCACATTCTCCTGGCTGAGCATGCAGGAGGCGAATATCGAACGGCGGTGGAATACCGATCAGAAGGGCCTTCTTTACGCTACGAAAGACTATGCGGGTGTCATTGCGGCGCTTGGCACCCTTGGTCTTGGATTCAAGGTCAACGTGGTTGGTAATCCAACGGCAACCTTTGCCATGACCGACGAAGTGACGCTCATGCCTGAATTCGTCAAAAGCCCACACGCCTCCATGACGGGTCTCAACGTTGTTCTCAGCCCCATGTTCCAGGGGTCCAAGGCACGCGATGCCGAGAAGGGGTTCCTCGAGACGCTTGCGGGTCCACTGGCTCAGGAAGAGGCTCTTGCGGCAGTGCGCGGTGGCAAGAAGACCGCCAAATACTACAATCTTTTGAAGTCCGCAGTTGAGGAGCGCTATGTATCGGGTCCGCGCGACTTGAAGGCGCTGGGACTGAGCGATGATAGGCCTTTAACGTCGCGGGAGTTGCAGAACGTGAGAGCTTTACTCGCGGATTTTTGGACATTACGAGACGCATTGTTCGTCATCAGCGGGCCGATCGAGCACTGAAGCCGAGCGTAAGCGCTGAAAATAGTACTCGACACGTTGTGCAACACACCTGAAACCATTTGTCTTGTCTAATGAATGTAGAGGCGCTGGCGCAGCTATATTTTCTGTTGTTTTTAGGGCAAGAAAAGCTGCGGAACATGTCTTGTGAACGCTGACTTTCGGGTAACGGATGATGCGTTCTAGGGGTGAGAGCGAGAAGTCTTGTTAGATTTGCCGTTCTCCGAGTTCGTTGAAATTGGAGATGGACATGGATGTTCCGAAGGTGTGCTGCAATAGAGCGTGGCGGTCCTTGAAGATGGTGCCGCATGCTTTCTGCAATTCCGGGCAATTTAATTGTCTTGATTATCAAGACAATCTTATTTTTCTTCAGTGATGAGGTCGCAACGACGCGGCGTCATTGATGAGGGGAAGCTCATCTCAGCGAAGAAGTAGACGGTGTGCATGGTTTCTCGGAGACTTTTGCAAAGATGAAAAATCACGGGGGAGGGGGACATTGTGCCTGTTGAGGATGGCGGTGGCGCCCGTATGAGTCTCGCTCATACAGGGAAAGAAGTGGGTGGAGAGAACCACGCTTACCGCGACGAGCTGATTGAGAGCAACGGCGCTATCGGCAAGCTGCTGAATAAACTGTTTGTGCGGTCAATGGGACAGCAGGTACACCGATTTTCGGGCTTCTTGATACGTGATGAAGCGAGACGGACTGTTGAGGAGCTCAGTTGGGGGTTCTATGACGACTGCGGCCGGCAGATTTTCATCAAGATTCTTACGGGTTTCCTCCCTGATGATGCCGCTGCAGAGCGTTACATCGCCAAGTCGATGCGGCATTGGCTCATTAATGAGTTTAAAAAAACTCCCGATGGCAAGATTTATGACCTTCTCACACATCGCATGAATCGCGATCAACAGCATCGCTTCGTCCATATTCACGGAACAAGGCGGTGGGGACTTGCGGGCGGCTCCACGAATCCGAGCAAGGCAACTGTGGAACAGATGGCTGTCATAGCCCGAACGTGCACTATTACGATGACGCGTTCCCGGCGCAGTCTCCAGCGAGACCACCAGGAATGGTCCGCAGAGCCTGTAAAGCACCGTGCTCCTAACGTGGGGAAGCAGGGAGAGCTCGAAAATATGCTGGAAACTATTTTCATACAAACTCATGGAACAATTGAGATGATGGATTTGGTACGCGTCATCAAAATTCGAGTACCGCAAGTCGCAACACCTGAAGTGATTTCTCTGGAAGAAATAGGTGGAGCCGACGCTAGAGAGTTGAGAAGCTGGCCGACTATGCTGACATAGAAGAAATTTGAGAGAAGAACTGGAGGTGGACTCATGCCGCGGAGAACTATGCAGGAAAGCGCTGTAAATTCGCAGCATGCGTCAGAAGATATTCCTGATGGTGCTCTTTCGGCAGCCCTGCAGATTGCACGGCGCGATCGCGCGCATAATGGACGCCCTTCCCGTCCTCAGGCTCGGCGTGGGCAGTTATGGGTAGGGTCGGACGGCAAGGATTCACTCTATCTTTTGGTGGTGTCGGCCGCTGATGACGTGGCGGACGTCATTCCTTGTGACACGATCGGCGACCTGTATTCACACGGCCCCTACATTATTGAGGCAACGCATAATCCATTGAAAGAAAAGATGCTTGCATGGCCTGAAATGGTGACGGCCATTCCCAATTCCTTTTTATATAACTATATGGGTGACGTTGCTTCTTGCATTGTGGATTCCTTGGCATCGGCAAAGAGGAAGATAGCTGCGGCGATGAGGGCGGCGGATGACGATGACGATGACGATGATGATGTCTCCGATATTCGTGAGGCCCTTCGACGGTGGCACGCCAAGATTTAGTACATTTTCCCGTCAGCCTTGGTACCTATAGCACACCTAAACTGAGAATTTTCTGAAACCTCCGAAAAACTTAGCCTGTATCGGCGTGTTTCTTCGTCTGTCTAGCATAAACTTCTCTCCTAGAGAAGAAGTGCGATGCCGCGGGCTCTGTGCCAAGCGGCATCTCTGCGCGGTGTTGTGGAAGGCAGAATCATGGGAGAAACGGGCTTTTGCCCCAATTGCGGGTCATTCACCATTGGGATGACTCCGTTTTGCGTCAATTGTGGCGCTCGCCTTGAGTCTTCTGAAAAACTGCGTCAGTATGGCAGTGTCGATGCAACTCTCATCGGCGGTTCCGGACTTTCGAGGCTCGGTGTGGCTCCGTCCCGCGTCTCTGCTGTGACGCTTTCTCCGTCCGGAAATATCTCTCATAAGGCAACGCCGCAGAAGGCCGCGCATCGTGCACCACAAAGGCCCTTCGCCTGGCGAAAGCTCATCCTCCTCTCTGTCATTTTCGCTTCCCTCCTTGCCGTGAGCGCCGGAGTGGGGGGAATTTACATGGTCTCGCATCGTAATGATGCGGCCGTCGCAAGTTGTCAGCAGGCGACGGATCATCTGCTCGACGCTAACGACGCGCTCAAGGGTGCGGTGATGGGCGCTCAGAGCCTCACGGCCACCGAGACCGAACTGGTGCTGGGAACTCCCGAATTGGCCTCATGGCAACAGCTGGAGAGCAATGCTCCCACAGCGGCTGCAGTTCCTCAATGCGCTTCGATCGCATCAGTAACCGGTCTTCATGCCGCTACGTCCTCAGCCAGCGCCTCCGCCAAGCATCTCGGGGCCTATGCCACGCAGCTCAACGCCTCGACCGCGTCGCTGCGTAACCTCATCTCGACGCAAGAAATTCTGGCAAGGAGCCAGACAGCCGCCGCTATTACTCAATCGCAGGAGTAGTCACGTAGCTACTGCAGTGGCGTTGGCTGCGGCTGTATCAACTCAGGACCGTCTCCGCGCAGTGTGTCCACCGGATAAATCTCCAGTTTCGCCGATTCTTTGCTGCTGGCTGTCAATACCCGCGGAATCACCGTTTCTCCGTCGACGTGTGGGTCCAGCCACTCATCCACGAGTGAATCTGCCACAATGACAGGCATGCGCGGATGAATCTCGGCAGGGGCACCCTCCGAATCACGTGTGATGATGGTTGCGGTGAGCTCCCAGGGAGAGTTGGAGTCCGCTCGCCACCACGAATACAGCCCCGCAAGCAGCAGGAGCTGACCCTCCGTGTGGAAGTAATGCGGGGTGCGATCCTTCCACTCGTAATAACCTGTGGCCGGAATGATCGCCCGCATGGCATGCGCGGAATCGCGATATGTGGGCTTATCGAGTATGGACTCGACGCGTGCATTGAACGTGGGGTATTCGAGTGGCTTGGTTTTCCCCCATGCGGGTATGAGCGACCAGAAGGCACTCGCGAGGCGGCGCTTGCCATCTCGGCCGTCGAGCAGAATCTGAATCTGCTGTGTGGGACTAATATTCCACGATTTCTCGGGCAGTGGGTTCACGATGGTGGCACCGAAGCGCGCGGCCACTGTGGCCGCATCCCAGCTGACGACGAATCTTCCGCACATGCGTGTCATTGTAACGGCATTTGTCTCCGTAGCAGCCTCATGGCGGTAAAATCACGAAAAGAAGAGGCTGTAAGTTGTTGTGAGTGTGGCGGTTAAGAGCGCGAAGGAGCGTCTTATGGTGTATGCGAAAACTGATCTTCCCTTTCTGCGGCGTGATCTTCATCAGCACGCCGAGCCAGGTTTCTGTGAGATTCGCACGGCGAGCATTCTCGAGGAAAAGCTTGAAACGCTTCCGGTGACGATTCTCAAGGGCGAAGAGATTCAAGACCGTTCTGCCATAGTGAATTATCCGAGCGATGCCGAGCTCAACCATTGGTATGACCTCGCGGTCACGGGTGGCATTGAGGAGCCAAGGGCGAGATATTTTAGAGATCACGGAACGGCCATGATCGTGGTGATGAAGGGCAATAGGCCCGGACCCACGTGGGGCTTGCGCGCTGATATCGATGCCTTGCGCCTGGAAGAACCGACGGATCACTCGCACCTTCCTGCACGACTGGGATTCAATTCACGCACGGGAGCGATGCACGCCTGCGGCCACGATGCGCATATGAGCATTGCCGTGGGGCTGCTGGAGTCTCTCGCCACTACGGGTTGTGATTTCGCTGGAACGCTCAAGGTGGTTTTCCAGCCCGCCGAAGAGGGCGTGCGCGGAGCGGATACGATTTTGCGCACGGGCGCCACCGACGACGTCACGACGATGCTCGGACTGCATGTGGACGGGCCGTCGCCCATTGGAGAGGTGACGGCGAGCACGGTGGGCGGCATGGCGGTCAACGGTTTCCTGGTCGAATTCCAGGGAAAGACATCCCACGCGTCCATGGCGCCCGAGCAGGGCCGCAACGCACTGCTAGCTGCCGCGGCGGCGTCATTGGGAATCATGGCATTGCCGAGGTTCGGTACCGCCGATACACGTCTCAACGTGGGAGTGCTGCACGCGGGAGATGCCGTCAACATCGTTCCCGCTCATGCCACCATGGAGGCCGAAGCACGCGCCACTGATGACGACGTGCTTGAGGATTTAGTGAGCCGCGTGGAACAAGTTCTCGATGGAACCGCCTCCGCGTACGGGGTATCGGTGAAGCGCTCAATCATGGGTCATGCTGTGACGGTTCGTCCCGATGCCGACCTCGTCGACGCTATCGCTGCCGTGGCAGCTGCGACGCAGGGTGTGACCGAGGTGAAGCGTACCGCTCCCATGGGCGCCAGCGACGACGCGAGTCTGTTCATCCGCAATACTCAAAAGCATGGCGGCCAGGGAGCGTTCATCATGGTGGGTGCGAACAGTCCGGCACCGCATCACAACAATTACTTCGATGTGGACGAACAGGCCATCGCCATTGGCGAAGGCGTGTTGGAACGCCTTATCCGCGGATGAGGCGAACCATTCGAACC
Organism: Bifidobacteriaceae bacterium; assembly: GCA_022651005.1. Classification (GTDB taxonomy): domain Bacteria; phylum Actinomycetota; class Actinomycetes; order Actinomycetales; family Bifidobacteriaceae; genus JALCQC01. Next base: position 21,608 of record JALCQD010000004.1, read on the forward strand.
GCTATTCCATAAAATGGCCTCCCAGCGCCCTGTTGGATGCGCTGGGAGGCCATTTATTGCGCCGCTCATGGTCGGCGCGTGGGGTACGTCCGTAAACGTACTTGCTTACTTGCGGCCGTAGCGAGCGTTGAACTTGCTAACCTGGCCGGCCGTATCAAGAACGGTGCGCTTGCCGGTATAGAACGGATGGCTTGCAGAGGAAACGTCCACGTCCACAAGTGGGTAGGTGTTGCCGTCCTCCCATTCGATGGTCTGCTGCACGCGCTGTGAACCCGTCAGCGTGGAGGCCATGAGGAATGACTTGCCGGCCGTCTTGTCCCTGAAAACCACCGGACCGTAATTTGGATGAATGTTCTTCTGCATGGTTGCCTCGTTTCTTGTGCCAGTATCTAACACTGCCTTCAACAAAAAAACATCGTAATTATTGATAATCATTATCGAAAATAGCGATTAGCGTAATTTGGAATGAAAGAATCATGGCGGCACCCTGAACAAAATCAGAAACTCTGAGAGAATGGCAGCATGAACTCTTCGCCTATGACTCACGCGCGTGCGGTAGTGGCCGGCACCGTCTCAAACGTCATCTTCGACTTTGGCAATGTCCTGGTGGACTGGGATCCGACTGCCGCTCTCGTGGGCAGATACAACACTCGCGATATTACTTGGTTCCTATGGGGAGATGGCGGGTACTTTAGCGAAGGCAACAATCGCACCAATGAGGGTGACGCCTTAGAGGACGTTCTACCTGATCTCAGAGTACGCGGTGGAGAGAAGGCGGCGGAGATGTTCCAATGGTATTGGAATCATGCAGCTGACGCGATTAAAGGCAATCAACTCGGTGCGCGGCAACTCGTCGAAGACGTCAAAGCAGCGGGCGTTCATGTCTATGGCCTGTCGAATTGGCCTGCGCCGACTTTTGACGCGGCTTTCCAAAAGTTCTCAATCTTTTCCGAAATGGAAGACATAGTGATCTCTGGGCGTGTGAAAATGCGGAAACCGCAAGCAAGTATTTATGAACTCGCGCTGCACCAATTTGGGATCGTGGCATCGCAGACGATGTTCATTGATGATTCTCCGCGCAATGTCACCGCTGCTCGTGACGTGGGAATGCAGGCATTACACTTCGACGGTGATCCTTACCATGTGCGTGCGGAACTCATCGCCAAAGGGCTCGCGATTCCGGCGATTGCAGCATGAGAGCGAAGAAAAGCGTCGCGATTCGCCGCGCCATCGACGACTACGGTTCTGAGATACTCGCAAATCCTCACATGGAAATCGAGCGGCACAGTCTGCAGCATGGCACTGTCACCACGTATGATCACTCGTTACGAGTGGCACGTCTGAGCGTTCGCATTGCGTTGTTTTTTCACGTCTGGGCACACGTCGACCGGAGTTCGCTTGTGAGGGCGGCGCTCCTGCATGACTACTTTCTTTACGATTGGCACGACAGCGAACCCTGGCACCGACTCCACGGCTTCCGCCACGGAGGATTCGCGGTACGTAATGCGCAGAGGGATTTCGAGCTCACTGCTATTGAGAGCAATGCCATTGCCCGCCATATGTTCCCTTTGACGCCAATACCGCCGAAATATCTTGAAGGCGTCATCGTATCAGTCGCCGACAAAATCAGCGCAACGCAGGAGACGCTCTCGCCACAAAGATTTCGCACACTCCATATCGCCCACATGATTGGCGTCATTCATACTCGATTTACACACCAAGGATTTCATTCATGACCGCACTCGCCGCTCTCCTTTTCTGCGAGAAACTCTTCCTCTGGTTTGTCTTTTACAGCTTCTGTGGCTGGGTCTATGAAACAGTGCTTATCTCGGTGCAGCAGCGCCATTTCGTCAATCGCGGCTTCCTCAACGGGCCGTATTGCCCGATCTACGGTGCAGGCGCCATCGCCATCTACCTGCTGCTATGGGACGTATCGAATCCCTTTGCGCTCTTTGTGGCAGGCGGTGTGGTGGCGTGCATTCTCGAATACGTGACGTCCTACGTTCTCGAGAAAGCGTTTGGCGCTCGCTGGTGGGATTATTCGCAACGACCCTTTAATCTCAACGGACGCACATGCCTGGGAGCGGCTGTTGTCTTCGGCGCATTTTCACTCGTCTTTGTCAAGGTTGTGCACCCGCCTGTTATGGCAGTTACGGACATGATTCCTATGACTGTGCTGCACATTCTTGCTATCGCCTTTGTGGTGATACTGGGAGCGGACACGACTGTCACCATCGCAGGTCTCGTTGGCTTCTCGGAAAGGGTGCAGGCCGCCGTCGACGCGGTCACCGTGGCCGTCGAGAAGCTCAAGACTCAGACCTCGGAACGCGCTGCAGATGCCACAGCACACAATGCCGAGGTGTTGCGCAGTGCCTCCGCTATACGCGATGCGGTGGTGCAACGGCTCACTGTGCAGCAGCGCCGCATGTTGCATGCCTTCCCTCAGCTGAATTTGCCGGATCGCTCCGATCTCATTCCTCGCCTCCGAGAGCTCATTGACAAGCGGCACAGGCGTTAAAAGTAAATTAGACAGTTTTAGATAGCGATGGAATCAGCTGCTCGAGTTTCGGCCGAATGAAGGTATTCGCTGATGCAGCCGGCTCGCAGCAGTAGTCCGTTGATGCCATCCTCGATGTAGCGGCGGAGATTTTCGATTTCAGCCTCGAGCGGAACGGTTGATTCCTCGGCCGGGTCCTGATCAAGATACGTCTTCAGCTCACGCAGAAGGGCAGAGCTGAGCATGCGTTGCAGGAAGACGCAATAGGCAGTGGTGATCGGCAAATGCTCCCGTTCGCCCAGATCCGTAAAGATGACTCCAATCATCTCCGAGATATGTGCCTCGATGACGTCTTCAGGAGCGTTGCGCTCGTCGATTTCGAGCGCTTTGCGATAAAACCGACGATTGGCACTGAAATACTCCATCATGCGGCGAAGAGTGCTGGGCCAATTTCGGTACGACGTGCAGTTAGGTGCCACCTCCGTCACTTCGACGCGGTAAATCCACTCGAGAACGTCGTATTTGTCTCGGAAGTAATCATAAAAAGTTTGCCGGCGGCGTAACCCGGCCGCTTCAACTATGTCGGAAACAGTGATGGCGCTGAAGTCCTGGACGGTCACCAAATACTTGGTGGCCCTTGCAATATCACGCTTTGTCTGGCACATCTTCCGCTCCCGATCTCATTTCCCGTCCGCGGTCCGGACACCACAGCAGCATTGTCCGTTCCTTCGCAGAGCCTACCCATCTAGCCTGAAATTGTTCACGAAGAAATTGTTCACAAAGAAAAGAAGGACATGATGAGCACAGTACTTATTTTGGGTGCCAACGGTCACATCGCGCAGCTCGCCGAAAAACAGTTGATTTCCGAGACGAATCACACGCTGAGACTCTTTGCTCGTAAGGCTCGTCGCGTGAAGGTTATCGATTCGGCTCGCGAATCCGTCATTGAGGGAGACGCTACCGACGCCGACGCCGTAAAAGCGGCAGCTGCGGGTGCCGACATTGTCTACGCCAACCTTGGCAATGGCAGTATCGAGCAGCAGGCTCGTGCTGTGGTGAAGGGCCTGGATGAAGCGGGGGTCAAGCGCCTCATCTGGATCTCAACACTGGGAATCTATGACGAAGTTCCGGGAGCTTTCGGAAAGTGGAACCATCAGATGCTCGACGGCGGCTACCTCGAAACGTACGAAGCAGCGGCAAAAGTCATCGAAGGCTCGGATCTTGATTACACCATCATCCGTCCCGCATGGCTGTCCAACAAGGATATCGTGAGCTACGAGACCACGCAGAAGGGCGAATCGTTCAAGGGGACCGAGGTGTCCCGCAAGTCCATCGCAGATCTTGTGGTGAAGCTCATCAACGATCCGACTAAAGAAATTGGTCATTCGCTGGGCGTTAATCAGCCCAATACGGATGGCTCCAAGCCGTCGTTCTATTAGAGAGCGAGCGGGAAGAGTGGGGATTGCGAGATAACCTGTGCCCGTGCACACTAGTATGCCTCTCAACATGAACGACAATGAGCCGCTGGCCTACCGCATGCGTCCGCGCAAGATCGAGGACGTGGTGGGGCAGCGGCACCTGGTGGGACCTGGGAAGCCCATCGCCATGATGGTGGCCGCCCACCAACTCAGTTCCATGATTCTGTATGGGCCTCCGGGCACAGGGAAAACGAGCATCGCCAGCGCCATCGCAGGTTCCACGAAATACCCTCTCCGAATGTTCAACGCAGCAAACGGAACCATGAAGGATCTCAAGGAAATCGCTGATGAATCCTTCACAACGCCCGTCGTTCTGTTGCTCGACGAGATTCATCGCCTCGACCGCGTCAAACAGGATTACCTTCTCTCGTTCATCGAATCGGGGCAGCTCATCGTGGTGGGTGCCACCACCGAAAATCCTTATCTCAACGTGGCTCCAGCGCTGCGCTCGCGACTCATCATCTATGAGGTGTTCCCTCTTAAGCCCGACGATGTGTTCACCGCACTGAAACGAGCATTGGGAGACGCGGAACGTGGCCTTGGCGATAGGGGCGTTAACTGCACGGATGACGTTTTGCATTGGCTCGCGGAACGTACCAACGGTGACGTTCGGCTGGCGCTCAATTCTCTTGAGATTGTTGTGAAATCGGGTTCACCGGTGGACGAGGAGCATCTCTCCGACATCATCAGCAATAATAACTTCGACATGGATGCCGCCGAAGACATGCACTACGACACTATCTCCGCTTTCCACGAATCCGTGAAGGGCTCAGACGTGGACGCGAGCCTGTACTACTTGGCCGTGCTCATTCAGGCGGGTGACATGGAATCGATCATCCGTCGTCTTACGGTTCTGCTGTTTGAGGACATCGAGCTCATCGACATTGGCATGTGGGGCGATGTGCTCGAGGCCCTACGGGTGGCGCGAGAGGTGGGCTTTCCCAAGGCGAAATACATCCTTTCCACTGTCACCATCGCGATGGCACTCGTTCCCAAGACGAATTCCGCGCAGGTGGCAATTGACGCTGCTCTCGAGGATGCCAAAAACAACAAGCTGCATCCCGCTCCCAAGTTCACGCAGGATTTTCATTACAAGGGACATGAGGCGTTGGGGCGTGGAGTGGGATTCAAGAACCCTCACGATTTTCCACATCATTTTGTGGCGCAGCAATATCTGCCGGAGTCGCTCCGTGATCGTGTGTATTACAAGCCCGACGCGGACGCCGAGGAGCGCTTCAAAAAGATGCACGAGCGGTTGCATGAGATGTTGTATGGACACACTGGCGAAGCTGCGGTCTAAAGCCGCGGCTTTACGCTATGTGGTGTGCGGTTCCCACAAACGAAGCTACGGCAACTAAAGCCGCTGATAGGAAACCGCGGCTTTAGACCGCGGTCGCGTCCATGTATCCAGACACAAGTTAAAAGCAGTACTAAATGAAGTAGCAGACACCAGTCCGCTGCCCCGTCAAAGGAGATGGGGCAGCGGACTTTTTTGTTCTTTTCATATGAACGACATTCTTGCGACACGCCGATAGCAAATTGTCCTGTCAATCCAAATAGAGGGTATGCGCGCAGCTATCTCAAAATGCGCATCTCCTTTGACGTGCACCGTGGAGCGCTATGGGGCGATTTCGCGGTGGTTGAGACTGAGGGCTTGATGGGATTCCGTCGAGTTCGCAAGAACTGGAGATTAGGATATGAAAAAACTCAAGGTCGCAGCTATTGCGGGAATTGCAGCCGTGGGAATGCTTGCGGCACCATCTGTTGCTATGGCCGACGGCGGCAATAAGGCTGCCACGGAGTCGCAGACGACACAGAGTGCTGCAGCTTCGGTGTCGATAAAGGTTGTGTTTGTTGATAGCACGGGTGCCATCAAGCAGGAGAGCAAGCTGACGAAGACCGTTGGTTCTCAGGTAACGAAGGCGGATTTGCTGGGGCTTGGTCTTCCTGGGGGTTATGGCATCGCTGTGTATGGTCCGAAGTATGTGTCTGCTACGACGACGCGTATCCAGGTGGTCATATCACATTCGATCGCCTACACGGCAACGTTCTATGACTCCACAACGGGTAAGACCGTGGGAACGAAGCTGCTTGCCGGGAAACCCGGTTCGGCAGTGGGAAAGTCTGCTCTTGCTCAATATCTGCCGGAAGGCTATAAGTTTGCCGAGGGCTTCGAATCGACCACGATTTCCGTGCTCCGGGATGGCAGCGCCGCCATTCAGGTCCCCGTGGCAGACAATACGGTGTCAATGAAGGTTGTGTTTGTTGACGGTAACGCGGGGAATGCGATTCTCGATGAGTCAAAGACTCTGAGGAAGACCGTGGGCTCCCAGGTGACCAAGAGCGATATTTTGCACCTCGGTCTTCCCGCCGGTTATGGCATCGCTGCGTACGGACCGAAGTATGTGTCTGCTACGACGAAGCGCATCCAAGTGGTTCTGTCGCAGTCGATCGGCTACACGGCAACGTTCTATGACTCCACAACGGGTAAGACTGTGGGCACGAAGTTGCTTTCCGGGCAGCCTGGCAAGGCAGTAGAGAAGTCCGTGTTCGAACAGTATGTGCCGGCAGGGTATGAGATTGTCAAAGGTTTCGAATCTGCAGCTATTCACGTGAGCAACTCGGGTGATGCTTCTGTAAGTATTCCTGTGGCGGCCAAGACGTCCACGACGATGAAGGTTGTGTTTGTTGATGGCAACGCTGGGAATGCGATTCTCGATGAGTCGAAGACTCTGACGAAGGCCGTTGGCTCTCAGGTGACGAAGGCGGATTTGCTGGGGCTTGGGTTGCCCGCCGGTTATGGCATCGCTGCGTATGGCCCGAAGTATGTGTCTGCTACGACGACGCGTATCCAGGTGGTTCTGTCGCAGTCGATCGCCTACACTGCTACTTTCATTGATTCAGCAACGGGCAAGACCGTGGGAACGAAGTTGCTCGCTGGGCAGCCTGGCTCCACGGTGAAGAAGTCTGCTCTCGCCCAATATCTGCCGGAAGGCTATGAGTTTGCCAAGGGCTTCGAATCAGCCATGATTACCGTGAGCAAGAACGGCGACGTCTTCGTTCAGGCCTTCGTGACCAAGAGTGTTGAAACCACCACTCCAAGGGATGACGGTCAGCCGGGCACCGATACCACGGATACCGATAACTCAGGTTCCGACGCTACTGATACCGATACCTCCGACACTGATGCCACTGATACTGACACCACGGATACAAGCACCACGGATACCAACACCGGTACGGATAACGCGGGTGATGTGGACGTCGATAATACTGGCAATACTGGCAATACTGGCAGCGAGAACGATGGCAGTATCGCTGGCGAGAATGACAGTAACACTAGCCAGAGCACCGATACTCAGAATGTCGACAAGACTCAGCCTTCCCAGAAGACTGCCAAGGTAACGCCAAAGAAGTCATCTCAGGCTAAGGCCTTGGCACAGACGGGCGTAAATTCCTCCGTCGCGTTCATCGCATTTGCGACGTCGATGCTTCTTGGCGCTGCTGCTCTCGCGCTGAAGCTTAGGATGGCGCGTCGCTGACGTTTCGACTGCCGTACCTTTTTTAACAAAGGGTCCTCATTTCCTAAAAGGAATGAGGACCCTTTTTATGCCTTTAATGGTGGGCTCGCCACTTGAGTGAGTTTCTCGAAGAGGTGTGTGAGACGTGCCGCGTGGGAGAATATCAGTATGAAGACGAACAACAAGAAGTCGGCAGTAAGGATCACAGTGTCGCTTCTTGCGTGTTCCTTTTTGGCAGTGACGGCTGGGTGCGGCGTCGATGATTCGGACACGTCAGCTCACTCCGCGTCGGCCCCGACAGGTCCCGATGCCGTCATCACGTCACCACTCCCTCGATCCAAGACTCCCGCTCCGTCCGCCGCGCTCGGAGTCAAGGCGCAGGCACAGAAGATCCTCGACGCGATGTCGTTGACGGAGCGCGTGGGGCAGACCGTCATGACTCCGCTTAACGTGGCAACTACCTCTCCCGAGAGCGTCCGTGGGGCCTTTGTGGATGGCAAGGTGGGATCAGTTCTTTTTCTCGGTAATTGGAATGGTGGAACGTCTCGCCTCAAAGCGATCTCAGACACGTTGCAAGGATACGCAAAAGCGGCCGGGGGCAAGGGCGGGAAGTTGCTCGTTGCCACGGACCAAGAAGGCGGCCAGGTCCAGCATCTCCAGGGTGCTGGTTTCTCGCGTATGCCGTCGGCTGTGTGGCAGGGGACGCAGTCGAGTACCGCTCTGCGTAAGTTTTCGGCGGGATGGGGTTCTCAGCTGAAATCGGCAGGAGTCAACGTCAATTTAGCGCCTGTGCTGGGAACTGTGCAGACGTCAACGCGAGCGAGCAATGCTCCCATCGGCGCGCTCAATCGCGACTTTGGTAAATCGGCAGCAGGCAATGCCGCGTCTGGAGCTGCTTTCATTCAGGGCATGCGCGATGCTGGCGTTATGACCTCCGTCAAGCATTATCCGGGGCTTGGCGCGGTGACTGGCAACACCGATTTTACGACGCACGGCATTCTCGATACCACGACTGTGATTGGCGGTGACCAGGAGAGTGCTTTCGTCAAGGTGCTTAACGGTTCCGCGGGCGGCTCGTCCGGAAAGCCCGACATGGTGATGATGTCACTCGCGACGTACTCCGCCATTGACGCGCACAACCCTGCGGCTTTTTCCCACACGCTGATAACGGATCATCTGCGCGGTGAGCTGGGCTTTGATGGTGTGGTGACGTCGGATTCGTTGTCGGCTGCAGCCGTCAGTGGTATTCCGCCAAATCAGCTCGGTGTGCGCTTTTTAGAGGCGGGCGGGGATTTAGTATGCGTGGGGGCTCCGGAAATTGCACAGCAGATTCTCGCGGGAATGCAGAGCACGGCGCGTGATTCTGTGGCCTTTAGGAAACTTGTTGACGCTTCCGCACTGCGGGTGCTCGCGCTGAAGATTTCAGCGGGGCTCGTTCAGGCGTAACGCGGCCGTGTTTTCACGATGGAAGATTGTTAATTCACGATTTTCTTGAGATGGTCAACGAGGAGATGACTGTCGTCCAGAATGCGGCGGAAGGCGGCAAGGTCTGGTGCAGGAGAGGTAGCGGGGGAGCTGCCATCGGCGTCAACAATGTCTGCCGTATCGCTTGCTCCGGGCGTCTTGTCTTCCTTGAATCCGTGCATGACGCATACGCTGATGCGGCCTTCGATGTCTTCCTGTGCGCGGCGTCCCTTTTCGGTAAGCTGCACGAGGAGTTGTCTGCGGTCGGTATCAGGTCGAAGACGGAGCACCCAGCCGGCGTCTTCCATGCGACGCAGCAATGGGGTGAGAGTGTTGCTGTTGAGGCTGAGTTTGGTGCCGAGGTCTCGCAGACTCAATTGTCCGTTCGGCTGATCGTCCGCGTGCATGCTGTCCCATAGCGCCAGCAGGATGAGGTATTGCGTATAGGTGAGCCCATATGGTTTCAACGCCTGTTGATAGAAGCGGCCAAACCACAGATTCGCGTTGTAAATGGCAAAACACAGCTGATTGTCAAGCGCGAAGTCATTGGATGAAATTTCACTCATACGTGACACAATACCATCAATAACTCGCGCGCGATTAGGTATTAATTGTTGTTTTGACAGTCATTGATCGTTGCGTTATTATTATTTAATCGCGCGCGATTAAACGCGAAAACGAAAGGCTGTGAGTGTCATGGCAAAAACAAACTCTACAATTTATGATTTCTCGGTGAAAACTCAAGCGGGTACGCAGGAAGACCTTGGCGATTACAAGGGTAAGGTTCTTCTCGTTGTCAACACTGCCACAGGCTGCGGCTTCACGCCCCAGTACGAGGGTCTTGAAAATCTGTATAAGAAATACAAGGATCGCGGTTTCGAGATTCTCGACTTCCCGTGCAATCAGTTTGCTAATCAGGCGCCCGGAAGCGACGATGAGATTCGCGAATACTGCGTCTCCCGCTTTGCGATGACGTTCCCGCAGTTCTCGAAAATTGACGTCAACGGAAAATCTGCGGATCCTTTGTACTCCTGGCTCAAGGAACAAAAAGGCGGCATGGTGAACTCCGCCATTAAATGGAACTTCACAAAGTTCCTCGTAGATCGTGACGGTCACGTCGTGGAGCGGTTCGCTCCCACCGTGACTCCGGAACAGCTCGACGGCAAGGTGGCGCAGCTGCTGTAAGGGCATTGTCCGCGATGGTGGGCGAATGAACAGTGCGGTAGTGATGGCCGAGCGGTAATAAAGGTGATTAGGTGTGCAGGTGAAAGGTCCTTTATGTTTCTTGCGCTGAAGGAAATGCGGTATTCAAAGTGGCGCTATGCGTTGGTGATGGGAGTCATCTTCCTGGTGAGCTATATGGTGTTCATGATGTCGGGACTGGCAACGGGCCTGAGTTCCGGACACAAAAAGGCGATTGACGACTGGAACGCATCAAGCGTGGTGCTCACGGAGGATGCCAACAAGGTCTTCGGTGCCTCGCAGCTCACGCGTGGCGATCTCGACCGCGTGAGTACTGCTTCCTCTTCCGACAAATCAGGCGTGGGGCTCTACCAAGGCTCGGTCACTAAGGGCAGCACGAAAGAGAATATTTCGCTGTTCGGTTCCGATGCCAGTGCGTTCACGACTCCCGCCGTGACGCAAGGCACGAACTATTCCGGCAAATACGACATCACTATCTCGCAAAATCTCGTGGACGAGGGCTTTGCCATCGGGGACACGGTGCGCATCGGCAACCTTGATCACGATCTCACCATTACGGGAATCTTCAAGTCCACCACCTACAGCGTGGTCCCGGTGATCTATACCTCGCTCGACACGTGGACGAGCATCAAATACGGTACGCAACCATTCAACGAAGATGCCAGCAAACCCCTCAACGCGGTAGTGATACGCGGCACGAGCGGCGTCACCATTGACAATTCCACCGCCACGCGGCAATCAGCTACTGCGGAGCGCACGGGATCGACGGCGAAACTGCAAAAGCTCGACATGGCGACGTTCGTCAACAACGTTCCCGGTGTTTCCGCTGAGGCGCTTACCTTCAACGGCATGATTGGTTTGCTGGTCGTCATCACCGCTGCCATCGTGGGCATCTTCATGTACGTAATCACGCTACAGAAAACGGCCATCTTTGGGGTTATGAAGGCCGAGGGCGTGCGCACGGGATTCATCGCGCGTTCCGTGGTGGCACAGTCGTTCGTAGTGGGCGTGGCGTCTGTAGCGATCGCCTATCTCCTCGCGTGGCTCTCGAGTCTCGCTTTCCCGGCAGCCATGCCGTTCGTGGCTGATCTAGGGAAGTGGGCGCTGTACGGGGTGCTGCTCGTAGTGGTGACGGTTGTGGGTGGTCTGTTCTCGGTGCGCACGGTGGCGCGCGTGGACCCGATTACCGCGATGGGAGAGGAGTGAGCAATGGCTGCAATGATTAATGCGAAAGATGCGAATATGCCGGTTCTGACGCTCAGCAAAGTGACGAAAACGTTTGGCTCGGGTCATACGGAGGTCGACGCACTCAAAGGTGTGGATTTCTCAGTGTCTCGTGGCGAGTTTGTGAGTGTCATTGGGCCTTCTGGCTCTGGTAAGTCAACGTTCCTCACCATTGCGGGCGGCCTGCAGTCGCCCACCTCTGGTGTGGTATCTCTGGACGGAGCGGATCTGGGTGCGCTGTCGGATGCCAAACGTACCCGGCTGCGTTTCGAGAAGATTGGCTTTGTGCTGCAGCGCTCGAATCTTGTTCCCTACCTCAAGGTGGGCGAGCAGTTTGCCTTGGTGGACAAGGTGGCCAAGCGAGGAGTGCGGAGTAGCAATATTGACGAGCTTCTGACATCTTTGGATATTGCGGCTCTTAAGGATAAGTATCCGCGGGATCTTTCGGGCGGGGAGCGCCAGCGCGTGGCAATCGGGCGTGCATTGTTCAACGATCCGAGCCTGATCTTGGCCGACGAACCCACCGCGAGCCTTGACTCTGACCACGCATATGCGGTGGTGAAGTTGTTGGCGAAGCTCACTCGGGAGCAGGGCAAGGCCACGGTGATGGTGACGCATGATGAGCGCATGGCGCAGTGGAGCGATCGTATCTACCGCATGGAAGATGGGTCGTTGAGCGTGAAGTAGTTTTGCATTACTCGAGAAGGTCGTCGATTTCACTGTGGTGAGGATCGACGACCTTCTGTCTTCTGTCGAGCGAGTATATAACTACAGCGATGGGGTTGGCCTGAAGGCATTGTGGGATTTGTCGAGTGTCACTTGTCGCTCATTTCCTGAATCAAGAATCGTGTTGAGGGAAGAACTGTCTTCGACAAGAACGGTCGTTACATCAATTTTCTCAGAGGCAGAATTCGTGAGAAGTTGCTCAACTTGAGTTGAAAAGGTGGAGGAGCTTGAGGCGGGACCTTCGTCGGTGACTTGCTGCATTGATTCAGTTCTCGCTACAACGTTATTGGCGGCTACATAATTCCCTTGACCTGTGACGAGACGAATGATGATGGGTATGGTACCTGTGGGCTTGATATTGTCGCGGTCAATGATCTCCGAAAAATGATTAGCAATGATGGAATTGTCGCTTCCTTCGATGCGAAGGATCCCGTAAAGATCATCATGTCCGTTGTTGTACTGACGCATCGGAGCCCAAGGCTCCTGGGAACGATAGATGTGGTTTGATGACACTAGATTTTCTGTACAGCCATTCTTCAGACTAATAACGCCTGGATAGAATGCATGAATTCGGTTACTAGTGATGGAGGAGCGGGATACCCCATCGAGTTCGATGCTGCTTGCACCTCTCGGGAAGATATTATTAGTGGTGATGAGGAGGCCGCCAAAATTCTGTGCATAAATGGAGTGTCCCCTGAAGCCTGCACCAATCAGATTGTCAGTAATCTTAGAAGCTTGCCCTGAGCCGCGTAATTCAATGCAGCTGCCGCATTCTGCGATGAAATTATCGTGGATGCTCAATGCATCCGCGTTGTAAATGGTGAGTCCATGTTCGAGATAGACTAATCCCATTTCATTGAATTTGAAAGAGTCCTGCGCGCTCGCTATATAAATACCTGTTTTCCCGTTGATGTAGGAATTCTCTGAATCTTCGGGCACTATCTGGTCTGCGCGAAAGTGTAGTCCGTCAATGCAGAAGTTTGAAAATTCTACAGAGCTGATGCGTGGTTCTCCGCCTCTTTCTATGAGGAATGCTGCTCCTGACTTTTCGTCTGGAATATTGGAAGGAGCGATGTCGACTAGAATCCGGCTTCCTCCGGGCCATAGCTCGTGCATGTCTTTCCATTGGCTTTGAGGAGTGTTGTACCTTATAGACGAAGAAACGAATCCGTGTCCTGTCCCGAGGATCTTGAGGTAACTGACATCGATGAGGATTTGCGTCGAGAGACGATAATCCCCTGACGGTATGAAGATAGTGGCACCGGGTTTCCCTTCCCCAGTGACCGCGGACTCAGATTGTCTTTTCTTGATATCTGCAATGATGCTGTTAATGACGATTCCAATATCCTTGTGAGGATCACCGATAGGCCACTTCGATATATCGTAAAAATTTTCATCAGTCATTGCGTCTCCTATATGATGTGTGACTTCTGCAAAAATCATAATAACGATTTAGAAATGAAATAACAACCGGTAAACATATAAATATAAATATGGATTCAAATCCTTGTAATCATGCGTATGCAGATATGTTATCCGGTTGACATAGAATGAGTTCAGTTGTACTCTGTCTTTTGCCAGAGATGGCACATACATCCAAAGAAGAGGTAGTGGTTGTTGAAGGGAATTAGTGAAAGGCTCAATGATGAGGCAGAAAGCTAGAAAAATTATTGCGGCTGTTGCTACGGTTGCTGCCATGGTGTCGTTAGCGTCATGCGGTTCCGCGAGTTCATCTGCAAATGATAAGACTCTCAACCTGCTTGTGGAAGGCGGCGGTCCTGCTGAAAAAGTGGCACGTAATACAGCGGCTGCTTTTCAGAAGAAGACTGGTTACAAAATCAATATTGACACTTCTCCGTATTCCGGTCTGTACGACAAGCTGAAGGCGGAGACGGATTCAGGCAAAGCGACGCACGATCTCGCTGTTATTGATGTTCTTTGGTTCCCCTCTCTGGCAAAGGGTCTATCTTCTGTTGACGGAGTTCTTTCTGGCAGCGAAGAAAAAGATCTTATGCCACAGTTAAAGGAGGGTGGAACGGTCGACGGGAAGCTCCTCGGCATCCCGACGTGGACGAATTCGAAAGTTCTTCTCTACCGCAAAGATCTCTTCGAAAATGCTGCCAATAAAAAAGCCTTCAAAGCTAAGTATGGCTATGATCTAAAGGTTCCTACGACATGGCAAGAATACCGTGATGCAGCAAAATTCTTCACGAAGGGTGACATGTACGGCACTGCAATGATAGGTCAGACGGGAGCTGATTCTGTCACGGGATGGCTGGAGTTCGCCGCTCAGGCCGGTGCCAAGAACTTGGTTATCGGTAAAGATGGGAAACCTGATCTTAATGATAAAGCGTATAAGGATGCTTTGAATTATATGCAGCAATTGGTGAAGGATGGGTCAATTCCGTCTGATTATCTTTCACTCGGTACAAGTGAAATCTCGGACATGTTCAACCAGGGTAAGTTAGCTATGCAATTGACTTGGGGCCACTTCTATCTGTCATCTGCAAAGGAACTTGGTAACAAGGTCGGCGCCGCACCCATGATTGGTGGTTCGGCTGGAATCGGTGCAATTCCAGGACCTTGGTATGAGGTTCTTATGAAGAATTCCACAAAACAGGAGATAGCAAAGAAGTATCTCGAATTCATGTATGGGCAAAATGAGGGATACATGAAGGCGCTGGGCGTTGCTGCTCGCAAGAGCGTATTTAAGAAATATGAAAATAATCCTAAGTATGAACATGTGAAAGCACTTGAAACGACTCTTGCCTCACCACAGACGCAAAATCGCCCTGCTACAAAGCTGTGGACTCAAGCGGAGACGGAAATTCTTTCGCCCATGGTCCAAAGCACGCTCAAGGGTTCTAGTGCCACCCAAGAACTGGGAACGGCACAGAAGTCAATCGAGGATCTTTTGAACTATTAGTCAGAGTCTTTAAGGGCTGTAAGAATTATTGATTCTGTAAAGGAGCAAGAGAATGGCTGGGAAAGCGGCTATTAAAATAAATGGGGCGCACACGGGTATTGCCAAACCGCGCAAAAAGAGAAGAATGCTGAGTTCGACTTTTGACAGGAAGAGCTTAATGCTGTTTTTCCTGCCTGCAGGCCTTTTTATGGCCGCTTTCCTGTTATTCCCTTTACTAAAGCTTGTCTATGACAGTTTTTTCGACGTCGGAGATAATTATGATGGACGAACTTTTGTGGGGCTTAAAAATTACATCAAAGCATTTACTTCGCAGCAATTCCAGGCTGATTCATGGCATACCGTGGTGTATGTCATAGTTGCAGTTGGTGTTGAGACTGTTCTTGGTCTCGCGCTCGCTGTTATTCTCACGAATAAATACAAAGGTTTCAAAGCCATAAGGACCTTCATCCTGTCACCTTTGATGATTGCGCCGTTAGTGGCTGGTCTCGTGTGGAAGTTCATGCTGAGTAGCCAGTTTGGCGTCGTCAATGTATTGCTTATGAAGATTGGGCTCATTCATTCGACAGACAGTATCTTGTGGTTGTCTGATTCACGGTTGGCTCTTATTTCCTGCATCATCGCAGATGTGTGGCTGACGACACCATTCATGATGCTAATGTTCCTTGCTGGGATTCAATCGATCCCAGATAGTCTGTATGAGTCTGCCAGCGTCGAAGGTGCCAATAAGTGGCAGATCATTACGAAGATCATCATTCCTAATATCAGCGGAGTTCTTTTCAGCGCGCTTGTTATTCGAGTGATTGATGCAGCGAGAACATTCGACATTATTTGGGCCATGACTCAGGGCGGTCCTCAAGGCTCTTCCGAACTTTTAAGTGTCCATATCTACAAGATGCTTCAACGGTATGGAGATGTGGGATACGCAAGTGCGATGGCAGTCATCTTCATTATTGTGCTCATCGCTATAACGCTCATCACTCAGTTGCGGCAGAAGAGAAGGTAGGCATAGATATGTTTAATGAAAAGTTTGGGCGTAACAGAAGAGATAATGTCTGGATCATTATTATGTATGCGCTTGCAGTGGTATTTCTGCTAGGCTTCATTTTCCCATATCTTTATATGTTGTTCTCCTCTTTTAAGCCGTCTGCAGACGTTATTTCGGTGCATCCGACGTTCTTTCCGAAGTCGTGGTCAATTGAGAACTATCTCAAAGTTTTTCAGACATCCGATATAGGCAAGTTCTTTGCAAACAGCTTTATTGCCGCAGCCGTGAGTACGATTATCTGTTTGCTGCTAGGGTCGCTTGCTTCGTATGCAATTTCACGAACATCATTGTCTAAATTCAGTAACTTTCTACTGATTCTTGTTCTGTGTCTCAAGATGATTCCAGTGTCCAGCATTGTCGTCCCAATTTATAGTTTGGTGCAACAATTTGGATTCTATGATTATCTACCGGTGCTGTGCATCGTTTATGCAGGTGTGAATATGCCATTTGTATTGTGGATGATGATTAGCTTCTTCAAGGATGTTCCCCGCGATCTCGATGAGGCAGCAGCAGTTGATGGGGCCGGTCCTTTTACGGCGTTCTTTAAGGTTATTCTTCCGGTAGTGACGCCCAGTCTCATCTCTACAGGCATCTTCACCTTCCTTCTGTCGTGGAATGACTTCCTCATCGCACTCTTGCTGACAAGCAGCGAGGCGAAGACCGTACCTGTTGCACTATCCGAATTCCTGACATCGTACAGCCTAGATCTAGGGCCAATGACTGGTGCAGCTGTATTGTTCTCGTTCCCTGTCATTATCTTGTCCTTCTTCCTGCAGAGATACCTCGTATCTGGGATGCTTGCTGGTTCAGTGAAGGGCTAGAAAGGTTAATTCTGAAGCACGGGAGTACGTAATAGTTCGCAGTGATGATGAATGGAGTAGTTGTGTCCCAGGAAACAATGAAGGCGGCAATTGATCGAGCCCAGAAATACATCGATGAGCATGCACCTAAAGTTCGTGAAGCGAGTATGCGTCAAAGATATCATTTTATGGGACCGTGTGGGTGGATCAATGACCCTAATGGATTGATTTACTATAAAGGCCAATATCACCTATTTTATCAATTTAACCCATATAGTGCGTTCTGGTCCCAGATGTATTGGGGCCATGCGGTGAGTGAGGATATGCTTCATTGGAAGCAGCTGCCGCCCGCTCTTGCTCCAAGCGAGTCTTATGATGCTCACCCGCAAGGGGGTTGTTTCTCAGGATCTGCTATTGAGAAAGATGGCAGGCTTTATCTTGTGTATACGGGTGCTGCAAACCTTGGGAAGGGTCTCGAACAGACTCAAAATATCGCAGTGAGTAGTGATGGAATTCACTTCGAAAAGTATGAGGGGAATCCAGTTGTCACTGCGCCGGAGGGCGTTGCCATCGATTCCTTCCGCGATCCTAAGGTGTGGGAACATAACGGTCGCTACTATTTCGTTTGTGCTGCACAGCGTGAAGGTAGGGCTCAGGCGTTGCTGTACCGCTCAGATGACTTGTTGCATTGGGAGTTCTTCAACGTGCTACTCGAATCGCGTGGCGAATGGGGGTACATGTGGGAATGTCCTGATTTCTTCCAGCTCGGCGATAAATGGGTTTTCCTCTGCTCTCCGATGGGTGCCGGCGAGCGTACCACGGTGTATTTTGTGGGCGATTTTGATTATGGCACGGGAAAGTTTACGTACACTTCGACGGGTGAAGTCGATTGGGGACTTGACTTATATGCGCCCCAGACCTTCTTGGATCATCAGGGAAGACGATTGATGTTTGGATGGGCAAATGAGTGGGAATGGATGCGTTACTGGAAAGACTGGGGTCCGACATTCCGCGAGGGTTGGTGTGGGTCTTTTTCTTTGCCGCGTGAAATCTCTTTAGGTGAAGATGACATGCTGATCTTTTCTCCGATAGCAGAGCTGAATCAGCTACGCGAAACGCCAACCCTCGTCAATTCGATGAAAATAGATCCTGGCCGAGCACGCAGTGTGAAGGCCGGTGATGGTGTGGCATTCGAGTTGTCCTTCTCTCTTGATTTGGAGGCATCGGAATCCTCATCGGTTCTCCTGTCACTGAGGAAAGGCGCAGGACGAGAGCTAACGTGTATTTTCGATTTGGAACATGCTGAGGTACGCATTGACCGCAATAATGCTGATGGCTGGGGGAAGGGAGTCAGTTCTAGTCCGTTGAGTCTACGGGGAGAGCCCCTTCTTGATGTGCGTGTGTACTCGGATCAGAGTTCGGTTGAGTTGTTTGTCGGTAATGGCACAAACGTCCATTCTATGAATGTTTTTGCACCGTCGACTCAGAATGGTATCGAGATTGCGGCTCGAGACGGGATAGCTATCGTGCAAGATGTTCGAGGCTATGGGATGAAATCTATTCCAGCCGCTTGAGACGTAGGTGCGTATGAATAATATAGATGAAGACGATTTGATGGGGTTTGTAGCTCATCTTTAGTCAAACTTGATAATAGGAGCGCGAAATGGCTACCATCACAGACGTTGCCCGTGTGGCAGGTGTGTCTAAAAATACCGTTTCGCGTTTCCTTAATGAACGAGGCTATATTTCCCAACAGACTCGGAAGAAGATTCAAGACGCCATCGATTTGTTGCATTATCAACCTAATCAGATAGCGAGAAGCCTTTTTACCAACAAGACGAACATGGTGGGACTTGTCATTCCAGATGTAAGCCAGCCTTTCTTCGCGACGATGACGTCCAAGATCGAGGACGAGCTTGATCGGCGTGGCTACAAGATGATTCTTTGTAACACCATGCATTCATCGAGTAAGGAAAGAAAGTATCTCGATATGCTCACTGCCAACAAAGTCGATGGAATCATCATTGGCAGCCATTCAATCGATATTAATTATTCGGGCATCAAAGCCCCCATTGTGGCTCTTGATCGTTTCCTTTCGGACACGATTCCAGTGGTGTCAGCAGATCATGCGCAAGGTGGCTTGATGGCAGCGAATGCTGTCCTGAAAAGAGGATGCCGTAACGTCGCTCAGTTCATTGGATATTCGAAAGTTCGTACACCCTCAGCCAAGCGGCATCAGGTTTTCGCTCAGCAAATGCATCAGAGTGGTATCCCCTGCGCCACATACGAATTAAGGCTCAACCAATTCGAGTTTGCGACGTATCTTAAGACCGTGGATGATTTTTTGGAGGAGAACTCCAATGTTGATGGCGTTTTTGCATCTGATCTTGTTGCGCTGGCTATTCAGCGACAGGCACTTGCTCGTGGGGTTAGAATTCCGGATGATCTGTTCATCTTTGGCTATGATGGATCTTTTGTATCTCAGATTGCGTATCCTGCCTTACCTACAATCGTGCAGCCCTTTGAGGAGTTAGCGAAGACTCTTGCTGATGTTCTTGTTCGGGAAATTAATGGTGAACAAGTGGAGAAACTGTCCTATACCCTGCCCGTCAAAGAGTCTGATGGATATGTGGAAAGTGCCTTAAGCTCAAAGGCTGATTTATTTATGCCATTTCCTTTTTAGCTCTTTGATTTTTGAATCCTGAAATAAGTCGGGGTACTTGCTGGATGCGTCTTCAGGTTCGTAAGAGATAATGGGAAGGAGAGAAGGCAGACGTAGAGAGTTGGGTATTAATTATGGACGCGGGTATTTCGAGTTCAGATGGTGTAAGAATGCTTGAAATCAATTTCGGGTTGCCGAAAGACGACGTGGATTATGTTGCGAGTTATGCCGCTGTCAAGGGTTTTAGCCTTGAACGGGCCCTCTTAGAACAGCTTCTTGCAAAGGATCATGGCGCGCAGCTTATGGAAGAGCTTCTCGCTATGTCGTCGTTGCTCACTCAAAAGCGTCACGGTGCTGGAGAGCGAAATCCTTCTGAAGACTATTGCTCATTTACATTTTCCGTGACGAGCGACATCTTCGACGCGCTGCTTGATAGCGCTCACCATCGTGGCATGCTGCTCAATGAGTTCATCAACCGCAGGATTCTGGAATTTCACATACAGAACCCCATTCTGTGTCTTACTGAATTGACGAGGTTGGCCCGGGCTCACGATATGAGCGTGAAGGACCTCATCGATGCTTCTCGCAAGGGGTGTGTGGACGGTGAGATCTCTTCGACCGTGCTGCACCTCTTTGAGCGGGCGCAGCAGGAAGTTGTTGAATATGAGGCGGCCAAGGCGCGTTTAGCTCGCTGACGGATATATACGAGGTATAAACGTAAAAATCCTCGGGAATTAGGGGTTATAGGAAAATAAACGTGTATGGAATTGGCTGGTAGGGGTTGGGGTTGTTGGTCTGAGTCGGGTTTTATATCCTGGTCTGGTTATTCCTGCCCGGAAAACACGTGTGTATGGAATCTGTCGTAGGATACTGGGATTACTGGGATTCGATGGGTTTTATATTCCTCGGGTTGACTGGGTTGCATGAGGACACCAGTGTGCCATGTTTGCAACGAGACGATGAGACGGAACGGGACCACGTCGAAAGGTACCACCCGGTGGAGGTGCACCACGTGCGGAACCTCGAAAGTGTTTCCCAACGTGAAGGACAACGGTCTCGAGGAGTTCCTCTTCTGGCTGTTCTCCAAAAACACCCAGGCCCAGGCCAGCGGTCAGACCTCCCGCTCGTTCCGCAACCACACGGCCCGCTATTGGGACTACTGGCCCAGGACGCCTTTGATCGGCGAACCCCATGAGTGGATCCATGTTGATGGCATCCATCTGGGAAGGAACGCGGTCGTGCTCATCGCCGTGGACGAGACCGGCATGGTACTGGGCTGGCACACGGCCCGTTCCGAATCGGCGCGGGCGTGGAGCGCCCTGTTCGCCAGGATCGCTCCTCCCCGCGTCCTGGTCTGCGACGGAGGAAGCGGCATCCGGAAAGCCATGCGGGCCTGCTGGCCGGGGACCCGGATGCAGCGCTGCCTGTTCCACGTGTTCATGGACGTCACCGTTCTGACGACCCGGCATCCCCAACTCCAAGCGGGCAGGCAATTGCTCGACCTGGCCCACCGCCTCCTCCACGCCACCACCCGGCAACGGGCCACCCGATGGCTCCGCGATTATTCCGCGTGGGAATCCAGGTGGCATGAGCGGCTGGCCGAGACCAGCACCTATACGGACGGCAGCATCCAACAGGCCCACCAACGCCTCGTGCGCGCCAGGAACATGCTCAACAGGCGAATCGGAGAAGGCGTCCTCTTCGAGTTCCTCCAACCAGAACACGATCATCACGACGTCCCCTGGACGAACAACCGGATCGAGTCCCTCAACGCCAGGCTCAGAGACATGCTCCGCAACCACCGCGGCCTCAGCCTGATCAGACGGATCAAGGCCATCCACTGGTACTGCAGCAGGCACACGGCCCACCCCGAGCCCCTCGACCACACGCTCGAGCACTGCTGGAGCGACCAACAGATCACCGACCTCTACCAGCAGGCATGGCAGAACCAACCCGAACAGATCTGGGCCCTCACCGGCATCCCCATGAAATACGGAACCGGCATCCAATGGAACGAATTCCACACCTAACCAGACACACTTATTTTCCTATAACCCGGAATTAGATTCCCGAGGATTCAACTGTGGCCCCCGTGGGACTCGAACCCACAACCCACGACTTAAAAGGACGCTGCTCTAACCATTGAGCCAGAGGGCCGACAAAAGTTAATGATACAACGAGCACTGGTCGCTTGCCAATTAAATGTGTCTTGAAATCTCTCTCAAGAGAAGTCATCGTGTTCAGTATCTTCCTTGCGCGGAGACACTGGCGCGCGCACCTCTCACGTCGTACACTCGAAATTCGAGATCGCGAGCAGTGCGCCACATTGCGCGGTGACGAAACAAAAGAGGGAACGCATGTCATATACGGTAGATTTCAAGGATGTCTCAACTCAGGGCCTTGAGTCCTCGCCCGTTGCGGAGGCCCTCGCGGGTTTGCGCGCCAACGAGGCGCGGTATTTCAAGAATCACTATGACGCGGATTTTGTGGTGGAAGATGCCGGTGACGCGGATTTTGACGCGACTCTTGCCTTTGTCACCAATGTTTTGACGAAAGAACGCAATCTCTCATTCGCTTCAAAACCGCTTGAGACTGCGATGATGCACGTTGACGACTATCGGTGGTCCTTCGTCTTCTTCGAATCGGGCTTGGCGGTCAATGTGATGTACTCCGCCAGCAATCCCAAGAAGCGGGCAGTTGGCTTCAAGCTTTCAGAAGGCATGGATGTTCCGGAAGAATTGGCGGCAGCTGGATTCAAATTCGCTCGGCAGAAATCCAAACTTGCGGGTGTCATTCGCGGCTCATATTTTGTCATTAAGGGCGAATACTAAATGCCGATGGCGGTGCGAGTCGTTGACCGCAACCCGTGGTGGCCTGCACTCTTTGATAAAGATCGGTGAGCTATGTCTCCGAACGCTCGCATCGTCTTTGTGTTCGTGATTTTTGCGGACTCATCCGAACGAGGCGAGAGAGTACGGGGAGCTCAAATCTCGCTTAGCGGCGCAGTTTCCTGAAGATATCGAAGGCTATTGCGATGGCAAGGACGTCTTTGTGCAGAAGCTGGAGCGAGAGGCCCTGATGGAACACTGGCGTCTGGAGTCCGCGGGCCGCTGAACGGTAAGGGCATCTTGGCTTCCGATTGCGTTAAGGGCTAAGAAAAATCACGAGAGAAATATCGAATTTTTAGCAACTTTTATCTCGTGTTCTTATCAACACAACTTGTCGAAATTTCGCGAAAGCCTCGAAAACGTTGAAATGTCAAGGGTCATATCTGCGCCGATGGCGTACTTCAGTTACGAAATTTTTCAATTCCTGATATAGGATAGCGCCATCGTTTATTGAATTCGTCGATTATCGGGGGTTGTCAGCGCAAACCACGTTGTGAGCGTGACAGTTAGTGCGGCACAAGTCCTGATTTTTGGATGAGGGGATGTGCCCAATGATGGAAGCCCTATCTCGCCTTCGTGCATCGAGGGTAGCGAAGATACTGGTTGCCGCTGCCGTGGTGCTCTGTCTCGCGTCGCCGGGAACGGCTCAGGCTTCCCCGGGAGCCCAGGACCAGGCGTCGCCATCGGCCTCCTCTTTTGAGTGCTCCACTAACACCGTGTACAGCCTTTCTGAAGCCGGAAGCGTCACTCGTCTGGTGCTTGACCCCGCGAAGGACAGCGTCACGGCTACAAGGGGAATTGTTAAGGGACTGTCGGGACGAGGCATTCACGCGAATGGTCTGGGCATCTCTGCGAACGGTACGCAGGCAGTCGCCTTCACTCGAAACTCACGAGCGACGTGGTCTATCGACAACCTTCTGACGGCGTCTGGTGACACTTCGTCCATGCGGTGGACGACGCACAATGACACGGATTACAACACGAAGATGGACGATAACTCTCTCGTTGCGGGCGCAGTTGATCTCACCACCGGAAATTATTTCTTTGGCGGATTCGACATGTATTCGTGGGAGGGAACCGTTCACTTCGATGTCTTCATGTATTCGCCAAGCACTGGCAAGTATTCGCAGGTCGGCCACTTCGATACCGGATTGAAGCCACACACCTCTTCACAAGTCGCGTATTTCAACGGTGACATGGCCTTCGATTCCAACGGAAACCTCTACGTATTGCGCAGTGCGGGAGGCAAGGGAACTACGAATCTGTATTCCATCACAGCGCAAGAGGTGCGCGATGCAGCGACTCACCCCAACAGTCTCAATGAGCTTGAGGCGCAAGAACTGGCACAAGGGAAAATCGACGTCAGCGGCATTAATGGTGCCGCGTTCGGCGGCGACGGGTCTCTGTATCTGAGCAACGAGACGAATCTGTACCGCTACGACGCCAACACATGGAAGCTGCTGGGGCAGTATCGAGACGTCGTGGACGATGGAACGGATCTCGCGAGCTGTAATTCCCCCTCTACCATCTCACTTGAAAAGAATCTTCCGGACGGGCGCATCGCGGAATCGGATCAATTCACAATTTCCCTTATACAATCCAACGGCACCGCATACTCCGCAACAACGCAAGGGAGCGACACTGGGCAGCAGGATGCCGTGGTCGGCCCGGTGCCAGCGATGCAGGGAACGACGTTCACCATCGGGGAGACCATGGCGAAGGGCTCAGTGTCTCGCCTCGATGACTACACCACAACGTGGCGCTGTGACGACGGAAGCGGAACGGTCGCAACCGGAGACTTAAGCGCGGGTCACACCACCGTAAGCATTCAAAAGGCGGGGTCGGCGCTCACATGTCATCTCACCAATGCAATTACGGGGACGGGGAGCCTGACATGGAGCAAGCATGAGGAGTCGGCGGCTGGCCCCGACACCACAAATCTGCTGGGTGGCAGCAAATGGTCGTTCGTGGGAGGCACGGTTGGTGAGGCGGAAGCAACGTTCACTGTCTCTGACTGTGAGTCAGCACCGTGCCCGATGAGCAGTTCAGCTTCCGAACTTGCCGACATGGATCCAGCTCCGGGGCAATTCCGCATCGATAACCTGCCGTTTGGCACTTATATTCTCAACGAAATCGAGGCGCCAAAGGGGTACCAGATAGCAGCGTCCCCCACGCGCGTGATTGTGAGCGGATCGGTGGCAGGAGGCACGGCTATCGATGTGGGCGCTTTTGAGGACTCGATGGTGCCGCCTGCGCGTGTCAGTGTAAGTAAAACGGTTCACGATATCTTTGGTCACGACGTCAGCGGTACAAGCGCCAACTGGACCATGAACGTACAACTAGCGGTGCCGACCGCGGGCATAGAAATCACGCCCAACGCCACGCGCGACACCCATTACCCAGGCAGAACTGGGCAGGGGCCTACCGCCACCACTCTGCCCTGGACGGTAAGTTTTCCCGGCAATTCCACGGCGACCGCACTGAAGGTGAGTGAAATTCTCACAGGCGCGCGAGCGGATGCTTACGATGTCACCTCGATGACCTGCGCACGCCAGGATGGCACGGACATCGATGTCAGCAAGCCCACGGTGACGCAATCCACTACTGCGGATGGCAGCACGGTCACCATGGTGAGTGTCACCACGGCACCGACTGTAGCTTCTGGAGACGCCATCACCTGCTCCGTGGTGAATCAACAGCGACCGGGAACCGTGGAATGGGAAAAGCGGATGGACAACGCGGCCGGAACCCTTCTCGGCGGCAGCTCATGGACATTCACCCATCTCGCAAGCGGCACTGAGTTCACGGTTGAAGACAACGAGGGCCAGGCGCAGTATACCGGCCGTGATTCGGATCCAACGCCGGGAGCATTTCACGTGAAGAACTTGGCGTGGGGGCAGTACTCGGTCACGGAGAAGGCGGCGCCGCTTGGATACGCCACGTTGGAAGAGACGGAAACGTTCACCATCTCCGCTACGAATCTGCATGATAAGCGTGTTTTTCCCGTGCTCAACCACCAGAGTGAGGTGCCGGCGCTTCCGTTGACGGGTGGCATGGCAAGCAAAGACGGGCTGACGATTCTCGGACTCGGCGTCATGGTGGTGTCTGCGGCGATCCTGGGCGGATACGTCGTTATGCGGTATCGGCGGCGTGACGCCGGGCGCCAAAGACCTCCCAATAACCCAACTGTGTGATGTACGTAGTGCTGCTGTGCGCAAGCGCGCAGTCGTGTTCAGTGTCGAACAGACCATGAGAAAGGTAGATTATGACAATCAAAAAACAAAGCGCGCGCTGCCTGCTCTCTGCTGCCGCGTGTGCGGTGACAGTCGCCGCGATGGGCATGCTGGGCGGCGTTGGAGCGCCGGTTGCTCACGCTGCGGGCGGCGGGATCGACGTGAATGCCAAGGGCTCCATCACGATTCATAAGCACGCTCATCAGGCGTCTGATGCTTCGGGGAACAAGGTCACCGGCCCGGTGGATGGGTCTGGAGACACCATGACGGATCCGCTCAACAACGTCGGTTTCACGGGATATCAGATCACGTCGTTCGACCTCACCAAATCCGACAGCTGGGAGACGCTGAAGACCTTTTCGGTCCCCGAGAATGCGTGCGACGACCCGGCCGGTCCTCAGATCGCAGGGCAGAGCTTCGGCGCTGCCATCGACTTTGCGAAAACGGGATCAGATAAGACCCTGGGCGATGGCGTCACCAAGACGGACAATCTCGCAATCGGCGCGTATCTGATCTGTGAGACGAGTGCGCCCACTGGAGTTATCGAAACATCAGCACCGTTCGTGGTGACGGTGCCCTTCCCGGACTCGGCGGCGAGCGGAGCCGGTTCCGCAGCCACCAATAACTGGATCTATGACGTTCACGTCTATCCCAAGAATGGTGTGGCAGAAATCGACAAGACCGTTCTTCCGCAGGATAGTCTCGGCATAGGCTCCACGGCCACATTCCCCGTGACGACGAAGGTTCCGCGCATAGCCGCCGTGGACGGATTCAAGAAATTCGCCATCTCAGACAAGCTCGAGTCTCGTCTCGCAGAGGGAGCTGTGAAATCGGTGAGCTACCGTGACGCCAGTGACCCGGACGCCGCCTCCAAGGATGCCCTGCCGGTTGACACGAAGTACTACACGGTCGATGGCCCGACTTCCGATGGCACTGTCACCGTGACGTTCACTTCCGACGGCCTGGCATGGCTTCGAACGCAGAGCGGATCCACCATTGAGGTGATGTTCACAGCGAAGGTGACGAATGTGGGCGACGGTTCCATCAAGAACATTGCCATCCTGCACGCGGGGACCACCGACATTGATCCGCAGGTTCCCAGCCCCGAAGTCAGTCAGAACTGGGGAGACGTCATCATCAAGAAGGTGGATTCTGCCTCGAAGGCACCCTTGGGCGGCGCAAAATTCGAGATCTACGAGGCAGCGGATCCCTATCCTGCCGCGGGCTCGGATTGTTCTCACGCAATCGCCCAGGGAGCCACTCCCATCGCGGTGAGTACGGGTGCCTCGGGTGCCACCACCACGACCTTCACTACGGATAACGCTGGAATGGTCACCATTCCCGGCCTCTTCGTCTCCGATTCCGAGAATGGCGTCGTCGACAGCACCTTCCGCTGCTACGTCCTCAAGGAGGTGGCGGCACCTCTGGGCTACGTGGCCCCGCAGGACACCACCACCGCTGTGCGAGTGCAGGCCGGCACCACCGCCACCGATGCAGTGGACGTGACGGTGTCCAACACCAAGTCCACCGTGCCGCCACTGCCGCTCACAGGTTCGAACGGCACCATTCTCGCAGTCGTCCTCGGCGTTCTCACACTTGCTGGCGCCATCTTCCTGATGATTTGGTACGCGCGCCGCACGTCACAGGACGTCAAGGGAATCCGGAAGTGAGCACAGTGGTAGTGAATACACAAAATCGTGGGTAAGCGACGTGTGGGCGTGGGCGCGCGCGGTGTTGGTTCCGTGGTGCCAGCCTGGGTAGTCCACTGCACTTACTCGCCCGCGGCGGGGAGGAAAGAGAGCTGAGCCGTCGTCGTATGAAGGAGAGGAAAGGGAGTGGAATCGTGTCAGCGATGACCGATTTTGCTCCCTTATTCTGCGTGATGCACTTTCGTTGGAAGGACAATCGTGACGCGGCTTCATTACCGCAAGGCTTACCGCAAGAAATACCGGACGCAGGGAAGTGCTGGCGTGATTCCCCTCGTGGCCGGCGTTCTTGCCTTTGTGGGAGCTTGCATTCTGTTGTATCCAAGCGCTGCCGCCTGGGTATCCCAGTACAACCAGTCCAAGATCATCGTGGGGAATCTGGCGGATTCCACGTCAAGCGTGGCCGAGCGCGCCTTCGCGGCTCGGGAACTCAGCTCAGCTGAAGACTACAACCGACGATTGGTGGCGGGGGCTATTTATTCCGCACGCACCAATGCCCCATTGGGGACGGGTGCGGATTCAGATATTGAATATGGGCGTCTCCTCGATGGCGGTGACGGGCTCATGGGTCGCCTTCAGATTCCGAGCATCGACCTCGATCTTCCGATGTACCACGGCACCGAGGACGCCACGCTGCTCAAGGGCATAGGGCACTTGCATGGGACGTCGCTACCTGTGGGCGGGAAGAATACGCATGCCGTTCTGACCGGGCACCGCGGCCTTGCCAACGCCGAGATGTTCACGCGGCTTAATGAGGTGCGCCAGGGGGATGAGTTTACGGTATCGACGTTCGGGCGCGTCCTCACCTACCGTGTGGTGCGCACGCAGGTGGTGGAACCGACGGATACGCGCTCGCTGAAAGCCGTACAGGGCAAGGATTTGGTGACCTTGGTGACGTGTACGCCGTTGGGCATCAATACGCAGAGGATTTTTGTGACAGGAGAGCGGGTAATCCCCTCGCCTCAGGAGGCGGTTGATTCGGCAGGAGCTCGTCCGGAGATTCCCACGTTTCCGTGGTGGGGAATCATTCTGGCGACGATTGCGTTCGCCGACATCGGCGTCGTGGTGTGGGTGATGAGAAAGAGGTGAGAAAAGAAGTGAAGCGTCGAACCGCGAAAGCGCCTGTCGGCGCGAAGGCCGCTCGCAGCGGCAATAAATGAAGCCCGGGGCTTAAGCACGATCCGACGCGGGCTTCACTTTACGCTTTCCTTTCGTACGGCGCTACTTGAGTGCCGTTTTGTGCTCAACGAGAATGTCACTGGCTATTTGAGAGTGCGCACGGAGAAGGGCTTCACGGTTACTTTGATGGTGAGGGCATATTGGATGACCAAAGCGACCGTGAGAGTGAGAAACGCCATGCGTGACCCCGCTGCCGTTCCCGTGGCCTGATTGCTGGCGCCAGATTGACCCGCGGCGACGAGTGCCGCCACGATGGAGGTTCCCACAGCGCCTGCGAATTGCTGAATGGTGGTGAAGATGGCGTTGCCGTCGCTGCGCGATGCTTGTGGCAGTTGCGCTAATCCAGTGGTCATCGTATTGCCCATGGTGAGGCCGGTTCCCAGCATGTACAGCAGATATATCCAGCAAATGCTTGTGGTGCTGAGGCTACCGCTCAACGCAGTGAGAAGTGCCATGGCCACAATGGCTATGGCGGGTCCGCTAAGCAGCGGGGGCTTGGGACCCATGATATCGAGAATGCGGCCTCCGAGAGGCGCAAAAACGGCTCCGAGAACGGCGCCCGGCAGAACAACGAGCCCCGCCTGTAACGCCGAATTTCCATCCACGAGCTGAATGTAATTCGGCAAGATGAACGAGAGACCCAACGCTGAGGATTGGAAGAGGAAGAAGCCGAGGGAGTATCCGGAGAAATTCAGATTTTTAAAGAGCCTCACGTCAATGATGGGGGCATCGATGTGCAGCTGCCGGAAGACGAATCCAGCCAAGGCAATAATCCCGATCGCCATGGCGCCAGCCACTCGCAGACTGAGGAACGCAGTGCTCGCCATAGAGCTGAAGCCGATGATGATGCCGCAGAAAGTGATGGCGATGAGGACGATACTCGCGATGTCGAAATGAACTTTACGAAGAATGTTCTTCTGCTCGATGGCGATGATTCCCATGACGAGAGAGACGAGAAGAACGGGTAGCAGGAACACGAAGATGTAGCGCCAACTCATGGAGGAGACCACGAGGCCGCCAAATGTGGGGCCGATGGCCGGAGCGATGGCGGTGATGAGCGTTCCGAATCCCATCATCACGCCGATTTTTTGAGCGGGGACCTGTTCGAGGATGATGTTGAACATCAGCGGCAGGGCAATGCCCGTGCCGACGCCCTGAACCGCTCTTCCCACAAGCAACATGGGGAAGATGGGGGCGGTCATGTCGAGAATGATGCCCGTGATGAACAGCAGATTTGCCAGAATGAAGAGTTTCTTCGTAGCGAAACGTGCCTTGAGACCGGCCGAAAGCGGCACGATGATGGACACCACCAACAGATACAAGGTGGTCATCCACTGCACGGTGTCGGTGCTGACCGAAAACTCGCGCATGAGCGTGGGGAACGTCACGTTCATGGCGGTTTCAATGATGACTCCACTCAGGGAGAGAAGGCCGGCAGCAAGGACGGCGCAAAAGACCTTGGGCGGAATTTTCTGTGTATTTTTTGGCAGGCTTTCAGGAGTGCGCGTGCCGGATACGGAAACTTGTGGCGACTGTACCATCGAGGTCATTACTTTTCTGTTGTATGTCTGATCACGCATTGTGACGTGGTATTTCAGCTAATACTTTCAGTGTAACGACGCATGTTAATTGAAATTTGAATTAAGCCCGGTAGTTCGGTGCGCTTCAGTCGAGCTGACCATTGCGCCACAGTTCGGCACCGACGTGAAATTCCTTCGCAGTGCGGGCCAGAGAAGCGCTGGACTGCATGAGTTCCATTGTGTCGTGTGCCGCTTTCTTAGCGTCAGCACTCGCCTGAGCGCCGCCACGAGCCAGATACTGCGCACGCTTGTGCTCGGCCTCGGTTTCCATGCCCGAGGCAATGACGTCGACAAAGGCGCTGGCACGGTCGAGCGCCACGGCGAAATCCCCCGTGAAGGCACCGGTCAGAATCGAATTCGCGGTATCCGTAATGTCTTGAGCGCTGGGGAATTCTTCCACGCCCGTGATGGCGGAGGCGGCACCTTCGGCTGGCTCACCAAGGGTCCACAGCTTCGCGATAGTGGTCTTGTTCCTCTGCATCCATGTACGCAGCGTGTACAGCCGCCACATGATGCCCGGTAGCGTCTCGGGCGCGGACTTTGACCACAGTTCAGCGATGAGGTCGATTCCTTCGGTTTCCACCAGCGTGAGAACTTTGGCGACCACCTGCGCGTCTTGTGATTCGTGGACGCGGTGCAATAGCGATTGCGCTGTGGTGTGACTCATTTCGCTTATTTTCTGCGGGTCGAGGCCGCCCTCGAGCTTGTCTGCCGTCATGGCATCGAGCTGTGCCGGGCGCGCAGGGCGATGAGTCCCAATGCGTCCTGCGGAATAGGTACCTGATAGCGGTCTAATAGACAACGTTTTCCACCCTTTGAATTGCTGTGATCGTCGGTTCATCATTGGTCAGAATTACGCTGAATGCAAGTCCGTACGCTGTCTGCAAATATGGTGACTCAGTGGGAATGGCTGAGGCGAGCTTCTTTGTGGCGCACATTGCGGCTATCTGTGGAAAAATTTTCTCGAAAACGGGACGGTGTGTACAGACTGCGACGGGTTCACTCGGTGCGCTGAGGGCTCGCCGGAAAATTTCGCGTATCGCCGCAGTTGTTGCGTCGGGGTCGGCGGCGACGGTGTCCTCGGTGAGATCGTCGATTTCTGTCATGTCGAGCTGGCAGCTGGCGGCGTAGGGAATGAGGGTTTGCGCGCACCGTGTCCACGGAGAAGTGACGAGATCGGCAATGCCAAAGCAAGCGAGTTCGCGGCTGAGCGCGAACGACGCTCCTGCTCCCAAGGGGGTGAGTGGTCGCAGCGCCTCGGTGCCGCTCCACCGTTTGCGGGACTCTGCCTTGCCGTGTCGCACGATGATGACGGTGGCGGTTTCTTCGGGTTGTGTCGCTGAGACGAGGGTCGAGAACTTCTGCAGGACGGCGCGATCGGAGTCATAAGTAAGCCGCTGCGCTGCTGCGTCAGAGCTCATCCATTCGACGGTGTCGGCTTCCTTGTCCTGCTCAATGCGCGCTCCCAGAGCGTCTTGTCTCATGTGTGCATGTGTGGTGTCCAAGGGAACTCCCACCCAGTAGACCACATGTTTGATGAGATCCTTCTTCTTGCTGCGCCGCTTGCCCGCCTTGCGAGACTTATCCCTGTTCCCCTCAGAGCCGTCGGCGTGCAAGGGGTAGGTCACCTCAGCGAGTAGCTGCGCCAATCGAATGGGCACGCCCGTTTCCTCGCCTACTTCGCGAACTGCTGCGTGAGCGAGGCTTTCATGTGCCTCGAGCTTGCCTTTGGGAAAGCTCCAGTCATCGTATTTGGGGCGGTGCACCAAGCACACTTCGAGATCTCCGGAATTTGCGTGCCGGCGGAAAACAACAGCCCCCGCCGCCTCGATTGTCTCTTGCATGATGCCTCGTCTCTTGGTCGCGCAGTAGGTCTTTTCGGCGTCTCAGCGGTTGAGCGTTTCTTCGATTTAACGGTGCTTGCGTTGGCGTAGGTGCTGGTTGATGAGCGCCTCCTGGCAGTCAATGAGCGGATTGCCCTGATCGTCGGTGGAATGCCGTACGTAAGAGCCGTCTCCCTTCATATGCCATGAGCTGGTGGTGTCGGCCATCTGGAAGTCCACGTAATTGATGAGCTCCTCCACCTCGTCCGGGCTGGTAATGCGGATGAGTGTTTCCACGCGTCTATCGAGATTCCGGTGCATGAGGTCGGCGGAGCCGATCCACACCTCTGGGCCGTTCAGCGGGCCTTCGCCGATCTGAGGACCCTGCGAATTTGCAAAAGCGAAGACGCGGGAGTGCTCTAGGAAGCGTCCGAGGATGGAGCGTACGCGGATGTTGTCGGAGAGCCCTGGAACGCCCGGCTTGAGTGCACAAATTCCACGTTCCACAATATCGACCTTCACGCCGGCTTGGCTTGCACGGTAGAGAGCGTCGATGCATTTTTCGTCCACAAGTGAGTTGACCTTGATCTTGACCCACGCCTCCTTGCCGGCTCGTGCGGCATCCTCCTCGCGGTGAATGCGTTCGATGAGTCCTGCGCGGACGCTGCGAGGCGCCACGAGCAGCCTGTGGAAGCTCGACTTCGGGGCATATCCCGACAGTTGATTGAACAGGCGCGTGAGGTCCTGGCCTACCACGGGATCGCATGTGAGCAGTCCCAAAT
Source organism: Bifidobacteriaceae bacterium (assembly GCA_022651005.1). Lineage (GTDB taxonomy): Bacteria > Actinomycetota > Actinomycetes > Actinomycetales > Bifidobacteriaceae > JALCQC01. Next base: position 54,345 of record JALCQD010000004.1, read on the forward strand.
CGGTATATTGGCGCGCTGTCTTGGGATTGTAATTGCCGGTTCCAACGTGGCAATAGCGGCGGAGCGAATCGCCCTCCTGGCGTACCACGAGCGAGAGCTTGCAGTGAGTTTTGAGACCCACGATGCCATACACCACGTGCACGCCCGCGCGCTCTAGCTTCCTGGCCCAGGCGATATTGGCTTCTTCATCAAAGCGAGCCTTGATCTCGACGAGTGCTAGCACCTGCTTGCCAGCGTGCGCCGCGTCGACGAGGGCGTCGATGATCGGCGAATTCCCAGAGGTTCGATACAGGGTCTGCTTGATGGCGAGTACCTTGGGGTCCGCGGCCGCCTGTGCGAGAAAAGCTTGTACCGACGTGGAGAATGAATCGTAAGGGTGGTGCAGCAGGATGTCGCTTTCGCGGATTGCCGCAAAAATGTCCTGAGCGCGCGACGACTCGACCTCGGCGATCTGGCGGTTCGTGGGTGGAATGAACGGTTTGAATTTCAGGTCTGCGCGGTCGATCTTCTGCAGCTCGAAGAGCACAGAGAGGTCAAGAGGTGCCGGCAGACGGTATACCTCGTCGTCGCTCACGCGTAGCTGTACGGCAAGCAGGTGGGAGAGGAAGGGAGACGTCTCCTCATTGAGCTCGAGGCGGATCGGCGGTCCGAAGCGGCGACGCAGAAGCTCCTTCTCCATGGCGTTGAGGAGGTTTTCGGCGTCATCTTCCTCGACGTCAATGTCCTCGTTGCGTGTGACACGGAAGCCACGGGCCTCTTTAATGACCATTCCGGGGAAGAGCGCATCCAGATGGGCGATGAGCAGGTTTTCCATGGTGATGAAGCCATAGCGTTCGTCTGCTGCCTCGTCGGAGGTGCGGTCGCCGACGGCCACGAGGCGCGGCATGTTGTCGGGAATCTTGACGCGCGCGAAGTGCGATTTCCCTGACACAGGATTTTCCACGATGACTGCGAGGTTGAGGGAGTTGCCCGAAATGTAGGGGAAGGGGTGCGCGGGATCCACGGCCAGCGGCGTGAGAACAGGGAACACCTGGCGACGGAAGAATTGCGAGAGATGTTCCTGCTCGCTGATGGTGAGTTCGCTCCACTTGAGCAGCACGATTTTTTCTGCGGCGAGATCGGGAAGAATATGGTCGATGGTGTAGCGGGCGTGCTGCAACGAAATTTTGTGGGCCTGTTCGCTGATGGCACGCAGCTGCTGGCGTGGACTGAGGCCGCTTGCCGCCGTGACGGCGATTCCCGTATCGATGCGGCGCTTGAGACCGGCCACGCGCACCATAAAGAACTCATCGAGATTCGACGCAAAGATGGCGGAGAAATTGGCGCGTTCGAGGACGGGAACGCTCTCGTCCTGCGCGAGTTCAAGCACGCGCTTGTTGAATTTGATCCACGAGATTTCGCGGTCGAAGAAGCGGTCCTTTGGCAGCGGCTCGTGACGAGGATTCGTGTCCTCGATCTCGAGCGAGCGGTCGATTTTCTCGTCTTCCGCTATGTGCTCGGCAATCTGCATTTTGAGCTGTGCCCGCGAGGGCTCATTAAATATTTGCGCCATGACTTAACTCTAGTAGATGGGGTGTGCTGGCGTGTGCCGGCAATGAACATAAAAACGGGGGCCCCGATTGGGGCCCCCTCAAAGAAAACTGTTAGCAGAATCTCTGCACAACATCTTCGTTGCAAGCGGTAAGTTCTATCCAGTGTCCGCCCAACGTCTTAACCAATGTGGTTTTTACTTTTGTGGGCTCTGCTCTTAAGTTTTCTTTGTACTTACTATTATCGTGATTTCTCGTGAGAGTGCAAGCAATTTCGCTGGTTTGAGAAAATGTTATTTTTTGGAATCACGTGTTGTTTTTTGGCTGTTTTGAGGTGGATTCTGCGTTCTTTTTATTCTTTCATTCGTGGGTTTGGGAGCTCTTGTGCATACATGGAAACCAGCCCATGAATTCGAGGCGTGTCGAAAGCTGTGGATAGAGATCCCATTCGACCACAGGCATCGATTTTGGTGGTGCGGTGTCACATTGTCAATCACAATGGGCGCATGACTGACTTTGATGCCACGCATGGTGCGTATGACGGGTACGGAGAATATGGCGAGTATGGCGAGTATGGCGAGTACGACCGGCGTGACCGATATGGCAAAAACATCGACAGTACTGGTTCCGGTACTGATCTTGAGGACGGCACCGTGATGACTGTGCCGCTGCCACGCCGTCCCGAAGATCATCGTGGCGGCGCTGCGGTGTCTTCTGTTCGCCCCCGTCGGCCGGCACTTCCAGCGAGGCCCACTGAGCCGAGACGCCTCTCGCCGTTCCGCCGCTCGACGGTCCTCAATGAGCGGAGTGTGGCAGCATATCCTGTTCTCGGCGGCGCAATCGAGAGGGATCAAGAACTAAACAGTGGGGTCGCCCTGCGCGGTGATGCTGCGCTTGACGACGGTGCTCCTGCGCACGGATGCCACATCATTGAGGTGTCTTCTGCCAGTGGGCGGACTGGCGTCAGTGTTTTGTCTGGGCTCATCGCGCTCGCACTTGCGAGGGGAAGACATGCTGGAGGTGGCGTGGGACTCATGGATGCGAGCCCGGAGCGTGGCGGACTCGACCTCGTGCTGGGGTTGGAAGCCGATTCAGGGCTGCGATGGTCACACGTCGAGGCGCCCATGGGATATCTCGATTCCAGTTCCTTTGTGCGCGAATTGGTGCACTGGGAGGGAATTGATGTTCTCGGCGCGGATCCATGGAGCGGCGCTTCGCTTCAGGGATGGGAGGTGAGAGCCACATACTCTGCTATGTGTTCTGCGGAGGAGTGGTTGGTGGTTGACGAAGGGGATATTCCAATATCGCTGGAAACGTATGGCGTTAAAAATAGCGCAGCAACAGTGAAAGTGACGTTGGTGGAATTGAGCCTCTATGGTCTCTCTCAGGCTTTGGGGAAAATGATGCGTCAGAAGGCGCATGCCGGAGAGGATGCAACCGCGGGCAATAGTGCGCAATCATGGGATGGATCACGCGAGGGAAAGACTGCGCAAGAGGTTTTCATCGGTGTCCCGTCAGCGCGGGCGTGTGGCAAAAGACGTGCGCTTGTCAGCGTGGAGCAAGCCGCCGCCTATCTTGGAGTGGACTTTCTTGGGACGCTATCTCCTCTTCCCAAGATTGAAAGGGACATTTCTCGCGGGTTGGGCATCGTGGCAATTCCAAAGCAGTACGAGCGGCTGATCTCTTCCGTGCTCAGCAGAGCGGGAGCTGGGGATGTTCTCCGATAACGGCCTTGGATTTGGACCCTTGGAACCCGTTGTTTCTTTGCCTGGGGTGACGGACATTGCCGTGACTCCGTGCGGTGCGGTGTGGATAGACAGGGGAGAGGGCATGCGCGAAGTGACCTTGGAAGTCCCTTTCTCGACACCTGCACGAGTGAGGGAGTATGCGATGCGGCTATGTGCCCAACTTGGCCGGAGGCTTGATGATGCGTGCCCCATTGCGGACGCCGCCTCGATGACGGGTGTGCGTGTCCACGCCGTTCTTGAGCCCCTAGTGCCTGCTGGTGCGGCAATCTCGATCCGTCTCCCTCCACGCGCGGCGCCGAGCCTCGGTGATATCGAGCGAAGCGGGTTTCTGCCACATGCATGGGTATCAGTGCTTAGGAGGCTTCTCGCTGCCCGCGCGAGCATCGTTGTGAGCGGGGGAACTGGCACGGGTAAGACCACGCTGGTGCGTGCACTTCTTCGCGAGTGTGAGCCCACGGAGCGTGTTGTGATTGTTGAAGAGATCCGCGAAATAGGAGACCTCGGTCGCGGCAATTTCGTGTCCCTCGTGTCGAGAGAGAAAAACGTCGAAGGCGCGGGGGAGGTGTCGCTATCGCAGCTGGTGACGGCGACGTTGCGCATGCGGCCCGATCGCATAGTGCTCGGTGAGTGCCGCGGACCGGAGACTGCCGATGTGCTGAGAGCTTTCAACACCGGACATCGGGGCGGCATGGTAACCATTCATTCGAACGGCATCGAGAGACTGCCGCAGAGGTTGGTGGCGCTAGGGCAGCTGAGTGGGATGTCCTCTGAAAGCCTCGTGACTCTTGCGGACGGAGCTTTTGATGTGGCACTGCACCTTGAGAGAGCTGCGAGAGGGCCTCTGGCCGGTTCGCGACGAGTGTCGTGCATCGGCCATCTTTGCGGAGACGCACCAACCGGTCCTCTCGGGGTGAGCGAGGAACGAGGGTCACATCAAAGAGCTAAAGGCTTGCGTGGCGAGGTTCTTTCGACGTGGGACGGGATGGGGAGTCCCGTAATTTTCCCGGGATGGGAAGAATTTTCGTCTCAATGGGGACTCGAAGACGATGGTGGGGAGGTGACGTGACGTGCTCGTCATTGCAGTATTCGGTGTGCCGATTATAGCGGTCATTGTTCTCTTTCTGAGGAGCGTTCTGAACGTATCAACGCATGATCGATGGAGAATTCTGATATCGCGGAGGAAAGAGAAGTCATCTGGAGAAACGACTCGTGCGAAGGAGCGATCGGCGATCGATGAAGGACAATTCACTGCCACGCTGATCTCCCAGCTGGAGAGCGGTTCCGACATTCGTTCCCTGTGTGAGAAATCAGCGGGAAGGACTTTCGCGCTGTCAACGTTAAACAGACAATACGTTGGGGAGGCGCTTGACGCCATGTGCGGGGCCGCAAGAACTGCGAGGCGGGCGCAGACGTGTGCACGCATTGTCATGTGCATTCGGCTGAGTGACAGTTTAGGAAGTCAGCTCGTGGAGAGTCTTCAGGTAGTGAAGGAACTCTATGAGCAGGAGAGACACATGGAGGAATTGCGTGCCAAGGCGTTTTCTTTACCCCGGGCAACGGGGAAACTCCTGGCACTGCTTCCGATCATCACACTGCTTGGCGGAGAGATAGTGGGTGCCCATCCATTGTTGTTTCTGACGGGCTCCGTTATGGGATGGGTATGCTGCATCATCGGCCTTCTATTCTTCGGTGCCGGAGCGATATGGATGCGCCGACTTTTGATGAGTTTTGGGACGCTCTCATGCGTGTGATGGTGCTGCTGTCTGCCGGTATTACGGTGGCGATGGCCATGGTATGGAGCGTTGCTGTTCCTCCGAGTGTGATGAACCTGCCCCGAGGGAGGAAGAGATTGCGGGGAGCGAGCGGTCACGGTGGTGGTCGAGAAGAAAGTGATGCTCAGACTGTTCTGAGTTCTTCGGACTTTGTTCTCCTCGTGAGGCTTTTCATCGTGGCCTTCCGGCAAGGGGCGTCAATCCCCTTGTGTCTTGTGCATGTTAGTGAGGTTTTCGACAGAGACGATGAGTTGGGGTTGCGCGGTGTGGCTGCTGCGCTGAATCGGGGCGTGCCGTGGGCGGCGGCTTGGTCCATGATCCCGCAGCGCCATTTAGGATGCCTGAGGAGTCTCATGGACGCGCTGGAATCTTCATGGACTCAGGGAGCTTCTCCCATTGCGGGATTGGAATCACTCGCGCGCTCGCGGCTGGAGCAGGAGGAGACAAACGTGGAAGTGGTGGCAACGCAGTTGGGTGTCCGTCTTCTTCTGCCAACAGGACTGTGCTTCCTCCCGGCATTTATTCTCATCGGAGTAATTCCTTCAGTCGCATCATTTGCGGGTATTGGGTAAGGAAGATCCAACAAGGGAGAACGCCACGCCCGGAGAAAACGGCATGATTCCCATTCGACCACATCCCCTTTGATTTTCCGCCAACCAAAACAGCGGCTGTCACACTTGAAGCATCGACTGGCCATGCGTGAAGAGAAAAAGCATGCGGGTGGGAAGCTCGCTCGCAGAAATGACAGATAGGGCAACAGAGCAAGAGATACAGAACGCGTGGTTTACCCAATATCAAAAAATCTAGAAATACAACTCACTAAAACTTACGTACTCGCGAAGGAGGCATCATGGCAATGATGCAATCATGGCTCACAAGAGCACGGCATGGTGGAACGGCGCTTCTTCAAGTGCCACACACTGTGGCGCGTAAATCTGAAGCCTTGGCTCAGGAAGTGGCAGTGCGATGGCACGTCGCCTCAACCATGCCAGAGGCGGGAATGGCTACGGCAGAATATGCGGTAGTTCTCGTCGCTGCCACTGGCTTTGCAGGTTTGCTGGTGGCGATTCTCAAGTCGTCGGCCATCAAATCTCTTCTTACCGGAATCATCAAGAAGGCATTGAACGTATAGAAGAGAGGTATTGTCTGCGCTCACGAGGGCAACTACTCCGTGAGCGCAGACAGACTCCTTGGTTATCACGGAGGGAGGGGCTTGTGCGATTGATGAGGCGTTTGGGATTAAGGGCTCGGCGCTGTAATAAGACGCTACGTGCAAGGATCTCTATAAGCGACCCGGGCACGGTAACTGCGGAATTTGCGGTGGTCCTCCCCACTGTCATGGTGATTGCCGTGGTACTGCTGTCGCTAGGGCGGGCGGTGCTCGTACACGTTGAATGCCAAGATGCGGCGCGCGCTGCCGCCAAGGAAATCGCAGTGTCGCGAACATATAGTTCCGCAGTTTCCTCGAGAGCTTCGATTGCCGCACATACGGTGAGCAAAAAGGTGAGTGTGCGTTTTTCTGCAGGACCCGAAAGCGTTGTTGTCACGACTCAATGCCCTCTGCTGCCAGGGCCTTTGGGGATTTTCCCGGCGCAGGTGCAGGGAAAGGCCGCGGCAATGATTCAGGATTCTTAACGCCATCGAAGGCGATGGGAGCGTGCCGATGCGGAAGGAGGCGACTATGAAACGTTGGCGGGCGTGGCGAACAACTGTGCTGGGATCAGACGCGGGTTCGGGAACGGACGTAGGCTCGGGAACGGTCTTAGGAATTGGACTCATCATGATGGTGGGGCTTTTCTTGAGCGGTGTGGGGCTTGCGGGAAGAGTCATGTATTGTCAGGCAGTGGCCCAGACGGGAGCCGATGAGGCGGCGATCAGTGCGGCGAAGGCTCTCAATGGACTTGCTGGAGCTTCTTCTCCCTGCCATGAAGCGTTGCGGGCTGCGCGTGCGAATTCGGCATCATTGATGGAGTGCACCCCCGAGGGTAGCGATGTTCGCGTGAAGGTAAACGTGGAGACGGGTGTCCCTCTCATTGCTCAGATAGCGGTGGAGTCACGTGCGGGGCCGGCAGCATGTGGAGAGTGAGTGATGTGGATACGGAATCGCTGGGCGCGATGATGCTTGCATCCACGAGGCGGCACGGCGTATGTTTCGGTCGGATTATTTGTGGCAAGTGAAGTGATGAGCCTCGCGCGGGCGGGGGATTAGGATACGTTTGAACCATGGCTTTAGCACTGTATCGTCGGTATCGTCCTGACACCTTTGATGGTGTCATAGGACAGGATCAAGTGGTTGTGCCGCTCTCTCGTGCACTCGATGAGGGCAAGCTGACGCATGCCTATCTCTTCTCTGGCCCGAGAGGTTGCGGAAAGACGAGTTCTGCGCGAATTCTGGCGCGATGCATTAACTGCGAAAAGGGCCCCACCTCCCACCCATGCGGTGTGTGCGAAAGCTGCAAGGACCTCAGCGCGAACGGCGCTGGGTCCATCGACGTGGTAGAGATTGACGCCGCTAGCCACAACGGAGTTGATGATGCGCGCGAGTTGCGTGAACGCGCAGGATTTGCTCCGGCGAGGGATCGCTACAAGATTTTTATCCTCGACGAGGCGCACATGGTGACGCAGCAGGGCTTTAATGCGCTGCTCAAGATTGTGGAAGAGCCTCCAGAGCATGTGATGTTCATCTTCGCGACGACAGAGCCAGAGAAAGTCATCGGCACCATTCGTTCGCGCACGCATCACTATCCTTTCCGCCTGGTACCGTCCGAGATTATGGGACCGTATCTGGAAAAGGTCTGCAATCAGGAGAAAATTACGCCCGCTTCCGGTGTTCTCAAACTCGCCATGCGTGCTGGTGGTGGGTCGGTACGCGACACTCTGTCGGTGCTTGATCAGCTCATGGTTGGCTCTGTCGACGGAACTATTACGTATGAGTCCGCCAGCGCGCTACTTGGCTTCACGCCGGAGGCGCTGATCTCGGATGCCATCGATGCCGTCATCGACAAGGATGGATCTGCGCTGTACTCGGCAATCGAGAAAGTGGTGGTAGGTGGTTTCGAGCCTCGCCGATTTGTAGAGGATCTTCTTGCAAGAGTGCGTGATCTTCTGGTGCTGACGCTCGCCGGGAAACAGGCAGTGCAGGTGTTCAACGAGGACACTGAGGGCGAGGACACGAGTTCGCTGTCTCGGCAGGCCAAGGCTTTGGGCTTGAGCAAGCTAACGATGATCGCGCAGAAGATCAACGACACGTTGGCTACGATGTCCGGAGCGACATCCCCGCGGCTTCGTCTTGAACTGCTGGCGGCTCAGCTGCTCGCAGCCGTCGACGAGCCAGCGTGGACGGCTGCTATGCCGAGCGCGGGAGCGCAGAACGACTCTCAGAACCAAGCGTCGATGCAACCGCAGCACATTCAAGATGGTGAGCAGCAGCAGTCTGGATCTCGCGGAGGATTCAATCCTCCGGCGCAGCCGAAAGCTGCTGGTCCTACGAGAGTCCAGCCCGGCCGAGCCATGCAGCGATCTGGGCAGCAGGCTCACGGGCAGGCGCAGGAACCGCAGGCTCCGGCCCCATCGTCGAATTTGCCGTCCGTGCCTGAGACACCTCAGAAGCCAGCGCAGACGGTGGCTGATTCTGGCGGCGCGCCAGATACCTCGAACATGTCCGACATGGATCTGTGGAAGAGCGTTCTTGCACAGATGCCTCGAGACTTGAGCGGCTATGTGGAATCGTCGAAGGTCCCCATTGTGGAGTTTTCTACGAATGCGCTCGGCGGCAAGCACATCGTGTTCACGTTTGATACCCCTTTGTCTCAGCACGCTTTTGCTCTCGCAGTGACGGGTCAGAACCGCAGCGTTCCGGGTTTAGTGCAGAACGAGGTTCGCAAGGTCTTTGGCAAGACCGCCTCCATTGCGCCTAATAACGTAGCGGCAAACGGAGAGGCCGTGCAGACGGTCAATTCGATGAGTCCTCAACAACGCGCTGCGGTAAAGAGATCCATCGCTCTGAGTGCCATGAAGGCCGCTGCAGGAGCAGCCCTTCAAATGCCTGCGGAGGAACAGCGTGAGCCCAGGACCGCGTCCGCGGAGACGCATGCAGATGCGGATTCCGATGCGGAGGCGCACCGACGTCAGAACGAGCTGCCTAACGAAGCCGAGTCTCCGGCCACAGCCCAGAATTCTGCCGTTTCTACTGCCGAATCTAGAGAAGTAAACGAACCTGAACCGGAAGAGCCTGACGTTGCCGACGACCCGTGGGCAGAAGAACCAAGTGCGGCGGTGAATGATGAGACCGGAACACAATCTCTGGGGCCTGATGGTGCACAGGAAGAAGCGGTTCAGTCTGAACGTCATGTGAAACATATCGAGGTTCCCGAGGCAGACGATGAGGATGACCCCTGGGCGCATCCAGAACCTGAGCCCACACCCGAACCCGCACAGCAGCCAATCAGCCCTGCGAATGAAACTGCTGGCGAGCAGCGGAATAGTGCTCCTCAGCCATTTCAGCGGCAACCAATGCAACCTCAGCAGGCAGTGCAATCCGCGCGCCCGGAGCAGTCACAACAGTCCGTGACTCCTCAGGTGGATGCGGAAGAAGACACATACTCCATGAACGATGCGTCGTTGGGCGCGTCCGACGTGGTGGATTTGGATACTCTCAAGACGATATTGGACGTGAAGTCGGTGAGGGAAATTTCCTCTGGGGATGAAAGTCAGTAACGAGGATAAACGAGGATAATTGACTCGGGCAATCCGGGTAAGACGGGCACCTCGGAAGAGAATAAATGAGGAAAGGGACGGCAGCGCATGGCGTTGATGTATGACGGAGCGATTCAGGATCTTATCGATGCTTTCGCCAAGCTGCCAGGCATAGGTCCCAAGGGTGCGCAACGCATTGCGTTCTACTTGCTATCTGCCGACAAGCATGAGGTGACGCACTTGGCAGAGACCATTACAACGGTTCAGGAAAAGGTGAAGTTCTGCGAGATCTGTGGCAATGTCACGGAATCAAGTCCGTGTGCCATTTGCCTGGATCCGCGCAGAGATGCGTCTCAGATTTGCGTGGTGGAGGAGCCCAAGGACGTCATGGCCATCGAGCGCACGCGTGAATTCCGAGGGAAGTACCACGTGCTCGGTGGCGCCATCAACCCCATGGCAAATGTGGGCCCTGGAGATTTGCGCATCAAGGAACTGTTGGGGCGTCTGGGTGATGAATCCGTCAAGGAAGTGATTTTGGCGCTTAACCCGAACATTGAGGGTGAAGCGACAACAACGTATCTTTCACGGTTATTGGATCCGGTGGGAGTGAGGGTGACGCGGCTTGCCTCTGGTCTTCCGGTGGGTTCCGATCTCGAATACGCCGATGAAATCACTCTGGGGCGTGCCTTCTCGGGTCGTTCAGAGGCATAAGCGGAACGCGGCGAGACGGCCGAGTGGAATGACGACGTGGAATGCGCGGAACTCCCTCTCGTCTGAAGAGTGGACACAGAATGGACTGGAATCGCCCTTTTTCCATGCGGTTTCATACAATGAACAGACATCTATAGTGAATGAGCTGTGGAATAAGGACATCGCGTGGCACTTATCGTTCAGAAGTATGGCGGTTCCTCCGTGGCCGACGTCGACTCCATCAAGCGAGTCGCTCGTCGGATTATTGAGACCAAGCGGAAGGGCAATGACGTCGCCGTCGTTGTGTCCGCTATGGGAGACACAACGGATGATCTCATTGACCAAGCCATGAGTCTCAACTCTCGTCCTCCGGGGCGCGAGATGGACATGCTTCTCACCGCCGGAGAGCGCATCTCCATGAGTCTGCTCGCCATGTCGATCTACGCGCAGGGCGAGTCTGCCAACTCATTTACCGGCGCTCAGGCAGGTTTCATGACGGACACAAAGTTTGGTGCCGCGCATATTCGTGCCGTCAAGCCCGATCGCGTTCTCAAGACCATCAATCAGGGGAAAATCGCCATCGTGGCGGGATTCCAGGGCATCAATTCAGACGGTGATTCCACCACGCTGGGGCGCGGTGGCAGCGATACGTCTGCCGTAGCGCTCGCTGCGGCGTTGAATGCCGACGTCTGTGAAATCTATACCGATGTCGATGGCGTTTTTACCGCCGACCCTCGCATCGTTCCTACGGCCCGCAGGATTCCTTCCGTCTCATACGAATCCATGCTGGAGTTGGCAGCGAGCGGCGCGAAGATCCTTGCACTGCGTTGCGTCGAATACGCTCGCCGCTTTGAGATGCCGATTCATGTGCGCAGCTCCTTTTCGAGTCGCCCGGGAACGCTGATTCTTCCAGAAGGCGTCGATACGAGTTCGATTCCCAACGTTGGTACCGATACGCCCCGAGCGGCGATGCCAGCTCCACGTGCGGCCAGTAACGAAAGGTAAGTCCATGAGCGAACAGAACACACCGAAGTCCAAGTCAATGGGCGAGCTCTTCCCGGATCTCGTGGGTCCCGAAGCTCCTGTCATTTCAGGCGTCGCACACGATCGCACAGAGTCGCAGATCACCCTGCGCCACATTCCGGACCGCACCGGCATGGCGGCGGACGTCTTTGAGTCACTGGCCCAGGCGGGCGTCAACATCGACATGATCGTTCAGGCGGCAAGTACCGAGGGAACGGCAGATATTTCCTTCACCATTCCTGAGTCCCAGATCGATCTCACTGTCAAGAGTCTTGACACCATCAAGGATGACATCGGTTTTGAAGCTCTTAACGTGGACCGCAAGATCGGCAAGATTTCGCTCGTGGGCGTCGGCATGAAAACGCATTCGGGCATTACCGCACTCTTCTTCAAGGCGTTGGCGGACGAATGCGTCAACGTTCTCATGATCTCGACGTCAGAAATCCGTCTGTCCGCTGTCGTGAGTCTCGACGACTTGGACAAGGCGGTCCGCGCTGTTCACTCTGCTTTTAACCTGGATTCCGACAAGGTGGAGGCAGTGGTCTACGGCGGAACCGGACGTTAAATAGACGCTCAATAAGACGCCGAACGCGCAAGTAGAGCAAAAACGGTAAGGTAACGGTAAAGCGGTAAGCGCGGCGCAAGCGGCCCGCACAGGTGCAATAGGGAGTCATCAGAATGGCACGAATCAACGAAACAGGCGTGAATGTAGCAGTTCTTGGGGCAACCGGGCAGGTCGGAATGGTCATGCGTTCCATCCTTGCCGAGCGAAAGTTCCCCGTGAAGGACCTGCGTTTCCTGGCTTCCGCGCACTCTGCCGGAACTGTTCTGGAGTGGGAAGGCCACAGCATCACCGTTGAGGACGTTGCCACGGCAGACCTCCACGGCATCAATATCGCCATCTTCTCCGCAGGTGGCTCTACTTCTAAGCAGTGGGCTCCGAAGTTTGCCGCAGCCGGCGCTTTTGTGGTGGACAACTCTTCCGCATGGCGTATGGACGAGGACGTGCCGTTGGTCGTTTCGGAGGTCAATCCTGACGATCTCGACGTCATCCCCAAGAAAATCGTCTCCAACCCCAACTGCTCCACCATGGCCATCATGCCTGAAATGAAGGCGCTCGACACGGCTTTCGGTCTGACGCGCCTCATCGCGTCCACCTATCAGGCTGTTTCCGGTGCCGGCCGCAACGGTGTGCTGCAGCTCAAGAACGAGGCAACCGCTGCTATCGAGCAGGGTGCCGACAAGCTCGTGTTCGACGGTGACGCCATCGACTTCCCCGAACCCACCAAGGTGGTGCGCACCATTGCCTTCGACGCCGTGCCCTTCATTGGCTCAATCGTGGACGACGGCTCGGAGGAAACCGACGAAGAGCAGAAGCTGCGCAACGAATCGCGCAAGATTCTGCACCTTCCTGACCTGCCCGCCTCCTGCACCTGCGTGCGTATCCCCGTGTTCACGGCGCATGGCATGAGCGTCAACGCGGAGTTCAGCAAGGACGTCACCCCGGACGAGGCTCGCGCCGTTCTCGCAAAGGCTCCGGGCGTTGTGCTCGCCGACATTCCAACCCCGCTTATGGCGGCTGGCAAGGATCCGAGCTTCGTGGGCCGTATTCGCCAGGATCAGGCGGTGCCCGGCAAGAAGGGCCTGTCCATGTTCATCACCAACGACAACCTCCGCAAGGGCGCCGCGCTCAACGCAGTGGCCATCGCCGAAATCATCGCCAGCAAGCACTTTGATGTGACGAGTCCGAAGCTCGCGCAAGCACAGCAGGCCTGAGTCGGGAGTCAAGAAACCATATGTCGCGCACATCGGATGAGGTCCGCACGCAGCTGAGTCGCATCGTCGCTCTGGGATACCCAGACGTGGCGGATATGAGCGACGCTGCTTTCGTTGCCCTGGCCACACCCCTGCTCGACGTTCTCGATAACGTTGAAATTGACGACGGTGTGCTGCTCGTTCCCACGCGGGAACTCGTGTCGCCTGAATCGCTTATCGCTCGTACCAGCATTGAGCGCAATGCCGGATTCACCACGATGCCTCCGCGCGACATTGCCAGCTTCCTGCCGACGGAGTTCGCTCCTCCGGAGGGACCTTTCTACTTGGTTATCGGTCCGCACACCGGCACCGCTTACACCAACCGCGAGCCCGATGTGGCGCGCAAGCTCATTGATTCGGATGGGCGATTGCCCTTGGCCCTCGAGGAGGGCCTTGCCATCGCGACGCAACATCCCGATTGGCTCGTCAAGAAGAACGGCTTCAATTTGTTGGGCTCTCGCTCGGCAGATGGTCGCGTTCCCAGCATTTGGATGAGTCAAGGGGCGCCCCGTTTGGGAGCTGTGTGGCCGACGAGCAAGCACACGTGGTTGGGCAACGCTTACTGCTCAGCGCGTCGAGGTGTCTCGCTTTTTGCGTGATTGCCGTAGTGCTTTCTCATAGGTTGGTACGGCTGCCCTCTCCGCGGGCGGCGAGTGGAGTGCCGACGATTTCGTCAGTCCTCGGGGACTGCGCAGAGCAGCAGTTTCAGATGACGAATCGTTGAATATCGCGACTTAAAAACCGAAGATTACACGTTTAAATTCAGGAATTTAGATAAGCTGGAGAACAGCTTATTCAAGGAGACATGATGATTCAGGAACCAACTCAGGAATCAGTATTCGAGCTCAATAAGGTCGCTGCGGCTTCCAACGGTGGCAACAACGATCCCTCGCTCCCCAAGGCGCGCTTTGTGGGACTTCCGCAGAAGCCCAGCAAGATGCCGTACAACAAGTATGTCGAGTACAGCCATCAGGTGCCCTTCAGCTTCCCGGAGCGCACGTGGCCCAACAAGACGCTCAAGCGCGCGCCGCGCTGGTGCTCCGTTGATCTGCGCGATGGTAACCAGGCACTGGTCAACCCCATGGATCCCGAGCGCAAACTTCGTTTTTGGAACATGCTCATCTCCATGGGCTATAAGGAAATCGAGGTGGGCTTTCCCTCCGCTTCCGAGACGGACTACTCGTTCATCCGCATGCTCATTGAGCGCGAACTCATTCCCGACGACGTGACCATCGCCGTGCTGACTCAGGCGCGCGAGCATCTCATCCGCAAGACGTATGAATCACTGAAGGGTTGCAAGCGCGCCATCGTGCACTTCTACAACTCCGTCTCTGTGCTGCAGCGCGAGGTGGTGTTCCGCAAGGACAAGGCAGGCATCAAGAAGCTCGCCACCGACGCCGCCACCCTGTGCAAGGAGCTTGAGGGAGACGCCGAGGGAATCGATATTTCCTACGAGTATTCGCCGGAGTCCTTCACGGGTGCCGAGCCGGAGTATTCGCTCGAGGTGTGCGATGCTGTGGCTGACATCATCAAGCCCACGCCGGGTCATCCTATGATCATCAACATCCCAGCCACGGTCGAAATGACGACGCCGAACGTGTTCGCTGATCAGATCGAATACATCTCCACGCACCTGAAGAACCGCGACTCCATCGTGCTGTCGCTCCACCCGCATAACGACGAGGGCATGGCTGTCGCTGCCACCGAACTGGCGGTGCTTGCAGGCGCCGACCGCGTCGAGGGCTGCCTGCTGGGCAATGGTGAGCGCACGGGCAACGTGGATCTGGTGACGCTCGGTCTCAATCTGCTGACGCAGGGGATCGATCCGCAAGTGGATCTCAGCAATATCCCTGAGATTCGCAAGACCGTCGAATACTGTAACCAGGTGCAGGTGTCCGAGCGCCACCCGTACGTGGGCAACTTCGTGTTCACGGCATTCTCCGGTTCGCACCAGGATGCCATCAAGAAGGGCCTCGAGGCCCGTCGCGTTGCCGCCGAGGAACAGGGTGCAGCGCTCGACAGCTTCGTGTGGCTCGTCCCGTACCTGCCGATTGATCCGAAAGACATCGGCCGCAGCTACGAGGCCGTAATCCGCGTCAATTCGCAGTCCGGCAAGGGCGGCATGGCCTACCTGCTCAAGACGAATCACAACCTTGACCTGCCTAAGCGTCTGCAGATCGAATTCGACAAGGTGGTGCAGGGCTATGCCGATTCCACCAAGAAGGAAGTCAAGGACGACGACATCTGGCATCTCTTCAAGGACGAGTATCTGCCCAGCGAAGAGGCGCACGAGGGTGCCGTGGATTCCTCGCTCGCTTCGTGGGGTCGCCTCAAGCTCATGGGCGTCTCGGTGTCGTCCGGCGATGAGGGTTCGGATACGGTGCTCAAGGCCAAGATTTCCGATCGTGGAGCAGGCGCCGCTGGCGAACCGGTTGTGCGCGAAATCTCGGGCGTTGGCAATGGCCCGATTGCAGCGTTCCTGAGTGCGCTGGCCGGCATTGGCGTTGATGCCTCCGTGCTGGATTACCAAGAGCACACCATGACGTCGAGCACCGACGCAACCGCCGCCTCGTACGTTGAGGCTGAAGTTGGAGAGGCCGACAACACTCGCGTGATGTGGGGCGTGGGCATCGATTCCTCGATCTCCAACTCCGCGTTCAAGGCGATTATCTCCGCCATCAATCGTTTCGAGCGGTAAGAGTTGGGTTTCTAGCGTTCGTTTCTTATGAAAGTGGCCTCTGAACAATCCTATAAGGAGTTCAGAGGCCACTTTCATGTTCGCTGATGCATGTTTTCGATGACGACGTGAGCGTTACTTTTGCGACGTGCTGCCGTTTGATTTTCCAGTGGTCGACGACGATTGCCCGGAATTGCTCTTGTTGTTTGACGTCGAGCCACTTGAATTATTCGAGTTTGAATTCGAGTTCGAATTGGACTTGGAATTATTGGAGCCCGAGGTGGAGGAGTCGGATCCGGAGTTTGAATTCGCCCCGGAATTGGACGCCCCGGAGGAGTCAGAAGAGGAAGAATCAGAATTTGTCCCTGACGCGTTTCCGCTTCCATTCCCATTCCCCGATCCAGACGTTGTGTTCCCCTCGGTTCCCGAGGAATTGCCGGTTCCAGACGACGAGTAATTCTTATTCGTGTATCCGTAGGAGTAGGAGGAAGAACCCGTTCCGGTGCCGAAGTTGCCGTTGGGGCCGCCGATTTTACCCGTGTCAGTAGCGGTGGGGAAGGTCTCGACGGCAAGCCCTTGGAACGCCTGACGAGAGTACAGGGTGTAGAGATGCGCGGGGTAGGCGGAACCGTAATAGCCGCCGTACGATGTGGGCACCTTCTGCGGATTACCTTTGGAGTCTGGGTACCAGACGCCGAAAACGGTCACCATGTTGGGAGTTGACCCGACGAAGGACACGGCGGTGCCATCGTTTGAGGTTCCCGTCTTGCCTGCGATTTCGCGCCCCAGCGATGACGCCTCGCGTCCCGTTCCGCTGGTCACCACGCCCTGCATGGCCTTGAGGACGAGAGCGGCGTTGGACGCGGAGAACACACGCGTCGACGACGTATCCGCGTTATAGAGATTTTTCCCAGCCGCGTTCTTCACGGCCTTGACGACGTGCATCGTGGTTTTGAGGCCGTCGTTGGCGATGGTGGAATGGCCCTGCGCCAAGTCCCATGCTGTGAGTCCGTTGATGCCGAGCACGTTGTAGGGCGAGGTTTCGTCGATATCTTCGGAGATGCCAGCCTTGTGCGCGGTCGACGCGGTCACCTGCGGCGTCAGATCCTCATTGAGATCCATGAACACAGTGTTCACAGATTTTGCCGTGGCTGTGTAAAGATTGATGTAGCCGTAGCTCACACCGCCGTCGTTGCTCACGGACTTCGTGAGCCCAGAGAACGTTCTCGGAGAATTTCCGTTGAACACCGTGTTGAAGCTCACGCCCTTTTCGGCTGCGGCTATGAGCGCGAACGGCTTCATGGTGGAGCCGGGCTGGAATTGTGCTTGCGTGGCGTTGTTCAGCGGATGCTTGAGATAGTCAGAGCCTGCGTAGACCGCATACACCGATCCGTCCTGGGGATTAACAGAGATACCGCCCTGCTGCACTCCGTCGGGAACTCCGTACAGGTGCGTGGCGCCCACGGTTTGCATTTCGGCCTGGCGCGTTTTGTCAAAGGTGGAGATGATCGAGTAGCCGCCGGTCTCAATCTCATTTTCGGTGAAGGCCTTGTTCTTAGTGAGCTCGGACTTGACCATCTGCAGCAAGTATCCCTTGTATCCCGAATACACGTTACTGAGGGTGTACTTGATGGTGGAGGGGAATTTCGCGTCCTTGAACTGTGTGGCGGTGATGTAGCCGTCCTCTTTCATGATGGAGAGCGTGCGCTTCCAGCGTGCCTTCGCCATGGATTTGTTGACGGCCGGATCCCAGTTATTGGGGGAGGGGATGATTCCCGCGAGAAGTGCCGCCTCGGAATAGGTGAGTTTTTCAGCCTTCTTGCCGAAGTAATTTTCGGAGGCAGCCTCAATACCGTAGGAGTCGCGACCCCAGTAGATCACGTTCATGTAGTTGCACAGCACCGCTGACTTATCTTGCGTCTGCGCAATCTTGAGAGCCATCATGGCCTCTTTTATCTTGCCCAGATATGACTCGGTTTGGCCGAGATAGTAACGCTCGGCGTACTGCTGGGTGATGGTGGAGCCGCCTTGGCGCGAACCAGTGGTCACGTTGTTCAGCAGCGCGCGGCCAATGCCGCGGAAGTCAAGCCCGTTGTCCGTCCAGAAGGTGCGGTTTTCGGAAGATACCACAGAGTTGCCCACATAGCCGGGAAGAGCGGAGCATTCGATGATGTCGCGGTTCTGCTGTGCAAGGGTTCCGATGGGCGTAGTGCCGTCCGAGTAGTACACGGTTGTTTTCTGCGACAGCGCGACGTCTTCGGGATCGGGAACCTGGGTGGTGAAATAGAGTACGGCAAAGGCGATGATTCCAAGCCCGATGAGTGAGCCGAGAACGATGAGCGTCCATTTGATGATCGGATGCTTGGAACGTTTGCGATTCTTGCGCTTATTACCTTTCCTGCCGCCGGTATCACGGTGGGCCCCGGCATAGGAGGAAGAAGATGACGCGGTGGAGCGGCGAGTCCGCGACCGCGGTGACCTTGACGTCGTCGCCTCTGTTTCATCGGAAGGCAAGGACGAAGTTTTTCTGGTCTTCGAAGGCATAGGCTCTACCGTAGCCGGACTCTTTGGGAAAGGTCAGGTTCAGTGTGGGGATATCCACTGGATTCGTACTTTTCCAAGGTTTCACGTGCCGTGCCGATGATATAGTGTCTTAGTTTCAATCCGAGGCAAAGACGGGATGAAAGTGTCGATACAGAATCAGGACGCAATGGATGCGAAGGGTGCAGAGAACGCGGCCGCGGCAGATGATGCGCAGAGCACGCTGACCGAACATACCGTCTCCAGCAAGCCCTTCGGACATAGGCAACGCGCCTTTGCCATGTGGTTCTATATTCTTGCCTTCTTCGCAGTGGACGTTCTCGGCGTGATGCTGCTGCAGTGGTCGGTCACCACAGTGGAGCCCTTCATGGGATTCCTCAATTGGGTCAATCTCATCTTCACTGCGGGGCGCTTTGTGTTTGTCCTCAACCTCATCATTCTGGGCTTCTTCTACTTTGCCATCATCGCCCTCGTCAATCGTTTCTGGGTGGCAACTCCCATCTTCATCTTCCTTGTCACCGTCATTTCTGTGGTGGAACGCATGAAAGTGATGGTGCGTCACGAAACCGTTCTGCCATCCGACGTCAAAATGGCGGGCACCAATACCGGCAATCTTGCGGAATTCATCCCGGCAGGAAGTCAGGGGCTCTTTATCAAGATTCCGCTGTTCCTGCTGGTTTTCACGCTACTATGTGTCATCATTGCGCGCCGCGATGGTAAGGCGCGTCTCGTCACTGCTCGCAACCGCGGAGTCCATATTGTGGCGCGGCTCCTTTTGATCATTGCCCCCATCGGTTTCATCGTGGCCTACGCGGCGTCGCTGGGCACTGTGGGCACCTGGGCATATAACGCTTCTGAAACTCTCGGAGACGCACCACGTCTGTGGGACTCCGTGGAGGATGCTCAGGGAAACGGAACGCTTATCGGATTCCTGCGCTTTACCAATCCCAAGGTCATGGATCAGCCAAAGGGGTACTCGGCCGCAACGATGAAGGAGATTGCTGCGCGGTACGAAAAGGAAGCCGACTCCATTAACAAGGATCGCTCCTCGGAAATGACGGACAGCTCTGTCATCATGATTCTGTCCGAGTCCTACTCCGACCCCACTCGCGTGCCCGGGCTGAAACTCAACAAGGATCCGATGCCCAATATCCGAGCCATCAAGAAGTCAACGACGTCCGGCCTCATGCTGAGTTCTGGATACGGCGGCGGCACAGCGAATCTTGAGTTCCAAGCCGTCACGGGCCTGAGCATGGCCAACTTCGACGCCTCCCTGAGCTCTCCGTATCAACAGCTGGTGCCGAAGATGAAGTGGACGCCCACCTTCAATCAGTTCTGGAATGCGTCGGCGTCAGGGTCTCTCGCCTTCCATCCATATGTGTCGTCCATGTATTCGCGCTCCACGAATTATAAGAAGTTCGGATTCGCGCACTTCTGGACGCTCGATAAGCCGGATGTCATTGCACATCAGGATCACATCGACCGCTCGCCGTACGTGTCTGACGAGTCGGCATACGATTCCGTGCTCGAGAAGATTACGAACAAGTCGCGGGACAACAAGTTCTATCAGCTCGTCACCATGCAGAATCACATGAGTTACGACAACTGGTATGACGACAACGAGTTCGAGGCTTCGTCGACAACGGGTTCCTCGCTCGGCCCTGACGAGAACCAGCAGATCAACACGTATTCCAAGGGCGTGAGCTACACCGACAAGGCCACGAAGAAGTTCCTCGCCAGTCTCAACAAGATCAAGAAGCCCATTACGGTGATCTTCTATGGAGACCATCTGCCCGGCATCTATGCCTCCGCGAGCCAGGATTCCAACAACTCCATTGCGTTGCACGAGACCGATTACTTCATCTGGTCCAACACTGCGTCCGCCTCGAGCGGGCACAAACTCTCTGCCGACGACTCCGCATACACCTCTCCGAACTTCCTCATGGCCGAAACCGCGCAGCACATGGACGCAAAGGTGTCGCCGTATCTGGCGTTCCTCACGGAAATGCACGAGGCCGTGGCAGCCATGGAGCCCCCGGTCGCTAACCGCATTCAGCAATGGCAGAGGATTCCGGCGGGCCAGTCGCTGAACCTGAACTCTGATGGTGACCAGATCGATACCACCAAACTGTCGACAGCCGATAAGCAACTGCTCGCAGATTACAAGCTGATTCAGTACGACATCACTGACGGGAAGAACTACCTCAAAGATCTCGACTTCATGGAGCTGCCGAACGAGATGTCGGTGGCAGGCGGTTCCTACACCACCACCGAGTCAACGACCGATGCTGGGGCTCAAGCCGCAAAGGAAGCGGCACAGCAGAAGGCAGCGAAAGACAAGGCGGCGAAGAAGACCACGTCGAGTTCGGATTCGGATTCTTCCGATGCAAGCGATGAATCCAGCGATTCGAGCAAAAAGTAGCGTTCTCACGCCTCTCTGAGCGGTTGATGCCGTGGTGTATCATTGAACAGTTGCTCTGCGCTCGTGAAAAGTCGCGAGTCGGGGCACGCGCTACACCCTCCTGTCACGGAAAGTCCGTGACCTTTATGACCGAAGGAGGTGGGTGATGTCTGCGCATAAGTACGAAATGATGCTGATTGTCGATCCACAGGTTGATGACGCCAGCGTCAAGAAGCTTGTCGAGAAGTATCTCGAAGTGGTGACCGCTGAAAAGGGCACCGTTGACAACACTGATTTTTGGGGACGTCGCAAGCTCGCTTACGAAATCGATGGAAAGACCGAAGGCATTTATGTCGTCGTCAACTACACCGCTGAGCCCGCTACGAGCGATGAGCTCGATCGTCAGCTGAACCTGAACGAATCCATCGTCCGCACGAAGATTATTCGCAAGGACGCCAAGTAAAAATCTGATCTGGGAATCCCAGAAACCGTTAAGGAACTCGTTAGTCGGAAGGCAAGAAAATGGCAGGCGAAACAGTCATTACTATTGTTGGCAACGTCACCGCTGACCCCGAATTGCGCACCATCGCAAGTGGGGCAAGCGTCGTCAATTTCACCGTCGCTTCGACGCCGCGTACCTACAACCGCCAGAGTGGCCAGTGGGAGGACGGAGACGCCCTCTTCATGCGCTGCTCGGCGTGGCGTGAGCTCGCTGATCATATTCAGGCGAGTATCACCAAGGGCATGCGCGTCATCGTGACGGGCCGTCTCAACCAGCGCAGCTATCAGACGCAGCAAGGTGAGAACCGCACTGTGGTCGAGATGCAGGTGGACGAGATCGGGCCGAGCCTTCGCTACGCGACCGCCGCTGTGACGCGTATTCCGCGTGGCCAGGGTGGTCAGGGTTATAACGGTGGCAATAACGTCTACGGTCAGAACCAGAACAACGCCGCTCCTTCCGGTTACACCGGTGGGGCGAACGCTCCGGCACAGGGTGCACCTGCCGCCGGTCAGTCCGGTTCGAGTAACGGCTCCTCGGAACCGTGGGCCTCGTACGGGAATTTCGATTCTTCGTCGGGCTTCGGCACCTCGGGTACGCAGCAGGGCGGCAATGATCCGCTCGGCCAGGGCCCCATGGATGAGCCGCCTTTCTAAAAAGGTGCGACGACGCCGGTGAGAATCGGTGAGCCGCCATCCCAGGCCGTTCCAATCGCTGCCATTCCTTCGGGAATCCCATCAGAAACTTTTTAGGCTAAAGAAATCAGGAGTACAAAATGTCACGTAAAAGGCCACAGCCGCCGGTAAAGCCCTTCAAGAAGAAGCCAAACCCGCTCAAGGCTGCCAAGGTTAAGGAAATCGATTACAAGGACGTCGCTCTGCTGCGCAAGTTCATCTCTGATCGCGGCAAGATCCGTTCGCGTCGCATCACTGGTGTGACCGTTCAGGAACAGCGCGATCTCGCCAAGGCCATCAAGAACGCACGCGAAATGGCGCTTCTGCCGTACGCGTCCAACGGTCGCTGAGAGGAGTAGGACATGGCAAAAGAAACTAAGGTCATCCTGCGCAAGATCGTCTCCAACCTGGGTCGTCCGGGCGACGTCGTCGAGGTCAAGCCCGGCTACGCGCGCAACTTCCTCATCCCGCAAGGCCTCGCCTTCGCGTGGACCGAGGGTGCTGCTTCCCAGATCGATCAGATGCAGCGCGCTCGTCGTGCCAAGGAACTCGCCTCTCGCGAGGACGCTGTTGCCGCTAAGGCACAGCTCGATGGCACCACGGTCGAGTTCGCCGCCAAGGTCTCCGAGTCCGGTAAGCTCTTCGGCGGAATTTCTGCCGATAAGATCGCTTCCGAGCTGGGCAAGAAGGGCGTGGCGGTTGACGCCAAGCTCCTCAAGTTCGACCCGATCAAGACCGCCGGTGAGTTCGCGGCTTCCGCACAACTCCATCCGGAGATCACTGCTCAGTTCACGATCAAGGTCGTCGCTGAGTAGGTAGTACTGCTTCAGTAAATAAAAGCTCCCGAGCCGTCGCATTTATTGCGCGGCCGGGAGCTTTTATATCTCTGTATATTCGTTATCTGTATATCTCGGGCACCTCAGAAATTGCCGCCGTTCCAACCCCAGTCGCCGGTCGCCGTCTCGCGGATATAGACACGATCCTGTGGGATGGAGAGTTCTTTGTCGAGCGTGGCCAGGATTGCTGCGCTGAGCTT
The DNA here is from genome assembly GCA_022651005.1 of Bifidobacteriaceae bacterium. Classification (GTDB taxonomy): domain Bacteria; phylum Actinomycetota; class Actinomycetes; order Actinomycetales; family Bifidobacteriaceae; genus JALCQC01. The sequence goes on from JALCQD010000004.1 coordinate 77,445, forward strand.
TTCCCAAGTGGAGGCGTCGACGCTGTTGCGCCCGAAGACATTGACCTCCACGTAGGCCGCAGGCTTAGTGTCGTCGCCAGCAAAGTAGATGGGGACGTTATCGTCGAAGGGGCACATGAGCCAGCTCTCGGACTTTCCGGGAAGAAGTGAGATTGCCTGGCCGAAAGCGGTCTTAATACGGTCTCTCTGCTCTTTGGTGGTGGAGGCGCTGGTGTGGGTGAAAATTACTGGCATTGGAGGTTCTCCTCAGTAAAACGGTGAGCGGCAAACTGGTTGCTGCTGTGTACAGAAAATTTCTTTCATTCTAGATGGGAGAGCGCACGCACACGCTGAAGTGATTCACAGCATGTGGAGATGAGGCGCGATTCGGGCATGTGTGCCCCCACTGCCTTTCGCACGTGTGTACATTGGCGATGTGAAAAATCTGATCGCCCAGCTTGTGAAGTTCGGCCTCGTAGGCGGCATCGCCTTCGTTATCGACTACGGAATCATGAACATTCTTGTTGCTGGGTTCCATGTGAATGCAACGCTTTCGGCGACCATTTCATTCACCATATCGCTTGTTTTCAATTACATTGCGAGCATGAAGTTCGTCTTCACTCGCCGTGACGACATGGCGAAGTGGATGGAGATGCTCATCTTCCTCGTGTCGTCCCTGATTGGCTTGGGAATCAACGATCTCATCATCTGGTACGCAACGTCAGTGATGTTGCCTGCGGGATCACTCACCAGCCAACACGGAAAATACGTGCTGTACACGAATATCGCGAAACTCGTTGCCACAGTGATCGTGTCCATATGGAACTTCGTCATCCGTAAATGGTTGCTCGACGCCCCCGTGGAGGGAAAGCAGGCGAGTCCGGCTGCGCGCGCCATCGGCAAGTGGTCCATCGAGCACACGCCGAAGAGCCGAGCGCGTTAATTCCCCTAAAGGTGTGCGTCTTGCGTCTCTGTACCTGATCTAAGTTCGGTCGTGCCCCGTCACACCTCTCCAGAGTCCTCCAGTTGTGCCTCGCTTCCTCAAGTTGTGCGATTGGGGCGTGAGTTGTGACTCGCCTCCCCGAGTTCTGAGACGGTTAACCCTTGATTTCCCAATCGCACAACTCTCCGGAATGGAGCACAACTCCCGCCCCAATCGCACAACCCGGGAGAAGAGGGAGAGAGGGGAGAGGCGAGGCGAAGGACGCGAGTCGTTTACAGCGACACTTCCGTCAGCATCGGGCGCTCGGTGGAGGTCCGAATCTGCTTGAATCCGATGAAGGCGATGGCCATTGCCGCAATGGCGAAGGCGAACACGGTGGCGAAGCCGCCCTTGGAACCGAACTGATCGATGTAGCCACCCGCCACGGAGGAGCCCATGGAGCCGCCGATGGCGTTCATCGCGCTCATCCAGGCCACGGCCTCGGTGAAGCGAGCGGGCGGAACCAAGTGCAGCACAATCTGGTTACCGTTGACCCACGTGGGTGCCTGGCACACACCGATGATCAAGTAAATGATCATGATCATCCACAGGTGCGACGTGAAGATGAAGGAGCACATGCCCACCACGAGCACGGCGAGGCAGAAATAGAAACGCTTCCACAGCGGAATCTGCCAGTGCTTGGCGCCGTAAATCGTCACGCCAATAAGAGAGCTGATGGAGAAGCACGCGAACACGAAGCCCGTAAACTGCTGCATGTTCTGTTCCTTCGCCATGGCGATCACGGAGATCGAGGTAGCGGACTGGAACGCTCCCAATCCAAACCATGTGGCGCACAGGGATAGCAGGCCCGGACCCATAATCGAATCGGACTTGCCTCCAAAGTGCAGGTGCTTCAGAACCCGTGCCGCTCGTCCTGGAGTCTTGCCTCCAGTGGTAGCTCCCTCGGCTTCTTCTGCCGCGATCGCGTCTTGCACGGCTACGAACTCATTCGTCGCTGCGGTGCCCGCGACGGCTGCGGGAGATGAAGCGGGTTGCGAAATCCTACGGGATAATTCTGCCCGGTATTCCTTGCGTGACAGCCCGGCTGCGCGCGCCAAATCGGTCTGTGACGGAGGCTCAGTGGAAACTTCGCCCAGGAACATGAGAGCGCCGATAACAACGCACACTCCCGTGAACGAAAATGCCAGAATGCCGGAAATCACGGCGAGAATTGAGGCAAGCGGGTTGCCCACAACCCAGAGGCACTCGTCGAAGATCGAAGACAGGCTCAGTGCAGTCTCAATCTTGCGGGGTTCGCCCTTGAGCGCGTGCGTCCAGCGCGTGCGGCTCATGGCGCCCCACGGTGGAATCGCCGCGAGGAAGGGCGCAATCATGAACAGAAGCCACACAGGTGCGTGGGTGGTAATCGACGTGACCATTGCAATGGCCGCAACCATCCACACTGCAATCGTAGGAATGGACACCTTGCGCTGCCCGAAGCGATCCACCAGCTTCCCGAGAACTGGTCCGAAGACGGCAAGCGCAATCGCCTGCACGGCTGTCAGTGTTCCTGCGAGACCGTACGAGCCGTAGTAGTGCTGGACGGAAATGGTGATAGTCATGCCGATCATGGGATAGGGCATGGCGGCCACGACCGCACCAACGGCGAAACGTGGCGAATGGGGGGTGGAGAGCAATTCCGCGTATCCGGAAAAGAGCCTCTTATAGAGCTCAGAACGCACCTGTCTGAACGACGCTCTCTTCATAAAAATCGATTCCTCCTCTTTTCTCGTTCCCCTCAGTAGTTACATGAGTAATGCTTGGGTTGTGATGGTGTGCGGTTTTATTGCGCGATCCGCGTTGATCTTGTGAGACGTGCCCTGAGCACAACGTGTCACCTTTGCTGGGCTACTCGTTCAAGCGCGCTGCCAGTCTAGAACCTTCTGTTCTGCAACACACGGTATCTTTAAAGAAGAATGACGTTATTTCTCACGGCGAAAATGCCCGGAAGGGGTCCACGAATGCAGACCACCACCATTCATCTCGTACGGCACGGCAAGGTTGAAAATCCTGAGCATGTGATCTACGAGCGGCTGCCGGATTACCACCTTTCCGAGCGTGGTGAGCGCATGGCCGAAGCGACGGCTCAGTACATGGCTGCCAACAGGCATATGTCAGATGCGGTGGCGCTGTTTTCCTCGCCTCTTGATCGCACGATGGAGACGGCCGCGCACGTCCGCGACGCTCTCAACGAGCGGCGTGCGGCGGCTGAAGTGGCAGGGAACGGTGAACAGGGTGAGACGCTGTCTCTGCTGGGAATCACGCAGGATGAGCGATTGATTGAGGCAGGTAACGAGTTTCGCGGTCGACGCATCGGATATGGTGCGGGCGCGTTGTGGCGGCCAAGTAATCTGAGGCTTCTTCTGCGCCCGATGAAACCCAGCTGGGGGGAAAGCTACGCTAGCATTGCCGAGCGCATGACCGATTTTGCCTTTGAGAAGGCGGACGAGTTTGCGGGGAAGGCAATCATTGTGGTGAGTCACGAGTCGCCCATTTGGACGTTGCGCACAAAACTGGTGACGGGGAAAGCGGAGTCAAATGTGCTGAAGCGCAAGACGGCGCTCGCTTCCGTCACGTCGTTGGTACTGGAAGTGGGCACACATAAGCTGGTGGCTGTGTCGTACATGGATCCTGCAGCGAACGTCGAATAATAGCGGCGAGTAGGGCGGCTGGGCGAGGAGATCAGCACGACGGCGTTCGCCGCGCGTGAGATGCGTCACTCCCGATGGCGCAGGGGCGCGCAGTCTGATAGTACTGAGGTAGAAGAAACGTGTGCGCAAGGTGGCGCAAAGGAGATTGACATGACTGATACTGAAAAAGCCTTCGATTTTGATACGGTGCAAGCCGCCTTCGCTGCCTCTGAGGCGTTGGCACCTGCGGTGGAGGAGATTTCGCAACTGATTGAGTTGTGGCCGCTTGATGATGCCGCGCGCATCGATAACGACGTCAAGTACGGCGAGGAGTTGCAGGTACGCATCACTCGCGAGATTGCGGCACGCCTGACGAGCCAAGACGTCACCATCGCCGATTCCGAGTATGTGTATGAGGGTGGCGTCGAGGAGATTCCAGGGCGGCCGCGTGCCATTGCGACGGCTCTGCTGGCCGCCAACGATGCGTATGACGACTCTTCCGATTACTCCGAGGATCTCGATGCGGCGCATATCGCCGATATCGGTGCCACGTTGGGGCTCGAATGGAACGATGCTGACGTTGAAGAGCTCAAGCGTGTAGTGAGCACGGCGACGCACGCCGCCACCACGACTCCGGCAGCAGACATCGCCGCGCATGTGGCAGTGAGTGCTGCGGCGTACGCGAATATGTTGGCGGTAGGGGAGTCTGAGGGCTTTGAGGCCGCGGCCCTGCTCTTTGCGAACGAGCTCAATGAGATTCAGGGTCTGCCGCACGTGTTCATCGACGTTGACGGAGCAGATCGATTCCGGGAGCTAGCCAAGAACATTGCCTCTGGCACTGATACGCATGCTGCCTCCGAATCCTTCATTGCGGATTATGCGACCGCTGCCATCGCGGAGTGCGCAAAGCACCGCGAAGACGTGTTGTGGGATCCCGCAGAAGCCAAGAAGACTGCCAAGGAAGCCGATGAGGCAAAGAACAAGGCAGCGCTCGCAGCAAAGTTTGCTCACGTTGATAACGATGCCGGCAAGGAGCACATCGAGCTGTAGCGGTTGTTGCAGTGGCAGTAGCTGCGGCGATGACCGTGCATACGGCCGCGTAGCAGGAAACATATGAGGGAACATACAGCAGAGAAACTGTGGAAAAGAGGGGGTCTGCGCTGCCATTGCGGCAGTGCAGACCCCCTCTTTAAAGGTGAGTGCTTCTTGTTGCGGAAGAGCCTCAGTTCTGGGAATAGCCCGAGGATGGACCCTGGTCCTGATCTGAGTCCCCGTCCGGGTCCGAATTCGAGTCTGATTCTGCGTCAGAGCTGGTACTCGGAATTGTGCCCTCGCCCTGCTGCTCAAACGGAGTCGTGTATGGATTCGACACCGTCGGGACATCTGGCGTTGCGGGACTCAAAGGAGCTGCAGGAGCCACAGGCGCTCCGGGCGCTGCGGCAGGTGTATTGAGCGGAGTTGTGGGTGCAGGGCTCTCTGGCGTCTGGAAAGCGTTGGGATGGAACTCCTGCGGTTGCTGGAACTGCGGTTGAGCTTGGGCTGGCTGATAGGCGCTTGGCGACTGGTAGTCAGGTCCTTGGTAGCCCTGGTTGTTGGGTGGGTTGTTGGGCGTGAATGAAGAGTTTGAAGCACCGGGAGCCGCTGCATATCCCGGAGCGAACTGAATAAAGGCATCTGGCGGATACACCGTGTACTGGGCGGGCAGACGCGGGCTGTCAAAGCGAGCGCCGTCGACCTTGCTGCCAAGCAGCGTGAACACGAGATTGAGGATTCCTCCAGCCAGCGAGAAAAGGCCACCTATTGCGCCCCATGCAAAGAATTTCATCATCATGGAGGCCACGACGCTGCCATACAGAGCTGAGTAATCGTCGGAACTGGCGGCGAACAGGGCTGTCATGGACGTTGTTTCGCCGGAGTCAAGGCCGGTGGAGTCATAGCCGTATCCTCCGAGCCCCGAGCCGTAATCGGATCCGGACGCCATGAGACTGACAAGGGAGAAGAGCGATCCGAAGACGTTGATAATGCCGACGACCACGATGACGGAGCCGATGACCTGGAGACCAATCGACAGCAAATACAGCAGGCCAGAATGGTTGGAATCATGGTAACGGCGTACCGTGAGTGCCCAGATGGGGACGATGGTCGCCAGCATGAAAACTCCCATGAGCAAGCTGAGGACAACGATGACCATGGTGCCTGCTCCGCTGTCGGGAAGCACGGATACGAGAGCGAACCACACAACGTAGATGATGGCGAACCACATCATCATCCACCAGTACTCGCTGCGGGAAGCGCGGCCCGAGAACGTGGCGTACTTCTTGAAGAAACGTGCGAAGGCCTGCCCAGGGTTCGTCCCATACGCAGGCTGACTGAGTGCAATGCGATTGTTTTCCAGCTGAGGAGCGTTCGGTTGCATGGCAGGAGCGGAATATGGGTTGTACTGCGGCGGCTGTGCCTGCGGCGCCTGTTGATATTGCGGCTGTTCGGGCTGTACCGGTTGCCCGTACTGCGGAGGATTCTGTGGCTGTGTCATCTCGCGTGCCTGTCTTTGCTTGTTATGAGTAAGTTCCCTGATTATTTCACAGGCCGCGGTGAATTTGGTTGAGCTGAGAAGAAAAAACGCTGAGAAATAGCCTAAAAGTCGTCTCCGGTGGCCAGATCTCTTTCTGAGGTCTCGCTGGAATCGACGTCACCTCGCACCCCTGCTCCAAGGATGCAGCGTTCCGCCAGTGTCAGGATCAGCAGAAGTGCTCCGGTCATGATGACGATGATGAGCGTGGCGGCAAAGATGAGTGGTGTGCGGAAGGAATTAAAAGCGGATTGCAAAACGATGCCCAAGCCGTTGCGCGCGCCGAGGTATTCTGCGGTGGCGGCCGTTGCGAAGACGTAGGCGGCGGCGATGCGCAGTCCACCGAAAATATGGTGTGCGGCGACGCGTAGCTTCACATGGAACAGCGTCCATGACTGTGTGGCTCCGCAGGTGAGGGCCACGTCGGAATAGAACTGAGGTACGGCGGCGAGTCCACGGTATGTCTGTACAGCGATGGGGAATGTTGAAAACATCGCCACCATCACGATTTTTCCGAGAGGCTCAAAGCCAAACCAAATAACAAACAGTGGGGCAATGGTGATCAACGGCAGCGTCTGGCACATGGCCAGAAGAGGCGAGAACACCGCTGAAAACAGGCGGGAAAGATACAGCATAATTCCCATCCCAATTCCTACGGCAATCGAAACTGCGAATCCCGCAATACCCTCTGTGAGCGTGATGGCAGTGGCTGGTCCCAGTACGTCCCACGACGAGGTGAGAGACAGCACGATATTTGACGGTGCCGCAAGGACGCGGTCGGAGACGTTTCCAAGGTCGACGGCCAGCTCCCACACTGCCAACAGCAGCACTATTGTCAGCGCTCCCACAAGAATGCGTACGCGCTGCTGATGTCGACGCACCGTTGGAGTTACGTTTTTCTCTGTCACTGCGTTGCGCTCACATAGTGATTTGTTGCAAGCTTTGTGGCTTGGGGTGCGCTGGAGGGATTCTTACCGTTGTCAGCTTTATAGACACCCTTCTTCCAAAGGAAGTCGATGTATTTCTGGGCAGACGAAGTGTTGGTGACGCCGAGATTACTCGTAGATCCCCAATATTTTCCGTTGACGATGGTGGCCATAGAAGCTCGGGTGAGCTTTGGGTCAAGATTTGCATCTTTCGCCTGTTCCACGAGGATGTCGGCTGCTTTCTGTGGGTGCGCCAGAGCGTAGGCGTATCCGCGTTTCGTAGCAGTGATGAACTTCTGCAGGGCAGCAGTATGGCTGCTGGCCCAGGTGGAATTGACGGCGAATCCAAGTTGATCGGGATTGCCGGGAACGCCCCAGTCGGAAGCGACGAAGCAGGTGAGCTTTGGTCCGTTGAGACGAGATTCCACTCCCTCCCACGTTTCATAGAAACCGCCGAAATCCCCCTTGCCGCTGGTGAGCGTTTGGAAAGTGGAGGTTCCCACAGTCGCGGTGTCGAAAGTGCCTGTACCCCCGGCTGTTGTGATCATCTGTTTCAGTACGGCGGTTTGCTCAGCCGAGCCGAAGGTGACGAAGGTTTTGCCGTCAAAGTCTTTGGGAGTCGTGATATCGGTGCGGCTCGCCAACGCGCACCAGCGCGCCACCTGTTTTTGGGTGAGATCAAAGACGAATTTCAGGTGCGAGCCTTGTTCGTCAAAAGCGGCCACGTTGCTCAGCGTGGTGAAGCCGACGTTGGCGACGTTTGTCTCGACTGCTGTTTCTGCCCCCGCCTGAGACGTGGGGAGGATGGAGACGTCGACGCCTGCGTCCTTGTAGTAACCGAGCTTTTGCGCTACGTACAGACCCACGTGATTAGTGTTTGCCGTCCAGTCGAGCATGAAGGAGATTTTTTCGGGGGAAGAGGAAGAGCCTGTATTGGAAGCGTCTGAAGCGTTCGAGCCACACGCTGCCATAGGAACAAGGAGTGCTGCGGATGTGAGGAGAGCCAGAGTTTTTCTGAGCCTCATCGGAGGTCACCTTACCTTCTGCGCGGGTGCGCATGTGCAGCGGCCAATGCGCCGGAGGCGAGAAGGTGATGAGCTCGCACAGCGAAGTGACCGTGATGGGTACGTCATTTCTGCGGTTGCTGCCCCAACCGCACCTTTTTCTACAATACTCGGGGTGTGAACTTCCATACGATGCACCGGGGGTCTTTGCCTTTCGACTATCGATGTCTTGTTATCGGTGTTTTGCGTTACTCTTATAAAGGATTGAGAGTCCATTGTGGGTTCCACGCTGTGTCCTGCAGCGAGAGAGAAGAGGAAGACTCTGATGACCAGTTTTCAAGGGCGCAAAAATATCTTTATGACGCGCGGAAAGCGCCGCGGAGAGACACTGATTGCACTGCTCGTCGCCGTTGCGATGTGCTTTGGGGTAGCAAACGTTATTGCTCCCTTCGCGTCGGCTGCAGATACTGGGACGCAGCTGGTGAAAGAATCTTTCAGCGGTGCGAGTGTGAGTGACCCCAATTGGGTTGCAGTCGGTGGGTCGAGAAGCGCCATCTGCCTGACGGCAGCTGTGAAAGATGATCCAGCGCCTGCTGGTGGATCTAATCTCGCCGGGTGCACAGGTGCTAATACTTCGGGGACCTCTGATCTCATTGGCAAGGAAAATGGTTATCTTCAGTTGACGGACAACGCTGAAAAAAAACAGGGAACGCTTCTCTACAACCGAGCGATCCCTGCGAATAAGGGACTATCCGTTGACTTCGACATGGCAATGTACGGTGGAACGGCGGCGGATGGCATTGGCTTTTTCCTCACCGATGGTTCTGCTGACTTGTCAGCTCCAGGGGCAATGGGCGGTGGCCTTGGCTATGCGTCGTTCCGCACGGATCCGAACACTATTCCGGAGACGGAAGGCGTAGCCAATGGTCAGTTTGGCGTGGGTCTTGACCAATATGGAACCTTCAGCTCGACTAAGACGGGCGGCATAGACTGTGCTGCCAATGACAGTAAGGTTTTGGGGGCTAGTGTTCAGGCAAATACGGTCGCTCTCCGAGGCCCTGGAAGTGGCAACTCGGGATATTGTGCGATTGAAGCCACACGTCTTGGCGTTAATAGTGACGTTCTTAAGTCAGATGCTCCCGCAGCGGGTGAGCGGCCCGAAATGAAGCATGTCAATATCACAGTGAGTGTTCCCGACAATGACAGTCAGTGCTCTGCTACGAATTCGAATGCTACTGATTGCGCAGTGGTGACGGTTTCCATCGATGACACGAAGTATCTCTCCGCTCCCCTGACAGCACCCCTGTCTCCTACCGTGAAGTTTGGCATCGCGGGTTCCACCGGCGGATCTTTTTCCGTCCATCTCATCGGCAATGTGGCTGCGAGCACCTTAAAACCGCTGGACGATATAACGCTGGTGAAGAGCGTCAACCGTGACACTACGAACGGAGGCGAAAATAAGGAAGCCTTCGGAGAAGGCGAGACGATTCCCTATTCGTATTTCGTGCGGAACAATACTGAAGCGAACCTGACGGATTTTGATTTCACCGATACTGATGTCGATGCATCGAAGATTTCGTGCCCTGAAAAAGAATTGGCGGCAGGCGCCTCGATGACATGTGTGGGTATTCGGAAGACTGGCGTTACCGCAGAGGAATTAGAGGCGGGCGGAGTGCCGAGCACAGCGACGGTAAACGCTAAAGAGACAACGTATTCTGCAACCAGCTCCTTGACCGTTCCCACGGGAGAAGAGCGCGGCATCGCGGTAAATAAGGTGTTGACAGGATCCGGTGCACGTCAGGTCGACGCAAATGCAAAGTATTCCATTGCTTATTCGTATTCTGCGGGCAGCTATCAGTACTGCGACACTACGGGCAAGGCGCAGACGTCGACTAATGCTGCGGCATATGCTGCAAGTTCTGGAACGATCGATATTGTGGCTGGTGAGTCTCATCAGATCGAGAATATCCCTGTGGGCGCCACGGTTACGTTTTCAGAGACCAAACCTGAGAACTCCGACAAGTCAAAAACCCTCCAGTGGCAGGCTCCTAAGCTACCTGAGCCAGTAACTGTCGGTTGTGGGGATAGCAATGTCGCCACGGTGACGAACACCGTATACAAAGGTGTCACCGTGACATACGACGGCAACGGGGGGACTGGCTCCGTTGCGCCTGCGACGGTGTGGATTAATTGGAACCGCTACACCTTGGCTAATAATGGCTTCGCGCGTGACGGCTACACCTTTGTCAGGTGGTCAACTCAGAAAGACGGTGGCATCACATATGCCGCCGGTGCAAAAATATTCATGGTGAAGGACACGACGTTGTATGCGCAGTGGAGCGCGGATGATGCCGAGATCACGTATGCTCCCGGTGGCGGTACGGGAGCAATGGCTAATACAACGGGGCACACAGATGAACAAGTCAATGTCTCAGGTAACAGCTTCACCCGCGCCGGGTACACGTTTGTGGGATGGGTCGGCTCTGATGGCACCTCGTACCAGCCCGGAGAACAAGTGAAATTGCCTGCAGGCGGATTAACGCTCACAGCTCAGTGGAGTGTAAAAGCATTCCTCGTGTACAGCAAGAACGCATTCTGGGTCAAGGGTGTAACGCTACCTACCGAGGGGCTCACGGATTCCATCGTTAAAGCTGCAGAGTCCCAGTTCACACATGACGGCTATACCTTCAAGGGGTGGAATACCAAGAAGGATGGTTCGGGCACAGCATATGCGGCCGGAGACGACGTCAAGCTGGGCCCCGGTGCCAACCTGTTGTATGCACAGTGGGCGGCCAACCCGGCCTTTATCAAATATGAGGCGAGTGGAGGGCTCGGTGCAACGGCCACAACAGAGAGCGCGACGGGCGCCACGGCGAAGTTTGCGGTGAATGGCTTCACACGCAATGGATACACCTTCACCGAGTGGAATACGGCGGCAGACGGAACTGGGACTGTGTACAACCCCGGTGACAACATCACGATGCCGGTGGGAACCACCACGGTATATGCCATATGGGCTGCCAATTCGGCAACCTTGACGTATGACGGCAATGATGCACAATCAGGTACCACTGCTCCCACGGCAGGAGTAACAGACGAGTCTGTGGACATTGCGTCAAACGGTTTTGTGCGTAAGGGATATACGTTTGCAGGCTGGAACTCGGCGGCAGACGGGTCCGGCACAGCTTATGCCGCAGGCGATGGCTATACGCTTCCTGCCGGCGGAACCACGTTGTATGCGCAGTGGACTAAGGATGCCGAAACTCCGGTGACGCCATCAAAGCCCACAACCCCTGTGAAGCCGACGGAACCGGTGACTCCCACGAAGTCTACAACACCGACAACACCGTCGACGCCCGCCAAGCCGTCGACGCCAAGGGCTCCTTCGACTCCTGTGACTCCAACGACGCCAGGGGAACCGTCAGAGCCTGCAACTCCTGCAGCTAAGACTCCTGCAAAGGTGACGGTCACACTTCCGACAACTCATTCGGAACCGACAGCTGCACCTGCGGCCGCGCCCGCCGCAAAGGCAGTGCTCGCGGTAACGGGTGCGGGAATTCCCGTCTGGGCATATGTGACGCTCGGAGTGACATTCGTGACGGCGCTCGCGATGGTGATCGTGGCACGTCGTCGTGAATCGAGGAAGTAGTACGCAATAAGTAACCCGAAAGGGAATGAGGGCGGTGGGTGTCGTATGGCGCTCGCCGCCCTCTTGCTATCTGCAGCATCGCGGTCATGGCCGCCGCCTTCTAGCGCGTCCCCGCGTAGCGCAAAAATAGAGAACATGACTGAAGAAAATACCAAGCCGCAATTGCCTGAGAACGTTCGCGTTCGTTTCTGCCCGTCACCAACTGGAACCCCGCACGTGGGAATGGTGCGTACGGCACTGTTTAACTGGGCCGCTGCCCGTCACACGCACGGAAAGTTCGTTTTCCGCATTGAGGATACCGATAACGAGCGTGATTCCAAGGAAAGCCTTGATCAAATCCTCGAGGCGCTCGATTGGCTGGGCATCACATGGGACGAGGGCGTCAACGTCGGCGGACCCGACGAGCCGTACTTCCAGTCGCAGCGCACGGATATTTACAAGGATGTCGCTGCCAAGCTGCTCGCTGCAGGATATGCCTACGAGTCGTACTCGACTGCCGACGAAATCGCCGAGCGCAACGTTGCTGCCGGCCGTCCCAAGGCTTTTGGCTACGATGGCTACGACCGTACCCTCACCGACGAGCAGAAGGCCGCGTTTAAGGCAGAGGGCCGTAAGCCCGCGCTGCGCATCAAGATGCCGGAGACGGACGTTTCCTTCGACGACCTCATCAGGGGTCACATCGAGTTCAAGGCGGGTTCGGTTCCCGACTACGTCATCGTGCGCCCCAACGGTGATCCGCTCTACACGCTCACCAACCCCGTTGACGACGCGATCATGCGTATCAACGTGGTGCTGCGCGGCGAGGACCTCCTGAGCTCTACTCCGCGCCAGGTGGTGCTGTACGACTACCTCAAGAAACTTGGCGTCGCGGAAACAACCCCATTGTTCGGCCACCTGCCGTACGTGATGGGCCAAGGCAACAAGAAGCTGTCCAAGCGTGACCCGGAGTCCAACCTCTTCCTCCACCGCGAAAACGGCTTTATTAAGGAAGGTCTGCTGAACTATCTGGCGCTGCTCGGATGGTCCATCGGCCCCGATCGCGACGTGTTCAGCATGGACGAAATGATTGAGAAGTTCGACGTGCGTGACGTCAAGGCGAATCCTGCACACTTCGACATCGATAAGGCCGTTGCCATCAATGCCGAGCACATCCGCATGCTTGACCCTGACGACTTCCTGCGTCGCTCCGTGTACTACTTGCACCGCGACGGTGTTGTATCCGCTGGCAGTTGGGATGAGCTGACCGGCCACGAGCGCGAGGTGTTGACGGCCGCTGCGCCGCTCGTGCAGCCGCGTGTACGCCTGCTGGGTGAGGTTCCTGGCATGATGGCGAGCTTGTTGAGCGACGACGAATACATCGCTCCCGCGCCTGATGCGCGCAAGCAGCTCAAGGCTTCGGCCGGCGAGGTGCTCACCGCGGCCATCGCGGCGCTCAGCGATGTTCCCGAGAACGAGTGGAAGGCGGAGAGCCTGCACGAGTTGCTCACCCAGAAGCTCGTTGAAGAAGGCGGATACAAGCCACGTCTGGCCTTCGGGCCAGTGCGAGTGGCGGTGTCTGGCCGCCGTGTGTCTCCGCCGCTTTTCGAATCTCTTGAGATTATCGGCAAGGACGTGACACTGGCGCGACTCGCCAACTTGCAAAAGGATCTCTAACCCTGTATATTTCTAATCCGTTGCGTATTATGCAGTTTTGTGCGCAGCGGATGGATTAGCCCCCATCGTCTAGCGGTCTAGGACATCGCCCTCTCACGGCGGCAACATCGGTTCAAATCCGATTGGGGGTACGAGGTTGCAGTACTCGGCCAAGTGACTTACACTTTGTGCTGGGTCGCGCAGGAGCACTGCAAATCCCATTGGGGTATGGTGTAATTGGCAACACAGCAGTTTCTGGTACTGTCATTCTTGGTTCGAGTCCAGGTACCCCAGCCATTAAAAGCAAGAAGTGTTGATAGCCGCTGATCGCGAAGAGTCGCGCAGCGGTTTTTTTATTCTTTCTAGAGTTTTGCGTGCTTGGTGAGTATGGGCATGCGTCTGTGGGCAGGCGTCTTCAGAGTTGTGCCATGCTTCGCGGAGTTGTGTCACTCTCTTTCGAGTTGTGCGTCGCTTCTGTGACTTGTGCACCTATTCAGCTGCCATTTTCCAGAGGCACAATTCGCTCGAACGTGTCACAACTCGAAGGAGAGTGACACAACCCAATTGGACGTGGCACGACTCGATAAAGTGACGCACAACTTACCGAAGCGACGCACAACTCAGAGGGGGAAGAGAGATGGGTCCAGGTGGAATTGATCACTAAACACCTGTGATTGATCCCACATGGACCCATGGAGTCTTCAGTACCGAGTCTTCAGTACCGGGGCTTTATCTCGCAGGCCTTGCCGTCGCCGTCACGATCCAGCGCGCGGGAATAGCCCTTGTCTCCCTTGTGGATTCCGTGGTGAACGGCCTTCCAGACTGCTGCACAATTCTTGTAGCGCACGGTGGCCGTTTTCTTCGCGGGAGCCTTTTTCTTTGAGGACTTTTTAGTCGATTTCTTCTTGGTTGTCTTCTTTTTAGTAGATTTTTTAGAAGATTTCTTTGTTGACTTTTTCTTTGAAGACTTTTTGGTTGTCTTCTTTTTTGCTGGTGCTTTCTTCTTTGTCGACTTCTTTTTAGAGGACTTCTTCTTGGTGCTCTTCTTTTTGGTGGATTTTTTGGTTGTCTTCTTCTTGGCCTTTTTTGCGGGAGCCTTTTTCTTGGAAGATTTCTTGGATGATTTCTTAGTAGATTTCTTTGTCGACTTTTTCGCCGTCTTCTTGGTCTTCTTGACGACCTTCTTCGTGCTCTTCTTTGAGGTCGTCTTCTTCGAGCTGCTCACGGCTGCCTTGTTGACTACGCCGCTCTTGGTGGGAATCGACTGGCTGGGGCACGTCGACAGGATTCGTGCCATGGCACTCTTCTCAGCGGAGGTGACCCACAGCTTGTAGCGTTGCTTCACGCCAATCTGGCGCGCGACATATTCGCAACGGAACGCCTTGTTGCTCGGAAGCCACGACGCGGCATCACTGGCGTTCTTCTTCATGTTTGTGGGGCCATCTACCGCTAGGAGGTTGTAAGGATCGTTGGCGAGCTTCTTCCGGGTGCTGGAGCTGAGTTTTTGCGCGCCTGTCTGCCACGCGTCGGAAAGCGCCACCACGTGATCGATTTGAACCTTGATGCTCGTCTTCGTGCCGCGCACAAAGTGAATCGTCTTCTTTGTGTAGGGATCTTTCAGTGTGCCCGAGGTGATGACACAGTTGTGCGTCTTCTTTTTAAACTTTTCACCGGTGAGATCACGCTTGAGGACATCGTTGCGCGTATCGCAGCCGTTGTGGTTGACGTCTGCCCATGCAGGACCGAACTTCGCACGCGAGTAGCCGGTCTTGGGCGCGCGGCCTTTGACAGGGAGCTTGTTCAGCGCAGTCCGGGCGTTGCCCTTGCGTGCGGCGGCTGTGGTGACTGTGCCGGTCGTAGTAGTGCGTAATTCTCCCGAAACGGCAGTGTTCTTAGCAGCACTTTGCGCGACGACGTGCGTGGACTGATGTGTGGCTGCGGCCGCGTGTACGAATCCGATAGCCGCGATGGCAATGCCGAGGAAAGCGAGAATTCCGCAGACAAGTGCCGCGATCTTTCCCTTGGATAATGTGGTGTGTGTTGTGTTACGCACGATGGCGTGCTCCTTTAAATAATTTGCGATGAGTCAATAAGTGTGTTTCGGTCTTCGGATCAGTAGTTGGGGCGAGTTTCACAGGCCTTACCATCGCCATCTCGGTCGAGGTGGCTGCCGTAGCCAGGATCGCCACGGTAGATTCCATGACCAAGCGCGTTCCATACTGCCTTGCAGTTCTTGTAATAAGGGTTGCTGCTAGTGGTCGTTTTCTTCGGTGTTACCGTCTTCTTAGGAGCAACAGTCTTTTTGGGAGTTGTGGCCTTCTTGGGTGTGCTTGTTGTTTTCTTCGGCGTCGCAGATTTTTTAGCTGTGGCGGACGAAGACGAGGAGGACGAGGAGCTATTCGGCGATGACTTTTTCGGCGCCGTTGTTTTCTTTGGAGTGACTTTCTGTGGCGTTGCCGTGGAATTTGCTGTTTTCTTCGGAGTTGACTTCGATGCCGCTGCGCCCGCTGCTGCGCCGGCGATGGCGCCAGCCGCAGCAGAAGAAGACCCTGCAGTGGACTTTTTATCGGTCGTCACTGTGGAAGTAGATGGTGACTTCGTTGTTGAACCGGTGGAATTCTTGGCGTCGTCTGCTGTGGATTTGACGGTAATGTTTCCCGCACCGTCGCCCTGTGGAACTTTCTGGCTCGGGCAGGTACTGAGCACTGTGGCCATGGCGGATTTCTCGCTTGAGGTGACCCACAGTGAGTATTTCTGCTTTACGCCAATCTGACGAGCCACGTAGGCACAACGGTACGCCTTGCTTGCTGGCAGCCATGTTGCTGCGTCGCCGTCGGATTTTTGCTCGTTCGAGGAACCGTCCACGGCGAGAAGGTTGTAGGGGTCGTTTGCCAGTTGCTTGCGCTGATCAGCGTTGAGTTTCTGAGCTCCGGTCTGCCAGGCGTTGGACAACGCCACCACATGGTCGATCTGAACTTTTGTGCTGGTCTTTTGCCCGCGTACGAAGTGAATGAGCGTCGCCGTATACGGATCCTTGAGCGTTCCAGTGAGAACGATGCAGTCATGCGTGCCGTCCTTGAAGGTTTCGCCGGTGAGATCGCGCTGGAGGATGTCGTTGCGCGTATCGCAGCCGTTGTGATCCACGTCAGACCACGCGGCGCCGAATTGATCACGCGTATAGCCGGTCTTGGGCGCCCGGCCCTTGACGTCGAGCGTATCGAGCACGCTGAGGGCAGTTCCCTTTGCTGGAGTGGTGGCAACAGTGGGAGTATCTGCGTCGTCGACGGCTGCGTTGTCCGCAGCGTCAGAATTAGTGGCGGCAGTTGATGAGGAGACGCTCGCGGCTGCTGGCGTGCGCGCTGGTGTCGTCGGGGTACCTTGGGTTATTCCCACAATAAAGGCGACGGCCGCTATGCCAAGCAGTATGCCTGACAGTGCTTTCGACCGCTTCTTTATGATTGCTGCAACGAGCAATATGAGCGCCATGATGAAGGAGACCATGCCAAGCACTGCGCCGACCATCCCTGTTGCGGGAATCAAGGAAAAAATTATAGAGACTACCGTGGCAATAGCGGTCACAATGCCGAGACGGGGTAGGGGATTTGCGGAACTCAGTGGGTTAAATATATTGGCATGGACAGTTCTATCTGTCTCAACATCTGCACCATGGCGGGCCATGACACTACTCCTTTTACACCTGTCTCAATGGATCTTCAATGGATTCATCTCTCTCCGTTGAGGGACAAGCATTTGGAACACCCTCGCGCCTGAGATTACTCTCGCGTACTGACCACAGTGCGCATTCTTTTTCCCTGCAATTTTGGAGCGTTCTTACCTCCCACGCAGCACTTCATGTTGAACGAAGTCAACGACGTCTTCTGGGGACAGGTCATTGGAACGGATCACGATAGTTTTGATGGCACCGAGTATCCCCGAAAGGTAAAACTGCCTGGAGAGTTCATATTTTGGTGACCCGGGGACTGGGTTCTGAGCTTTCTTGGAGCGGGGGAAAATGAGTGGTTCGAGGTAGGGCCACATGCGATCCTTGGCCTGCTCCGCGAAAGCGGGGTCACCGTGGGGTCCCAGCAGAACTTTTGCATAGGGGAGAAAGTCAGATCCCATGAGGGCGAGAAGACCCTTGAAACCGTTCTTTTCCGAAAAATCGAGTGTGCCATTATGAGTTGCCTTGGTCAACAGCACGTCTCGGGTTTCGAGGAGATCGTTTTCGATCCGTGTGAGCACATCACGCACATTCTGAAAATAGAGGTAGAACGTGGCGTGGTTGTAACCGGCCTTTGCGGTTATCTCGCGCACCGAGATCTTTTCCACGGGTTTTTCTTCGTACAGACTCCAGAAGGCCTCTTTGATGCGGCGAACGGTTTCCTTCGTCACCTCTGGATTCTTGCGCGCCATTGCTGCCTCCCTTGCTGCTTGGTACCACAGTGAATCACTCGATAAACGTCACGAAATTATCGATTGCTGATGCATTCCATCTCAATTATTCTTCTAATCGACGACATACTGTCGAGTGATAAATGAATGAGCATTGCACCAGAAGGGGTATTGCTGATGATGGTGACGATATGACACCATGAAAGTAGGTCACACCCGTGGGCAATGGAGCAATCAACAGAGGAGCGATCCGATGGCGTTTTTGGAATTCAATGATGTGGTGAAGAGGTACGGAGAGGGCGAATCCGCCATTTCCGCGCTTGACCATGCGACCTTCACGGCCGAAAAGGGCGAGTTGACAATCATCCTAGGAGCATCGGGCGCCGGAAAATCTACGGCCCTCAACATTCTTGGCGGTATGGATCACGCCACCTCGGGCGACGTCATCATCGACGGAACGAACCTTGCGAAAGCGACGGACGCGAAGCTCACCGAGTATCGCCGCACGGATATCGGTTTCGTGTTCCAGTTCTATAACCTGGTGCCCAATCTCACGGCACTCGAAAACGTGGAACTCGCCACCCAGATATGCCCCGACGCGCTCGACGCCACAGAGACCTTGGAGAAGGTTGGCCTGGGGGATCGTCTTGGCAACTTCCCGGCGCAGCTTTCCGGCGGCGAGCAACAGCGCGTCTCCATCGCCCGCGCCATCGCGAAGAATCCCAAAGTTCTTCTGTGCGACGAACCAACCGGCGCTCTCGATTTCGCCACAGGAAAGCAGATTCTTCAGCTGCTGCAAGACGCATCGCGCGCCAGCGGCATCACCGTACTCATCGTGACGCACAATTCTGCGCTCGCACCCATGGGGGACCGTCTGGTGCGATTCCGCAGCGGCAAGGTCACCGAAGTGAGCGAGAACAAGGCCCCGACTCCGGTCGCTGACATCGAATGGTAACGGGCAGCGCGACGAGAAGAAGGCATACGAAATGAAGCATTCTGCACTGTGGAAAGACGCCTGGCGCGCAATCTCGAAAAACGGTAAGCGCTTTGCCGCCATTGCCATCATCTGTGCTGTGGGCGTCATGATGCTCAACGGGCTGAGCGCTGTTGGCGTCGATATTCGTGGCGGTCTCGATGAGTTCTTTGACGAGACGTCCATGCACGACGTGAGCGTTGTGTCGACAATGGGCTTGGAGAAGTCCGATATCACGGCCTTGCGAAAGGTGGACGGCGTTGCGAAAGCGGCGGGCGTGCACATGCAAAGCTCGTACACGAAGGTTAACGGCAAGCAAGAGTCGGCCACCGTGACCGCCCTCAATGAGCAGGGGCTGGATAAGCCGTCGGTAAGTTCCGGTCGGCTGCCCACTGCCGCGCATGAAGTCGCCGTCACGGAGCACTATCTCTCTGATTCCGGCAAGAAAATCGGTGACACCCTGACATTCACAAGGGCGGATACAGATACTGACGCCACGTTCTCTTCCGGCGAATACACCATCGTCGGGGAGGTCTCCGACCCCACAGATATCGTCAACCCCAAGGGGCCGCTCGCCATAACAACGGGTAGCAAAACTATCTACTCGCTCTTTACTGACTCTGCGGCAGTAACGGGTGACAACCCCTACACCTCCGCCATCGTGACGTTCAAGGGCGCCGCCGCGCTCGATACGTATGGCGACGACTACGCACACGTCATTGATACTGGCACCAAAAGTATCGAAAAAATTCAGAGCGCCCGAGAGAAGGCGCGCACAGACGAGATCAAGTCTGACGCGCTCGACAAGCTCGCGACTCAGGAAGACAAGATCGACGCACAGAAAACAAAGCTCGATGCACAGAAGGCCACGATCGACGCGCTGCCCGACGCCATGCCGCAGAAGGCCGCTGCGGAATCCGAGATCGCGCAAGCCGAGAAGAAAATCTCAGATGCGGAGTCAAAGATCTCCGATGCAAAAGCCGACATCAACGACATGGATTCGGCTCAATGGCATATCCGCGATCGCAACGCGCTCAGCAGCTATGCCGACGTGAAGACCGAATCGAGCCTCATCATGAGCGTGGGCAAGGCGTTCCCGGTGCTCTTCCTCGTCATCGCGATTCTGGTGAGCCTCACCGCCATCACGCGCATGATTGAGGAGGATCGTCAGCTCATCGGCACCTACAAGGCCCTGGGATATACGCGTGGCGAAATCGTCACCAAATATGTGCTGTACTCGTTCATGGCCTGCTTCGTGGGCGGCGTGATCGGCGACGCCCTCGGCATCTTCGGATTCCCCTACGTCATGACGCATAAGCTGATCGGCAATCTGTACACGCTGGCCCATTACCCGCTCATCATCAATTGGGCCACGGGCATCGGCGGAATACTGCTCTTCGTCGTGGCGATCGTGGGCTCTGCCATCATCGTGAGCGCGGGAGAGTTGCGGCTCAATCCCGCTACTCTCATGCTGCCCAAGGCCCCCAAAGCGGGCAAGACCATCTTCCTGCAGCGCATCGGCGTCGTATGGAATCACCTATCGTTCTTGGACAAGGTGACGGCGAGAAACCTCTTCCGCTACAAATCTCGTGCCGCCATGGTGATTGTCGGTGTGCTTGGCTGCACGGCTCTGGTGACCATTGGCTTCGGCATGGGCAACTCCGCCCTGACACTGATGCCGCGCCAGAATGCCGAGATCTCGACGTACGACGCGCTCACGGTCACCTCCAACGACGATCACAAGAAGTCGCAAGAGGATCTCACCTCCAGCGATCATGTGAAATCCACCTTGTCCATCCGCGTGGAATCCGCCACGCTGTCTCGCAGCGGCTCCGAAGACAGCAATACCTTCACGGCTCAGATGATTGTGGTGCCGAACGGAAAGACGCTGAATGGTTATATCAACGTCCATCAGACGGACGGAACCGCCATCGCGCTCAAGGACTCGGGGGTGGTGGTCACCGAAAACGCGGCCAAGAACCTCGATCTCAGCGCGGGCAGCACGGTGAACGTGGAGGACACGGCTTTGCAGACAGAGGCTGCCAAGGTTACGGCCGTGGCGCGCAATTACACGGGTAATTACGTGTATATGAGTCAAAAGGCGTACGAAAAGCTGTATGGCAGCGACGAGGATTTCGCCGCCAACGCCGACCTCGTTCAGCTGAGCGATTCTGACGATGCCGATGCTCAGATTGCCTTCACCGACGACCTCGGCGGGCAGAGCGAGTATCTCTCCGTGGTCAACAACGCCAAGACCCAGGCCAACTTCACGAAGAGCTTCATGATCTTCTTCGTGCTCATCGGCTTCATCGTGGTGATGGCGGCCGTGCTGGCGTTTGTGGTGCTGTACACATTGGCGTCCACGAACATCTCGGAGCGTGAACGGGAGCTTGCCACCATTAAGGTGCTCGGCTTCAGAAACCACGAGGTGCATAGCTACGTCAACAAGGAGATGACGCTTCTCAGCATCTTTGGCATTATCCTCGGCCTGCCGATTGGCTTTTACTTGCTCGACCTGCTGCTGAGTACGCTCAACATGCCGGGAATGAACATCGTGGCGAATGTGCAGTGGTTCGTGTACGTTGGCGCGGCGGCGCTGGCGTTGATTTTCACCTGGTTGGTGAGTCTCACCACGAATCGTGCACTCGACCACATCGACATGGTGGGAGCGCTCAAGAGCCCGGAGTGATCGGGGAGTAATCGCTGGCGTGGGCAAAATCCTCCCATCGGATGATTGCCGAACGGGCTTCCATCGCGCTCGATCCGTGCTCGTTCGGCAAAAATAATCGGATTCAGCTATCGCTTGCATCGGGAACCGGGCAGAATACCTCAAGGAAGTGTGCCGACTCGACGTGGTCTGTCCGGTTTCTGATTTTGATGTCAGTAAGCCAGAAGGATTCCTCTCCTCTTCGACTCTGCGCGCTACAAGCGGTGATGATGGCGATTTAGGCGGTAGTGAACTCGGAGGTCCAGGTGCACGCAGAATTCGGAGCTCAGTCTCACGTGGTCGTACACGACGAGGCGGGTGCGGATGGTAGCAAGACTACGCACGGCAAGACCATTTTGATTGGCGAACATTCCGTGGTGTATGGCTATAACGCTCTGTGCATGCCGCTCAAGGAACTCACACTCACGACGACGGTGAAGCCGGAAGATGCCGGCCCCAGCCTCTTCACGAATCATTATCATGGACTTTTTTCACAGGCTCCCGCCGACTATGACGGACTCCACTTCCTCGTGGATGGCCTGATTCTCGATCAGCACCTTCCCGAGAAGGTATCGCTCAACTACGAGGGCGAGATTCCAATGGAGCGGGGTCTAGGCTCTTCCGCAGCCGTTGCGCTCGGAACGGTGCGCGCCATCAACTCCTACTATTCTCTCGGAATGGATGAGTCGGACATCGTGACATGGGCCAACAAGGCAGAGAACATCACGCATGGTTCGGCGTCCGGTCTCGACGTGGCCACCGTCAAAAGCGATCATCTCGTATCCTTCAACAAAACCGACGGCCCCCAGGAAATTACCAGTGAACTGGGTGCCTACCTAGTGATCAGCGATACAGGTGAGCTCGGCAGCACAAAAGCAGCGGTAAGCCAGGTACGTGAACAAATCGGAGCGAGTGCCGCCAAGAAATCCAGCATGGATCGCTTGGGCGATCTCGCCGACGACGCTATTGAGGCGTGGAGCGGCCGCGATGTGAGCCAATTGGGAAGCATCTTCAATCGTGCCCAGGAAATTCTGCGCGACTTCGCGCTCTCCACGCGTGCCATCGATCGCATCAACGCGCTGGCGCTCGCCAACGGAGCCGTGGGCTCCAAACTCAGTGGTTCGGGCCTCGGCGGAGTGGTGATTTCCCTTGTGCGTGACTCGCGGACGGCGCAGCGACTGCACGACCAGCTGAGTTCCGTAGCCCGCAACGTGTGGGTTGAGGCCATCTGATGATTTCGGGGGGTTCCCAGCCGGCCTCCGCGTCGGTTGACGCCCTGGTACGTTCGGAAGTTGCGGTGCGTTCGCGAGCAGCGGCACATTCCGCGACTGCCCGCGCGCACACCAACATTGCGCTCGTCAAATACTGGGGCAAAAAAGACGCTGCGCTGCGCCTCCCCTTCACCTCCAGCATCTCCATGACGCTCGAGAGGTTCTACGCGGACACGAGCTTCACGCTCTTGCCGTCAACGCAGGAATCGGAATTCATTCTCGACGGTGCACCGGTGCCGCCTCATCGCGCCGCTCGTGTGCTGGACTACGTCGCCGCCATGCAGCAGCGACACGGCGTGAGCGGTCCCTTCCGCATTGAATCGGTCAACCACGTGCCCATCAGCGCGGGGCTCGCCAGCTCGTCGTCCGCCTTTGCTGCGCTCGCCGCCGCCTTTGTGGGAGCGTATGGGCTTGGATCGCGCGAATTGTGCGAGGCGACAAAGAGCCCGGTAAAAACCTCAGGGCCAGTGGATCGCACCGAGCTATCCCGCATGGCACGGCTAGGATCTGGGTCTGCTTCCCGATCCGTGTTCGGCGGCTTCGCAAAATGGGAACGCGGCACTGACGACGCCACGTCCGTCGGCGTCTCTCTTGACGAAAAACCGCAGCTCGATCTGTGCCTTACCGCCATTGAGATCGACACTGCGCAAAAATCCGTATCGAGCACCGCGGGGATGCGCCGCGTGGTGGAGACCTCCCCGTACTACCCCGTGTGGGTGGAAAACACAGAGCGCGCGTGCTCTCAAATGGAGGACGCCATCGCTGCCGCGGACTTCACGGGCATCGGCACCCTGGCCCAACAGAACGCCCTTGACATGCACGCCCTCAATATGACGGCTCACCCGGGATTCACGTACTTCCAGCCGGAGACGCTCACCGCCATCGCGACGGTGGAGGCGCTCAACAATGACGGTGTGGAGTGCTACTTCACCATTGACGCGGGTCCCAACATCAAGGTGCTGTCACGGTCAGAAAATGTGGAAGAAATCTCGCGCCGATTCCGTGCGCTCATGCCCGCTGTTACGATTGCATCGACTTCCTTCGGACCAGGGGTCGAGTATCTGCAAGCGCAAGTAAGGGAATAACGTGATTACTGAGAAAGCTCCTGGGAAGCTTTATGTTGCCGGCGAATATGCCATTCTTGAGGCAACGAACCCTGCGATCTTGGTTGCTGTTGATGAGTTCGTGACGGTGATGCTCACCGAGTCCGATACCACGGGAACCATTCACTCCAAGCAGTATGCGCAGGATTCCATCCACTGGACCCGTAGGGGCTCCCAGATGATTGTGGATAACCGCGACAACCCATTTCATTACATTCTTTCCGCCATCAAGTTCACGGAGCAGTACGTGGCCGAGAACGGTGGCACCCTCGCCGTCTACAATCTCACCATCAACTCCGAGCTTGACTCGGCCGACGGCAAGAAATACGGCCTCGGTTCCTCCGCAGCCGTAACGGTTGCCACGGTCAAGGCGGTGCTGCATTTTTACGGCGTGGAGCTGGAGAAGTCGCTGGTCTTCAAGTTGGCGGCCATCGCGCACCTCACCGTACAGGGTAACGGCTCGCTGGGTGACGTGGCAGCCAGTGTCTACGGTGGCTGGCTTGCGTACAGGTCGTTTGACCGCGAGTGGTTACGTTCGGCCGTCTCCTCGCGCCGTCTCACCGACGTGGTGAACGCGCAGTGGCCCGGACTGACGATTCAGTCGCTCAAGCCCGTAGAAGGTCTTGAACTGATTGTGGGATGGAGCCAGAAGCCCGCGTCGACCTCGCAGCTGGTGGAAAAGACCGATGAGGAAAAGGACGACAACCGCACGCAGTACAACCAGTTTGTGGCCGATTCGCGTGACTGCGTGGAGCAGATCATCGCTGGCTTTGAAGCGGGGGATGGCCACGCCATCAAGCAGCAGATTCGGCGCAACCGTGCGTTGTTGCGCTCTCTCAGCGACTTCAGCAACGTTCCGATTGAGATTCCACGGCTCACGACGCTGATCGACATTGCCGAAAAGTATCACGGTGCCGCCAAGACGTCAGGCGCAGGCAATGGAGATTGTGGCATCGTGATTGCCGACCAGAACACAGACGTCGCAGCGATGAAGGCCGAGTGGCAGGCCAACGAGATCCTCCCGCTCGATCTTCACGTGCATCAGGTGAGCTGATGCACGAGGTGATGTGGACCGACGGGACGGAAGATGCTGGTGGCGCTGGTGGCAGCGTTGTTAGCAGTCGCAGCGGCGTTAGCAGTGGCAACGGCCGTGCCCAGGAGCCGTTGAGTCGTTCCGCGCGCCGCAAGAACGAGCACTTAGCTCTCGCTCGAAAATTCTACGACGCCGAGGCGCGTAACGATTTCGATGAGGTGCACCTCATTCGGCGCACGTTACCGGGAACAACAGTGTCTGCAGACTCGATCCGTACTGAATTCTTCGGGGTGCCCGTGGCGGCGCCGTTCTTCATCAATGCCATGACGGGTGGGTCCAGTAAATCGGCCGAGATTAACGCAGCACTTGCCCGTGTGGCCGCACGTCACCACATAGCGATGGCGCTGGGATCGGCGAATATTGTGTCCCGCGAGCCGGAGGCGCTGGCGACCTTCTCCGTGGCGCGCGAGGAAAACCCCGATGGTGCCTTGCTGGTCAACGTGAACCCCACCACGCCGCTTGACACTGTGAAGTTATTGGTGCGAGAGCTGAAGCCGGCAGCGGTGCAGGTTCACGTCAACGCTGTGCAGGAGCTTGTGATGCCCGAGGGCGATCGCGATTTCCAATGGCTGCGGCACATTGCCAATATCGCGGAGAACGTTGAAGTGCCGGTGATCGTCAAGGAAGTGGGGTTTGGTTTCGATGAGCACTCGTTAGAGCTGCTCCTTGACGCCGGTATTCGCATTGTTGACGTGGCAGGAGCAGGCGGAACCAATTTCGCACGCATCGAGAATTCTCGGCGCAGCGCTCGTGACTTCGACTATCTCGACGGCATTGGGCTGTCAACAGTAAAGTCACTCTTTAACGCGCGCAGGGTGAACCGTCGGCAGGGACATTCCGCGCCGTTGACGGTCATCGCGTCCGGTGGCGTGCGCAACCCACTTGACGTAATCAAGTCCCTTGCACTGGGGGCAAAATTCGTGGGAGTGAGTAACGGCTTCCTTCAGGTTTTACGAACTCAGGGTGAAGAGGCTCTGGACGAGGCTGTGACCCGGTGGGTGGATCATGTGGCAGGGTTGACGGCGCTGTATGGTGCACGTTCTCTCAACGAGATTCGCGACGTTCACTATTATCTCGGGACTGATCTCGTATCGTATTTGGAACAGACTGGGCCACACGCGGCGCAACTGCTCTGAGGCGTTTTGTACGTCGTCCAGACAGTACTCTTAAAGGCATGGGACTTTTCGCAAAACTCAAAGGCGTGTTTGCAAACTCTGCTGCTCCGCAATTCCTCGGTGACGATGGCTCTCTCGTCGTGCTGCATGACGACTCCATCGAGCGCATCTGGGGACGCGTGGGCGGATCCGCTGCGGCCGATGCTGAGCCACGCCACGAGGTGTGGGAATTGGACGAGGTGGAGGCAGAGCTGTCCATTCGCGCCGATCTCATGACAATCACAAGGGGAGAGCGGCGCTGGCAGATTCCCGTGGCGGAGGCGAGCGTGAGCGCAAATGCCGCGGCCCTCTTCATCAACCGCGTCAACGAGGCCTCTCATGGTGCGGCGCTCAATGTGGCGACCTTCGTTCATCCGCGCTGATTATCTGCTCATTCACTGTGCTTAGAACGTGAAACTGGATACCGGGTAGGGACGCCAGTACCCTTAGAGGCATGGAAAATGTGAATGAGTCTGCGCATCAACCACTGTCTGTGTCTGCCAGGTTGGGGCGCTTGCAGTTCCATCGCTCTGGAAAGTTCCGCGTCCTGCAGTTCTCGGATATCCAAGACGGCCCCAAGGTCTCGCCAGATACCATTCATCTCATTGCCGCCACGTGCGACGCAGCGCGTCCGGATTTGGTGATCTTCACCGGTGATCAGATAGCCGGATACGATCCCGCGTTCCTCGCCACCTACCGCAAGCGCCGGTGGGCCACAGCATGGGACGGCGTGTACGCCACATCGCGTGCCGTGGGCAAGGGCGTCAATAATCTTATGGAGGCCGCAACCCCCAACCGTAAGAAGCTGTCGGGCGACACTATGACGCCCAGCGAGATCTCCGAAAAGCGTCAGCACGAGGAGGATCCCTACGCCCTCACCCGTGAAATGGTGCGCAAGCAGGCGGCTCAATTTCTCGCCCCGCTCATCGAGCGTGGCATTCCCTTCGCCATCACCTATGGCAATCACGATTTTCAGTGCGGACTCGAGACGTCGGATCTCGACGCCATCTACCGCGAGTTTCCCGGCTGCCTCAACCCCGAGGCGTCGGGAACGTCGTCGTTGCGGGCACGTGCCGTCCCCGGTTCCGGCATGCGCGACCAGGTGGCGTACGCTTGCGAGCCCGGAACTTTCGCTTTGCCTGTGAGCTCGCTCGAGCACGACAACAACGTCATCGGCCTCGTCATCGCCGACTCTGGGGACTATGCGCCCGCGGGTGGCTACGGCACTCCCTCTGAGAGAGCCGTTGAATGGATTGAGCGTGTGCCGAGCGCGTTGAAGACGAAGTCGATTATTTTCCAGCACATTCCGCTGCCGCAGTTTTACCGCCTGCTGCGCCCCGTGCCGGCGACCACCGCGTATGCGATTCAGGGGTACCGTACCTACGACAAGCAATGCTATGTGATTGATGACACCGTTGCGCAGCCCGGAGGCTATTTAGGGGAGGGCGTGAGCTGCCCTGACACCGATGCCGGTGAATTCGACGCCATGAAGCGCTCAGATGGTTACTTCGGACTTTTTGCGGGTCATGATCACCGCAACGCCTACGTGGGAACCGTCGATGGCATGCTGCTGGGCGCCACTCCGACGTGCGGCTTTGGATCGTATGGGCCCCCTGCGCCCCGCCGAGCTGCGCGACTTTTTGAGTTCGACATCCGGCACCCGTACAGCCCGCGCACTCAGCTGCTCGAGTTCGGCGAGATTGTGGGCAAACCATCATCCCGCGCCGTGTACACTTTCGCGATGAGCCATCTGCCGAAGGGGCCGAGCGACGCCACGAATTTACTTCGGAGGCCGGGATTCCTCGCATGGGCAGCGGCGGCCATAGCGGGTTTAGGCGCGGCGTTCCTCGGATCCCTCGGAGATAAGGGCGACAAGCGGTAAGGGGAGTCGGAGCCTCTCGGGTTTAGTGAGTTCCGGCTTTGACGAGCGCTTCGGACAGGTACTTGCCCGCAGCCATCACGATTGGAGCATAGAGGCGTCCGGGCTGCGTGCCCATGCGCTCCTGCGGTCCAGAAATTGAAATGGCCGCGATGACCTGGCCTGAAGCGTTGCGAATAGGAGCGGATACCGAAGAGACGCCCGGTTCGCGCTCTCCCATGGACTGAGCCCATCCGCGCTTACGAATGGTGGCGAGTTGTGTTGCGGAGAACTTCGCGCGGCGCAGTCCCTGATGAAGACGGTCTGATTCCTCCCACGCGAGGAGAATCTGTGCGGCCGAGCCCGCTTCCATGGAGAGCACGGCGCCCACGGGTATGGAGTCGCGCAGGCCCGAGGAGCGTTCGACGGCGGCGATGCAGATGCGCTGGTCGCCCTGACGGCGATAGATTTGCGCGGATTCCCCGGTGCGCTCGAGAAGCGTGTTCAAAACGGGGCCGGAAGCGGTGAGAAGACGATCTTCACCGGCTGCTGCGGCGAGTT
Organism: Bifidobacteriaceae bacterium; assembly: GCA_022651005.1. GTDB lineage: Bacteria > Actinomycetota > Actinomycetes > Actinomycetales > Bifidobacteriaceae > JALCQC01. Next base: position 105,928 of record JALCQD010000004.1, read on the forward strand.
CCGCGAAGCGTGATCCGAGGACGAAGCGGCCGTGCTGGTCGCGGGCAATAAAGCGGTGACGTTCCAGAGCAACAGCAAGACGATGTGCGGTGGGGCGAGCGAGCCCGGTCTCCGCTACGAGGCTGGCAAGTGTTGTGGGGCCATTCTCGAGTGCATCGAGAATCTTCGCTGCCTTATCCAGTACTCCGACGCCAGAATGAATAGTATTTTCCTCATTATGGGAATGGTCACTATTCGAGACGGTCTGCGAGATTGTGAATTCTGCGTTTTGCGAGGGTTCTTGTGAGATAGGGTCCATAAAAAGAGTATGCCATCTCATATATCGAAATGCAAGTGTTTGAAATGTGGCACGCGACAATACTGGAGCTTTGACAAGAAGAAGTTACGCAATAAGGAGGATGTCGTGGGAACGACGTTAGCCGAAAAAGTCTGGGCGGACCACCTCGTTCGCAAGGGCGAAAATGGCGAGCCCGATCTGATTTTCATCGACCTTCAGCTCATGCATGAGGTCACGAGTCCGCAGGCATTCGAGGGATTGCGTAACGCCGGCCGCAAGCTGCGTCACGTCGAGATGACTCTGGCGACGGAGGATCACAACACCCCCACCGTCAACATCGACCTGCCGATTGCAGACAAGACCTCCGCTACGCAGATTTCGACCCTCGAGGCCAACTGCAAGGAATTCGGAGTGCGGCTGCACAAGCTGGGTGACGCGGATCAGGGCATCGTGCACGCAGTGGGTCCACAGCTGGGCCTTACGCAACCGGGCATGACGGTGGTGTGCGGTGATTCGCACACGTCGACGCACGGCGCGTTTGGAGCGCTTGCGTTCGGCATCGGCACCTCAGAGGTGGAGCATGTGATGGCCACCCAGACCCTGTCACTCAAGCCTTTCAAGACCATGGCAGTGAACGTGGAGGGTGAGCTTCCCCCGGACGCATCCGCCAAGGACATCATCCTGGCCATTATCGCCAAGATCGGTACTGGCGGTGGCCAGGGCCATGTGATCGAATACCGTGGCGAGGCCATCCGCAAGCTGTCCATGGAAGCGCGCATGACCATCTGCAACATGTCCATTGAGGGTGGCGCCCGCGCTGGCATGATTGCACCCGACGAAACGACGTTCGCCTATCTCAAGAACCGTCCGCACGCACCGCAGGGTGAGATGTGGGATCAGGCCGTGGAGTACTGGAAGTCGCTGCGCACTGACGACGATGCCGTTTTCGACAAGGTTGTCACCATCGATGCCACAAAACTCGGTCCCTTCGTCACCTGGGGCACCAACCCCGGTCAGGGTGTGCCGATCACGGGCGAGATTCCCGATCCTGAGACCATTGCCGACTCCGAGGATCGCGTTGCCGCCGAGCGTGCCGTCGAGTACATGGGCCTCACGCCTGGAACTCGCATGAAGGACATTCCCGTGGACACCGTGTTTATCGGTTCCTGCACCAATGGCCGCATTGAAGATCTGCGCGCCGCAGCGTCCGTTATCAAGGGGCGTCACGTGGCGAAGAACATTCACCGCGTGCTCGTGGTTCCGGCATCGTCGCGCGTCAAGCTCCAGGCTGAGCGCGAGGGTCTCGATAAGATCTTCACCGACTTTGGTGCAGAATGGCGCAACGCCGGCTGCTCGATGTGCCTGGGCATGAACCCGGATCAGCTGGTGGCGCACGAGCGCTGCGTATCCACGTCGAACCGCAACTTCGAAGGTCGCCAGGGCAAGGGTGGGCGCACACATCTGGCGTCGCCGATCGTGGCCGCTGCGACCGCCGTCAAGGGCACCATTGCCAGCCCGGCGGATCTGTAAGGAGAAACGTTATGGAAAAGTTCACTGTTCATACCGGAGTAGGCGTTCCGCTGCGCAAGTCGAACGTTGACACCGATCAGATCATTCCAGCCGTCTTCCTCAAGCGCGTCAAGCGCACGGGATTCGAGGATGCGCTGTTCTACGCTTGGCGTCGCAACAAGGATTTCATTCTCAATCAGGACGCCTACCGCAACGGTTCCGTTCTGGTGGCGGGCCCAGATTTTGGCATTGGTTCCAGCCGCGAGCACGCGGTGTGGGCGCTGCACGATTACGGCTTCAAGTGCGTCATCGCGCCACGCTTCGCCGATATCTTCTATGGCAACACGGCCAAGAACGGCGTTCTTGCTGCGATCATGCCGCAGGAGTCCATTGAGCTGCTGTGGAAGCTGCTGGAAGAGGAGCCCGGCCGCGAGATTACCGTGGACCTCGAAAAGCGCAATGTGACCTGCGGTGACGTCACGCTGCCGTTTGAGGTGGACGATTACGTTCGCTGGCGCCTCATGAACGGCTACGACGACATCGATCTCACGCTGCAGCACGAGGACGACATTGCCGCGTACGAAAAGATGCGTGCCAAGCGCTTCCCCTTCAAGCCAAAGACGATTCCGGCAAAGCACCTTCCGGAGGAAACCATCAAGTCTGAGCGAGAGCCGGACATCACTTGGGCGGGGCCGCTCAGCGATCGCTGAGGCGACCGGAGTGACAATAATGCGGCTTTTCGATTGGATGTAGCCGCGGTATTTACAAAGGGGTCGAGAACGCGCAAGCGTTTCCGACCCCCGTTTTGTGAGAGAAGATGTGTGTAAGCGGGCAATCTTCAGCCCACCGGTGCCTCAGTCCACCAGCGCCTTCAGCAAGGGCTTGTGCAACTTTCCGGCGGTGGCTTCTGCGATGAGGACGTATCCCAGAGCGCTGGGGTGGAAGTGATCGCTTGCCCAGAAATCGGCGCTGTCAGCGTGGAGTTGGTCATGCGTGAGATCGACGTAGATGGCTCCATACTTTTCGCAAATCTCGGCGCTGTCGGCCGTCTGGGCATCGATGCGGCGTTCCACTTCCTTGCGGAGCGCGTGCCCGAGAGAGGGACTTTTGTACAGCTGTCCTGAGCTCAATACCACAACGTGACGTGCGAGAGTGGTGGCCGTGCGCACGACGGCGGTGAGGTCGTCCTTCCAGTCGGCGGGGCTTCGACGCGCCATGATGTCGTTGGAACCGGCGCAGATGAGAAGGATGTCGATGGGCGTACCCCCTTCCGCGACGGCTGGGAGCATGCGATAGCGCACGCGGCGCATGGTGGCACCGAGTTTGCCGTCGAGAGACCATTCGATGGGACGTTCGATGTCGTTGGCGAGAGCGCTGGCAAGATCGGGAACGAGGCTGTGCAGAGTGGAGTCAACGCCGCAGCCGGCGACCATTGAATCTCCGAGGGCCACAACGCGTAAGGCGGGGCGCTCGGCCGTTGCGGGCAATGCGCCGTGGCCGGCGGCGACGCCGTGGTGCGGTCCCTCGGGCTCCGGGGCTAGCTCCACGTGATGCTGGGCAAAGAGTGCCTCTGACAGAACAACTGCCTTTTTGAAGATTCCCATAAAGACTCCAGACACGCTGCATGGTGGATGAGATAACAACCGACATCGTGCGCCATGCTCTAAAACTCATCAAACTGTCTATTTATACTGTGTGGTTCTATCACGAGGCCCCGAGCAAGAGACCTCTTAAAAGTCGCGCGAATGCCCATAAAGTGTTGAGTCTTAGCCCTGAGCTTTGCTTCACGTCCTCCCCACATGGATTGTGGGAAACTGATAAGCATGGTGAATGGAATTGACAGCTCGATGATGACAAATGTCGTCAAGGCATCCCAGCAGGGTGATGATGTGATTCGCGTTTTCGGTGGCAAGCCTCTTGAGGGCTCTATTCGCGTGCGCGGCGCAAAGAACTTCGTGAGCAAGGCGATGGTGGCGGCGTTGCTCGCACCAGGAACGTCGGTCTTGAAGAATGTGCCTGAAATTCGCGATGTTCAGGTGGTCTCCGATTTGCTGCGCTTGCACGGCGTGAACGTTAATGTGGATGGCTCCAAGGGAATCGTCACCATTGACGCCTCCCACGTGGAGCTCGCCGACGTGGCCGATGTCGATACGCTGTCCGGTTCCTCTCGCATCCCAATCCTTTTCTCAGGCCCACTGCTGCACCGTCTCGGCGAGGCCTTCATTCCCGCGCTCGGTGGCTGCCGCATCGGCGATCGTCCCATCGACTTCCATCTTGAGACCCTGCGTAAGCTCGGCGCCAACGTCAACAAGGAGCACGAGGACGGCATCCATATCACCGCCCCCAACGGCCTTCACGGTGCAAAAATCCATCTCCCCTACCCGTCGGTAGGAGCAACTGAGCAGACGCTGCTGGCGGCCGTGCAGGCGGACGGCAAGACGGAACTCTCCGGCGCCGCTATCGAGCCCGAAATCATGGATCTTGTGGCCGTGCTGCAGAAGATGGGCGCGCTCATCTCCGTGGACGTGGATCGCACCATCCGCATCGAGGGCGTCTCAAGCCTCAAGGGCTATACGCACACCTCTCTTACCGATCGCATCGAGGCTGCTTCCTGGGCTTCGGCAGCGCTCGCGACGCACGGTGACATCTTCGTCAAGGGCGCGGATCAGGACGACATGATGACCTTCCTCAACGTCTTCCGTCGCATCGGCGGCGAATTCTACGTGACGGACGAGGGTATCCGCTTCTGGCATCCGGGCGGCGACCTCAAGCCCGTGGCCATCGAAACTGATGTGCACCCCGGCTTCATGACGGATTGGCAGCAGCCGCTCGTCGTGGCGCTTACGCAGGCCAAGGGCCTGAGCATTGTGCACGAGACCGTGTACGAAAATCGCTTTGGCTTCACCAAGCCGTTGGTGCAGATGGGCGCCACCATCCAGCTGTACAAGGAATGCCTCGGTTCCCTGCCGTGCCGCTTCCAGCAGCGTAACTTTGAACATTCCGCAGTGATCTTCGGACCCACCCCGCTCGAGGGACAGGATATTGACGTCCCGGATTTGCGCGGCGGCTTCAGCCATCTGATTGCAGCGCTGACAGCCAAGGGCGAGTCCACCATTCACGGCATCTCGCTCATTGACCGCGGATATGCAGACTTCCGCGGCAAACTGCGTGCTCTGGGTGCTGAAATCATCTGACACAAACCGCCTTTATGGCAGTGATATAACGACGGTTCGGCCCTTGGATTCCCTTGAGAATTCCAAGGGCCGAACCGTTTTCAAAAACGTTCAATGCGGATTGTAGGATAAACGGCGGAGCAATCTTCTACGAAGGGTTTTTCAATGCCAGCAGTTCGACTTCAGGATGTCGCGAATCTCGCGGGTGTTTCGCTGAAGACGGTTTCCAACGTTGTACGAAACAAGCCGCATGTGAGCCCTGCCACGCGCAAACGCGTGCAGAAGGCGGTAGACGAGTTGGGCTACGTTCCCAACATGACGGCGCGTCGTCTGGCCACTGGCCGCACGGGCATGCTCGAGCTGGCGTTTCCTGACATTCAGGCGCCCTATTACGCAGAACTCGCTGCGCACATGTTCGACGAGGCAAAGAAGTACGATTATCGACTTTTGATTGAGCAGACCAGAAATCTTCCTGAGAATGAGCGTGCCGTGTTGGCGGATCGCGAACAGGGACTCGTTGACGGCGTCATTTTCGAACCGGTGAGCCTCGAGACCTCTCAGATAGCCCTCCTGAAGGGCGATCTTCCCCTCGTGATGCTCGGGGAGGTGGAGCCGCCGATGACGGTGGATCACGTCGCCATCGACAACATCGCCGCGGCAAAGACCGCAACGGAGCACCTGCTGAAGCGTGGACACAAGCGTGTTGCCTTCCTGGCGAGTGAAGAGGTCAATTCCAGCACGGTGAAGCGGCGTCTCACGGGGTACGAGGCGGCGCTGCGGGAGGCTGGCATGGATCCGGACCCGCAGTTGTACATCGCCATGGAGAAGCCGACCACGGACGGCGCGGGGGATGCCGTGGTGGCGGCGCTGAACCACGGTGTGGAGTTCGACGGCCTGTTCTGCTACAACGACATGTTCGCCATCGGAGCCATGAACGCCATTCAATCAGTGGGTCTGCAGGTGCCTGGAGACATTGGCGTGGTGGGGTGGAACGACATCACCATGACGAAGTACTCCATGCCGTCTTTGACGACGATTGCGCCAGACGTTGATGCGCTGTGCTCGACCGCGCTTGCCATGATGATGGAGCGCATCAAGGGCTACGACGGCATTGGTAGGCACAGGACTGTGGATTATCAGTTGCGGGAGCGCGACAGCACGAAGGTCATCTGAGGTCTCTGCGTTTCTGCGTGTTCCTGTGTTCCGGCGTTTGCGTGCGTTTGTGCGTTGCGCGACGTGCTTTCTTGTCTTTTCGCAGCCTTGGAGCACAATAGAGACATGGCCTCACCCGGAAAACCCTCCCCAGGAAAATCTGTCGCTCCGCTCAGCAACGAGCAAGTGGCAGAACTCAGGAAATCGCATAAGCTCATCAACCCCACGCACTATTTGACGGGGGAAATGCACAAGCCCAACCTCGAGGAAATCAACGAGCAGGATCCCCAGCAAACCAAGTGGCTCCTCGACGCGGCATCTCTCATGATTCGTTCCCGCGCGAAGGTCTATGCCTGGGGTGCAGAACACATTCCGGCGGAGGGCGTCTATATCTGTGCCGCCACGCACGTGACTCAGTTCGACGTGTTCATTCCCATGATGACGATGTTTCATCTCGGCCGTCGGCCCCGTTTCATGGCAAAAGAGGAGCTCTCGCACTGGCCGTTTGTTGGCTGGGCGCTGCGGCACGTGGGCATGCAGCCCGTTCCTCGACGCAAAGGCATGGCACGCGCCATCGAGGATGAGTCCATCAAGATTTTGACGCAGGGCCGTCCGCTGACCATCTGGCCCGAGGGAACAGTGTCACGAGATCCGAAGAAGTGGCCCATGTCGCTGAAGAAGGGAATGGCGGAGATAGCGCTGATTTCCTCCAGGCGTCTTGGGTACCCTGTCCCGATTTTCCCCACCATCACGTGGGGCGCCGCCAATATTCATCACATCTGGCCGTGGCCGCGCAAGAATGTTCTCTTGGCGTTTGATAACGCAGTGGACTATTCGGATCTGCTGAGGGATGCCGATACGTGGGAGAATGGCCAGCCGCCGGCCGTGGCCGTGAACGAACTCACGGAGCGTGTGCGTCGTCGCATGGAGATTGTGATGGCCGAAATTCGCGGGGAGGAGCCACCCTCAGAGGGTATGTGGGATTACCGCACCATGTCGCGCGTGCCCCGCCCGGAGATTCGTGGTTGATTCTGAGATGTGAGTCGCTCACCTGACGTGTGCGTCTACCAATCAAGTTGTGCGATTACCAACTAACTTGTGCGATTGGGGCGTGAGTTGTGCGACGGCGCCGCCGCTATTTCCCAATCGCACAAGTCGACTGAACGTAGCACAAGTCAGGTGAGAGCAGCACAACGCACGATGACAACGTACGATGCCAACGCACACTTTATGAAGGTAGCGACGAGACGAAATCAGTGCAGCTCGCCCATGATGATCGTGATGAGAATTATGACGCTCGATAGGCTCAGCGTCAGGGCGAGCGTCAGGGCCCAGCCCCAGTGCAGAACGCTCACGCTGGGGGAGTAGTCGTGGCCCCTCGGGTGCGCGCGCGTAGTCATCTCGGAGATGGCGGCGGAAGCTGTGCCGCTAGCGGTGCTCGCTGCGATATCAGAGGTGAGGGCAGCAGAAGATGTATCTGAGCGTTCATGGCCAGCGCGGTCGGCGTAGCCTGTGTGATCCGCGCGGTCTCCACGAAGCTCGCGTTCGCGGCGTGCTCGCTTACGTTCCTTGACGGAACCGTCTACGTGCTCGAAGTGACGATATACGGATTCGCGGTCTCGCCCTGCAAAGATCAACGCCACAAGTGCAACTCCTGCGAGAATGACGATGACGGCATCCCATCCAGCGGGCATATCCATACTCGTCTTCAGAATGCCGGCAAGAGCCACGCATCCGGAAAGAAAAGTGCGGCGCCACGACAGAGTGGTGCGCTCTATCTGGAGCCCTACATCCACGGGGGTCAGCGGGTGCAGGTGTGACGCCTCGCTCGTGGTCTTGTTATGAACCGCCTCAGCCAAGGGAAATCCCGATTCCCAGCAGAATACCGATCACCACGAGGAGCGCACCCACCGCGTATTCCTCGAACATGGAGTTTGGAAGCGGCTTATTTTTGCGCATCGCACGCTCGGTGAGGCCGCGCTTGATCCAGGCGAACGGCGGCATCACGATTCCGGCCACCAGCAGCAGCACTGATACTGCGAGCTTGATGCCGTCGGGAATCTGCAGCGTCACCGCGTGAAAGGCCACGCCTGCCGCGATGAAAGCCATGGAGGTACGAATCCACGCGAGGAAGGTGCGTTCGTTAGCCAGCGAGAAGCGGGGATCGGGTTCGTCGCCCTCCTCGAAGACCCAGCGGGGTCGTCTTTGCTTGACGTCTTGCGTTTCGCTTGTGTCGCTACTGCTCATTGATTCTCGCTCCAAACATTCCAAACAGGTAAAACAGTTCACATATAAAAATGGCTGTGGCTCTCATCCCTTACATCCGTTAAGAATATACGGGACGGGCGCCACAGCCCGGTTATTGCACAGATTACAGAACCAGATCCCAACCCATCCGGGAGAAGTTCCCCTTCTAGAGAGTCTCCATCCCGAATGAGAGGATTCACACTACTTGTTGGCTTCTGCCTTCTTCTTCTGATCCTTGTAAGTGGACTCGTCGAGGCCGCTCATCGTGGGGTCATAATCCAACGTGCCAACGTTGAACATCTCGGTCATCCAGTGGAAGAACTTGTCTCCACGGGTGCGAAGGCGGTTGTACAACGTCTTCATGAGCTCGTCCTGAGGTCCCTTGAGCAGAACATCGTCGTAACGGTTGTTGAGCTCGTACGGATCGGCGTTGAGATCATAGAACTCGTTGCGCGACTCCGGGTTGACGACCAGCTTGTAATCCTTGGTGCGGATCATGCGCTGGGCCAGCGGGAAGTGGTGGCCGTGGAACTCGCAGAGCACGTACGGATCCCATGCCGGGTGCTCGCCACGAACGATGGGGAGCAGCGAGCGGGAGTCGACGGCGGGCGAGGTATCCAGTCCGGCGATGTCGAGGAATGTTGCCGGCAGATCCAGCAGCGTCACGAAGTCGTCGCGCACCTGAGGCTTGCATCCGGGAACGCGGATGAGGCCGGCGGTGTGGTAGATGTCGTCATACATGGCTGGTCCCTTGTCGTGCAGACGGTGCGCGCCAGTGAACTCGCCGTGGTCAGAGCTGAAGACGATGGCAGTCGAATCATCCAATCCCAGACGCTTCACGGCGTCCATGATGCGGCCGAACTCCATGTCCACCATGGAGACGTATCCGTAGTAGGCGGCGATGAGCTTGCGATCCTGCTCTTCGGTCATCGTGTCGAAAGCCCAATGACGGGAGTAGTTCTTCTGCACCGGAGGCTTGTCGGCGAAGTCTTCGGCAACGCTCGGCGGCAGCTTGATGTCAGCTGGGTCGTACATGTCGAAGTACTCATCCGGGATGATGTAGGGAAGGTGCGGTGCCGAGTAGGACGACAGCAGGAAGAAGGGCTTGCCGTCTTTCTTGTTGTCGGCTGCATAGCGCTCGAGCATCTCGATGGTGCGCGTTGCGAGGTAGTGCTCGTACGTTGCCTCAACGGGCTGCTGCAGGCGGGCGGCGATGAGGTTGCCCGGCTGGCCGTTGGGGAAGGTGCCGCGGTAGCGATCGGTAATGGAGTACGGCGGGAAGTTGTTGTCCGCCAGGTACTTGAGATAGTCAGGATGAGTGATGTCGTTGTGCCATCCCTTGTAGTCCTCACCATCGAAGCCGTAGTAGTTGGCATTCTTGTGAGTGCCTGCGTGCCACTTGCCCACGAGACCGGTGTTCCAGCCGTGCTTCTTGAGCTCCTGCGGGAAGGTCCACTGACCATCCTTCATGTCTTCCATGTAGCCCACGTTGCGCTCCTCATTGGCGAGCAGCTTGTGACGGAAGGGAGCATAACCCGTGTAGAGCGACGCGCGAGCAGGCGTGCAGATTGCCGAGGGGGTGAACCAGTCGGTGAAGCGCGTGCCCGTGTTGGCGATCTCGTCGAGCGTCGGGGTCTTGCAGATGTCGTTACCGTAGCAGCCAAGCGTATCCACGCGGTGCTGATCGGTCATCAGCATCAGGATGTTCATTGGCTTCTTTTCGTCAGCCATTGTTTTTCCTTTCTTGATGGGACGTACCAAATGTTGGGTTGCGGCACGCCCCGTTTTAGTGAATAAGTACGGAATCAGTTCTCGAGCTTGTCCATGTCTTCGAGCTCAAGGTTCTTTGTTTCAGGAACAAGCTTGATAACGAAGAACAGACCTATGAGCGCCATGATGCCGTAGATGATGTAGGTGGTACCTATCGACCACGCCGCAAGCACCGGGAAGGACAGCGTCACAATAAAGTTGGCCATCCACTCTGCAGAACCTGCAATGGACGTTGCCGCGCCACGCATCTTGTTGGAGAACATCTCGCCCACAAGGACCCACATGATGGGACCCCAGGTGCCGGCGTAGCTGAAGACGTAGAGGCAGAGGGCGATGAGGGCGATGACGCCGAGGACCGGGTGATCCGCGAGATCGGGGCTGCCGTCAGCGGCCTTGGGGGCGGTCAGCATGATGGAGGCGACAGCTGCGAGGGAGACGACCATTGCGGCGGAGCCGAAGATCATCAGCGGACGGCGGCCGATGCGATCGATGAGGATCATGCCCAAGATAATGGCGCACACCTTGACGCCGGTAAGAATCAGCGTCTGCTGCAGTGCCTGCTGCTCACCAAAGCCAACCGTGGCGAAGATGGTGGTGGAGTAGTAGAAGATGGCGTTGATGCCAACGAACTGCTGGAGCGCGGCCAGTGCAACACCGATCCAGACGACCTTCTGCAGGTTGTGACCGGACTTGGTGAGGAGCACCTTGAAGCCGGAGCGCTTGGTGTCGGACTTCAAGGAGTTCTGGATGCCGGCGATGCGGGCGTCCAGTTCATCGGAGTCTTCGCCAGTGGTCTTAGCAAGAGAAGTCTTTGCTTCGTCGATCTTTCCTGCGAGCACCAGATAACGAGGAGACTCGGGAACCAACAGAGAGGTGATGAAGTAGATGATGCCGCCAATGGCGACGGAGAGGAAGGCCCACTGCCACGCTTCGAGGCGGATGCCCATCAGCGTGAGGCCGCTCGCCGACTGCGGCATGGTGGAGCCCTTGGCGGGAACGTCTGCGGAGCCAACGAGCCAGTTGCCGAGCAGGCCGCAGACAAACAGGCCAATGATGATGAAGAACTGGCGCAGAGAGACCAGCATGCCGCGAAGGTCGGCGGGTGCTGTTTCTGAGATGTAAGCCGGGGCGATGGTCATTGCTGAGCCCATTGCGATGCCTGACCAGAAGCGCCAGAAGAGGAACATGCCCATGGAGTTGCCAATGAAGACAATGCCGATGGACGAAATGATGAAGAGAACCGCAGCGATAATCATGATGGGCTTGCGGCCGATCTTATCGGAGAGGCGACCTGCGATGAAGGCACCGAGCACTGCGGTGAGGACGCCGAACGCGATGGCGAATCCGATGAGGCCGTTGCTGGCCTTTGTGTGATACTGCAGAGCGTTCTTCACGACGTTAAGGGCCATCGAATCCCAGCCGAACATCAAGCCCGACAGAGAAGCGACGACGGCGACCCATACTGAATAACGCCGTGCGGCGTGCTCAGCGGGTGTGTATGTTGGTTTAGCGCTTTCAACGCTTACACTCGACATTACAAACTCCTTTGTTTTCTATTGCCACGTTGCAATAGAAAAGTGTAGGGCCTCTCGGCGTGTTTTGCAAAATCGGGCTCCGCGTTTGCCTATCATTCCAACCGTTTTGAAGGTTCTAATATTCTAGCTGTGCACGTTCACAACAATGGTAAATCCACCGGATTGAGATCGTGGGAAACGAATTTCTAGCGCTGTAGAAATGAAAAATGAAAGCGTGTATCGTGGGCGTCAGCAGGACACAGGGAAGATGCCTTGCGGGCTCAAGAATGCGCCGGGTTGTTGTAGTGTGGCGAAAGTAATCGGTACGGAAAGTTGGGAACGGATTATGAGTGACAAAGACGTCGTCATAGATAAGGACCTCATTGAGGACAACGAGCGCATTGCGCGCGCCAAGGTTGTCGATGACGTGGACTGGCCGGGTCCGCGCGGACCTCAGCAAGAGTTGCACACGGACGAGGTCTCGTTGACGGTCACTCCTCACGACGCGGGGCGCATCAGCTCCATCAAGGCCTTCGGCCATGAGATCCTTCGGCAGTATCAGCCTGGCATGCGCGTTTTCCAGTACGGAGCTTTTCCCATGACTCCGTGGGTGGGTCGCATCGGTGGAGGCCTGCTGTACTCGAAGGGACGCACCTATCAACTGCCGCTCAATCAGCCGCCCTTCTCTATCCACGGCCTTGGCCGCTTGGGTGAGTGGGCAACGGACGAGGTTATTGATACCCCCGAGGAGCAGAAGGCGAGTTTTAGTCTCGATCTCTCTCCGTGGTGGCCATGGCAGGCAACCACCTCCATGAGCGTTGAGGTCAAGAAGGCCAGCGTGCGCATCACCGAGACACTCGCTGCCGCGACGCCAGCGAGTGGCAAGGCCGAGGACTTCCCGGGGCAGCTCGGTTTGCATCCCTGGTTCCGCAGGCATCTCAACGACGACGAGTCCGACGAAGAGGCCTCGCTCGAGTTCTACCCCGATTGGCAGGCACAGCGCGGCGCGAATGGGTTGCCCACTGGTCGGCGCATCGCCCCCATGCCCGCTCCCTGGGATGACACGTTCGGTTTCTTCCCGACGCTGGCGGCGACGCTGGTCTGGGAAGATCTCGAAATGCACATCTCCACGAGCCACTCCTACGCAACCGTGTTCTCCCACCCGAAGGACGCTATTTGCGTAGAGCCGCAAACCTCTATTCCTAACGCGGTCAACGCGGCGCCCGGAGTGGACGTAGTGAGCCCCGACCGCCCGCTTACCCTCGTCACCGATCTCACGTTCTTCTCTACGAAATGAGGCATCACACCAATGGCTGATCTGAAAACGGCAACGAACGACGCCGGCTCGTGGCAGAAAACTGGCAACCGTGCGGCTCGACGCAAGAACGCAAAGAAGTCGACGGGTGGCCGTCCCCAAGATAATCCGTTGCGTCCGCTGTTCACTCGTTCGGCACCCCGCGTGCACTTCTCGGCTCTGGCAAAGCCCGCAGGTGCGGCATGCAATCTGGACTGCACATACTGCTTCTTCCTCTCCAAGGAGCTGCTGACCGAAACCCAGCAGATGAGCGAAGAGGGTCTGCGCACCTACCTCATGAACTTCCTCGACTCCCAACCCGACGGCGACGTCACCATCGAGTGGCAGGGTGGCGAGCCCACATTGCGCGGCGTGGACTTCTTCGAGCATGCAGTGGCCCTGGCGGAGCAGCTCAAGCGTCCCGAGCAGCGCATCCATCACGCAATTCAGACCAATGGCACTCTGCTGGACGACCGTTGGGGCAAGTTCCTGGCAGATAACCACTTCCTCGTGGGCATCTCCATTGACGGCCCGGAGGAATACCACGACATCTACCGCGTCAATCGTGCTGGTCACGGCACTCAGAAGCAAGTGATTCGCGGCTGGAACATCCTGCAGAAGTACAACGTGGACACCAACATCCTCTGCACGGTGCACGCCGGCAACGAGGATCACGCACTCGAGGTATACCGCTACTTCAGGGACGAGCTCGGTGCCCAGTACATCCAGTTCATTCCGATCGTGGAACGTGTCACGCGTGCGGAACTGCCGTTGGCCGAGGCCGGCTGGCACGACAAGCACACGAAGCGCCCGCTCTACCGTCAGGAGGGATCGGACGTCACCTCCCGCTCCGTGGAACCCATCAAGCTAGGTCATTTCCTCTCTGCCATTTACGACGAGTGGGTGCGCCGCGACGTGGGCAAGGTGTTCGTGCAACTCTTCGACGTGACCTTGGGCAATGCCCTGGGCGAATACACGCTGTGCACGCACGCCCCCGTCTGCGGTGGTGAGGTGGCGGTTTTGCACACTGGCGAGATCTACGCGTGCGACCACTGGGTGGAGCCCGGTTACGAGCGTGGCAACGTGGCAACAAGATCTCTGGCAGACGTGGTCGCTTCTCCCGAGCAGCGCGAATTCGGCATGGATAAGTTCACGGGGCTGTCTGAGCAGTGCAAGAAGTGCCCGGTACGCTGGGCCTGCAACGGCGGATGCCCCAAGGACCGTTTCATTCCGGCAAAGGACGGTGTGCACCAGCAGAACTACTTGTGCCCCGGCTACTACCAGTTCTTCAACCACATCCAGCCAGACATCGAGATCATGGCGCGCATGGTGCAGAACAACCAGGAAGTCTCCGCCATCATGGAAATGAAGAAGCGGGAAGATTTGGCCGCATAAGGGGTTGCGTAAGGTCGGTGAGTATGTAAGCGCCGGCCGCCGCGCTCCTTAATGCCTCTGTGCCTGGGTGGGGACGCCTGAGATACGCCTGAAACGGTTGTGCGAAGGTGTCCCGGCCGCTGCGTGGCAGACGGCACGTAGCGGTAAGGTAATGAATCATGGCGCAAATCACTGTTCTAGGTGCCGGTGCGTGGGGAACCGCGTTCGGCCAAGTTCTTGCGGATGCCGGCAACTCGGTCACTATGTGGGCCAAAGAGTCTCAGATCGTTGACGACATCAACAACAATCATCGCAACTCCTCCCGTCTGCCGGTTGTCGACCGTCTGCCTGACGGCATGACGGCTACGGGAGACCGCGCGGCCGCAGTGGAACACGCGGAGATTGTTGTGGTAGCCATCGCGGCGCAGGCGGCACGCGGTGCGCTCGCAGATTTCAAGGATTTCATCCCGTCCACTGCCATCGTGGTGTCTCTGATGAAGGGCATCGAGCGATGCACAGAGAAGCGCATGGACCAAGTGGTGCGTGAGGCCCTGGATTTGCCAGAGGCCCGTTTTGCCGCGGTGTCCGGTCCCAACCTCTCCAAGGAAGTCGCCATGCGCCAACCTGGGGGAACCGTGGTGGCCTCCGTTGATTTAGCAGCGGCGCACACCGTGGCGCGTGCGTGCTCGACCACGTATTTCAAGCCCTTCGTCACCACTGACGTCATCGGACTTGAGATGTGCGGTTCGCTCAAGAACGTAGTGGCGCTTGCCGTGGGCATGGCACGCGGTGCTGGCAACGGCGAGAATACGGCCGCGATGATCGAGACGCGAGGACTTTCCGAGCTTACGGCTCTCGGCCTTGCGGCGGGGGCAAAGGCGGAGACCTTCCAGGGACTTGCGGGCTTTGGAGATCTCGTGGCGACCTGCGGTTCGCCCCTGAGCCGCAATTTCACCTTCGGATTCAACCTCGGCAAGGGGCTGAGCGTGGAGGAGGCAACGAAGGAATCCAACGGCGTGGCGGAGGGTGTCCCAACAACGGGTGCCGCAGTGGCGTTGGCAGAGAGCCTGGGAGTGAAAATGCCGTTGGCGCGTGCCATGAGTCGCGTGATCAACGACGGCTATTCCTTCAAGCAAATGATGGCGGAGCTGTTCGGTTCCGAGATCACGTCCGAATAGATTCGAATAGATTCTTCAGCGCGGCGGGCAGTGCTCTTAACGGTGCTTCCCAAAACGGTGCTTCCCAAATTAACGTTCAGCAGGTGTGGTGAAAGGTAGAGGCAAGTATGGCCAAGCAGAGGGTCGCAGTTCTTTTTGGAGGACGGGCCGACGAGCATTCCATTTCGTGTATTTCTGCAGCGAGTCTGCTGCGTGCCATCGACCGTGACCGTTTTGAGCCGGTGCCGATCGGCATCACAAAACAGGGCCAATGGGTCATCAACGACGTGGATCCGCGCACGTGGAGTCTCGACAACGGGGATATGCCGGAGGTGACGTTGACACCGACGTCACGCCTCGTAGTTGCCGATGTGTCGAAAGGTGGAGACGGTTTCTTCGCCACGGCTCCAGGGGCTTCTGGGACCTCTGCCGAGGCTCAGCTCGAGTCTCTTGGCCATATCGACGCCGTGTTCCCCGTGCTGCATGGTCCCTATGGTGAGGATGGCACCGTTCAGGGCATGCTCGAGATGATGAACGTTCCCTACGTGGGATGTGGCGTGTTCGCCTCGGCTGCGTGCATGGACAAGCACTACACCAAGATTCTTCTCGCGGCTGC
The DNA here is from genome assembly GCA_022651005.1 of Bifidobacteriaceae bacterium. Lineage (GTDB taxonomy): Bacteria > Actinomycetota > Actinomycetes > Actinomycetales > Bifidobacteriaceae > JALCQC01. The sequence goes on from JALCQD010000004.1 coordinate 122,011, forward strand.
CGGGGTTCCCGTGGCTCCTGGCATTACGGTGGATGCTCGTCTGTTCGACGATGCCTCTCACTTTGCGGCGAATCAGGACGATCTCGCGGCGCGTGTGGCGGCGGCCGATCTCGTCTATCCGTTGTTCGTGAAGCCGTCACGCGCTGGGTCGAGCTTCGGTGTAAGCAAAGTCGAGAAGCCTGAAGAGCTGGCGGCTGCTGTGTACGAGGCGGCACCGCACGATTGGCGCGTTCTCATTGAGCAGGGAATAGAGGGGCGCGAGATTGAGTGCGCAGTTCTTGCCGCCACGAAGACCGGTGCGCCGCGCACGAGCTGGCCGGGCGAGGTTGTGCTCGATGCGCGCGCCGCAGATGACGATGCCTTCTACGACTTCGACAGCAAGTACACGGATTCCGCGGCGTCGCACGTGGAAGTGCCTGCGCACCTTCCCGAAGACGTGCTCCAGCGTGTGCGTGACACTGTGGCTGCGGCGTTTACAGCAGTTGATGGCACAGGCTTGGCGCGGGTGGATACCTTTGTGCTTCCCAGCGGCGAGGTGATGGTCAATGAGATCAACACGATGCCGGGATTCACGTCCATTTCGATGTATCCGCGTGCGTGGGAGGCCTCGGGATTGCCGTATGAGAAGGTCATCATGGAACTCATCGAGGGTGTGCTGGCGTAAAGGTTGCGTGCCGTCACGCTCACAGCTTGATAGAAATCTAATTCTGCTGTACTCTAGTGAAGTTGCGTGTTCAGGCTGGCTTAGCGTCATCTTGACACCGGAAGACTTGAGTCAGCAATTAGGTATAGGAGAGCACATCATGGCAGCTCGTTGCGCAGTGTGCGGCAAGGGACCGCAGACCGGTTACAGCGTTTCACATTCACATATCCGCACGAAGCGTCGCTTCATGCCGAACCTCCAGACGGTTCGCACCGACGCGGGCGATGGCAGCACCATCCGCCTCCGCGTGTGCACTTCTTGCCTGAAGGCTGGCAAGATTGCGCGTGCTACCGCCTGATTGGCGTTTAGACTTCTACCCGAGGGCTCAACCCCTCGGGTTTTTTATATTCTGAGTATGTGAGGAACGCGAACAGAGCGTGTTTAAGGGAGGTCTCATGAGTGTTGGTTTGGACAGTCTGATGTCGTCCGTCCTCAGCAATACGAGACGTGCCTCAAGTCTCAAACGCTTCGGCATTCTCACAGTGGAGGACGCTCTCACATATTATCCCTTCCGCGTCACCGACCCCGTTCCCCAAGGAGGGCTTCGGTCGGCAAAGGTGGGGGAGCCGATCGCTTTTCGCGCCCGCATTGCGCAGGCGCGGGCTATCCCTCTGCACGCTCGCTCGGGGTCTCGTCTCGAAATAACGGTGGAGGATTCGGAATTCACGGAATCTGGTCCCTCTGGCATTGCCCAACTGGTGTTCTTCTCGTATAAGAAGAACTACATCACGTGGATGCTCTCCAAACTGCGCACGGGTGAGGAAGTGGTGGTGTGCGGCACTCCAACGGTATTCAATAACACGCTGCAGTTCGCTCATCCGGAGGTGCTCGTCATCGGAGAAGGGTTCGATGCCGGCACCGCCGACGAGGCGCTCGAGAAGGTCACCAAGCCAGTTCCCGTATACCACGCAACAGCTCGCTTCTCTTCGGAGCGTATCCACGAGTGCATTCTCGAGGCGCTCACGGCTCTGGAGGATCAAGGGGAGGGTGTCCCTGACATCATTCCCGAGTCCGTACGTGAGGTCACGACAGACGAAAACGGCCGCGTCCTGCTCTCGCGCGGTGACGCCTTCCGTGCCATTCATCGCCCGGACTCCGTGGCCGCTTTTCATCGCGGCATTTACACCATGCGATTCGAAGAGGCATTTGTCTCTCAAATCTCACTGTTGCATACACGCGCTGCTACGCAGAAAACAGATGCCTTCCCCTGCCCGGATGTCACAGCACAACCGGACTCGTTGCCCGCGCGCCTTCTGGAATCCCTTCCGTTTGATCTGACGGACGGCCAGCGTGAGGTGACTTCACAGATCTCCCATGATCTCGCGAGCGTGCATCCCATGCAACGCCTCATGCAGGGCGAGGTGGGATCCGGCAAGACCATCGTGGCACTTCTCGCGATGCTGCAGGTCGTCGATGCCGGGTACCAGAGCGTACTGGTGGCGCCTACTCAGGTGTTGGCGGAGCAGCACTATCGCAAGATCACGGAGCAGTGTGAGGCCTTGGGGGCAGTGCTCGACGGGGATGTGCCACCCGTGGTATTGCTCACGGGAGCGCTCAAACTCGCGCAGCGGCGTAGAGTATTGGCGTTGGTGGCGAGCGGGGAGCCATGTATCGTCATCGCCACGCATTCCGCATTTTCCAAGACTTTCCAGGCGCCCAAGCTTGCGCTTGCCATCATTGACGAGCAGCATCGCTTCGGCGTGGAGCAGCGCGATGCTCTCACCTCCAAATCCGAGCGCACGCCGCACTTGCTGGTGATGACGGCGACGCCCATTCCGCGAACCGCCGCCATGACATGGTTCGGGGACCTCGAGATTTCTGAACTCAAAGGACTTCCGGGGGGACGCAAGCCGATTTCGACCTTCGTCATTCCCGAAGCCGACAACAAACTCATGGCCACCATGCTGTGGCATCTGCGTAAGCGCATCGATGCGGGGGAGCGGGCGTACGTGGTGTGCCCCGCCATCGATGAGGCGAGCGCCGCTGGTGAACCAGGGGATGCCGAAGTCTCGGCGAAGAAGTCTGCACATAATGCCGCGGCAGAAATCGGTGCGGACTACGTGGATCTTTTCGATGATGCCGGAATGGATGACACCGAGGCCGCAGAGCCCAAGCCGCCACTGCATTCAGTGGCCGAAATCTCCACTCGTTTTGCCGCCTTGCCACAGTTCTCGGGCATTTCTGTTGCCACACTGACAGGACGCGACGACGAGGAGACCAAGACTCGCGTGATGGCGGACTTTGCCAGCGGTGCCACGCCTTTGCTTGTGTCCACCACTGTGATTGAGGTGGGAGTGGACGTTTCGGCTGCCAGCTGCATCGTGATTTTCGATGCAGACCGCTTCGGGCTTTCCCAGCTGCATCAGCTGCGTGGCCGCGTGGGGCGTGGAGGCACACAAGGATGGGCATTCCTGGTGTCGCGAGCAGAGCCTGATTCCGTGGCGGCGCAACGACTCGAGGTAATTCGCACGTCTACGGACGGTGCCACCATCGCGCAGGCGGACATTGAACTGCGTGGAGTAGGCGACGTCCTCGGAGACGCACAATCCGGCGGCAAGTCATCGTTGAAGCTGCTACGCGTGGTCAAGGACGCTCCATTGATTACGCAGGCGCGTGAAGAGGCACAGAAGGTATTGGATGCCTCTGGCGGTGATCTCAGTGCCCAGCCGCAGCTTGCAGGAGCCATTCTGGACTTCATGCACGGCAAGGAAAAGTATTTAACGAGGACATAAAAAAGGAGCTGCGACCATAAGTCGCAGTTCTCCTGTTCGCCGTGTGGTTTGCTGTTTGCTGTAAAGATGGCTGCGACCATAAGTCGCAGTTCTCCTGTTCGCCGTGTGTTTATGCGGTTGGTGCCGCCGTTTTCTCTTCGCTCCTCCCCCTGACAGCTATCATGTTCATATGCGCGTAATTTCCGGACGATTCAAAGGTTTCTCCCTCGACACCCCGAAAACCGGAACGCGACCCACGACGGATCGTGTAAAAGAGGCTCTCTTCTCTCATTTGGACAACAGCGGATTCCTCGAGGATGCCCGTGTGCTTGATCTTTTCGCAGGAACCGGCGCACTCGCTTTCGAGGCCTTGTCGCGTGGAGCGAGCAGCGCGGTTGTCGTGGACGCGGCGCCCGCAGCCGTTGCGTTGCTGAAGCAGGCAACGGCGCGCGTGAAAAAGTTGGGTGCGTGGACTCCCGACGTGCAGATTTCAGTTCGGCGGGGCAAGGCGGAAACTGTTGCGGCGCGGCTAGGAGAGGGCGATGACTACTCGCTCGTGTTCCTTGACCCACCCTATGAGTATTCCGATGCAGATTTCGATGCGCTTGTGGAACAGTTGACGACGTCTGGCGCATTGGCTGATGGCGAAGAGACAGTGATTGTTACTGAGCGCTCGTCGCGTTCGGCGGCGCCGTCGGTTCCCGAGGGGTGGGCAGTGGAACAGGCGCGTTCCTATGGGGAGACTGCCGTGACGTATCTGGTGCGTGCAGAGGAGTAAAATCTATTCCCAAGTGTGGGCACGATCACAGGAGATACTCGTACAGCGAAGTCGCTTATGAAGTGGCCGCATTTCCCTTAACCTCTAAAAGGGCCTTATGCCCGCTTACCTTTTAAAGAAATTCAGAGAAAGAAGTTTTTCATGGCAGTTCAGGACTTTGAAGCAGCATTGCAGAAGCGTCGCACCATCTACGCGCTCGGCAACACCTCGCCGATTTCGGATGAGCAGATCGTCTCGCTCGTTCAGGATACGGTGAAGCACGTTCCTTCCGCGTTCAACAATCAGTCTGCTCGCGTCGTGGTGCTCTTCGGCGAAGAGTCCAAGAAGCTGTGGAACATCGTTTTGGAAACCCTGCGCAAGATTGTTCCCGCCGATAACTTCTCCTCCACCGAAGAGAAGATTGCGGGCTTCGCTGCGGGTCACGGCACCATCCTGTATTTCGATGACGCTGCTGTTACGGACAGCCTCAAAGAGCAATTCAAGCTCTACGCCGACAACTTCGACCCGTGGGCTGAGCAGGCCAACGGCATGGTGCAGCACGCGGTGTGGGTTGCGCTCGCACAGGCTGGCCTGGGAGCCTCTCTGCAGCACTACAATCCGCTGATCGACGATGAGGTGAAGTCCACCTTCGGTCTGCCGGCTGCATGGCGTCTGCGCGCTCAGATGCCGTTCGGTGCCGTCGCAGCTCCTGCTGGTGACAAGGACTTCGCTCCCATCGAGGATCGTGTGAAGGTCTTCGGCCTGAACGACTGATTATCCGGGCAATGATTTTTAGAAGGGCCATGTCTTCGGACGTGGTCCTTTTCTATTGGTAGACATCGCTCATTACTGTAGGGATTTATGGAAGCACACATGGAAATCCGAAGGGCAACCGAGGGGGATATCTCAGGAATCGATCGTCTCTTGAGCGAAGTACTCGAAGTGCATCATCAGGGACGTCCCGATCTCTTCAAGACGGGTGCGCGCAAATATACTGACGATCAGCTTCGGGAGATCATCAAAGATGATGAGCGCCCGATCTTCGTGGCCGTCGATAGTGATCCTGCGGAGGGCTCAGATGCCATTCTCGGATATGCCTTTTGCGTGTTCCAGCGGCACCCGCATGACAACATTCTGACGGACATCACCACCTTGTACATCGATGACCTCTGCGTCGACGCCACCTCTCGTGGCTCTCACGTGGGTTCTTCCCTCTACCGTTATGTCGTCGATTTTGCGAAGAGTGCTGGGTGCTACAACGTCACTCTGAATGTGTGGAGCTGCAATCCCAGCGCCGTCGCGTTCTATGAACACATGGGTTTGGTGCCGCAAAAGATCGGCATGGAACACATTCTGTAGGTTATTCTGCTGCGACGATGATGCCGAGGTGCGTTGCGAAGGCGTCGGCGAGGTCAAGTACTTGGCTATGCGTCATGGTCACTCCGGCAAGACCGGTTGCATCTGTTATCCCACGTAGTTGTGCCGTCCGCAAATCAACGTCCTTCAAGCGTGCACCGTGTGCGGAGAAATCGTTGATGCGCGTTCCGGGGAAGCTGACGCGCGTGAGATCGGCGTCAATCCCGTCAAATTCGCTGATGACGCAGTCGCGAAAACTCACGTCACGCAGTTTTGCGGACCGCAGATTCAGGTAGTCGATCTTGCATCCCACGAATTCAACGTCGCGGAGCACGGCTTCGCTTGCTTTCATTACTCCGAATCTGCAGGAGTCAAAAGTGGCTGAGGCAATTCCCGACCGTGTCGTTTCAAGTGTGGCTGCAGTGACACTTCGGAGGGTGCAGTCACCGAGATGAGCGTCGGAGAGGTCAATAGTTTCCGCTGATACATTGTGAACGAGCACCTCAAGAAAAGTGACCTGTGGCCAGGCAAGGGATCCACTCGAGGCGCCCTCGATGATCACAGAATCAAGAGTTGCCTCTGGCGTGACGTCGACGGCGTTCATGATGTGCATGTGCGTCGCATCAAACGTATGTCGCTGCGTGAGGTGTGGAGCTATCACCGTATTTTTCACATTCTGCAATACTCGTGAGGAATTCAATCGAGCGTCGAGCGAACGCAGCGGCTGGCTCAGGCGCGAACGAGCTTGATGCTCTCCACGTCGTCGCGTGACGTCTTGCGGTAGAGCACGAAGCGATTGCCGATCACCTGCACCAGCTCGGCGCTGAGGCGCTCAGCAAGGTCCGTGCCAGCTTCCTTTGCCGATAGACTCGACCCGTCCTGCACCGCCACCTTGAGCAATTCGCGCTGATCGAGAGTTTCAGAAGCCTGCTGCGTCAACGTATCGGTAATGTCGTTGCGCCCGATGGTGACCAATGGATTGATGTGGATAGCCATCGTCTTCAGCTGCTTGATCTGCTTCTTGCTCAGGGCCATGTGATGCTCGCTTTCGAGGTGCAAAGGTAGGGGTTCATGTTTCACTACTGCCTAAGCTACTAGGAGATGTACGACATCCCGCGTGCTCAGGCCTGCTTCTTCTGCACGAGATGGCGAGGATGCACCGAGCTCACTTCCCAACCAAGCTCAATGAGAGTCTTGCGATCCGCCTTGTCGAGATCGGCGCAATTGAGAAGCTCAATCAAATCGGGTCGCAGGCGTGATGTGCGCTCCAGTGCTTCGTCCCGCCTAAAACGATCGACCTTGCCGTGGTCTCCGGAGGTGAGCACCTCGGGAACCGCCAGGCCGCGCCACACCGCCGGCTTGGTGAATTGGCGATGCTCTAGCAGAGGATCGCCCGTGTAGGATTCCTCGACAATGGATTCAGGATTGCCCATGAAGCCGGGAATGAGGCGTGTGATGGCCTCTATCATGGCGTAGACGGCCACTTCACCGCCGTTGAGCACATAGTCACCAATGGAGTATTCGCGGACGTCCACGCCCTGTTCTGCGTAATACTGGGGTACGCGTGCGTCGATGCCCTCGTAGCGGCCGCAGCCGAAAACGATGTGTTGTGCGCGGGAGAGCTCAGTTGCCGCTGTCTGTGTAAAGAGCGGCGCAGACGGATTTGGAAAAATAAGAACGGCTTTGTCGGGGGAGGATTCAGGAAGAGAGCGTGGGGCAGCGCCGGTATCCGGGAGCTGCAGGAGGTCGTCGAGGCATTCCGCCCAGACTTCCGGCTTCATGACCATTCCCGCGCCGCCGCCCACAGGGGTGTCGTCGACGGAGTGGTGCACGTCGTGCGTCCAGTCGCGTAGATTGTGTGCGTGGATATCGAGGAGACCGGATTCCTGGGCTTTGCCGAGAAGGCTGACGTTGAGGCTGTCGAAGAATTCAGGGAACACGGACACGATATCAATCTGCATGAGGTCAAGATTAACGAAGGGTCTGAACTCGCGTGAGTCCAGACCCAAGAAATCTCGTTATACATGCGGCTTGTGCATCAGGAGGTCAGTGCTCCTGCAGCAGCCCATCTGGAGGACTCAGCGTCACGGTGCCGGCTTCGAGGTCAACGTCGGGTACGATCTCTTCCACGAAAGGTACGAGACTGACGGATCCCTTGGGCTCAGTGATTTCCAAAAGAGACTGTCCGGGACGGTCGTACGCCTCGGTGACAGTGCCAGCAACGGTCCCGTCTTCCAAAATGGCTGTTAGCCCCACAAGATCGGTGAAGTAATAGCCGTCGTCGGCATCGGAATCATTGTCGAGATCGTCGTCCGCAGCCTCATAGTCATCGGGATCGATGTAGAGAACCGTGCCGTTGAGCGCCTCGGAGGCGTTGCGGTCGTCGACACCTTCGAATTTCACGATCCACCGCGCCTTGAACTGGCGCGAGCGTTCCACCGTGAACACCTGACCATCGCGAGTCTGAAGTTCTGAGTCGGGAGCAAAGCGATCTTCCGGGTCGTCAGTGAAACTCATGACGTTGACCTCGCCCTTAAGTCCTTGGGCGCGCCCGATACGACAGACCCTCAACAACGTTGGTTGCTGAGGGTCTGTTCGAGAGGATGAAGCATCCTGAGTCATCGGCGCACGTCCATGATGTCGACCCGGACGCGATGATCAGACAGTGCCTGAGCAACCGTGCGGATGGCGTTGGCAGTGCGACCGGAACGGCCGATAACCCGACCGATATCTTCCGGATTCACGCGCACTCGTAGGAGTTCTCCGCGATTGTTCTCGTACGATTTGACGGAAACATCCTCGGGGAAGTCGACGATATTGCTAATGAGATGTTCAAGTGCTTCAGCGAGCATAATTACTCTGCCTTCTCCTCAGCAGCGGGAGCAGCTTCCTCGGCCTGAGCCGGAGCAGCAGCTTCTTCTGCCTTCTTTGCGGCTTCTTCCTCAGCGGCCTTAGCAGCGGCAGCCTCTTCGGCTTCCTTCTTGGCCTTCTCAGCAGCCTCAGCCTTCTTGGCCTTCAGCTTCTGAGCCTGATTTGCAGCCTCTTCAATGCGCTCTTCTGCAGTTGCTGCAGCAGCGGGCACCTTGAGAGTTCCTTCAGCGCCGGGCAGGCCCTTGTACTTCTGCCAGTCACCGGTGATCTTGAGCAGTGCGAGAAGCGGTTCGGACGGCTGTGCGCCGACACCGAGCCAATACTGAGCGCGCTCAGAGTTGATCTTGATGGTTGAAGGCTGGGTGTTCGGATCGTACGTGCCGATCTCCTCGATGACCTTGCCGTCGCGCTTCTTGCGCTGATCGACAATGACGACGCGGTAGAACGCATAACGTGTCTTACCCATACGCTTCAAACGAATCCTGGTTGCCAAAATGGCTCTCCTTGTATTGCATAGGTGCTCTCCTCGGCTAGGTGTGGGGCACCGAAGCCTTGGATTGCGTTTGTCCCTGTGTCGAGTCGGCATGAGAGGGTCCGCCAGCACAGATAACAACTCATAATTTAATCACATGAACGAGACGCCGCGCAAAAGGCGTTCATTAGTGATATCGGCTCCCAGAACCGGAAAGGATCTTGGGAGCCGATATCACTGCCAACTGTCATCAGTGAGCGAAATTCTCACCTAAAATTCTCACCTATTAAACAGAGACGGGGGAAGGCTGGGCATGCCACCGGGGAATGCGGATCCGTCGGAACCGGCGCCTGTGCCAAATCCTGGGATCTCCGGTTCCTGCTTGGGCTTTTCGAACGCAGAGCCGGAGTTAGAGCCAGACCCCGAACTCTTACCCGCCAAACGATCGCGCAGCGCCTGTTCCTCTTGCGCGCGCTTCATCGGATTGCCGGACTTGCCGCCCTTATTCTTTTTGCCTTTGCCCTTCTTGCGCTTGCTGTTGCCGCCAGGGCCACCCATTCCGGGCATCCCCATGCCAGGCATCGAGCGCGAGCCATTGGACATGCGCTTCATCATCTTCGCGGCCTGCTCGAACCGCTGCAGCAGGCTGTTGACTGCGGATACCGTGACGCCGGAGCCGTACGCAATGCGGGCTCGGCGCGAGCCGTCAATCATCTTGGGATCTTTGCGTTCCGCAGGTGTCATCGAACGAATGATGGCCTCAGTGCGGTCGATTTCCTTCTCGTCGAACTGTTCGAGTTCGGCGCGGTGCTGCGCCATGCCGGGAATCATGCCCAGGAGATTCTTCATGGGGCCAAGCTTGCGCACCTGCTGCAGCTGATCCATGAAGTCGTCGAGTCCGAAGCTTCCCTCGGAAATCTTGGCGGCTGCCTTCTTGGCCTCTTCCTCGTCGAACTGGCGCTGTGCCTGCTCGATGAGCGTGAGAATGTCGCCCATGTCGAGAATGCGGGAGGCCATGCGGTCGGGGTGGAAGACCTCGAAGTCCTTGAGCCCCTCACCCGTGGAGGCAAAGAGAATCGGCTTGTGCGTGACGGACGCTACGGAGAGCGCCGCACCGCCTCGTGCGTCTCCATCGAGCTTGGAAAGCACCACGCCGGTGAAGTCCACGCCCTTGTCGAAAGCCTCGGCCGTGCGAACGGCATCCTGACCGATCATGGCGTCGATGACGAACAGCACCTCTTCGGGATTCACTGCGTCGCGAATGTTGCGAGCCTGCGTCATCAGCTCTTCGTCCACGCCCAAGCGGCCTGCGGTATCGATGATGACGGTGTCGTAGAGCTTCTGCTTGGCGACCTCGATGGAGTCCTTCGCCACCTTGACGGGATCGCCCGTGGAGGCTCCCGGGGTCACAACGTCAGTGACTTCGGAGGAGACGCCCGGCTCGGGCGCATACACGGGAACGCCTGCACGTTCGCCCACCACCTGTAGCTGGGTGACGGCGTTAGGGCGTTGCAAATCCGCGGCGACGAGGAGTGGAGTGTGTCCCGAATCCTTGAGCCAGTAGCCGAGTTTTCCGGCGAGGGTTGTTTTACCAGCGCCCTGGAGACCCGCCAGCATGATGACCGTGGGAGGGTTCTTTGCGAAGTTGAAGGGTCGGTCGACGCCGGCACCCAAGATTCCTGTTAGTTCCTCGTTGACGATCTGCACGACCTGCTGTGCCGGGTTAAGCGCCTCGGAAACTTCCGTTCCCAGAGCGCGCTCGCGGATGCGGGCAGTGAAGGAACGCACCACGTCGAGTGCGACGTCGGCGTCGAGGAGGGCGCGGCGGATTTCGCGGATGGTTCCGTCAATATCGGCCTGTGAAAGCTTGCCCTTTGACTTGAGGTGCTTGAAAGCGTTCGACAGGCGATCGGTAAGTGAACTGAAAGCTGTAGGCATAGTGCTCAGTCTAACGCCACGCGCGGATGGTGCGGGAGCGTATGTGCTCCCGATGCCTTGTATGCCTTACACGTGCCAGGTGCTGCCGCTTGCTCCGTCCTCGATCTCAATGCCGGCTTTCGTCAATGCATCTCGTATGGCATCGGCACGAGCGAAGTCCTTATCCTTGCGAGCCTGTGCACGCGCAGCAAGCTGTTCGGAGACAAGAGCATCGAGTGCGTGCGCCGTTGCGGAGTCCTCGCCGTCTGCGGCGTTAGTGGCGCTGGCCCACTGCGAATTGAGTGGATCGAGCCCGAAAACGTCGAGCATGGAACGCACCTGAAGAAGGGCCGAAGCAATCGTATCCGCCGAAGCGCCTTCCGCAATGAGAGAGTTCCCATGGCGAATCGTAGAGAAGACAGCGGCGAGTGCATTGGACACGTTGATGTCATCGTCCATGGCCGCTACGAAATCGGCGGGAAGTGCGTCTGCCGGAACCCCTTGCACTTCATCGGCGCCTGGTTGTGTTCCCAGTGCAGTGCCCGCAGCTGCAACAAAGCGCGAGATGCGCTCGAAGGCGGATTCCGCTTCAGAAAGCGTTTGATCGCTCCACTCGAGCATGGAGCGGTAGTGTACGGACGCCAGCGCGTAGCGGATCACCCAGGCGCTGTGGTCGGCGAGAACGGCGCCCACGGAAAGGCCGTTACCCAGTGACTTGCTCATCTTTTCGCCGCTCTGAGTTACCCACGCGGAATGCATCCAGCGATGAGCGAATCCCCAGCCTGCCGCACGTGACTGTGCCATCTCGTTCTCGTGGTGGGGAAAGCGCAGGTCTAGGCCGCCGCCGTGAATGTCGAAATCCGCGCCGAGATAACGGTGACTCATGGCCGAGCACTCCAGATGCCAGCCAGGGCGGCCCTTGCCGAAGGGGGCAGGCCAGGAGGCCGTCGCTGGTTCCGTTGACTTGGCTGCCTTCCAGAGGGCAAAGTCACGGGGATTGTGCTTATCGGCGGATTCGTCGGCAGCGTCGACGGTGTTGTATTTATCGGAGCCGGCGGCGTCAACAGAGGGGCCCATGCGATCGGCAACCGCGGCATCAGCGTCGTTGGAGTCGGCAGCCGCGAGCGTTCCGGTTTCCTGATGTGTGAGGGCGCCGTATTCGGGCCATGAAGGAACGTCGAAGTAGACGTTTCCCGAAGGTGTGCCGTCGGCGTTCGGAATGACGTAGGCGTGACCTCGGTCCAGCAGGCGCTGAACGAGATCGATCATGTCTGTCATGTGGCCTGTGGCACGGGGTTCGTACGTGGGGGGCAGCACGCCGAGCAGATCGTAAGCCTGCGTGAACTCGCGTTCGTAACGATAGGCGCGCGCCCACCATTCCTCGCCGGCAGCGGCTGCCTTTGCGAGGATTTTGTCGTCGATGTCGGTGACATTGCGCACGAACACGACTTTGTAGCCAAGTTTAAGGAACCAACGGCGTACCACATCGAAGGCCACGGCAGCGCGCAAATGACCCACGTGAGGTGAGCTTTGCACGGTGGCCCCGCACACGTAGATGCGAACTTCTCCCGGAGTCAGGGGAGTGAAAGGCGTGACTGAATGAGTGGCCGTGTCGTACAGGCGCAAACTCGTGGTCTGGCTTTCGGCGGAAGGAGTGTCAATCGCATCGTTGGACATGCCTCGAGCGTATAAAACCGTTGCGACAGATGGGGTTTGTGATGACGGTTAGTTCTAGTCCAAATGCACGTTGAGCACTTCTTGCAACAGCGGCCGCAAATGGCCTTCCATGCTGATGTTGCCGTTCGAGAGAAGCCATTGGGTTTGCAGGCCATCCATCATGGCTGTGATGCGGATGGCGATGTCGAATACGTCGACGTCGCTGCGCACGTATCCTGCGCGTTGTGCGGATTCGAGGTGCGCTCGCATCATGCCCACGGTGCGGCGATAGCGGTTGACGAAGTAGTCATGCGCGGGATGCTCGGGATCCGAAGCTTCTGCGGAGAGGATGGTGTAGAGGCCAATGAGGCCGGGAACGGTGGCGTTGTGAGCGGTGAGAGTGAGGAGACCATGGAAAAATGCGAGCGGATCATCTTCGCTCGAGTCCTGGGAAAGAAACAGTTTCTCGTTTTCTGCGTCACGCCAGTCGAGCACAGCGGTGAGAAGAGACTCTTTCGATGGGAAGTAATGGGCGAGTCCGGCCCTGGTGAGGCCAACTTCTGAGGCGATGTGCATCATGGAGGATTTGTTGTATCCGACTGTCGAAAAAGTCTGCATGGCGGTGTTGATGATTTCCTGTCGCCGTGCAATACCTTTTGAATATCTGTGAGATGACGCCTGTGTCATTTTTCCTCCGATGTGTGCGCACGGTAGTTCCTGAATCGGGCCCTATGGTGTGCATGTACCACCGATTGTACGATATTTTCCAAAAAACCTGCGGGTGTGTAGGTTTCTGTGATAATCTACCAATAACTGAAGGACAAGGATGTTTGAAAGGACAATGATGACTGACATTACTGCGAAGGATCTCACGCTCGAAGAACAGGCGTCATTGACGTCTGGCGCCGATCTGTGGCATCTGCAAGGTATCCCGGCAAAAGACATTCCCGGATACATGATTACTGACGGTCCTCACGGATTGCGCAAGGCCCAGGATTCGGATCAGCTCGGTGCGCTGCAGGAAGCCGTCCCCTCCACCTGCTTCCCGCCGGCAGCAGGCATGGCGAGTTCGTGGAATCCCGAGCTGACGCGCAAGGTGGGCGTGGCGATGGGTGAGGAGTGCCTGCAGGAGCAGGTGGCCGTCATCCTGGGACCCGGCGTCAACATGAAGCGGAATCCCCTCGGAGGTCGTTGCTTCGAGTACTGGTCCGAAGACCCGCTCGTGGCGGGCAAGCAGGCCGCAGGCCTCATTGAGGGTGTGCAGTCTCAGGGAGTGGGCACGAGCCTGAAGCACTTTGCCGCCAACAATCAGGAAACCGATCGTCTGCGCGTGAGCGCCCGTATCAGCGAGCGTGCGCTGCGTGAAATCTATCTCCGCGCCTTCGAATACATCGTCAAGCACGCCCATCCCTGGACGCTCATGTGCTCCTATAACCGCATCAACGGCGTGTACTCCTCCGAAAATCACTGGCTTCTCACGGACGTCCTGCGTGGCGAATGGGGTTACGACGGCATGGTCATGTCCGACTGGGGTGCTGTGCACGATCGCGTGGCGACCCTCAACGGCGGCCTCAACTTGGAAATGCCTCCGTCCCACACCGACGACGAGGTGGTAACGGCCGTTCGCATGGGTTCCATCAGTGCTGAGCAACTCGAGGCGATGGCGCAGGGAGTCCTCGATCTCATCAACAAGGCACGTCCTGCCATGGAAAAGGCGAAGGCCGAGAACTACCGCTATGACGTGGCAGCTCACAACGAGGTTGCTCGCCAGGCCGCCGATGAATCCATTGTGTTGCTCAAGAACGACGATGACATCTTGCCGCTCGACGGCACGAAGAGCGTCGCAGTCATCGGCGAGTTCGCTCGCACCCCGCGTTACCAGGGTGGCGGCTCATCGCACATTGTTCCCAATAAGCTCACCACGGTTCTTGACGGTTTCAAGGAAGCGGGCGTCGCGGTCGATTTTGCGCCTGGTTTCACGCTCGATGACGCCGATCAAGACGCCGCGCTCACCGCCGAAGCTGAGAAGCTCGCTGGTTCCCATGCTGTGGTGGTCATGTGCATGGGCTTGCCCGAGCTGGCTGAATCTGAGGGCTTCGATCGTACGAGCCTGGATATCCCTTCCAAGCAGATTGACGTGCTGCGCAAGGTCGCTGCTGCCAATCCCAACGTGGTCGTGGTGCTGTCCAACGGCGCGGTGGTCTCAGTGGCTGGCTGGCAAGATCAGGCAAAGGGCCTCTTGGAATCCTGGCTGCTGGGCCAGGCCGGTGGCGCTGCTGTGGTTGATGTGCTGATGGGCACCGTCAATCCAAGCGGCCGCCTCGCCGAAACCATCCCCGTGCGCATCGAGGACAACCCGAGCTTCGACACCTTCCCCGGTGGCGAGGGCTCGGTGGACTACAACGAGGACGTCTTCGTGGGGTACCGCCACTACGACACCTCCAAGGTCGCTGTCTCCTATCCCTTCGGCTACGGCCTCAGCTACACGCAGTTCGAGTACTCTAATCTCGCCGTGACCCCGGTCGGTCCGACGTCGGCACATGTGAGTGTCACCGTCACCAACACGGGTCACGTCGCAGGCTCCGATGTGGTGCAGCTTTACGTGGCGCCGCCGGCAACCCCCGCCACTCCGCTTGCTCGCCCCGTGCACGAGCTCAAGGAGTTTGCAAAGGTGACGCTGGCCGAGGGCGAGTCCCGCGAGGTGAGTTTCGACTTGGATTCGCGTGCCTTCGCCTACTGGTCCGAGCGTCTGCATGACTGGCGTGCCGTTGCGGGTGAATACACCATTCAGATTGCTCATTCCAGCCGCGACATCGCGCTGTCCGCACCTCTCACGCTCGAAGGCGATGGCAAGCACCTTCCGCTCACCGGCATGTCGACAGTGAATGAGTGGCTGAGCGATCCCAAGGGCGTGGCGATTCTCGAGGGCATCGACGGTAACGCCCTGCTCAAGGCCGTTCCGGACGAGCCGTTCGCTCGCGCCATGATGATGGAGATGCCGCTGCATTCCGCTGCCGTGTTTGGGTATCTGCCCAAGGAGACGCTCGACAAGGCCGTGGAGGCAGTAACGAAGCAATGACGAGGCAATGACGAAATAAGGTTACTGACTGGCTGAAGGCCTCTGGGGCGGGTGCACTGTGTGAGTGTGCCCGCCCTTTTCTGTGTGCGCGTCTGCCTGTTTGTGTTCAATGGAAATATGACTCAACCTCGGGTTCTCATTCTTCAACATGCCGCATGGGAGCGGCCCGGTCGCATTCTTGACAGTCTCGACGAAGTGGGCCTCGGCGTCGATATCGATTCCATCGTGGACGAGAAGAAACCGAAGCTTCCCAAGTTCGACTCGTTTGCAGGAGTTGTGCTCATGGGTGGCCCTCAGTGCGCCACCGATTGGGAGAATCATCCCGGTCTCAAGGCGGAGGCCAAGCTGGCGCGTGCGTGCGTCACCGGCGGCAAGCCCATTTTGGGTGTGTGCCTGGGGCACCAAATCATCGCTACGGCTTTGGGAGCAAAACTTAAGCAGGGCAAGGTTTCCGAGATCGGGTATGCACCGATCCAGCGTGTTGACAAGCATGATTATTTCGCCATGTTTTCCTCGCAGCTCACCGTCCTCAATTGGCATACGGACACGGTGGCAGTGCCGGAGGGTGGGCAGCTTTTGGCGAGTTCGAGCGCCGAAAACGGCAAAGTAGCCACAAAGAATCAGGCGTTCCGATTGGGATCCGCCCTAGGGCTGCAATTTCATATTGAGGTCAATGGGTCACTGCTGGATCAGTGGCTGAAGGCCCCTGAAATGGTGGGTGGGCTCAAGAAGGCTCAGATCGGCGCAATCCGAAAGGGCTTCGAGGAATATGACACCCAGATTAAAGTGTTTGCAGATTCAGTCTTCTCTGGTTTTGCCGCTCGTTGCGTATCTCACGCACACGCACTGGGGTAGGTATAAAATCGTGAAACGATGCCTATTTATGATCTTGGATTAGAACACGTTTCACTCGCCTTCGCCACGAAAACAATTTTTACTGATGTGACGCAGGGCGTTTTTGAGGGCGACCGCATTGGGATCGTCGGCCGCAACGGCGACGGAAAGTCAACGCTTCTGCGCCTTCTCTCTGAAGAGATGGCTCCCGACGACGGCCGCGTGACGCGTCGTGGCGGGTTGAGTCTCGGCATCCTCGACCAGCGTGATTCACTCGACGACACCGCCACCGTACGGCAGGCGGCGCTCGAAAACCGAGAGGATCACGAATGGGCCTCAGACGCTCGTTCTCGAGACATTGTGCAGACGCTGTTGGGCGGCATTTCGCTCGACGCGCGCATCGGTGACCTCTCCGGTGGCCAGAGACGCCGCGCCGATCTTGCGCGCTTGCTGCTGAAGGACTGGGACATCATTGCGCTGGATGAGCCCACCAATCACTTGGACATCGTGACCATCCACTGGCTGGCGGAGCATCTCAAGAATCGCTGGGCCGCCGGTACTGGTGCGCTCCTCGTAGTGACCCACGACCGTTGGTTCCTCGACGAGGTGTGTCAGCGCATGTGGGAGGTGCACGACGGTCTCATCGACCCGTTCGAGGGCGGCTACTCGGCCTACATCCTCCAACGTGTGGAGCGAGATCGCCAGGCGGACGTTGCAGAGGAAAAGCGTCGCAACCTTGCACGCAAGGAACTCGCATGGCTCACACGCGGCGCCCGTGCCCGTGCCACCAAGCAGAAGTTCCACGTCAAGGAGGCCGAGACCCTCATCGCCGACGTACCGCCAGTGCGCAACTCGCTGGAGCTCAAGCAGATGGCGACGTCGCGCCTGGGCAAGCAGGTGGTGGACCTCAAGGACGTGACGAAGACGTACCCGCTGCATGAAGGCGAGAGCGGAAGTTCTGCGAAATCGGACAATCCTGAAGAGCCTACAGACGCAGCAACGCTTCCCGACACCGCGGCGTACAAGCCAGTTGCCACGGGTCCTGTGCGCACAGTACTTGACGACGTAACCTGGCTCATCGGCCCCGGCGACCGCTTCGGCATCGTGGGTGCCAACGGTGCCGGCAAATCGACGCTGCTGGGCATCATGGATGGCAGCATCGAGCCCACGAAAGGGCATGTGCGCATCGGCAAGACCGTGAAATTCGCGATTCTCTCCCAGAGACTCGACGAGATTGAGGCTCTGGGCAGCGCCCGCGTCAAGGAGGTGCTGAGCCGGTACAAGGCCAGCTACATCGTTGATGGCAAGGAAGTTTCGCCAGCGCAACTGCTTGAGCGGCTCGGATTTGAATCCGCACAGCTCATGACGCCGGTCAACGACCTCTCGGGCGGTCAGAAGCGGCGTCTGCAGCTGCTGCTGATCCTGTTGGACGAACCCAACGTCATGATCATGGATGAGCCCGGCAACGATCTCGACACCGACATGCTCGGCGTCATGGAAGACCTTCTGGACACCTGGCCGGGAACGCTCATCGTGGTGTCCCACGATCGTTTCCTGCTTGAGCGCGTCACCGACGCCCAGTTCGCGCTTCTTGGTGGCAAGGTGCAGCACCTTCCCGGGGGCGTGGACGACTACCTCGCGATGGTGGACGACACTGGCGCGCTGACGGCAAAGGGGCGTGCCGCGCTCGCGACTGCTGGCGGACAGACTGAAACATCAGTTGCCGGTACCGCCGCCGAGGTCATGGGCGCCGACGAGCGTTCGGAATCTGAAGCGGACGACAAGGAGCTGCGGCAGAAGAAGTACGACGCCACCAAGCGTATTTCTGCCATTGAGCGCAAGCTGGCGAAAATTGAGCAGCAGAAGGGCCGCATAGAGGAGAAAATGGCCGCTGCGGCCGGGAGCGACTTCGCGGCTCTGGAGGCGTTGAACAAGGATTTGCAGGCAGCCGATTCAGAGCGCGGCGATCTTGAAGCCGAATGGATGGAACTGTCAGAGTTCGTGGAGGGCTGATGCCGGGACGGAACAAGGCTGGCTGAAGCTAGCCAAAAAACTATGAGGGCGTATTAAATCGGCCGTTAAGCGTTGAACCATCAACGCTTAACGGCCGATTTAATACGCCCTAGATTTCGGAAAGTTAGCGGCCTGTGACCTCGGAGCCGGTGACCTTCTCAGCCAATGCCTTGGGGCCGCGCATCACGGCGACTGCACCGGAGCGCACGAGCTCGATGATGCCGTAGTGCTCCAAGAGTCCGAGGAGGGCGTCGAGCTTGTCTTCGGAGCCGGTTGCCTCGATGGTGAGGGACTCGGGATGAACGTCCACGACGCGCACGCGGAAGAGCTTCACAATCTCGAGAATGTCGGAGCGGTTGTGCTCGTTCGCCGCCACCTTGATGAGTACCAGCTCGCGCTGAACGGAGGTCGAGGAATCGAGTTCCACGATCTTGAGAACATGCAGCAACTTGTTGAGCTGCTTGATGATCTGCTCGAGCGGAATCTGCTCCACCTCTGCCGTCACGGTGACGCGCGAGATGTCGGGGCGCTCAGTGGGGGAGACGGACAACGAGTTGATATTGAACGCACGACGGGCGAAGAGGCCCGAGATACGTGCCAGAACGCCGGGGCGATTCTCCACCAACACACTGAGCGTGTGCTTTTCTGAACCGGGACGCGATGCGGGGTAATTCGTTGCCATTACTTTTCCTCCCAAGTGCTTGCAGTACCGGATTCAGAGGCGCCAGACGTGGCGTCCGGACTCGTCTCGGACGTTGCGGAAGATGCAGATGCGCTGCCGATTGCAGCAGGTACTGCACCTGGAGTGATGCCCACTCCGACGCCGCTCGGTTCGCCGGCGTTGAGCGGTTCCACGCCAGGCTTGTAGATAATGGAGTCGTTGGAGGAACCTGCAGGGACCATAGGGAACACCATGGCGTCCTTCCACACGCGGAAGTCGATGAGCACCGGGCGGTCCTTCACGGAATTCGCGATGTCAATGGCCTTGAGCGCCTCTTCCTTAGTGGTAGCGCGCAGGCCGATGCAACCGTATGCCTGTGCGAGCATCACGAAGTCGGGAACGTCGACGCTGTGCTTGTCTTCGATGGGCGTGGTGGTGCCGTCAGTCGGCAGCGACACCTTTGTAGGATCGCCGTCGTGCAGGCTCGTCTGAGAGTAGTGGTTGCCGTAGAACAGCGTTTGCCACTGGCGCACCATGCCGTACACGGAGTTATTGATGATGGCGATCTTGAGGGGCATGGACTCTTGGAAGGCCGTGGCGAGCTCCTGGGACGTCATCTGGAAGCTGCCGTCGCCGTCGATGAGCCAAACGGGTTTCTTACCGCCGAATGCCCGATCCGAGCCGACCTGCGCACCAATGGCAGCGGGCAGACCAAAGCCCATGGTTCCTGCGCCTCCGGAGGAAATCCAGGAGTGGGGGTGTTCGAAGTCGATGTATTGGCTCGACCACATCTGGTGCTGACCCACGCCGGCGGCCCAGATCGTCATCGGATCGGCATGCGCCGAAAGCTGTTGAATGACCCACTGAGGCGCCAGAGAACCGTCTGTGGGCTCGTCGTACGTCAGTGGATAGTCCTTGACCCAGCCGTTGATTTGATCCCACCACGCGGTGAGATCCGGAGTGCCGTCAGCAGCATGAGCCGCCTCGATCTTCGGAATGAGATCGTCGAGTACCGTGGCAATGTCGCCCACGATCGGCACATCCGCAGTGCGGTTCTTGCCGATCTCGGCGGGATCGATGTCAATGTGAATCACCTTGGCCGTGGGGGCGAAATGATCCAAACGGCCCGTAACGCGGTCTGAGAAGCGTGTGCCAATGGCAACCAGCAGATCCGACTGCTGAATAGCACCCACTGCAGGAACGGTTCCATGCATGCCGGGCATGCCGAGCACCTGCGGATCCGACTCAGGCACAATGCCACGCGCCGGAAGCGTGGTGACGATGGGCGCACCCGTCAGATGCGCGAGCTGGGCGACTTGGCTTCCAGCATCCGAACGCACGGCACCGCCACCCACGTAGAGAACGGGGCGGTGCGACGTCTGGAAGAGCGTTGTGGCCTCGGTGAGAACGCGGCCGTGAGCCTTTTCCACGGGATTATATCCGGGAAGAATTTTCTCAGGCGGCCAGGAGTAGGCCATCTCGGCGTTCTGGGCGGACTTGGTGAAGTCCACCACGACGGGGCCAGGGCGACCGGATCCGGCGATGTAGTACGCCTCCGCCATGACGCGAGGTACGTCCTGCGCGTTGGTGATGAGGAAGGAGTGCTTGGCCACTGGGTAGGTGATCCCCAGGGTATCCGCTTCCTGGAAGGCGTCGGTGCCGATGGCTCCCGCGCCCACCTGGCCGGTAACAACAACCATGGGGATGGAGTCCATCTGTGCGTCGGCAATGGCGGTCACGATGTTGGTGGCACCGGGGCCAGACGTCACGATGGCGACGCCCACCTTGCCTGTGGACACGGCGTATCCCTCGGCGGCGTGGCCTGCCGCTTGCTCGTGGCGGGTGAGGACGAAGCGGAATTTAGTATCGTCCTTGATGGCATCGTAGACGGGCAGAATGGCACCGCCTGGGATGCCGAAGACGTCGGTGACGCCGAGGTCTTCCAAGGAGCGAACCAACGCCTGGGCTCCGGTCATCTTTTCTCCGGAAACAGTGTGCTTGTCATGCGGTCCCTCTTTGGGGAGAGCGCTGAAAGCCTGCAGTGGCGTTGGTAATGCCATAATTGCGTGCCTCTCATTCATATGCTTCGTGGGTCTTTGTTCCCATGAAATGAAACGTCAAATATTTGATAGGTTCTCGAAAGACTATTACCCCAAGGAGGGGGTTTCACGCGATCATCCACATTATGGTCTGGACGATGCCGAGAAGGCGAGGGGCAACAGCTTTTGGCCGGCCCACTACAAGCCCTGTACAGCGTGACCTTTCGTACTTCCGCGAGTCTAGTCCGAGGGGGCTACTCGTTGGGAGTTTATCGCTGCGCGGACAATCGATTGTAGGCCACTTCGGCGGCAGCTAGCTGCGCCTTACGCTTGGAGGGGCCCTCCGCCTGTGCCACATCTGTGCCATCCTCGAGAATCACATGTGCCACGAAGACAGGCTGAGACTCCACTCCTCCGACTTCCATGCGATAGGTGGGCTCGGCAATGTTGAGCTTGTGGCTCAGAACAGTGAGGGAGGTCTTCCAATCCAGGGCTGGTCCCTCGGTGGCTACTTCCGCCAACGTGTCGTCCACGAGACGATGCACCACGCGGCGTGCTTCGTCGATGCCATGCGCCACAAAGGTAGCACCGAGCAGGGCTTCCACCGTGTCGCACAGGATGGAGTTCTTGTTGGCTCCGCCCTGGTCGGACTCGCCGTTGCCCAGCAGGATGAAGGGTCCGAGATTGAGCTTCGTGCGTGCGATGGCTGAGAGGGAATCCTCAGAGACTGCTTTGGCGCGCATCTTGGCAAGGTGGCCCTCGGGGAAGTCGGGATGTTCGGTATAAATGGTTTCCGTCACCACGAGTTCCAGAACGGCATCGCCGAGGAATTCGAGGCGCTCGTTGTTGGGGAGTCCCGGATTCTCGTGGGCAAAGGAGCGGTGCGTGAGCGCATGCACAAGCAAATCAGGCTCCAGAGTGGTTCCAAGCGCCTTCAGCAGCTCGTCGCCGTTATCGGTAATCAAATGGAAGGATGTCCCTGCGTGGGTCGCTGTCTTTGCCATATCGCTCCATCCTTTCGCCGGAAACTCAATGCCGAACTCTCAATACTCCCAAAAACAACTTCAGATAACAGAAAACCCCACCACCCGTCGATGGCAGGGTTTCGCTGGAAGCGTGCTTCTCAGTTGCTCTTCAGTGCTGCACGGTACGTGCGGCCACGGAAGGAACCGCAGCTCGGGCAGGCCATGTGCGGCAGGGTTGCTGCTCCACAGTTGGGGCATGCCACCGTTGCGGCAGCGGCAGTCTTCCAGTTTGCACGCCTTGAATGTGTGTTGGCGCGCGACGTCTTGTACTTTGGCAGTGCCATGATGTCCTCTATTTCGATCGATACTTTGCTTAAGCCTTAGGTATACTAACGCATCCGCTCGATTTTGTCATTTATTTGCTGTGCGAGTCATTGGCGTCGCGTGCGGCTTCGAGCTTTTCTTTGAGCCCTTCCAGGGCAGACAGACGGATATCTGTGGTCTCGTGCACATGGTCGGGGTGATCATTGAGATTGAGACCACATTGGGGGCACAGTCCCAAGCAATCAGGACGGCACAGCGGTGTCACGGGGATGGCCTGGGTGAAGCCGTCTCGCAGGAGGGTTTCGATATTGGCGAAGTCGCCTCCGGGGCTGAGGGGATTGATATCCTCAGTTTCCTCTTCGCCCGCGATGATGGTTTCCTCGCGCTCGGCCTTGCCGCCTCTGCCTGTGGAGGAGCTGGCTCCGTTGGCCATGGCGGCGGTCGACTCGTACGGCATGAAGCTGTTGAGTTGGATTTCCTCGTCGCGGTCGATGGGGGTGAGGCATCGCCCGCACTCGCCGGTGACACGTGCCGTGGCAGTAGCAGTGAAGATCAGACCGTCCACGATGGAGTCGAATCGTGCCTCGACGCGCACGTCCGAGCCTTCGGCCACGCCATAGAATTCGTCGCCGATTCCGGATGGGGCGGGGAAGTCGCGGTCGATTTCGAGGCTCTGACCGGCGCGAGAGCCCACCTGTGCCACAGGAATCGCCCATGGCGACTGATTTGGATACTGCGGTGTGGCGTGTGCCATTACTCGTTCCTCTCGCTCATATTCGCGCTCGTTCGTATCGGCCCGTGATTGTCTCGATCACTCGCCGGTGTGTCCGTTGGCTGGGTCCGTGTCAATGCGGCCGAGCTTGGAGGCGGCCTCCTGCTGACGCGTGCGCAGAATCGAAATGCCGCCCTTCACGTCGCGGGAGAGCTTCTCCAGCTCGGTGTCAAGATTGGACAGCATCGTGGCGGAATACTCGTTGGCGCCTTCCGTCACATGATCGGCCTTTGACTGTGCAGACGAAATAATATCGCGTGCCTTTTCTTCCGCCAGCGCAACCACGTTCTGGTGCCCGGCGAGGAAGGTGGCTTGCTCGTTTGCCTTGGCGATGATGTCTTCGGCATTGCGTTGTGCCGCGTGCACCACGGATTCGGATTGCTCCTGAGCTGCTTCGAGACGGCGCTCGGACTCGCGCATGAGCGCGGAGGCGCGTTCAAGCTGAACCGGCAGCACCTTCTTGAGCTCGTCGAGGAAGCCGCTGAACTCGGCCTTGTCGATTTTGAAAAACTGTGGGGAAAAAAGCACGGACTTTGCGTCGTCGAGACTCTTTTGCATCTCATCGATGATGTCGAAGGCCGTCGTAAACTCCGCGCGAGAACCACCATTCCCGAAATCCTCATGGCTGTTCGAGGCCTCCGCGTCATCGTAGGCGGAGCGGGGCTGTGTCGTGTGATCGCGAACCGTGGACGATTCCCTCACATAGGGTGTGGAATTGGCGGCGGCATAGTCTCCGGCCTGCGTCTGTGTGGGCGAATCCGTCTCGTAGGAGTAGTCGTCCTCGGCGTAGTCGTCGGCGCCGTCTTCGGCGAAGTTGGAGATGCGTGACCCACCCGCGGTGGAATCCGAAGAATCGGTATCGTCGATGAAGTGCGAAGAGGAGATGTGAGCCTCGCCTGTGTCGTCCTGCGCGAGGTCGTCCGGGTCTTCCGTGTAATTGCTCATGCTTCCTCTTCTTCCTGAGACCTCAAAGCCTCAATCAGGCGCGGAACAACTGAATCTGGCGCCATTCCCCGCACGTCGCCACCGTGGCGGGCCACATCCTTGACGATGGAACTGGAGATGTGCTCCTTTAGGGGATCCGCGGGAATGAACATCGTTTCGATGCCGCCGATTTGCCTGTTCACCAAGGCCATGCCGAGTTCCGCTTCGTAGTCGCCGTTCTGTCTCAGACCTTTCACGATGACGGAGGCACCCACACTGGCGCAAAAGTCGGTGATGAGTCCGTCTGTTGCGGCGACGGCGATATTGGTGCAGCCGTCAGCGGCCAGAGCGGCTCGAATCATAGAGACGCGTTCGCGTTCGTCGAAAAGGGGTCGTTTGGCCGCGTTGATGGCGACGACCACGTACACCTTGTCAAAGAGTCTGGCACAGCGCTCGATGACGTCTAGATGACCGGAAGTGACGGGGTCAAATGACCCGGGGCAGACGGCAATTGTCATAATCTCAGGCTACCTCGAATACTGGAAGTAAGAAGGGACGTAGATTTAGAGTGCAATGGGGATTTTGTTCACTCGCGGCGTGGAGCGCTTCGTAGAATAGTGAAAGAAAAGACGCTGAGAGCGCCGGGAACTTTATTGGATGGGACATTATTGTGGCAGTTGCTGAAGAACCTTTGTCGAGTCCGGATCAGTCAACCGGTACGGCGGTGCTGGAGCGCCCGGAGGTCTCTGAGAATTCTAAGCTGGACGATGGCGGCGACCAAGATCGCTACGCACACTACGTCTCCAAGGAACGTATTGCCGAGTCTCGGTTGACGGGTCGGCCCGTCGTGGCTCTGTGCGGCAAGGTATGGGTTCCGAAGAAGGATCCCTCGAATTACCCCATTTGCCCCGATTGCAAGCGCATCTTCGAGGAAATGGGTCGCTGAGTTCCCACTAGATATTGATTACCTGCGTGGGGATTGCCGGATCGCCCGCCGCCAGGGACAGTGCGGTAATCGGCAGCTCTGCCAGCGCCTTCTTGTGATAGCTGCGCGCGGCGAGGAGGGCATCCTTGGACGCCAGCGACTCGTCAATGTCACCGTGATCGATGGCGGTGATTTGTAGGTCGCGCGTCTGCGACACACCCTCCGGAGCGCTCCACGAGGATAGTTCCTCGGTGCTTCCCGCCACGACGAGTTCTGCCTGCGCCAGGTCGTATTCGTAGGCGCGCACTGCCTTCTTGCGCCATCCGTCCGTGACCTTACCGAAGGACTTCTTGGCCACTGGGTGCATTTGACCGTCGTTGCCCTCACGCTCCACGAGCTTGTACACCATGGCGCAGGTGGGTGCGCCGGAGCCAATGACCAGCTGCGTTCCCACGCCGTAAGAATCCACGGGTGCGGTGGCGAGGGCCGCCAACGCGTATTCGTCGAGATCGTTGGTCACGGTGATCTTCGTGTTGATGGCTCCAAGGGAATCCAACTGCTTGCGCGCCTTTTGCGCCAGCGAGGCGAGATCTCCCGAGTCGATGCGGATGGCGCCCAACTCTGGGCCGGCGGCGGCAACGGCCGTGGCGATGGCATCCTCGATGTTGTACGTGTCAGTGAGAACGGTGGTGGACTTTCCCAACGCCGCAATCTGGGATTCGAAGGCGTCTTTTTCGGAGTCGTGCAACAGGGTGAAGGCGTGTGCTGCCGTTCCGATGGCAGGCAGGTCGTATTTCTTTGCGGCGGCGAGATTCGCCGTTCCCACAAAGCCGCCCACGATGGAGGCGCGTGCCGCGGCGATGGCGGCGTGCTCATTGGTGCGGCGTCCTCCCATGTCGAGGCAGGGACGATCTCCGGCGGCGGCACTCATGCGTGACGCGGCGGAGGCCACAGCGGAATCGTAATTGAGGACCGACAGCATCAGCGTCTCAAGCAGCGTGCACTCGCCGAAGCTCCCCTCCACCTGGAGAATTGGTGAGTTGGGGAAGTACACCTCACCCTCGCGATATGCCCGAATGGTGCCAGTGAAAGTAAAATCTTCCAACCACTTTGCGGTGTCCTTGGAGATGACTCCGCGTCCCAGCATGAAATCGATGTCGGAAGCAGAGGGCCGGAAGTTCTTGACAAGTTCGATGATGCGGCCGAGCCCTGCCACAACGCCATAACGGCGTCCCACAGGCAGATGACGCGCGAAGACCTCGAAGACGCAGTGACGGGCGGCTGTTCCGTCACGCAGCGCGGCGTCGAGCATGGTGTACTCGTACATGTCCGTCATGAGAGCTGTGGTGGGCTCAGTGCTCGCTGTCATTGCCGAGGAAGTCGATGTGCTAGAAGTCATTGCGTCTCCTTGAAAGTGGTGTGCCGTTCATCTGGAATGAAGGTGGAAGCTAGGTGTTCTGGCCTGCGCCTCATCTGCCGGTGCGTGCGGTACTGACGAGCGCCTTTGCTGGCAGCGCCCTATCAAGTCCTACGATAATCAGACCCAGCACCAAAAAGGCGGCAAGATAGATCACGATGTTGATTCCGAGCTGCGCCCAACCGATCTGTTGCACGTCTATGAAGTTATAGGGGTAGGGGCTCTTCGGGAGATTATCGTGGCCCGGACCGGAATTCGGGTAAAAGTTCGCGCGCAGAAGTACGAAGCCCAAGTACAACGGGAAATAGATGAGCCAGGAGAACGCATAGTGCCACTTGAAGCGGCGGTGGGAGTCAAAGAGCAGGAAGTCGATGGCCGCGCCGATAGGCACGATGGCATGCACCATGAGCGTGGTGGAGATCCCTAAAACATAAGGGGCACCCGCCTGAATGTGCAGGATGAAGTTCGCCACGAGACCGGTGATGAGGATGTACAGAGTCAGGCAGCCCTTGAGCCACGCCGGTGGTTGAACTCCACGTAGAAGTGTTGCCAGACCCGCCCATGCGAAGACAATCCCTACGGCGATGTTGGACTGAATGGTGAAGAACACCCATTTGCTGGGGATCGCTCCCGTCCAGGCTTCGTAGGTGCCCGCGATGGCGAAGAAGGCGACTGCGAGGCGGAACACCGCCACAAAGAATTGTTTAAAGATGCGCATAGGTACCAGCTTTTTACACAGTGTGGACGATTCGGGTGGTTGTCGTCTCGCACCGATAGCGTCAGATGAAGAGCTATGAAGGAATGTGCAAAGAAGTTTGCGTGAAATCCGTGGGATTTTCGGTGAATGGAGGCTGTTGAATGGTTCAGATCAAGGATGTGCTCGCTGCTGATGGTAAGGCGATTCGCTCGGATGGGCGTGAGGTCGATCAACTTCGGCCCGTCACCATTCTGCGCAACTGGACCGAGGCACCCGAGGGATCCGTTCTCATTCAGTGTGGAAACACGCGCGTCATGTGCACGGCGACGTTCACACAGGGTGTTCCCCGCTGGCGCCGAGACTCAGGATTGGGCTGGGTTACCGCCGAGTACGCGATGGTTCCCCGCGCTACCAATCAACGCACCGACCGCGAGGCAGTCAAGGGCAAAATCGGGGGGCGCACGCATGAAATCAGCCGCCTGATTGGCCGTTCCCTGCGCGGCATCGTCGATATGAAGCAGCTGGGTGAGAATCAAATCCTCATTGACTGCGACGTTCTTCAGGCTGATGGCGGCACACGTACTGCCTCCATCACAGGCGCCTACGTTGCGCTTGCCGATGCCATTGCATGGGCAAAGAAAAAGCACTATATCAAGGAATCCAAGAAGATTCTCTCCGATCAGGTGTCGGCAGTGTCTGTGGGCATCATCAACGGAACGCCTATGCTTGACCTTCCCTACACGGAGGATTCTTCCGCAGGAACCGATATGAACGTGGTGATGACTGGCGAAGGCAAGTTCATCGAAATTCAGGGAACCGCTGAGCACGGCCCCTTCGACCGCGACGAACTCAACACCCTGCTGGATCTAGCCGCCAAGGGTAACAAGGAACTGCAAAAGTATCAGCGGGAGGCGCTCGCGTCAGGCGAGTGAATAGTGGGCCGGGTTACTCATCCAGAGTGATCGTACGGCTCGCTTATTCAGTCCGTTGATGCCGGAAGAGAGAAGACATCATGCGCATCATTTTGGCAACGCACAATAACGGCAAGCTTTCTGAGCTCAGGGAAATTCTTGAGGAGAGGCTTGGCGCGGCTGCGAGCAAGAAACTCGATCTCGTGACTGCGGGAGACCTCAAGCTGGAGGATCCCGTGGAAACGGGTACGAGTTTCGAAGAGAATGCGCTGCTCAAGGCGCGCTTCGTGGCAGCTGCCACTGGATGCGTTGCTGTAGCGGATGACTCAGGGTTGATTGTCGACATTTTGGGCCGCGCTCCCGGCATCCTCTCCGCACGATGGTCGGGCGTTCATGGTGACGACAAGGCAAACAATGAGTTGCTCCTCCACCAGCTTGCCGATATACCGGATAACAAGCGTGCCGCTCGTTTCGAGTGCTGCGCTGCGCTCGTGGTGCCGGGTAGTGTTGCACAGAAAGCTACGGGCGCTGTTGCTTCTTCATCGCATCCCGTCACCGCCGATGGTGGCTGGGAAATCACGCGCACTGGCGAGATGACGGGAACGCTGTTGCGCTCGCCGAAGGGCATCAACGGCTTCGGCTACGATCCGCTTTTCGTCCCGGACGATCAGCCGCTGGGCCGTGCAGGATCTGATCTGCTCACGTCTGCGCAGTTGAGCGCCCAACAGAAAAACGCCATCTCTCACCGAGGCAAGGCGTTCCGCGCACTGGCGGAGGATATTCAGGGGCTGCTGGGCTGAAGCCTTGAAACCTATCTGCGGTCTTACGGCGATACGTGGCTACGACGGCACGATACTCATGACGATGCGTGGCTTACGACGGCACAATGATGTTGAAAATTGTCATGAGCGCGAGTGATACCACAGCGGTGGCCGCGAGGCAGAAACCTGCGAGGCGGGCGTTCCCCAGCACGCGGTCCGTGAACAGAGTGGCGAAGACGGGGGTTGGCGCCAATCCAACAATCACCAGAACCTTGCGCGTCTCGAGGTCGAAGGGCAGCAAGAACCACGCCACGAGGCAGAAAAGCACGGAGAACGCCAGGCGCCAGACGAACACCGCACCCACTTGTTTCGTGTCTTTGTGACTGGCCGGCACGTCCATGAGCATGCCCACCATCAGCATGGAGCAAAACGAGTTCGCCACAGCCACAGGCTGCACAAAATTACCGACTGCTGTGGGGATGGCGATGCCAACGCACATCAGCACGATCATGACGACGTAGACGTCGAACGAGACCGATGACAGATACGATTTTGCAATCGCCTTCACCTTGGAGTGACGGGCGAGACGGCGCGCGTCTTTGTCCGTGGGCTTGATTACCAGGAGCTTCTCGTTGCCGAATTCGTCCTGACCTACTACCTGATCAAGAGGTTTGTCCGGTGGAATTCCCAGCATCGTTGAGGTGAGCGCATTTGTGGTGGCGGACAGCATGAAGGAGTTTCCGATGTCGAACATGACCGCGGGAAGAACGGCGCCTGCGCCCATGAGTGCCTGAAGCACAGGGAAACAGAAGTTGCCCACGTTGAATCCCGAGGCGTTGAGCATGAGGAAAAAACGGTCGCGAATCTTTTGATTCTTGCTTGCCAGGAACAGAATTGGCAGCGGCAGCAGCGCGCAGCAGAGCCCGAACAGTGAGATCCACAGCAGGGAGACTTCGGGCTTGTGCTGGGAGAACGAGTAAATAATGGCGCCCGGCAACGTGAAGGTGAACACGATCTTCTGCAAAACGCGATAATCGGTGGGCTTTACCATTCCCGAGCGCTTGAGGCCGTAGCCGGCAACGATGATGGCGAGCAGAGCAAGCGGCTGCACAATGGCGCCCATGAGGTCCTCCCGGAGTGTGTGATGATGCGCCTCAAGAATATCCCGAGGCCTACTCCGTTGGGGCTTTACTGCACGGAATCTGCTGAATCCTCAGAGCCCTTCTTACGCCACAGGCCTGATAGTGACGACACGATGGCACCGATGACAAGGCTCAATCCAATGGCGGCGAAGGCGATGCTGAAGATGATGGCCCAGATGTTCGCATTGAGGAAGATGTTCGGCAGAAGAAACCACAGCAGTGCTACTACGCCCACCAGCAGCATGATGCAGCCCCAGACGATGGCGCCCACGTTTGGGCCGCGCTTATACACCGGGCGGGGATAGGCGTTGGGATCCGCGGGGTTCCATGAAGCGGCGCCGTAGTTTCCAGGCGTGCCGGTTCCTGGGGCACCGTTGGCGGGTGACCCGTTTGCATAGCCGTTGCCTGGATACCCATTGCGCCATGCCTCGTGCGCGTACATTTTGGAAGCTCGTTGCTGTTGCTTCCACGCGGCGCGGCGTCGTTTGTACTCCATCTTCTCTTCTGCCCGCGTGCGTGTGGCGCTGTCATAGTAGGCGTAGTCGTTCGCGGTCGGCACCGAAGAAACGGCTGGCATGGGTTGCGTCGCGTCGCTACCCGCATCGATCGGTATGGTCTCCATAGGAGACGTGGCGGGTTCGGAATTGTCACCGTGATCATTCCGATTGGTTTCTGAAGTAGTCATATCGTGTGTATCGTTCATAATCGCTCTTACTCCTCAGTTATTGATTTCAATGCTGGAAAACGCCGCGCGTCCCTTGATGATGAGTGTGTCGCTTGGGGAGTCGGCGGTTGTGACTCCGCCCGTGTTGTCCTCTATGGTGGCGGCGATGGTCGTCATATCAGTCGTCGACCACGCACAGCCTTTTGGCACCTCGATGGTGACACTTGACATGGTGGGGAAGAGGGTGAGGTCTCCAGTAGGACAGTTTTTTGTAGTCCCCGTGGAAGCGGCGGCGGAACTGGTGCTCCAGTCGCTCAGATTGATGTCCATGTTTGACATCACGACGGATGTGCCACTCGAGATGCTGTCGAAGTCGTCTGACGTATAGGACTGGTCTGCCATGACGGTTGCGGTGACAATGGTGCTGGTGTGGCCTGCGTTGATGCTCGCGTTCACCGGTGGAACCGCAAAGATCGAGAGCACTAAGAGCGGTGCCACCATCCAGCCCACTGAGCTCGTGCGTCTGCCGGCAATTCCCAGAATGATCATGGACAAACCCACGATGACGTCTGCTGCCAGAACCCAAAACGCGAACCACTGTGCTCCCGTGTATCCGGTGCTTGCGGGCACAAGGAAAGCGAGGAATGCAGCCGCGGCCGCGAGGAGGAAGAGCACTCCATAGATGACGCTAATGATGGCGGGGGCTGTGGGCTTGCGCGTCTCATAATATTTTGGTGCCGGGGGAGCTACCGGAGGCTGAGGAGTGTGCGTATCCCACGGCTGAGTGAGGGGTTGTGCGGGAGCTTGCGGTTGCTGCGCAAAGGGATTAGCATTAAATGAACCAGATGAACCAGATGAACCAGATGAACTTGGAGTGCCTGCCGTCTCTGGTCCTGCTGCTTCAGTTTGTTGTTCTTCGGTATGCATCGGCTGTGCATTCCTGTTCGCGTTGTGATACTGGGAGTCGCGCGCATATTGGTGTGTGGCTTCGTCGTAGCGCCAGCCGTTTTCCCATGTTTGCCCCCAGCGCGCCTGGGATGACAGGAGTGCCACTGCCGCAATAATCAGCACGATGGTAACGATGAGACCTACCCCGAATATGGGGATCGTGGCGGTGCTGCCGGTGACTCCACTGAGAACCATCAGAACGCTGAGAACAAAGCCGGGGGTGACGTGACCGAGAGTGATCTCCTCCACCAGAATGGAGCCGTCGCGCGCGTCAGGTAACAGCAGCCATGCGATGCCGTAGAGCGCCACTCCTGCACCGCCTACGAAACACAGGGCAAACCAAATGATGCGCACAAGGAGTGGATCCCATCCGAGGCGTTGCGCGATGCCGGAGCATACGCCGCCTACCCAGCGGCTTGTTCCGCGGCGCAGACCGAGCTGGCGCAGCCACTGGAAGAATTCGTGGCCTGCTCGACGGTCATGGGGAGCCTGCTGTGGGCCCTGCTGTGACCCCTGAGGTCCCTGCTGCGGGGCAGGTCCAGAAGTGGGAGATGTCATGATGTGTCCTTTCGATGATTCCAGTACACTCCATGGCGCGCGCCGAATCTATGGGGGAACACCCTGATTGCACCCTGATTTTGGAGCAAAGGGCTCCCGAACGGGCTCAGGGACTTATACAGTGGGCATCAGGGTTAGTCATACGAAAATACTGAATTGTGCGGAAGGAAGTGAGCGATGCGACATCGGAAGAAATCTCCGCGCCCGAATCCAGATCCAGAAGCTGCAGAAAATCGTGTTCCTCCCCAGTCTTCTCGCACCACGCGTCTGGGTCAGCTCGTCGATGCGGCCGCACGTGCTTCCGAACAGACCACCGGCCGGTTCCATCCCGCCACGGTTCGTAACGTCACTCTTCTCGCCTTTCTTCTCGCCATGATTGGAGTTGTGTGGGGGCTCGCTCGCAACGTTCCCGTTCACATTGTGTTTGGCTTTGCCGCGCTGTTCCTCGGGGTGGTGTGCGGGTGGGCGCAGTTGAGCTTCATCATGAATCATTCCTCCCGCGCCGACGCGGGAACGCAACCTCTCCCTCGGCAAAATCGCGCGGTCAGCGTGGTCATGACCGTTTTGAGTGTCATCGTCACCATTTCGGGTGTTGTCATGTTGTTCGTGGACGTGCTCACCCCCTCCGCGATTCTCTACGGTGCACTGGCAGGATTTGTGATGATTGCCGCGATATCGCTCATCGTGGCACCGTGGTGGATCACGCTCGTGGCAAATTTGGGGAGTCAGGAAGCGGCTACGGCGCGAGAGCAGGTACGGCTTGATTTCACAGCGCGGCTGCACGATTCAGTGCTTCAGACGC
This sequence comes from Bifidobacteriaceae bacterium, assembly GCA_022651005.1. Lineage (GTDB taxonomy): Bacteria > Actinomycetota > Actinomycetes > Actinomycetales > Bifidobacteriaceae > JALCQC01. The sequence goes on from JALCQD010000004.1 coordinate 154,890, forward strand.
TCGCTCTCATTCAAATCAACGCGGGAGATTCCAAAAAGGTGGCTGCGCTCGCCCACGCCCAGGAGCGAGATTTGCGTGAATGGCTGTATGGAGATGCGGAAACGCACCAAAGAAGTGGACGTAACACAGGTGAGCGCGCGGCAGAGGGCTCAGTCCCGACGTCAGCGGCACGGACGGAGGATCCCGACGAGCTTTTGTCACACCGTCTCAAGAGGGTGATGGCGGATATAGAAGACACCACGGAACAGCAAATGGAACTCGTGACGGTGGGGGATTGCAGGGCTGCGCATGCCGATGTCATCGTATCTGCGGCACGTGAGGCCATGCTGAATGCTGCACATCACGGCGCGCCCCCGTATTCGGTGTACATGGAAGTGAATGGCGATCTTGTCCACATTTTTGTGCGTGATCATGGCGACGGATTCGATCCCCGGCACCTGCCATCCGGCCATCTTGGCGTGTCCGAGTCGATCTTCGGACGCATGAAGCGTGGCGGTGGCACAGCAGATATTGATTCGCGGCGAGGATGGGGAACGGAAGTGAAGCTCACGATGCGCGTTGATGGTGTCGATGAGAGCAGCCCGGCCGCTGACGGTGATTCATGGAGAGAGGAAAGTGCCGATGGCCATGAGTGAGGGTGAGACAATCCGCGTCGGAGTGGTGGATGATCACGAGATGTTTCGCGCAGGCGTCATCTCGACGATCGGCAAGGATTTCGAGATTGTGGGGCAAGCGGGTGACGTCGACTCCGCCATCGAAATGATCGGGCGTACTCAACCCGATGTGGTGCTGCTCGATGTCCACGTTCCTGGCGGGCAGGGCGGTGGCGGTTCCGAGATTTTGCTGAGGAGCGTCCCACTGTCTCCGGAAACGCTGTATTTGGCGCTGTCGGTATCCGACGCCCCTGCCGACGTGGGTGCGGTTATCCGCGCGGGCGCCCGCGGGTATGTGACCAAGACGATCACGGCAGAGGATCTCATCGCTTCGATACGGCAAGTGGCGGACGGCTACGCGGTATTCAGTCCGAAACTCGCTGGGTTTGTGCTCACGGCCTTCACCCGAGACGCAGTGGGCGGTGGAAAGAGCGGTTCAGGGACGGAAGTGGTGGGCTCGGAAACTCTCGAGCCGGAGTATTCCGCCGAGGATATTGACGTCCTCAGCCCTCGCGAACAAGAAGTGATGCGCCTCATCGCTCGCGGATATTCCTATAAAGAGGTTGCTTCAGAGTTGTTCATCTCCGTGAAGACCGTTGAAACGCACGTGTCGGCGGTCTTGAGGAAGTTGCAGCTATCGAATCGTGGAGAGTTGGCGCGCTGGGCGGCGCATCGACGCATTGTGTGAGGTTTCAGTGACGCAAATGTCTGTCGAGTGTGTCCAAAATGCACCCAGATAGCGTTGATTGAGAAAGGGTTTGAGCTGTCATTCCAACGATAACTTGAAGTGCGCAGGACGGGACTTGAACCCGCACGTCAAAGACACAGGAACCTAAATCCTGCGCGTCTACCAATTCCGCCACCCGCGCGTAAATACTAGAAAACCCCAGACATTCCGCCGCACGACGTGATGCCATGCACCGCAAATACCCAGGGCCTTGGGGGAGCCGCTTGACAGAATCGAACTGTCGACCTTCTCATTACGAGTGAGACGCTCTACCGACTGAGCTAAAGCGGCACGCTGCCAAAAGACAACGGCAACAGTCTACCGCATTATGAGGTGATGTCCAGTTTTTGACACGCGCAGGCACTACGCAACTTTCATGGATTTTTCTTCCATTTCATGAACAAGTGAGGGTTTTATGTTGCTGGCATGTGTGTGCCATGCGAGAAAATTACCCAGCTGCACGAGTTTTGTCCATTAAGCACGTAATCTTAGGCGCGATGGGACTGGAATCTTCTATGGGGCAGACCACCTCCTATCTTGTCGGTGCCATGGCCAGCAAGGTAGGGGTGGAGATTAAGCGACCGCGCAACCCGCGCGTCGAAGCGCTGCGCCTTGTTGCCATCATTGGCATTGCGATTTTCCATACTTTCCTTCCCTGGTTCAACTCCATCGCGTATGGCACGAATACCGGCGTTGACACCACTGCCTTGTCCCAGTCCGGCATGGCGTTGTTCTTCCTCGGTGTATTCAGCCTTTTGGGTGCTGCAGGTAACCATGTGTTTTACATGATCTCTGGGTATTTCCTCATTCCGAGGATGGCCAATGACTCTGTTGTCCCCGGATTCTGGAAGCGCCAATACAAGAGCGTCGCTCGCCGCGCGCTCATCATTCTGGTGTCGGTGGCGCTTTACGCCGTCATCGTCCTCGTCGTGGACCATTGGTGGGACGTCCCCAACGTCTCGTTGCACAGCACGGGATGGTTGACGGGCGGTCTTGAATTCATCTGGATCTATCTTGCGCTCATCGTTGTTGCTCCAGTTTTTGCGTGGATTCAGCACAAGTGGGTCGGCTGGCCCGTTGCGCTTGCTCTGTTGTTCCTTGTGGTCACCTCGACGAACGTCGCCATCGCCTTCTTTTCGCAGGGTGACACGGAGAGAGGCTTCCTTGATTGGCGCAAGTTGATGAGTGCCGCCACGTATTTTGTGGGATTCCTTCTGGCTGGTTTCATTGGCTCGCGTTGGGAATACTTTGAGCGTCTGGGGCGCTCGCTGCTTTTCGGCAGCATCTTTATGGCAGTGGTAGTGGAGGCCATGCTCGCCTTGGCTCACGACTCCGAGCTCATCGGCGCGGTGTCGTTCAAGTCCACGTCGATCGTGTCGCTGCTGTTGGCAGGTGGCGCGTTGATTGCCGCCATGAGCAACAACACGGAAAAGGTATTGCAGGGCGTAGAGCCAAAGACGACTCGCATGGTGCGCTGGCTTGCATCGGGAACGCTGGGATTCTACGTGGTGCAGTCGATGCTGTATGAAGCGTGGGGTTCCGTAGTGACACCTCTGCTGGATGAGTTGGCACGTCTTGGTGTCACTGACGGCGCGCAGTCAGACAGCATTTATGGCGCGGGTGTTCCCTTCTTCTCGATCGTGGCCTTTATTTTGGCAGGCTTGATTTTCAGTGTGGTGTTCGTGCTGGTGATTTTGGTGATTGATCGTCTGGTGCGTCGTCCGTTGTTGCATGCGCTCAAGCTGAGTTGATTCGCTGCTTTCGGCACTAGCTCAACGCTCAGCGCGAATCCTTGATTTATCGAGGATGCGCACGTTCCAATCTGTCCTTTATTGGAAGTACCGTTGATAGTGATATGGCTGAAAACAGTTGAAATTGTTGCACGGGGAATGCGTCCGTGCGAGAAAGGACCACAATGGCCATCAACCCACCAATTGACGCCACCAAGACCAACGCTTGGGCAGCTCTCGATAAGCACTTCAACGAGCTGAAGGCGGAAGGCATCAACCTGCGCGAGTGGTTCGCAAACGACCCTGAGCGCACTGCTAAGCTCACTTTCGAAGCTGGAGATTTCCACTTCGATCTTTCCAAGAACCTCATCAAGCCCGAGACCTTGCCGTTGCTGGCGCAACTTGCCAAGGACGTGCATCTCGACGAGCGCATCAAGGCGATGTACTCCGGCGTTCACATCAACAACACCGAGGATCGCGCCGTTCTGCACACCGCGTTGCGTCGTCCTGTGTCTGACGAGGGCAAGTACGTCGTCGACGGTCAGGATACCGTCAAGGACGTCCACGAGACGCTTGACCGCATCTACGCTTTTGCCAACAAGGTCCGCTCAGGTGAGTGGACGGGTGTGTCCGGCAAGAAGATCACCACTGTCGTCAACATCGGCATCGGCGGATCTGATCTGGGTCCCGTCATGGTCTACGAAGCACTGAAGGCTTACGCAGACGCCGGCATCACCGCCCGTTTCGTCTCCAACATCGACCCCAATGACATGGCCGAGAAGACCAAGGATCTGGATCCCGAGACCACGATGTTCATCATCGTCTCCAAGACCTTCACCACGCTCGAGACCCTCACCAACGCGCGCGAGGCACGCGCCTGGTCGCTCAACGGACTCAAGGCAGCAGGTGCCATTGATGACTCCGAGGCAGCCAGCAAGGAAGCCGTCGAGAAGCACTTCGTCGCCGTTTCCACTGCTCTCGACAAGGTCGCTGCCTTCGGCATCGATCCTGCCAACGCCTTCGGCTTCTGGAACTGGGTCGGTGGCCGCTACTCCGTGGATTCCGCGGTGGGCACCATCCTCGCCGTCGTCTTCGGACCTGAGCGCTTTGAGGAGTTCCTCAAGGGCTTCCACACCATCGACGAATACTTCGCCACCACTCCGTTTGAAGAGAACGTCGTGGCACTGCTCGGTCTGCTCAACGTGTGGTACGTCAACTTCTTCGGTGCTCACACGCACGCCGTTCTGCCTTACAACCAGTACCTCAATCGCTTCCCTGCATACTTGCAGCAGCTCACCATGGAGTCCAACGGCAAGTCTGTGCGCTGGGACGGCACCCCCGTCACCACGCAGACCGGTGAGGTCTTCTGGGGAGAGCCTGGCACCAACGGTCAGCACGCCTTCTACCAGCTGATTCATCAGGGCACTCGTCTCATCCCTGCCGACTTCATCGCCTTCGCTAATACCGCGAACCCGACCAAGGACGGGGACCAGGATGTTCACGAGCTCTTCCTCGCTAACTTCCTCGCTCAGACCAAGGCACTTGCTTTCGGCAAGACCGCTGATGAGGTTCGCGCAGAGGGCACCGCAGAAGCGATCGTTCCGGCACGCGTGTTCTCCGGCAACCGCCCGACCACCTCGATCTTCGGCGAGGCTCTGACGCCTGCCGCCGTGGGCGAGCTCATCGCGCTTTACGAGCACATCACGCTCGTCGAGGGCACCGTGTGGGGCTTGGATTCCTACGATCAGTGGGGCGTCGAGCTCGGCAAGAAGCTCGCACTCGAGATTGCTCCGGCAATTTCCAAGGATGACACTGCTCTGGCCGATCAGGATCAGTCCACGCAGGCACTCATCAACTTCTACCGCGCTCACCGCAAGTAAGCGGTAACAAGTAAGCGGTAAAAGGAGTAAAAAGGGGATCCGGGTTTGAGCCCGGACCCCCTTTTGTATGCTGTATTCGGGTGGAGAGCTTGGTAGGAGCGGGGTTGTCCAGAGAATAATGCAGAGGTGCATTCAGAGGAGATTGCCTCTGATGACGCAATCCTTCTTTAGTGTTAATTGAAATGTCGTGACCGGCGTCGTATAGTGGCACCGTCTGGATGTGAGAGGATCTCAGGTTCTCGTAAGTCCGTCCAAACCTTCACCGATGAGGATTTTCTTCTCGATTATTACAAGTCTGAATACGGGTTTCCGTATGGAAGGCGACGAAAGGTATTCACGTGGCAACTGGCCAGAATCTTGCCGATATGAAGTTGGCGCAACTCAAGGACCTTGCAAAGCAAATGGGTCTTCGAGGAACCTCGACGATGCGCAAGCCTGATCTCATAGAGACCATTAACGCCGCGCGCACGGGTGGGCAAGCACCCGAAGGCGTTACCGTGGGTGTGATCCGTAGGGGTCGTCCTCCTAAGGTCACAAAAGCAGAAAAGGCAGCGGCGTCAAAGGCATCTTCCGCTAAGAAGGCGTCAGAGGAGGCTCCTGCTGCAAGTGAAGAACCGAAGGCAGCCGCCCCATCCGCCGAGAAATCGACGCAGCCGCAGTCTTCACGGTCGAAGACCGTTGCTGGTGCGAGTGCAGCCCCTCTGATGACGGAGCCAGTTCTCACTCCCGCTCCCAAGGCCACGAGGACACGTTCAGCATCGACGTCTCATCGTAAGAACGAGGGCATCGAAAAGCTTGATCTGGGAATCGACATTCCCAGCCGTTCCGCTTCGACGCGTGCATCGAGCGCTCGCTCTGACGAGCAGGCGCACGAGAACTCCGCTGGCGCCGCAGGTCTCGATGATATCTTGGCGGTCTTGCCGGATCGTTCGGGCCAGGGGCACGCCTCCAAGCGGTCCGAGTCCGCGAATCGCGACTCAGAATCAAACGAGGGTGAGCGTGACTTTACGCGCCGCTCGCGCAATAATCGTCACGATCGTGAGGATCGTAACGAACGCGGTGGCCGTAACGACCGCCGTAACAAGAACTCGCGTAACGACCGCAACGACCGACGCAACAACCGCAACGACCGTCACGATCGTGAGGATCGTAACGAACGCGATTACGAGGATCGCAACGATCGCGACAACGAGTCGAATCAGAACTCGAATTACCGTGACGAAGGCCAAGCCCAGCAGGTCGTGCCCGTTGCCGGCATCGTCGATATTCTCGACTCCTATGCCTTCATCCGCACCAGCGGCTATCTCCCCGGCCCCAACGACGTCTACGTGTCCATGGGACTGGTGAAAAAGTACGGGCTGCGCAAGGGCGACGCAGTGCAAGGCACCATCCGTCCTCCGCGCGAAAACGATCGTCGCTCCCAGCGCCAGAAGTTTGTGCCGCTACAGAGCATCGAATCCGTCAATGGAATGAGCATTGACGACGCGCGCCAACGCCCCGAGTTCAATAAGCTCACTCCTCTCTACCCGCAGGAGCGCCTGCGCATGGAGACCGAGCCCAACAAGATTACGGGCCGTCTCATCGACATCGTGTCGCCCATCGGCAAGGGGCAGCGCGGCCTCATCGTGTCGCCGCCAAAGGCCGGCAAGACGATCACGCTGCAGCAGATCGCCAACTCCATCTCCACCAACAACCCTGAGGTTCACCTCATGGTGGTGCTGGTGGACGAGCGCCCCGAGGAAGTCACCGACATGGAGCGCACGGTTCAGGGTGAGGTCATTTCCTCCACCTTCGACCGTCCGGCCACTGACCACACGATTGTGGCAGAACTCGCCATCGAGCGTGCCAAACGCCTCGTGGAGCTCGGCCAGGATGTGGTGGTGCTGCTCGATTCCATGACCCGTCTGGCGCGTGCGTACAACATCGCCGCACCGGCATCAGGCAGAATCCTCTCCGGTGGTGTGGATGCCCAGGCCCTCTACCCGCCCAAGAAGTTCTTTGGTGCTGCGCGCAACATCGAGAACGGTGGCTCGCTGACCATCATCTCGTCTGCGCTGGTGGAGACCGGTTCCAAGATGGATGAGGTCATCTTCGAGGAATTCAAGGGAACCGGCAACATGGAGCTGCGTCTGTCTCGCGAACTTGCCGACAAGCGCCTCTTCCCGGCCATCGATATCAATGCGTCCGGAACCAGACGCGAGGAGCTCATCACTCCTCCCACGGAGCTGGCAGTTGTGTACCGCTTGCGTCGTGCATTCGGCGGACTCGAGCCCGAGCAGGCTTACCAGACGCTCGTGCCGCGCCTCAAGAAGACGCGTACCAACCGCGAGTTCCTGGCAGCCATTAACTCCACCATGCCACAAGGCAACTGAACTAGAAGCATGGTTGTAGGCATGTAGTAAGCCACCGCAGGTATCGTGGGAATATCTCGATACGGCGGTGGCTTTTATATTTAGCAGTGACGATGCAGAGGAAGGCTTTCACATGACGACGGAAATTTCCACAGTGATCGACGCCAATGACGATTCTCTCGATCCGGAAACCGCCGCCGCAGCCAAGAAGATAGCGCAGTTGCGTCAGTCGATTGACAATATTGACAACTCCATCGTGTCGTTGCTTGCCGAACGCTTTAAGGCGACGGCCCAAGTGGGCGTTCTCAAGGCTGAGGCCGGCTTTGCTGCCGCCGATTTTAAGCGTGAAAATGCTCAGATGACGCGGTTGCGCCGCGTCGCCACAGAGGCGGGATTGGATACTGAGATCGCGGAGAAGTACCGAGAGTTCGTGGTCGAGGAGGCAAAGAAGCGTCATCGCCGCATCGCAGCGGAAGGGCAGAATCCTGGGGTCCTCGATCTCTTTGCATAGGTAGCGGACGGGCTGCCCACCGCGGTTCTATAGCTCTTGCAGTGTCTTATAGCGTCGGAATGTCGTCGGCCAGCATGCGGTCACGCCAGTAATACACGTCGTCGTGTGCACCGATTTTGCGGACTACCTTACAGGGGGTTCCGAAGGCGACCGAATTCGGAGGTACGTCTTTCGTAACGACGGAGCCTGCACCAATGACGGAATTTTCTCCGACGGTGACTCCCGGCAGTACGGTGACGCCGGCACCCAACCACACGTTGTCTTCCAGCACGACGGGTAGGGAGTATTGCGCTGCCTTGCGACGCAGCTCGGGTTTCACGGGGTGCCCCGTGGTCGTGAGTGTGACGTTGGGTGCGATCATGACGTGGCTGCCGATGGTGACGGGTCCGTCGTCGACGAGGGTGAGATTGAAATTGGCGTAGGAATAATCGCCCCACGAGGTGAACATACCCCAATTGGCGTGGAAGGGAGGCTCGATGTAAAGGCCCTTGCCGGTATGGGCGAAGAGCTTGTGCATGATGGCGTTGCGTTTCGCCTGTTCCTTTGGCCGCGTCTGGTTGTAGTCGTACACGAGTTCTAGGGCCTCGAGCTGTGTGGTGATGAGCGAGTCCGAGAAGTAATACACATTGCCGGAATGCATCGTCTTCAATGTCTCTTCGGGAATTGCCGGAAGATCGGGAATCTGAAAGTCGTCACTTTCCTGAGGGGATTCGTGAAAGGTCGGCATGTGTACTCCTTTGTAAGAGAATGATCCATCAGTAGTTCAGCAGAAGACGGACGGGCATGCAAGCGTATGAAATGACGTGTGTCGCACGATCGTGCGTGGGGCTCTACTTTTCTCCGTTAGATTCCTGTAGCATAAACTCACTCGACGAATCACATGGAGGTGATTTCGATGGATGACGATGATGAACAGCTCGTTCTCGATATGGTGGAGGAATTTGCGCAGACGGAGGTTGCTCCACTCGACATGCAGATTGATGCAGAGCGCAAGATTCCGGATGAGCTCTTTCGCAAGATGGTAGAGCTGGATCTTCTGGCGATGAATGCGCCTGAGGAGTGGGGCGGAGTGGATCTTAGCCTCTCTACGGTGTCGCGGGCACTAGAGATTGTGGCGCGCGCGAATGCCTCTGTTGCGGTGATGCTGCAGGGGCAGTTCAAGACCATCTTCCAGCTTCGACGGTTTGGCAATGAGCAGTTGTGGGATGAGTACAAGGATAAGGTCCACGACACGATCTTCGCCTTCCCCATGACGGAATCCACTGGCGGGTCAAATCCCGACTTTATTCAGTCACGATCGAAGAAGGTCGACGGTGGCTATATCCTCAACGGCTCTAAGGTCATGATCACCAATGGGGGATTCGCTCAGGTCTACATTCCAATGGTGAAAAACGAAGAGGGCGGGTTCGACTTCTTCGTGGTGGATTCAAGCATGGAGGGATTCAGCTTTACCGGACAAGAGAATTTCATTGGTCTTACGGGGACGCCCATCGGAGGCATCTCTATGAAGGATCTCTTTGTTCCCGATTCTCATCGCATGGATCCCTCACTGTACAAGGAGCTCAGCATTGCAGATTCGGCTCATGCAGACGCTCGCGTGTTGATGGGAGCAGTTCTCGCAGGCATACAAAAGCACGCGCTGAACGAAGTGCTCGCCTTTTCTCAGCAGCGCAAAGCGGGGAATCAGTATTTGTGGGAGCTGCAGGCCATTCAGCGCAAGATCGCTGACATCTCTATGGGGTATCAGAACACGAGGTTGCTGTATCAAGAGGCTGCTGCGCGCAGAGATGCAGGCGACTCCTCCTACTTCCTTTTCGCCACAATGGCGAAGGCGTATGGATCACGGCAGGCGGTTAGCGGTGGCGACGACGCCATGCAGGCCATCGGGGCGGTGGCGTACAGCGCAGACTTTCCGATAGCTCATCTGATTCGCGATGCCCGGGCGATGGAATTCGCAGAGGGTTCAGTGGAAAAGATGCGTACTGAGATAACGAAATGGGAAATTTAATAAAAGCGTTGGAAAGGACAAAATTTAGGTGGGCCCGTTCGCCGTTGAGCAGACCCACGAATTGTTGACCTCTCTTCAATGAAGCCTCTGCCAGTATAGGAGCTTTGTGAGCTAGATTACATTCTTCGGAATGTCCCGCGCGGTTGCAGTGTTGTGACCGGTCTCAAAATCGAAAGGTATCGACAACAGGTAATCGCTGAAATGTCGGGGAGGAGCGGCTGTAACGGGCAGATACGCGGTGGAGATAGTCAGAGTGGCTGTGCCGAGATTCCGGCACAGCCACTCTGCTGTTCATAATGCTGGTTCAGATGACGCCTATGAGACGATGATCCATCCGAACACACCTGTGGAGGCAAGGACGGTGATGATCGAGAGAACGACGAGCATGATCAATGAATACTTGGCGCCTCCGATCAGCAGCTTTGATTCCGAGCCGGGTTCCTTGATAGCTCCGGCGGCGATGGTGAGATTCTGCGGAGACACGATCTTGCCGAGGCCACCGCCAATCTCATTGACGCCGAGAAGCAAGTGGGGGTGGATTCCCGCCGTCTGTGCTGCCGTTGCCTGCAGATTGCCGAAGAGGGCCGCTGAAGAGGTGGCAGAGCCGGTGACGGCTGTGCCGATCCAGCCGAGGACGGGGGAGAGGAAGGCGAAAGCACCGCCTGTTGCCGCCAAGGCGGTTCCGATGGCGTTTGTCTGCCCGGAGAAATTCATGACGTACGCCAGCGCCATGATGACGGCGATGGTCAGAATGGTGATGCGGAGGTTGTAGATGGTCTTTCCCAGCGTTGCGATGCCTTTGCCGAAGCTGTAGGAGTACTTTTCCGAGTGCCCCGTAGCGCCGTAGACGATGGCCACGATGATTCCGGTGAGAAGGAGCATTGTGCCAGGTGACGACGCCCAGTTGAGGCTGAACTGGGTTGACGTTGAGACTTTTCCTGCCCCATCGAGAAGACGACCGTCGAGACCCGGCCATCCGAAGGTGATGTCGAACGACGCCAGCCATGCTGCAAGAGGCTTCACCAACTTGGTGACGGCGAGGATGACGACGACGAGAAGGTAGGGGAACAGTCCCAGGAAGCCGCGTGACGCACTGATCTTTTCGGTGTTCGGCGCAGAGGCCTGATCTTCAGGGGTTTCCTTCGGCTGCCAGAAGCGCATGAGAATCACCACGAACAACAGCGACATCAGAGAGGCCAGAACTGCTGCGAGCTCGTACGAGATGTAATTTGCGCCCAAGAAGTACCCCAGTGCCATACCGGTGCCTGCGGCGAGAGCGGCGGGCCACACCTGACGCACTCCGCGCTTTCCGTCAACGATGACGAGAATCAACGCGGGCACCCACAGCGCAATGAAAGGAGAAATGCGACCCATAGTGGCGCCGACGGCAGTTGCCGAAGCGTTTCCGCCGAGACGAGCGACCGTGGTGACCGGGATTGCCATGGCGCCAAAGCCGACGGTGATGCCGTTGCCAACCATCGCAGCAAGACCGGCCTTGAGCGGCGTGACTCCGATGGCGAGAAGCATGGCGCAGGAAATGGCGACGGGCGCGCCGAATCCGGCGAGCCCCTCCATGAGTCCGCAGAAGCAGAAGCCGATGAGAATGGCCTGAACGCGCTTGTCTCCGCGGCCCACAGCGGAGAAAATGGCCTGCACGTCGTGGGACCTGCCGGAAGTCTCGGTGAGGTTATAGAGCCACACCGCCATGATCACGATGTAGAGGATGGGGAAGACTCCGAAGACGGCACCTTGAAGACTCGTATTGAGTGACATGTCCCATGGCATGTGGAATCCAAAGACGGCTATGGCGATGGCCGCCACGAGGGAGATGACGGCGCACCAATGCGTAGGTGTCTTGAACGCGCCAAGAAGCACGAAGAACAGTACGAGAGGAATGAGGGCGATAAGTGCCGATATCAGCACGCTTCCACCGACTGCAGTGGCGGTGGGAATGAAACCTTGTGATAAAAACATGGGGTTAACTATGACATACGTTCCATTATTTGAAAATTTGCACGTTCACATCCCCGATTTAACATGGCGAGTCTAAACTACGAATTTCGTCCGATAAGCCACGCCGATGATGTGAGAAATATCTCACTTGACTTTGGCGCGCGCAAGTGGCGTATTCCTTGGAATAGTGAGGCTTTAGCATCATATTTCCACCCGGTGGGCTTCGTCACCACGGCACTGCTGACGTTCTGGTATGCGTTTCTGCCGTCCATCACCACGCTGTACATCATCTTCGTCGGGATGGGCATCACCTCGATTCTCATCTGGTGGGGCATTCGCTTTAAGCTCATCCGTCTGATCTCCGAGGAATCCGAATACTCTCGCAACATCGGTGTGTCCTATGGTGTCTACGGTGCGGCAGGTCTCATTCTCAACTTCATCAACATCGGCATTCTGTCGTATTTCAACGCCGGTGAAAAGATCGGTGTTCAGATCCTGCTGTTCTTCCTTGGCGCCATCATTCTGGTTCTCGGCATTCTGTCGTTCCTCTTCATTCCGCGTTTTGAGGGCGAGATCACGTCGCAGTCCAGCTTCGACTTCTCCATGGTGGGCAAGGCTCTCAAGAGCCCCGTCATTTGGCTCGCTGCCGGCGCCATGTTCTTCGTGTACTTCTTCTACACCGGCGTGAACTACACCACCCCATATCTCACCGATGCGCTGGGCGCCTCTGTCGGCATCGTCTCCGTGGTGGGCGTCATTCGCTCGTACGGTGTTACTTTGATTTCAGGCCCCATCTTCGGCTTCTTCTCGAAGGCAGCGAAGTCCCCGTCCAAGGTCATTATCGGTGGCTCTCTCGTTGTGGTTGTTGGCCTTCTTGTGCTCATCGTCTTGCCCGCCAACAGTTCCATTGTGGTGTTGGCCGCCATCATCGCGATTCTGCTCGGCTTCATCTCCAATGGTGTGTTCGGCATCATGTCGGGTCAGCTGACGGAAGGCAAGGTTCCTCTGACCATCTTCGGCACTGCAACTGGTTTGCTGTCGGTGGTGGGCTTCCTCCCCGACACCTTCTCTTCCACGTGGTTCGGTTCACTGATGGACTCGAATGGCAAGGGCGCCTACACCCAGATCTTCTGGATCCTCGCTGGTGCCGCTGTACTGGCCGCGGGCTTCGCTGCCGCGCTGCTCGTCTACGTCAAGAAGAACAAGGAACGTCTTGTGGCCGAGTCTGAAGCCGCTGCCGCAGAGGCGGAGTCTCACGAGGTAGCGGCCGACATCGCCTCTTGAAAAATGTGGGAGACCGTCCCTGGTTGCCTTGATGGTCTCCCGTCAATCGCTGTGTGGCGACTTTCTCACAGGCATCCGGCACTCATCGCAGAATGCCGGCTCATAAATGAAGACAAAATAAACAGACCTTTATATATAAGGAGTAAAAATGGATTTCTCGCTTACTGAAGACCAGCAGCTCATTGCAGACGGTTTCGCGGAGTTGATGAATGACGATTCATGGGAACCGTACTTCCGCGAGTGCGACGACAAGCATGAGTACCCCCAGCGCTGGGTCAAGTCCATCTGCGATCTCGGATTCGATCGTATTCTTCTTCCCGAAGAATACGACGGTCTCGGTCTCGACTGGTCCACTCTCGCGGCGGCATACGAAGCTCTCGGCCGTGCGGGCGCTCCTACCTACATTCTCTATCAGCTCTCTGGCTGGGACACTTTCATCCGCGAGGGTTCCGACGAGCAGCGCGACGCAATCCTCAGCTCCGTGGGCACCGGTAACCAGATCGTGAACTTCGCTATGACTGAGCCCTCCGCCGGTTCGTCATGGAACGATATGCGCACCACCTACACGCGCAAGGACGGCAAAATCTATCTGCAGGGCCAGAAGACGTTCCAGACCTCCGGCATGCACGTCCCGTACATGGTGGTCATGGCTCGTAACTCCGAGGACATGTCTGTCTACACCGAGTTCTTCGTCGACATGAGCTCCAAGGGAATCAAGCGCGAGCCGCTCAACAAACTGGGCCTGCGCATGGACTCCTGCGCCGTCATCTACTTCGACAACGTCGAACTCGAAGAGAAGGACATCTTCGGGACGGAAGGCAACGCCTTCATGCGTGGCGTTCAGGACTTCGACCAGGAGCGCTTCCTCGTGGCGCTGAGCAACTACGGCACCGCCTATTGCGCCTACGAGGATACCGCGAAGCACGCCAACGAGCGCGTGCAGGGCACCAAGCCGATCGCCGCTTACCAGCTGATCCAAGAGAAGTTCTGCAACATGAAGATTGCGCTGACCAACATGCGCAACATGCTCTTCGAGATCGCTTACAAGCACGATCACGGCACGATGGGTCGTGGCGATTGCTCCATGGCGAAGTACTACTGCTCGCAGGCGTCGTCCATGATCGTCGACAACGCGGTCCAGATCTTCTCCGGCGTGGCAGTGACCGGTGAGCATCGTCTGCAGCGCTTCTACCGCGACATTCGTGTGGACCACATCTCTGGCGGCACCGACGAGATGATGATTCTCACCGCCGGCAAGCAGGCCCTGCGCGAATACCGTAAGTAGTCGTCAAAAGGTACCAACAACAGTCCACATTGTTCAAGGAGGAATGATGCTCGAAACGAATAAGCCGTCGTTTGGTGTTCTCGATGACGTGAAGGTGGTGTTCTCCGCCATGGAGATCGCAGCCCCTTCGGCCGCTGAGATCATGTCGGAGTGGGGCGCGGACGTGACATGGATGGAGAATCCATGGAGCGGTGATTCCATGCGTGACACGAAGTGGGTCAAGGAGATGGAGCGCCGCAACATGCGCTCGATCTCAATGAACCAGTTCTCCGACGAGGGCAAGGAAATTCTGAAGGCGCTCGTGAAGGATGCCGACATCTTCATCGAGTCCAACAAGGGACCGGTGTTCGAGCGCAAGGGCATCACGGATGAATACCTGTGGGAGGTCAATCCCAAGCTCGTCATTGTGCACGTTTCCGGATTTGGTCACACGGGCGTCCCCGAGCGTACCAACACCGCCGCGTACGATCTCACGGTCGCCGCTTATGCCGGTGTTGTTGCTCAGAACGGAACTCCGGAGCAGCCAATGGGCACTCACCCCTACGCGGGTGACTACTTCAACTCCCTCATGATCGTGTCGTCCGCGCTCGCGGCGCTGCACAGGGCCGAGAAGACCGGCAAGGGAGAGTCCATCGACATGGCAATGCACGAGACTCTGCTGCGCGTGGGCACGTATTACATGATGGATTATCTCAACGATGGCATCAAGTACCCGCGCCCCGGCGGCCGTCATCAGAACCTCTGCGCCATTGGAGAGTACAAGTGCAAGGACGGGTTCATTGCACTGTGCGTCTATGGCGTCAAGCAGAACAAGTATCTGCTGGAGAGCATCGGCCTCGGAGACCTGTGGGGAACCGAGGATATTCCTGAGGATTCCTCGGCGTTGTGGCTGTCTAATCCGCAGGCGAAGCTCATCGAGTCGAAACTCGATGAGTACCTCGCCACACAGTCCAAGTACGACGTGGAGAAGGATTTCAGCGCTCACGCCATGGCCGCCCAGGTCATCAACGAGTTCGAAGACGTTCTCTCGGACGAGCACATCCAGGCACGCGAGGACTTCATCGAATGGAAGAACCGCGACGGCAAGACGGTCAAGGGACTCAACACCGTTCCGAAGTTCAAGAACAATCCCGGTGGCTTCTGGCGCCCGACCCCGGCTCTGGGAGAGGACTCTCTTGATCTTCTGCGCCGCGCAGGATTCTCCGACGATCGCATCGAAGAGTTCAAGAAGAATGGCGTGGTGAAGTTCGCGGAAGATCAAGAAAACTGAGAACACATCAGTGACCGTGGCAGGGACAGCAACGACAAAGCACAGGATTTGGAGAAGATGAATAGCAGCGAAAAGGGAACCACTCTCCGCACCATGTGGGATTACCAGGTGAGTGCTCACCCGCAGGCTACCTTCTTGTGCTTCGTCGTCGCTGACTCTGCCGAGACGAGCGAATACAGTTACGCGGAATTTGACCGCCGCGTCAATCGCTCTGCCAATCTCTTGATGAGCATGGGCGTATCTCACGGCGATCGTGTGGCGCTTCAGCTTCACAACTCCGTGGAGTTTGTGGAATGCCTCCTCGCCCTAGCGAAAATCGGGGGAGTCTGCGTGCCGCTCAACGCCGCAAACACAGCGAGCGAATGCGGCTACATTCTCGACACATGTGGCGTGAGTTTGCTTATCTCAGATCCCGCGCTGTACAAGGAACCCGGAATGAGTGGGCTGATTGACCATGTGCTGCTCACGGATCCGAATGCGACGACGGGATACCAACGGCTGCGCGACGCGCAGCGCGACGTGCTCGGTCCCGTGGAGGATCTTCGGGGCTCCGACCTCGTGGAGATCATGTTCACCTCAGGGACAACGGCCAATCCCAAGGGTGTGATGTTGACCAACGCCAACTTCCTGTTCTCGGGATGGTACGTCAATTGGCAGCTCGCCATGAATCCCCAGGATCGGTATTTCACCACGATGGCGGTGACACACGCCAACTTCCAGCTGTCGGCATTGACGCCAGTCATCACATCGGGGTCCACACTGATACTGGTGAACCGCTTTTCGGCGACGCGCTTCTGGCGAGAGGTGCGCTACACCGAGGCTACGCTCGTGCAGTCGATGGCCATGATTGCGCACACCACCATGGTGCAGCCCGTGAATCCGCACGAGAAAGACCATCACGTGCGCTACGTCCATTATTTCCTTCCCCTGAAAGACGAGGAGAAGGAAGCGTACGAGCGTCGTTTCAACGTCACGATTGTCAACAACTACGGTTCGTCCGAGTCACTTGTGGGGGTCATCACCGATGTCCCCTTCGGCCCTACCAATTGGCCTTCCATCGGCCGAGTGGGATTGGGCTATGGGGTGCGCATTGTGGATGGCGAAGGTCACGACGTGGCTGCAAACGAGTGTGGGGAGATTCTCATCAAGGGTATTCCCGGGGTGAGTCTGATGCTGGGCTACTGGCACGATGACGAGGCCACTGCACAGGCGCTCGACGCCGACGGTTGGTACCACTCGGGTGATTTTGGCTGGTGCGACGACCGCGGTTGGTATTTCTTCGCCGGCAGGGGAGCGGACCTCATCAAACGCGCCGGTGAGAACGTTTCCGCACTGTGCGTGGAGCAGGTGTTGATCCACGCGCCGGGCGTGGAAGACGCTGCTGTGTTCGGAATCCCTGATGCAGTGCGCGATGAAGCGGTAGTTGCGGTTGTGGTACCAAGTGCCGGCGCACACCCGACAGAACAGAGTATCGAGGAATACGCATCACAGCATCTGGCGTATTTCAAAGTGCCATCAATTATTGAATTTCGTGAGAGTCTTCCCCGTGGCCACTACGGGAAGGTCCTCAAAAATGAGCTACGCGAAGAAGCGAAGCTCACCTATGGAAAGGAATAGCAATGGGAAGAATCAAGACTGAAATGGTGGGACAGACCTTCGGTCCCTTCGTGAAGGACTACACCTTCAAGGATCTCGAGCTCTTCGCACTTGGCTGTGGAGCGGGCATCGATGGCAAGGACGGTCTGGAGTACATCAACGAAAAGGATGCCACCAACCCCCAGCTCAAGGTGCTTCCGATGTTTGGCGCCATGCTGATCGTGGATCAGAAGGTCACCAAGACCATTGACTATGGCTATAACTACGCGGGGTCCCTCCATTGGGGCTTCGACATCAAGTTCAACCAACCCATCACGAAGATGAGCGATCACCTCGAGACGAAGGTCAAGCTCGCGGGTCTCTACGACCGCGGCGAAGGCAAGGGCCTTCTGGCTCAGCACGTCGGCGAGACTTTTGACTCCGACGGCAACCTGCTGTTCACCAACGAATCGTGGGATTGCCTGATTTATGACGGTGGCTGGGGTGGCCCCAAGCCCCCGAAGGACATCGTTGAGATGCCGGATCGCGCAGCCGACAAGGTGTGCGTGGAGCGCATCCCCGAGAACCAGGCGCTCATTTATCGTCTTTCCGGAGATTGGCACCCGCAGCACATCGACTGGGATTATGCGGCAGAGAACGGCGAGCCTCGCCCGATTCTTCACGCCATCTCCTACGCCGGTGTTGTGATGCGTCACGCCATCAACGAGTTCATGCCGGGCGAGCCCGAGCGCATCACTCGCTTCAAGACGCGCATCACCTCTCCTGTGCTTCCGGGCTCAACCCTCAAGGTTGAACTATGGAAGGTGGCCCCTGGTGAGCTGCGCTTCCGCCTCGTTGATGCTGATGCCGAAGAGACAGGTGCAAAGCCGCACCTCAACTGGGGCATCATCGAATACAAGGAGTAATTGATCGTCACTGCGAAGCGGGGCATCCGGAAACTCCACCAGGATTCGTCAGGGGTTTCTCGGAGGTCCCGCTTCGCAGTGTGCGGGTGTGTGATATTTCGCGAAAAGACGTGTGGAAAATGGAGGGTGTCTAAATGACTGGAAGCACAGAGAGAATTCACCTCGATGATGTCGCCATGACACCTTTCCTCAGGCGCGTCACAGTGTTTTCCTCGGGTGGTCCTTTCTTGGAGGGCTACGTTCTCTCCATCATCGGAGTGGCGCTCACGCAGATGTCGGGCGTTCTCCACATCGACAATCATTGGAGTGGCCTCATCGGCGTGGCCGCGCTTGTCGGCGTCTTCTTGGGAGCCTCTGTGGGAGGTTGGCTCACCGATATGGTGGGGCGCAAGAAGATGTTCATCATCGATGTTGCGAGCATCATCGTCTTTTCACTCTTGTCCGCTTTCGTGCAGAATGCTCTCGAGATTGTCATTCTGCGATTCCTCGTGGGGGTTGTTGTAGGAGCGGATTACCCCATCGCCACCTCGATGATCACCGAGTTCACACCGCGCAAATACCGCGCATATTCGATGGGCTTCCTGGCGGCAGTCTGGTACCTTGGCGCCAACATCGCGTACGTGGTGGGCTATTTTATCGAGGGCATCCCCAACGGGTGGCGCTGGATGCTGGCGTCTACCATCGTGCCCTGCGTCATAATTCTTCTCGGACGCTGGTCCATTCCAGAATCTCCGCGATGGCTCATGTCGAAGGGACGCATGGACGAGGCGAATGAGGTCATCAAGCATCTGTTTGGCGCAGACGTTGTGCTTGACGACGAACCCGCAGTGAAAACGGATATCCGCAAGGTCTTCCATGGGCAGTATCTCAAGCGAGTTCTTTTCGTGGCCGTCATCTGGCTATGCCAGGCCATTCCGATGTTCGCTATCTACACCTACGGTCCCACCATCATGAATGCTATGGGGGTGGGCGAGGGCAGAAGCCAGCTGCTGGGCGAAATCATCGTCGGCACCTTCTTCCTCATCGGCACTATTCCCGCTATGTTCCTCGCCGAGAGCTGGGGTCGGCGGCCTCTCGTCATCTGGAGCTTTGCCGCCATGGCCGTGGCTCTCTTCATCCTGGGACTTTTGCCGCATGCCTCCATCGTTGTTGTGGTTGTCCTCTTCGGCATTTATGCGCTGTGCGCGGGAGGCCCTGGGAACCTTCAGTGGTTGTATCCCACGGAGCTTTTTCCCACTGAAATCAGGGCGTCCGCGATGGGCATTGCCACTGCAATGAGCCGCATTGGAACCGTCGTGACCACCTATATTTTGCCGGCATTCTTGAGCAAACACGGCAGCACGTCCATCATGATCATCGGTGCAGTCATCTCCCTGGCGGGATTCCTCATTTCCGTGGTGTGGGCACCGGAAACAAAGGGGCGGTCGCTGACGGAAACGAGTTCAACGCACTTTGCGGGTAAATGACGAGTAAGGTGCTGCGTCTGTGCAAAAAATAACTTCACAAAGGAGTGAGGTCCCATGTATTCACAAGAAGTAATGGTCCTTGGCTCGCGATGGCAGACCAATTGTTATCTGTTGACGAGTGCCACTGCCGATGGGCGCGAGGAGACGCTGATCATCGACCCGGGCGATGAGCCTGAGCGTCTCATCAGCTATGTGAAACGGCGCAATATCACCGTTGTCGGAGCCGTTGCGACGCACGCCCATAACGATCATATTGGTGCCATGCTCGAGCTGCGGTCTCAGCTGGGCATTCCCATCATGATTCACGCCGACGATCTTGAAATGGCGAGTGATCCCGAGCTTTCCGGTTTTTTTGAGGAACCGGGGAATGAGAATTACGTGGTGGATCTCTGGGATCGCGTCCTCAACGAGGGCGACGTCATCTCGTGGGGCAGCGATGTGATGAGAGTTCTGCATACGCCGGGGCATACGCGCGGTGCCATTTGTCTCTGTGATTGCATCAATCGACGCCTCTTTACAGGAGACACGTTATTTGCCGGGGCCATTGGCCGTACTGATTTTGCGCAAGGTGACGACGACGCCATGTGCAGGACCTGCCGCAGGTTGGTGTCGCTCAACGCCGTGCATCCAGGGCTGGAAGTCTATCCGGGGCATGGGCATCCCACCTTTTTGGCGGTAGAGGTAGAACGCAACGCTATGTTCAGGAAAATGGCGGGGTTGAACTGAAATAGGTGACACTAGGTGACACGACGAAAGTGGGGTTGTGCCGTTTCTTTCAGAACGGCGCAACCCCACTTTTTGCTGTTTTATTGATGCGAATTACTCATTACTTCTTCGGCTTCTTGACCGGGGGCTCACCCAGCTGTGAATCGGAGATGAGGACTTCCGTGTCGTCGATAGGCGCCACATCCGCAGCGTCATGTGCCTCACTGGCGGAACCGGCGTCAGCAGCTTCGCCCGCGCTGATCTGTGCGAGTTCAAGCTTTCCGGTTACACGTCCTGCCTGCGCGATGTCGTCAAGCGCAGCCTTGATGTGTTCGATCCCGGCGGGAACGGCCTTGAGGGTTGCTGCCAGAATCGGAGTCTTCATGGAGACCTTGGCTTCGGACTTGATCTTCCTCAGGGCCGCAAGCGCGTGACCTGCGTGATCCAGCAGCTCCGGGGGAACCTTCAGCGCGATGGTGGCATAGTAGCCAGCCTCGGGCCACGGCGCCACGTGCACAGAACCTGCGTCCTCGTGCATCCAGTGCCAGATTTCCTCGGTGGAGAACGGAAGATAGGGAGCAAACAGTCGAGCAAAGGCGTCAAGACCGATGCCCAGCGTGGTGCGGGCAGACATGATGGCAGCGCCCGAGGGCTCCTTGCCATTCTCGTCCGGGGTGCCATAGGCGCGGTTCTTCACCAACTCGATGTAGTCGTCGCAGAACTCCCAGAAGAAGGTCTCGATGGTTTCGAGTGCCTTGGCATGGTCGAAGTCTTCCAGGGCCTTGGTGGCAGTGCGCACCACGCGCGCAAGCTTTGCCATCGTGGCGCGGTCGAGCGGCTCGGTGATCTTGGTGGGATCCCATGCGGCCTGAGCGGACTCACCCACGTGGTGGTTCTCATCCTCGCGGCCAATGCTGAGCGCGAACTTCGTGGCATTGAGCAGCTTGATGGCGAGGCGACGGCCGATCTTCATCTGGCCGATGTCATAGGCGGCATCCGTTCCCAGACGCGCCGAAGCGGCCCAGTAGCGCACGGCGTCAGCGCCGAACTTCTCGATCGGCTCGCTTGGCACCACAACGTTGCCCTTGGACTTGCTCATCTTCTTGTGGTCGGGATCCAGAATCCACCCAGAGAGCGCGGTGTGCTTCCAGGGGAGAACATGATTCTCGAGGTGAGCGCGTGCCACGGAGCTGAACAGCCAGGTGCGGATGATGTCCTGACCTTGGGGACGCAGATCCATCGGGAAGGTCTTCTCGAACAGACCATTGCTGTCCTTTTCTTCCCAATGCGTCACAATCTGGGGAGTGAGGGAGCTGGTGGCCCAGGTGTCCATGATGTCCTTCTCGGCGGTGAATCCACCAGGAACGTCACGTTGAGATTCCTCGAATCCTGCTGGCACATCCGTGGTGGGATCGATCGGCAGAATATCCTCGGAAGGCACGATGGGGTGTGCGTAGTCGGTTTCACCAGAATCTGTCACCGGATACCACAGGGGGAACGGTACGCCGAAGAAGCGCTGACGCGACACGAGCCAGTCTCCGTTGAGGCCGTTGACCCAGTTGTCGTAGCGCACGCGCATGAAGCCGGGATGGAACTGGAGTTCCTTGCCACGCTCGAGCAGTTCGGCGTTGAGCTTCTTGTCGGTTCCGCCATTGCTGAGGTACCACTGGCGCGAGGTGACGATTTCGAGCGGCTTATCGCCCTTCTCGTAGAAGTTCGTCATGCGCTTGGTGGGTATGGGCTCGCCGTCCATGTCGCCGGAGGCCTGAAGAGCCTCGACAATGACCTTGCGGGCGGAGAACGTGGTCTTCGTGGCGGTCTCTGCGTAGAGCGCGCGGCCGGCCTCGGAGGTGATCCACTCCGGCGTCTCGGCAGAGATGCGGCCGTTGCGGGTGATGATTGAGCGTGTGGGCAGCTTGAGATCGCGCCACCACTCCACATCCACCATGTCGCCGAAAGTACAGCACATGGCGATTCCGACGCCCTTGTCCATCTCGGCCTTGGGGTGGGCGAGCACTGGAACCTTCACGCCGAAAATAGGTGAAGTGACAGTCTTGCCGAACAAGTGCTGGTACCGCGTGTCATCGGGATGAGCAATGAGTGCCACGCAGGCTCCCAGCAACTCAGGACGCGTGGTCTCGATATAAATCGGGGTGCCGTCCTCGGCATGGAAGGCGATCTTGTGGTAGAAACCAGGATATTCACGCGACTCGAGCTCAGCCTGGGCTACGGCAGTCTGGAACGTGATGTCCCACAGACCTGGGGCCTCTTGCTGATAGGCCTCGCCACGAGCGAGGTTGCGGAGGAATGCTTTTTGCGCCACGCGACGGGGATGTTCGCCAATGGTGTGATACGTCTGGGTCCAATCGATGCTCAGGCCCAGCGTTTTCCATAGAGCCTCGAATTGCTTCTCATCCTGTGCTGTGAGCTTTTCACACAGCTCGATGAAGTTCTGGCGGCTCACCGGCACCTGGTCGCGTGCCTCAATCTTCTTGCCTTCGGTGCCCTCGAACGGAGGCTTAAAGGCGGGATCGTACTTGAGAGAGGTGTCGACGCGCACACCGTAGTAATTCTGCACACGGCGCTCGGTGGGAAGACCGTTGTCGTCCCAGCCCATCGGGTAGAACACGTCGTAGCCGCGCATGCGCTTGTAGCGGGCCATCACATCCGTGTGCGTGTAGGAGAACACGTGGCCAACGTGAAGGTGACCAGAGACGGTTGGCGGCGGGGTGTCGATTGAGTACACTCCCGTGCGATCCGTATTTCCCTTGAACTTGAAGACTTGGGATTCATCCCAGTTCTTCGTCCACTTTTCCTCGAGTCCCTCTACGCCGACGCGGTCGGGCAGGGGAGTCAAATGTGCATGAATAATTCCGTCTGTAGCCATAACCGCCAGTTTAGGAAAAGTTAGCGACTTGCGACTGTATTGGTGCCTTATCTGCTCTACTTCTTCTCCAGGCTCCACAGCGGTAGATAGCAGTTCAGCATGTTCGTGGGTGTTCCGCTCAGTGTGGTGCTCCATGCGGAAGCCACCTTTTCTGTGTACAGCCAGTCCGCGGGGGCGTCGGTGACCAGCGTTGCCGCCGCTTGTTTCAGCTTCGATGTGTAACCGGCTTCCGTGGTTGCCGCAAGTGCCTTTTTATAGGTGACATCCGCTTCGGGAGAGTCATAGGTCCACCAGTTGGTGCCCGAGAACCAAAGTCCGGCATCGTGACTGGCGTCTTGAGTGAACAGTGCCATGTCGTACTGCATGCTGCCCGTGACGTCCTTCTTCCACTGCGCCGCTGATAGCTGATGCGCGAAGACGGAAATTCCCAGCGCCTTGTACTGTGCCACGATGTTTTCGGCCACTGGTTTCAAAGATGCGTCAGAGTACGCAAGCTTGAAGTTGGTGAAGAGGCCTCCGAAGTAGGCGCGTTCGGCATTACCCTTGGCAATATCTGTTCCGAAGACGCCCGTGAGATCCGAATATCCGGGATCGAGCGCCGGCACAGGGCCTCCTAGAGTGGTGCCGAGGCCTCCGAGTGCGCTTGAAATAAGGGTTTTCTTGTTCAGCAACATGCGTGCCGCTTGCCGCACGCGCTTGTCGGAGAGAAGTGAATTGTCGTTCGCGTTATAGACGAGCACAGTTTTCGCCGTGGTCTCTCCCGTTTTTGCAACCAGGTGTGAAGACTTCTTTGCGCTCGCATATTCTGCGGAACTCAAGCCCACGGCCCCTTGCACGGTGCCGTTTTTGAGTGCGGTCGTGACCTTCGCGCTTCCACCGAGACCGGCAAATGAGCGCAGGGTGATGGCCGCCATTTTCGGAGCCGTGCCCCAATACTGAGCATTCCGAGTGAGAGACACAGACTTGTTGGCGGCAAACGCGCTGACAGTGAAAGGTCCGGTTCCCAAGGGAATGGCGGCACTACCGCCCGGCTGAGCGGTGACACGGCTGTACACCAACCCGCCACGTCCGCCGAGAGCCCACAGCAAATTGGGGCTGGGGGCCGACAGCGTGATGACAACTGTGGCGTCGTCGCGTGCGGTGACACCGCTCAGATTTGCAAGTTCAGAGCTGCCAGGATATTTCTTGGTGACGATTTGCTGCAGAGACCACACGACGTCGGAGGCGGTGAGCTCGGAGCCATCCGAAAAGGTGAGGTGATCGCGCAGATGAAAGGTGTAGGTGCGCGCGTCGGACGATACCGTCCACGAGGAGGCAAGCCCGGGAACGGCCGCGTTCTTTTCGTCGCGTGCTGTCAGGCCTTCGTACACATTGCCGAGCAGCGCCTGCTCCGTGGACCGATCGTTTGTTGATCGGATATCGAGTGTTGCGGGAGTCTTCGGCACGGCAATCGTGGCAGTGTCGTGAGAGAGGCCGCTGGAACCGGGAAGTGCGGGAGTGGGAAGCACATGGAGGACAAAGGAGGCCACGAGATAGGCCACGACGCACAACACGGCGATAAGGAGCGCAAAGAGTCCGCCGCGTGCCAGCCCGCCGCGCTTGTGGCCGCGCTCGCGGTGAGTGCCTCGGTAAGCGTTCTGCTGTGATTCTTCGCTCATGTTTTCCCAGCTTATCGTGCTCCCTCTCGCCAGGTGACGCACGTCGTATTAATCTGGAATTGTGCCACGAGAGTTGAAGAAGGATCGCATCGCGAGGATGCACCAAGAATACGCAGAGCTCATCAAACTTTTCCCCCATCCCAAGCCCGCGCTGGATTACACCACGCCGTTGGAGCTGTTGGTGGCAACGGTTCTCAGCGCGCAGACCACGGATATCCGCGTCAACAGCATCACGTCTGAGCTCTTTTCTCGCTTTCCGGCCGCTAAGGATTATGCACAGGCCTCGCTTGGAGACATCGAGCAGATCATTCATCCTCTGGGCTTCTACCGTTCCAAGGCGAAGCACCTCATCGGGTTGGGAGCCGCACTCGACGAACGGTTCGGAGGCAGCGTTCCCTCCACGATGGAGGAATTGGTGAGTCTGCCGGGAGTCGGCCGAAAAACTGCGAACGTGGTGCTCGGCAACGCCTTCAACGTGCCCGGATTTCCCGTGGATACGCATGTCATCCGCGTCACGGGCCGGCTGCGGTGGCAGAACGAATGGCGCAAACCCACTCCGGATCCCAAGATCATCGAAAAACAGGTAACGGAATGCTTTCCGCCTGAGGAATGGACAGACCTATCGCATCGGCTGATTTTCTTGGGACGGCAGATCTGCCATGCTCGTTCTCCGCAATGCTCGGTGTGCCCTTTGGCGCCCACGTGCCCCAGTGCGCCGAAGTTTCTGAGAGAAGCGGGAGAGAAGGCGTCGGAGAAAGAGGCAGCACAGAGGTAGAGCGGCTGAGCTCTAGCAACCTCTTTATCGGCTTACTTATCGTCGCTCGTTGCGCCGTCTTCCGGCGGATCGAAGCGGTAGCCCACGTTTCGTACGGTTCCAATGAGATGCTCGTATTCGCTGCCGAGCTTGGCGCGCAGGCGACGAATATGAACGTCCACCGTGCGGGTGCCGCCGTAATAGTCATACCCCCACACCTCTTGCAGAAGCTGGGCGCGGGTGAAGACACGGCCGGGGTGCTGCACCAAGTACTTGAGTAGTTCGAACTCCTTGTAGGCCAGATCAATGGGCTTGCCGCCCAGACTCGCCGTGTACCCGTTGGTGTCGATGATGAGCTCGCCAGACATAATGTGACCGTCCTCGGCCTCGACCTCGGTTGTGGAAGCTGAGGTGGCAGCGCTCGGCGCCACAATGCCGTGAACACCTCGTTCGGAGACGAGCCGCAGACGGGCCTCCACCTCAGCGGGAGAGGCGGAGGAAAGGATGAGATCGGAGATACCCCATTCGGAATTGATGACGGTGAAACCGCCTTCGGTGAGCACCAGGATGATGGGGACGGAAAGCCCGGAAGCGTGAATAACGCGGCACAGAGTCTTGGCCGTTGCCAAATCGTCGCGGGCGTCAAGGAACAGAATGGTGTATTCCGGCATTTTGACAAGGGAGCCCGCATCCATCGGTAGGACGCGCACCCTGTGCGACAGCAGCGCAAGGGAAGGCAACACAGATGCAGGATCTTCTGCTGATGTCAGCAGGGTCAAATCTGTCACGTTTCATCCTTCCACGTGGGATTGTGCTTTTCATTGTAACCGTGGGCGTTCACACACCCGAAGTAATTGTTGCGCATTAAATCGGCGCGACTGGGTATTGTGAGAGGCAATGTTGTGCGACACGCTGGACTACCACTCGTTATCCTAGCAATTGCAGTGAACGTGAGCGAAAGAGATGTCGAATGTCAAAACGCAGTGACTCCTCTCAGGCCGATTCGGTTGCCCTTCGGCACCGGTTGTGGGCAACGTGGGGAATCGTCTTTGCTGTTACTCTTGTGCCCGTTTTCCTGCTATCGCTTTTCCCCGCTCTGCCGCGCATCGCCTCGACGAGCGTGTCGGCGGTTCTCGGACTCGCTGCAGTTGTCCTTCTGGTGATCTGCGTTCCCACTACCCGCATGGTCACGCCGGGTGCCTCTCGCTGTGTGGCGGCGGTCTTTGGAACTGTGTCGGTGCTTCTCGCCTGGGTGGTGAGTAGGGGAGACTCCACTGATTCAGAGATGTGGAACTCTGTTCGCCTCTGGCTTGTGGCATCGGTGGTAGAGCTTGTGGTGGCGCTCATCGGAGGCTTTGCGTTCGAAATGGCGCGAAGGAATCGCGCTCGCCTCATTGAGTCGTTAAGCACTTTCGTCGCGGCAGGAATGGTGGCGTGGTCTGCGGGCGGCTGGGTTTTTGCTGCCGACGCATTCTCAGCACCTGCAGGGCGCTGGGTGTCGGCCGCCATCGTTGTGGTAATTTCCGTACTTCTGATGATCGCTCTGTCTGGAGGCATCAACGCCGATAGTTCTGATGGCGGAAATTCTGCAGGTCGGGCACGCTTGAATGCACTCGGCATCATTCCGGTGGCGTTGTCGGGACTTGCAGTGCCGCTGACGGTGTTGCTGGTCGTCGTCATCTTCTAACCGAGTGTCCCAGAGGTGCGGGTCTTATAAATTAACTGCATCGTAATCGACTGAAACGAAGGGGACCAGCTACCTTATGGCAGCTGGTCCCCTTACGCGTTGTGTGCTATCTGTGCCTCATACGCTACTCACTGAGGTGAGCAGATAGCCGAAGTTCAGTGACGATTACTCGCCCTGCTCCGCGAGGCGCTTACGGGAAGCGACAATCTGCTTCTCCGCCTCAGCGGCGTCAGTCCAATAATCTCCGGGCTTGACTTCCTTGCCGGGCTCCAAGGCCTTGTACTGCTCGAAGAAGTGCTTGATTTCTGCCTTGTGGTACTCGGACACGTCGGACACGTCCTGGATGTTGTCATAGCGCACGTCGGCGGGAACGCAGAGAACCTTGTCGTCGCCACCGGCCTCGTCCACCATGTGGTACAGGCCAACGGCGCGGCATTCAACAACGCAGCCGGGGAACACGGAATTCGGCAGCATTACGAGTGCGTCGAGGGGATCGCCGTCCTCGCCCAAGGTGTCCTCGATGTAGCCGTAGTCGTCCGGGTATCCCATGGACGTGAAAAGCGTGCGGTCGAGCGTGATGCGGCCGGTCTCATGGTCCACTTCGTACTTGTTGCGCGATCCGCGCGGAATCTCAACGAGAACGTTGAAAGTTTCAGCCATTGGTTGCTCCTTGAAGCTATGGAATTTCTGACATGCCTCAGTTTAGGTGGCGTGCTTGATTTTCCTCAAATCGTTTCGGACAGTGGCGTTGGTAGCTTTGCCTGTGGCGTTGCCACTATGAGGTCATTGCGCTCCGTAGTGCACGCTCAGTACATGTGCCACGTCTGCCCACGGCGCCAAAGATACGGTGGGATTCGCATTCCACGAGAATTCCCGACCCGTCAGCTCGTCGTGGACGGTGAACTGTGCGGCGGTGTCGGCGAATCCCAGCGCGGCAAGGTCGAGATGAAGGTGTGATGACTGCGAATTATGTGCGTCAAGGTTGACGACCACGATGAGTCCATCTGGCGTCTCTGTGCCCGTGAGTTCTGCCGGGGTGAAGCGCGAGAAGGCAAGAATCTGACCATTGTCGGAGCCGTGCACAACGAGATTGTGATAGCTGCGCGTGCTGGGGTGGGTGGCTCGAATCCTATTGAGTGCCGTGAGCAAGGTCGAGATGCCGTAGCTGGGAGCTTTGTTCCAATCACGCACTTTGATCTCGTACTTTTCGTTGTCAAGCTGTTCTTCGGAGCCTGTGCGCTGCACATTCTCGATGAGTTCGTAGCCGTTGTAAATTCCCCAGGAGGGACTTCCCATGGCTGCCAGCACGGCGCGGATGGCGTGGCCTGCGATGCCGTTGTCGCGCAAATAGGCGGTGAGGATATCGGGGGTGGTGGGCCAGAAGGTGTTGTGCTGGAAGAATCCCTCATCGGAGTCGGGGCCGCACGTCTCACTCAGGTACGCCGCCAATTCGTCCTTGGTATTGCGCCACGGGAAGTAGCAGTGAGACTGCGTGAACCCCGCATAGCTGAGCGCTCGCATCATCGCAGGCCGGGTGAACGCCTCTGCGAGGAAAAGGATCTCGGGATGGCGGTGCGTGACGGTGGTGATGACGTGTTGCCAAAATGCCAAGGGTTTCGTGTGCGGATTGTCAACGCGGAAAATCGTAACACCCGCTGCAATCCAGACCTCAAGAACTCGGACTACTTCCTTTTCCAGTCCCGGCATGTCCCGATCGAAGTCGATGGGGTAGATGTCTTGATATTTTTTCGGCGGATTTTCTGCAAAAGCGATGCTGCCGTCCGCCTTGTGACGGAACCATTCGGGATGACTCTTTACCCATGGGTGGTCAGGGGAGCACTGCAGCGCGAAATCGAGGGCTACCTCGAGTCCGAGAGCGTGGGCATGAGCGGTGAGCGCTGTGAAATCCTTCATCGTGCCCAACGCGGGGTCAACGGTATCGTGGCCGCCGGCGGAGGAACCGATGGCCCAAGGGGAGCCCGGGTCGTTGGGCGCGGCGTCGAGTGCGTTGTTGCGGCCCTTACGATGCGTGGTTCCCACGGGGAATATCGGCGGGATGTACGCGATGGTGAAGCCCTGTTGTGCCGCCCTGTCCAGTCCGGAAACGGCCGTTTTGAGCGTTCCGGGGATAAGCTTGTGCGTTTTGTTGTCGTAGTGCGCTCCCTCCGAGCGAGGGAAGAACTGGTACCACGCAGCGGTGCTCGAGTGCGGTCGCTCGACGGTGAGTGGGAGTGGGTGAGATTGTGTGACGCCCACGCGCAGCGGTGCGACGCTGGCAAGACGGTGAATTTGTGGTGCGTCGGCTGCGCTCAGGCGCGTGCCCGCATCGAGCGTTGCGTCTGCGAGACGAGCAACCGCGGAGAGCAACGTCGCGCGGTCGGTTGGGGTGAGAGGAAGGGGAGTGTCGTCTCTGAAGGTTTTTTCTTCTCTTCCTTTTCCTTTTTCTTTTCCTCTTCCTGCGGGTGTGGCGCGCGCCCATCGCTCGAGAAGTCGCGCTCCCTCGGCAAGGATATTTTCAACGTCATCGTTCATGCTCACCTTGATGCGCGCATCGTGGAGCCAGAAGTCATAGACGTCTTCCCAGCCTTCGAAAATCAGCGTCCACGAGCCGAGGTCTGCCTTGAGTTTCGGAAAATCCTCTTCCCATGGCAGAACGGTGCTGGGTTGGCCGGCGTGCACGTTCGCCTCGAAATAATCGAGGCCAGGATTGGTGCATCGCATGGGGGTGCGAGAGGCAAGAGTGCCGTTCGGACGGTACGCCGCCACTGTGGCGCCCACCTGTGCTCTGCCTTCCATGAAAATTTGAGCACTTGTGGTGAAATGTTCTCCGATCTCGACGCGTGCCGGGAAGCGGCCAGCCTCGGCACAGGGGAACGCATTTATGATTCCGATGCGCCCGAAGTGAGCATTCTGGGAATGTGCGGTGTCTGCGGTGTCAGCGGTTGTTCCGAAACGAGCGTCGTCGATCTTTTCGGCTGCCATGGACCCTCCTTGGGACTTCCTGTGGATACGGATCTGTGTGGCTTCATTCTACTTCCTTTAGGGATGGTTGTGCGACCACCCATTCAGAAGTTGAGTCACCTAGACTCAGGTTTTATGCCCAGGGTAAAAAGCGGGAACGTGCGGGGCTCGTACCGGTTGATCTCAGTGAAGCAAGTAAGCAACAGGAGTTGGCGGTTGAGTTGTATGGACGCGCAATTCCACGGCGAAAGGGGTAGGCAATGTCAATGCTTCCAGCAATCTTCAATAATTCGGTTTTCGATGATGTTTTCTCTGATCCGTTCTTCAGCACGGAGCCGGCGAGTGTTCGCTCGGCCTTCGCCAAGAATTCGATGAGCACAGACGTCAAGGAGAAGGACGGCAATTATGAAGTGGCCGTTGAGCTCCCGGGCTTTACGAAGGATGACGTGAGCGTCGAGGTCAAGGATGGTTATCTCACCATCAGTGCCAAGAAGGAAGAGAACAAGGACGAGAAGGATGCCAATGGCAAGTTCTTGCGTCGCGAGCGCTATCAGGGTGCGCGCTCTCGCAGCTTCTACATCGGCAAGGATCTCAAGAGCACGGACATCAAGGCAAAGTTCGCTGACGGTGTGCTGTCTCTGACGTTCCCGAAGGAAGTCGCTCCCGTTGAACAGGAGAAGCAGCTCGTCTCGATTGAGGGCTGATGTGATGTGGTGAGGTCGTCGGGTTATGCCCGGCGGCCCTTTTTTGTGTGTAGATAGGCGTCGTGCGCACTCGATGCTTATTGATTGTCGAGTGCGCACCCTGATTTGTTAAGAAACCAATAATTGCAGGATTCCGTCGAGATCATATTTTCGCACTTGATGATTATTGATTGTCGAGTGTGAAAACACATTCGTCCACAACCTATATTCTTCCCTGCCGACGGGTGCTTGCCCGCTTAAATTTACTACATGGACTATTCTTTGATTCCCTACCGTGAGGGCGAAATCATGGCCCGTGACCTTGCAAAGAAGCAGGAGTCAATGGCAAAACATTGCACCCGAGTGTTTTCGCCAATTCCGGGAGAGCATAAATTAATATGCAGTCATATCACTGCTCTGCAGCTGATAGGTGTTGAGCTTCCCCGGCTTGAGGAGGGAGAGCTCGTTCTTAACGCAGATACGGTGCATATATGTTCCGGTAAGAAGGCTGCGCGTCCTCGATTAGATGGAGTTAAATCTCACTATTGGTATCCGACGACGACATCAGTGACTGCATTAAAAGATTTTTGCTGTGTTTCGCCCATTGTCGCATGGGAGCAAATGGCGGCGTGGGTATCACTCGTAGAATTAGTGGTCTTGGGCGATTCCATGATGAGAAGAGCCTGGAACTTGAAGAAAGCTACATTTTCACAATTCAATGAGGCATTGTCCAGAGACAGAAATTTTCGAGGACGTCGAAAATGCTTAAGGGCACTGCCTTTGATGAGGGAGAACACTGATTCGTCACAAGAAACTAGGCTACGTTTAAGAATGGAAGCTATTGGATTCTCTGGTGCCGTTGTAAATATGAAAATGGCTGATTCGCTCGTTGGCAAGACGTATTACTTTGATATCGCGTATCCTCAGCTTCGCATAGTTCTTGAATATAACGGTCAACAGCACGGAAAGCGTGCTCAATGGAAGGTTGATATCGATAAACGCCGTTTCCTCCATCTCGTCGGATGGGAATTGTTTGAAGTTTTCGCAGAAGATCTGATGGATGATACGAGATGGAATATTTTGATTGCGTCTATTGTGGCAGTGGCCGGTACCCAGGAAGTATTCGCACTCGGTGAATAAAAGTCATTAAGCGCAAAATGTTCAAATCGTGAAATCGTTGGAATTGCGGTTGAATAAAACAGAACTCTTATCGCACTCGGTGACTAATAGGCGTCGAGTGCGAAAGAAAGACCCCTCCTCACACATCCTCGAGCTCATCTTGATTGAGAACGCGAATGGTGCGCCGTGACCGCGCAATGAGCCCGCTCTCCTCAAAAGACTTCAACTTACGGGACAGCGTCTCCGGAGTGGTCCCCAGCAGGTGCGCCAACTCTTTCATGCGCACGGGCAGAGTGAAGGTGGCACTCCCCGTGGCCTTTGACAGATCCAAAAGATACGTGGCGAGGCGCTCTTCTACGCGATCCATTCCCAGGAATCCGTTGATCTGTTCCAGCGTCACCAGTTTGGCGGCGTTGAGTTCCAAGAGTCGCACGCTCAGCAACGGCTGTTGAAGCAGCAGTTCGTGGAACGTTGTGTGCGGCAGGAGGCACACTTCCGAGGTCTCGAGCGCCTGCCCGTAGAGTGAGTCGTTGGGCTGACCCAACAGCCAAGCCTCTCCCTCATAGCCGCCGGGCTCCTGGACGCGCAGCAGCTGTTCTCGCCCGTTGCGACTCATGCGGTACACCTTGATGGAGCCGCGTGCCACAATGATGAGCTTGAGCTCGTCTCCGGGCATGAACACCTGATCTCCCTTATGGAACACCCGATGCTGCAGATGCGCGTCGATAAAGTCCTGGTCGGCTCGGGGAAGCTCTGCGAACAACGGAACGAGTTCCGCACAGCGATCATCGTCGTCGTGTGCGGAACTCGCCAGGTTGTTGCTCGTATTGAGCGTATTACTCGTCATCGTCCTCGTCGTCATCGTCATCAACTTCCTTGTACAGCCCATCGGTCGGATCATTGCCGAGGAAGAGCTGTGCTTCCAGAATCTGGCGCTTTGCCCAGGCGCGGAAGTCGCTGAGTGCGGAACTCAGGGCGGTTTTGCCCTCGGCGTCGGCCAGTCCGATTGCCTTGCCCACGAAGATCAGCTGCCAGTCGAAGTCGTGGATAAGGTCAGTCAGCTGCTCGTCGCCGGGTGCGTATTTGCGCGCCGGATCTTCTTCAAGCTTGCCATATTCGTTCACTTGTGCGGTGGTGGTCGGGATCATCTCGTTGTCGGACACCAACACATCATCAAGACGTTCAACCATTTCCGACTCAAATTTAATCCACTCGCTCGCGTGAAGCTCAAGGAAGAGTCGCGTGGAGCCTTTGGCGAACCAACGTGCCTGGCGGATCTTCAGGATGTCGAGGAAAAGATTGGCGATGATATGCCCGGTCATTGCCCCCGCAGTGGGGGTGTGGTGGTCGCGGTCAGAGGCGGCGGACTCTTGCTCGTAACGTTCCTGTGGCGTGAGTGCGGTGGTTGCTTCGGTGCTCATCAGTTCTGCTCCTTTACGGTGACTTTTTCGACGTTGTATCCCAGCTCGCTCACGATGGAGGCCAGCGACTGTGCGTCCGTGGCCTTCTCGTCATAGAGCGCCTTGACCTTGCCGGCGTTGAACAGCACGTTGACTTCATTCACGCCGTTCTGCTTGCTGAGTGCGGTCTGGATTGTGGTGAGGCAGGACGGGCATGTCATGCCGCCGACCCTCAAAATTGCCTTCTGCATGATGATTCCTTTCGCAGATTCGTTCTTTGTGATTCTTAACTTAGAGGTTCGCGCCCGTTTCACACTTGATTCGCATCAAGTTTTTTGCGAAGCAGGCGGAGCGCGTTGACAACGACGATGAGGATGCTTGCTTCGTGCACGAGCATTCCCGACGCCATGTAGATGAAGCCCACAAACAGTCCGATGAAGAGGAACAGCACGGTTGCCAGTGCGATTCCGATGTTCTCTCGGGTGTTCGCCACGGTTGCTCGGGCGATGGAGTAGGCGGTCGGCAGCTTGGAAATATCCGAGTTGAGAAGCACCACGTCGCTGATTTCGACGGCCGTGGCGGTCCCGTTGCCCATGGCGATTCCCAGATCGGAAGCTACGAGGGCAGGGCTGTCGTTGATGCCGTCGCCCACGAAGGCCACCTTCCTTCCCTGGCTTTGCAGCCGGGTGATGAAGTCTGCTTTGTCTTGGGGGAGAAGGCCGCCATGGGCCTCGTCGAGACCGAGCTGGCCGGCGATAGCGTCGACGGTTTCCTGACCGTCTCCAGAGAGCATGATGAGGTGCTTGATTCCGCGCTTGCGTAGCAGCTGCAGAGATGTGGCGGCAGTGTCGCGCACTGCGTCTCCGATTCCTGCAACGAGACTGAGCTGTCCGTCGGTAGCCGCGTAGACGGCGGAGAGACCCTGCGCTGCCCACGAGCGTACAGCGGCGTCAGTTTCGGAAGATACGGTGATGGATTCCGCTGCCATAAGCGCCGCGTTGCCGATGGCGAGTGTGTGCCCGTCCACTGTGGCCACGATGCCCTTGCCGGCGACCACATGCGTTTCGCTTACCGCCGGTAGGTGTGCAGGATTGATCCCGTACCGCGATTGCGCGTGGGCGACGATTGCGGTGGCGAGTGGATGGGATGACTCATGCTCGGCGGTGGCGACGAGACGCCATGCCTGGGTGGCATCATCGCCAAATTCCTGTGCCTGCACCACTGAGGGGTTTCCGGTGGTCAGAGTGCCGGTTTTGTCGAAAACGATGGTGTCCACTTCGCTGAGGTTCTGCAGCATCTGTGCACCCTTGGCAAGAACGCCATGCCGTGCACCCAGGCCGATCCCCGCCACGTTGGATACCGGGACGCCAATAACCAGCGCTCCAGGGCAGCCAAGCACGAGGATGGTGATGGCCAAGCGAACGTCGCGTGTCACGATGCCGACGACAAGGGCAATGAACAGTACCACGGGCGTGTAGTACTTTGCGAAGCGGTCGATGAACCTCTGAGCACCGGTCTTGGAATCCTCTGCTTCTTCCACCAGCTCGATGATCTTGCCAAAAACGGTGTCTTCACCCACCTTCGTGGCCTGCACCACGATGGTGCCGTCAGTGAGGCTTGTGCCGGCGAAGACTTCGTCGCCGTGTGCGCCGTTTGCTCCCGCTGTCTTGTGGCGGGGCCGCGGCTCCCCGGTGACGCTCGCCTCGTCAAGGTGGCCGTCACCAAACACAATCTGGCCGTCCACGGGAACCTGCGATCCCGTTTTCACAAGCAGGTAGTCGTCTACGTCAATCTCGTCTATATCAACCTCTTCGGCGTCGCGGTCAGTGGGTGAGGTGATGCGCAGCGCAGTCTGAGGCGCCATCTGCGTGAGGTCTTTGATGGCGGAGCGGGTACGAGACAGCGTCGCGTCCTCGATGACCTCGCCGAGCAGGAACAGCCAGGTGACGATGCCGGCTTCGCTGAACTCTCCGATGATGAGGGCACCCAAGACGGCCACGCTCACCAGCAGCTCAATGGAGACCACTTTGAACTTGAGCGAATTAATGGCTTTGATGATCAGCGGAATCAATCCCACAATTCCGACGGCTGCGTACAGAACCGAGCTGACGATCTTCCACGCGCCCAAAGCGGTGGGGACGAGTGCCGCGAGCGCGTACTGCGCCACGAGTGCGAGGGCCACGGCCACCGTCATGCTGATGACGATGCTGCGTTTGTGTTGTGTAAAGAATTTCTGTAGTGCAAGCATTGCTTTCTCCTTTGTTCTGGTTCATAACTTACGGGTGGAGAGCGGGAGGGAAGTTGACGGTCATCAAGAAAAGGAAAATACTCAAATTATTCTTTGGATAGAGGTCTCTTGCGCGCACTGTGACGAAGCTCTCATGGTCTGTGACAGCGTGAAATCGTTGGAATAACAGCGAACCTGGAAGGTGTGAGCGAGGTCATACAGCTGAAAGCTGGCGCAATGATGCGTTCTCTGAGAGCCTGACACCGTGGAGATGCGATTAGACAAGAATATTGAGACCCTTACCATTACGACCGAAGGGCCCGTCACCGTGGAACAGGGTGGCGGGGATTCAGCGAGCGGGGTCGATCAGCCAGCGCCACCTCTGCACCCGCTTTTCCCGGGACGCAGATTTATCAGCACTGTGTTGGATGTGCTCGACAGTAAGCAGGAGATGACGGGCCGCCTCATCGGCAAGTATTTGCAGCGGGCCACCATGGCGGGCTTCTTCGTCGGCATTTTCTTTACAACGTATTTTGCGCTCGTGGCGCGCTTCGCCGCGATGCCGGATGTTCCAGGCGCCGCCCTCGTGGGCAAGGTCCTCGGCTCGCTGACCTTCGGCTGGGCTCTCGTACTCATCTATTACACGAATTCCGAGCTGCTGACGTCCAACATGATGGTGGTGAGCATCGGCGCTTATCACAGACGCATCACGTGGCTGCGCTCGCTGAAGATTCTCGGTCTCTGCCTCGTTGGCAATCTGCTCGGCGGCCTTGTCATTGCAGTGCTGATGCGTTTCTCAAGCATTATTGACGGCGACATTCTCGCGCAGATGGTATCTGCGGCAACCATGAAAACCGGCTATCTCACTCAGGGGATTGGCGGTATCACGGACCTGTTTGTGAGAGCGATTCTCTGTAACTTCTGCATCAACATCGCCATGCTCATGGTCTACAACGGCAAACTCACCAACGACTTCACAAAGTGCGTCATCATGGTGGTCGCTGTCTTCGTTTTCGCCTTCCTGGGGCTTGAGCATTCCATTGCCAATTCTGTGCTGTTCCTCATCGTTGGGTTGCATGGCGCTATTGATCCGTGGCTGGCCATCGGCAGCATTGCCGTCACGATTCTGGGGAATTTCGTGGGAGGAGGCCTGCTCATAGGCCTCAACTTTGCCGTGATGAACGACGAGGAGCGACATCGTCATCCTCTGTCGCGCCTGGCGCACAACGGTTCCAAAACGCTTGGTGACTTTGAGGACTTTGAGGATTTCGAGAACGAGGATCCCGCACAATCTCAGAGATAATGCGATATTTCACCGTGGGTAAACATCGGGACTAAGACCCCGGAATACCTATTGAGGGAAGTGACACAGCAAGTGGAGCTCGCGAGGGCTTCGGTAGTGGCGCAGTGCACTACTCTCCAATTGATTGTGAAAGGAATTGTGATAACAATGGCAATGCTTCCAGCACTTTTCGATGACACTGTAATGAATGATGTTTTCTCGGATCCTTTCTTTACACAGGCCGCTCCGGGCGGCTTCGCACAGGTGCTTGCGCCGAACACCATGAGCACTGACATCAAGGAAACCGATCATGGATACGATCTCACCATCGACATGCCCGGTTTTACGAAGTCAGATATTTCGGTCAACGTGGACGGCGGCTACCTCACGGTATCCGCAGCTCGTTCTCAGCAACATGAGGATCACGGTGGCAACGGCGAAGGCAAAGGTAACGACGCTCAGACGCATGATGAGAAGAACAATGCGGCTGCGACAGATACTTATCTGCGTCGCGAACGCTACGTCGGGTCGTGCTCGCGCAGCTACTACGTGGGTGATGGCATCACCAACAAGGACGTCACGGCACGCTACGAAAACGGTACGTTGCGTGTGAGCGTCCCCAAGATGGATCAAGCTTCCGTCACCGCCGCCGATCGCGTACAGATCGAAGGCTGACGGTTCGTCGACGAATAAGAATAAGGCGGAAGGAGACCGCGTGAAAGATACATGCACATGTCTGCGGCGCGTCTCTCGTACTATGAGACACCGCCACATCTCGCCGCGTCGCGGGGCCCAGATTTTGGGTGACTTTGAATGACTACGTCACATAAGTCGGGCCGCTAGAGGCAGTTCGCGACCCTGCCGCGCAGCGTGATGATAAGTAAATGCAGTCATAATTGAGAAGAAGCCGGGTTGGGGTGAAAACCCCTGACCCGGCTTTTTGCATATGCTCACTTTTCGTAGCATAAATATGGTAAAAACAACGTGTGAATGCAGGATCCTGCATCGATGCACAGAGTTGTGTGCACGTGGGGACACGTTGGAGCTAAGGAGCATTATGGCCATCAAAATCGGAATCCTCGGATATGGCAACTTGGGGCGCGGCGCGGAAGCAGCCGTCGCACAGAATGACGATATGGAGCTTGTGGGCATCTTTACGCGTCGTGACCCCTCGGGCGTGCAAGCGGCGACGGCAGGCGTTCCCGTCCGCTCTGCCGACGACTTGCTCGCCGGCGATCCTTTGGACATCGACGTTCTGGTAATCTGCGGTGGTTCTGCCACCGACCTGCCCGAGATGACACCGAAATATGCCGCCTTATACAACGTCATCGACAGCTTCGATACCCACGCGCACATTCCGCAGCACTTCGCCACCGTTGACAAGGAGGCGGGGGAGAACGGCCACGTGGCGCTCATCTCAAGCGGATGGGACCCGGGCCTGTTCTCGTTGAATCGTCTGTTTGGAAACTGCTTTATTCCGCAGGGCAAGGACTACACCTTCTGGGGGCCGGGCGTGAGCCAGGGGCACTCAGACGCTACGCGCCGCATTGAGGGCGTTGCCGATGCGCGTCAATACACGCTGCCGGTCGAGAAGGCGCTCGACGAGGTGCGCTCTGGCTCCAACCCCGATCTCACGACGCGTGAAAAGCACACGCGCGAGGTCTTCGTAGTGGCAGAGCCAGGTGCTGACCATGCGGCCATCACCAAGGAAATCGTAGAGATGCCAAACTACTTCGACGAGTACGACACCACGGTTCATTTCATCTCTCAGGAGGAGATGGATCGCGATCACTCGGGGCTTCCCCACGGTGGCTTCGTGCTGCGCTCGGGCAAGATGGCGTCCGGTGCCACCAGCGTTATCGAGTATTCGCTCAAGCTTGATTCCAACCCCGACTTCACCTCGAGCGTGATGTTGGCCTACGCCCGCGCCGTTGCGCGCTTGAGCGCTGAAGGGCAGAAGGGCTGCCGCACAGTGTTCGACGTGGCGCCGGCATATCTCTCGGCTCACGAAGGAGCGTATCTGCGCAGTCACTTCCTGTGATGCCTGTGATGACGGAGTGAGATAGATATAAAAGAACCCAGCACAATGAAGTGCTGGGTTCTTTATTTGGTAGCGGGGTCAGGATTTGAACCTGAGACCTCTGGGTTATGAGCCCAGCGAGCTACCGAGCTGCTCCACCCCGCGACGGCTGCTTCAAGCAGCTCCACCTACTTTACACAGGATGTGCGTTCTGTCAAACGCGGGTTTCGCATCAGCTGAATTCTGAAGAGGTGAATCGCTCAGCTCACGGCTCATGGCACCCTTGTAATGTCTGGCGGGGCACTGTATGAATAACGTATGCCAATCAAGGTTCCAGACGGTCTCCCCGCGAAAGAGATACTCGACTCCGAACGCATCTTTGCTCTCGAAAAAGACGCTGCGGAGCGTCAGCGTGTCAGGCCTCTGCGGATTGTCATCCTCAATCTCATGCCAAAGAAAGTTGAGACGGAGACGCAGCTTCTGCGCCTTATCTCGAAATCGCCTCTGCAGGTAGACATCGATTTCATGAAGACGTCCACGCACGAATCGTCTCATGTGAGCCATGATCATCTCGTCAAGTTCTATGAGAACCCCAGTGAGTTCAAAGACAATTACTACGATGGCTTTATCATTACCGGAGCGCCTGTAGAGCATCTTGACTTTGAGGATGTGGACTATTGGGACGAGTACCGTTCCATCCTCGATTGGGCATCGACACACGTCTT
Organism: Bifidobacteriaceae bacterium; assembly: GCA_022651005.1. Taxonomy (GTDB): domain Bacteria; phylum Actinomycetota; class Actinomycetes; order Actinomycetales; family Bifidobacteriaceae; genus JALCQC01. The sequence continues at coordinate 194,617 of JALCQD010000004.1, forward strand.
TTCCACGCTGTACCTGTGCTGGGGTGCGATGGGTGCGCTCTATGCAAAATACAATATTCGTAAAGTCGTCGAACCTAAAAAGATCTTCGGTATTTTTCCCCAGCGTCTCATGGACGAATACTGCTTCATCACCAACGGCTTCGATGAGATTAGCCTGCAGCCTCATTCTCGCGTCGCGAGCATCAACGAGGAGGATCTTGCGCAGCACCCGGAACTTCAGGTGCTCACCTATGGCGAGGAATCGGGTCCTGGTCTGCTCGCCACCCGAGACTTCTCGGAAGTCTTTAGCCTCGGCCACTGGGAGTATGCCAAGTACACGCTCGCGGAGGAATACGAGCGGGACATGAAGCGCGGTCTCGACAACGTCCCCTTCCCGAAGAACTACTATCCGCATGACGATCCGAGTCTTGAGCCGCTCTTCTCGTGGCGTGCCCATGCGAATCTGTTGTTCCGCAACTGGCTGAACTGGGTCTACCAAACCACGCCGTATGCGCTGGAAGAGATTCCAGATCTCAAAGCGAACGGACGTCTTGGAACAGAACGTGATTTGCGTCACAATCCAGGGTCACCACGCTCGGATGCTTTCACGCCCTTCAATGGGACGAGCTACGGAATGAAGTCGTAGGGTTTCGAAATATTTAGGAATCTGGACATGAAACCAGCAAATTTTCCAGCGCTGGAACATACTATGATCCCAGTAATAACGCCATTCTTGCAAAAGGGCGAGGGGTCGTCATAAGCTGGGGCAACAAGTCAAAATAAGAAATCTCAGAGGGGTGCACACCACGCCCCAACAGGTATCTCGAGATACACGCGAGACGGGTAGCGGGGTGATTAGCGCACTTCGCGAAATGGGGCTACACTCCATCACGTCGTCACCGTGTTGCGTTCACAAAACTCATTACAACGGTTTTGTTGAGCGCAGTGCGCGCGTCGCATGGTTTCAAAGAAACTACTGAGAAACAAACATGACTCATTGAGCCGTAAGCTTGGGGCTGTGCTGCCGGTGGCAGACAACGCTGAGTTTCAGGAGGTGGAAATGGTGGCAGGTATTGCTGGTATGAGTGCAGCGGCGGTTACGACCCTCGCAGCCAGCGGTCCGGATATCCCCTCGATTGACGATTTTCTTCCGGAGCCCGCTCTTTTTGCGGGAACTCCTTTCGCTATCAACCGCATCATTCTCGTTCGAATCATTGCAACGCTTCTTATCGTGGTGGTTCTCGGCATCAGTGCCAAGAGGGCGAAGCTCATTCCTGGCAGGTGGCAGGGAGCGGTGGAGTGGCTGATTGAATTCGTGCAGAACAGCATCGTCTACGAGGTCATGGGGGAGTTGCGCGGCAAGCGTTACGTGCCCATGATTACGACGATCTTCCTGTCGATTCTGGTCTTCAATCTGTGCGGAATTATTCCGGGCATGAACATTGCAGCAACGGCGACAATCACGATGCCGCTTGTGTTCGCTCTGTGGTGCTTCGTCCAGTATTGGATTGCGGGCATCCGAGAGAAGGGGCTTGGCCACTTCCTCAAGGATGAGCTCTTCCCGAAGGGCATCCCGTGGCCGATTTACATTCTTCTGTCGCCTATTCAGCTCATCGAACTTCTGCTGATCCGTCCGTTCTCGCTGACCATTCGACTCTTCGCGAACATGATTTCCGGCCACCTTCTCGTGGCTCTGTGCTTCGCGGCCACGCAGTGGTTCTTCATCGAGACCTCGACAAAGGCAATGATGCCGCTTGGCATCCTCACCTTTGCGGGTGGCGCGTTCATGACCGTCTTCGAGATGGCGGTCGCGGCTCTGCAGGCGTTCATTTTCGCAATCCTTACGACTGCGTACATCAACATGAGCCTTCCAGAGACGGAAGAATAGGGATTTAAGTTTAAGGATTTTTGATGCGCCGCCCGCAAGCGGGCATCACAATAGAAAGGTAAGTTCAATGGATATCATCACTCTCGCGGCAGTCGCCGGCAACCTGAGCACCATCGGATACGGCCTCGCGGCAATCGGACCTGGCCTGGGCATCGGTTACTTGGTCGGCAAGGCAATCGAGGGTACGGCTCGCCAGCCTGAGGTCGGCGGTCGTCTGCAGGTCCTCATGTTCCTGGGCCTCGCCTTCGTCGAGGTGCTGGCACTGCTCGGTTTCGTCCTCGCCTTCATCAAGTAGTCGTAGAAGAACGAACATAATCGAAAGATTCGAAAGGAGGACACCTTGGAGACACTAGCTGTTAGCGGCACGGACTTGTTCCTGCCCAAGAGCTACGACATCATTTGGTCGTTGGTCATCCTGGTCATCCTTGCGCTGTTCTTCTACAAGTACTTCCTGCCTAAGTTCCAGCACATCTTCGATGAGCGCGCCGAGAAGATTCAGGGCGGCATCGATAAGGCTGAAGAGGCTCAGAAGGAAGCGCTCGAGGCGAAGAAGAAGTACGAGGACAGGCTCGGCAACGCTCGCGTTGAGGCATCCAAGATTCGCGATGATGCTCGTGCAGAGGCATCGCATATCGTGTCGGATGCACGCGCCAAGGCGGAAACTGAGGCTGCGCAAGTCACTGCGAACGCACAGAAGTCCATCGAGTCCCAACAGCAGCAGGCTTTGGTGAGCCTCAAGAGCGAGGTCGGCGTTCTCGCCACCGCGCTTGCAGGCAAGATTCTTGGATCCAAGCTTGACGACACGGCGGTTCAGTCCGACATGATCGATTCGATGATTTCGGATATCGACTCGGACAAGTCCGCTACGTCGGCCAAGTGATCAAGTAGATCGGGGTAGGTGAGTATGCACGGAGAAACGTCGCTGAGTTCCGAACGCGAAGCTCGGCAGAAGTTTGCCGAACAGATTCGTACTGCCGGCGCCGCGGCACGCGAAGTGGGCGAGCAACTTTTCAGTTTCTCGGCCCTTCTCGACCAGACCGCGTCTGTTGAGCGTGCGATCACGGATCCTTCCCGCCCTGCTGCGGATAAGATCACGGTTGTCAATGACCTGCTCGCTGGTTCGGCTGCACAGGAGCTGACGGGTGAGATTCTCAAGGATCTCGCAGCCCGTCGCTGGAGTCGTGTGGATCACATCAGCAACGCCGTGGAAGACCTTGCCATTGACTGCATCCTGTCGGCTGCAGACGCGGCCAAGGTCACGGATACGGTGGCGCTCGAGCTGGCTCAGATTCACTCTGCGATTCTCAATCTCCCAGTGGTCCGTCAGCGGCTGTCGGATACTCGCGCAACCGCACAGGCACGCGTGAAGTTCTTCCACGAGCTGTTTGACGACCAGCACCTCAACGATCTCACGGTCGTTCTCGCAGAGCACGCAACGCGTGAACTGCGCCAACGCCGTTTTGCCTCCACCATTCAGTGGTTGGTGGCAAAGGTCTCTGAGCATATGGGGGAATCGGTGGTCACCGTCACTTCGGCGGTTGCCCTGAGCGACTCCCAGGTCCAGCGCATCGTTGACATTTACACCCGCAAGATGGGGCGCCCGGTTCATGTGAACCAGGTGATCGACGCTCGGGTCATGGGCGGAATGAGGATTCAGGCTGGTTCTGAGGTTACCGATAACACGGTGGTCGCACAGCTGAGCAACCTCAAGCGCATGGTCAAGTAGGTAGAACACGCACCACATAGTGCGTTGCCTCCTGCGGGGCGAATGACAGATTTTAGTAAAGGAAAGATAAGGAGTGATTCATGGCTGAACTGACCATCAATCCCGCCTCCATACGGAAGGCGCTTGATGATTTTGTCGACTCCTATACGCCGTCGGATACACCGACCCAAGAGGTCGGTTACGTTCGCACGGCTGGTGACGGCATCGCCCATGTAGAGGGTCTCCCCGGCTGCATGGCCAACGAGCTGCTCACCTTCGAGGACGGCACGCAAGGCCTCGCCTTCAACCTTGATGCTCGCGAGATCGGTGTCGTCATTCTTGGCGACTTCGCCGGCATTGAGGAAGGTCAGGAAGTCCGCCGCACAGGCGAAGTTCTCTCCGTTCCTGTTGGCGATGGCTATCTTGGCCGCACGGTCGATCCTCTGGGTCGCCCGATCGACGGTCTCGGCGACATCAAGGCTGAGGGAAGGCGCATCCTGGAGGCTCAGGCCCCTGACGTGATGCACCGCCATCCTGTGGATGAGCCGATGTCGACCGGCATCAAGGCAATTGACGCAATGACCCCCATCGGTCGTGGACAGCGTCAGCTGATCATTGGTGACCGTCAGACCGGCAAGACCGCAATCGCGCTCGACACCATCATCAACCAGAAGACCAACTGGGAGTCCGGCGACCCCAAGAAGCAGGTTCGCTGCATCTACGTCGCAATCGGCCAGAAGGGCTCTACCATCGCATCGGTGCGTAGCTCCCTTGAAGAGGCCGGCGCCATGGAGTACACCACCATCGTGGCATCTCCTGCGTCTGACTCCGCGGGCTTCAAGTACATTTCTGCGTACACCGGCTCGGCCATCGGCCAGCACTGGATGTACAACGGCAAGCACGTTCTCATCGTGTTCGACGACTTGAGCAAGCAGGCTGACGCCTACCGTGCAGTCTCGCTGCTGCTGCGTCGTCCGCCGGGGCGCGAGGCTTACCCCGGAGATGTGTTCTACCTCCATTCCCGTCTGCTCGAGCGCTGCGCAAAGCTCTCGGAAGATCTGGGTGGTGGCTCGATGACGGGTCTCCCGATCATCGAGACGAAGGCGAACGATGTGTCCGCCTACATTCCTACGAACGTCATCTCCATCACTGATGGTCAGATCTTCCTGCAGTCCGATCTGTTCAACGCCAACCAGCGTCCTGCTGTGGACGTCGGCATCTCGGTGTCCCGAGTCGGTGGCGCTGCACAGACCAAGGCTCTGAAGAAGGTCTCGGGCACATTGAAGATCTCGCTGGCCCAGTACCGCTCACTTCAGTCCTTCGCCATGTTCGCGTCCGATCTGGATGCTGCATCGAAGGCTCAGCTGACGCGCGGTGCTCACCTCACCGAGCTCCTCAAGCAGCCGCAGTTCACCCCCTACTCCATGGAGAAGCAGGTTGTCTCCGTGTGGGCGGGTACTCACGGCAAGCTCGATGATCTGCCCCTCGGCGACGTTCTTCCCTTTGAAACCGGTCTGCACGACTACTTGGCACACAACACCAAGATTCTCGATACCATTCGCGACACCGGTGACTTCACCGATGACACGGAGAAGGCACTTGACAAAGCCGTGGATGACTACCGCCTGAGCTATGTGAAGGCGGACGGCACTCCTTTGGTGTCCAAGAAGGAAGAGGGCGTTGCTCCTGCAAAGGTTGAGCAGGAGAAGTTCGTCAAGCCGAAGTCAGCTAAGGCAAAGACCGACGGAGAAGAGAAGTAACACATGGCCTCTCAACTCGCATTCAAGTCTCGCATCGAATCGACGCAATCCCTGGCGAAGATTTTCAACGCCCAGGAAATGATCGCTTCTTCGCACATCGCGAAGGCGCGCAACGTCGCTTTGGCTGCGAAGCCCTATTCCGATGCGATCGATGACGCCATGATGAGCTTGGTTGCTCATACGAAAATCTCTCACCCCATCTTCGAGAAGAAGGAAAAGGAGAACAACCCTCGGGTCGCAGTGATGGCAATCACGGCGGATCGCGGTATGGCAGGTGCGTACACCTCGTCCATCATTCGTGAAACCGAAGGCCTCCTTTCCCGCCTCGACGGAGAGGGCAAGATTCCCGAACTCTACGTGTTCGGCCGCCGCGGTGTGTCGTACTTCAAGTACCGCAACCGTGACATCGAAGGCACGTGGGAAGGGAATTCCGACCATCCGGGTGTTGAGATCGCTGAGCAGATCTCCCAGACTTTGCTCGACGCGTACATGAAACCCGCCTCCAAGGGCGGTGTGTCCGAGCTCTACATCGTGTTCACGGAATTCGTCAACATGGTCGTGCAAAAGGTGCGCATTCTGAGAATGCTGCCAGTACAGCTGGTGGATCATTCCGAGGATTCCGACGACGTCAATTCTGTTGGCCCAGCTGTTGCCGACAGCGGAGTGCCGCCGTTGTATACCTTCGAGCCCAGTGCCGAAGAGGTGCTTGACGCGATTCTGCCGCGGTATGTGCAGTCTCGTATTCATGAGTGCCTTTTGACTGCAGCAGCGTCGGAGACGGCGAGCAGGCAGAACGCAATGCACACGGCGACGGACAACGCCAACGATCTCATCGACCAGCTCACGCGCAAGCTCAACGCTTCGCGTCAGGCGTCGATCACACAGGAACTGACCGAAATTATCGGTAGCGCAGATGCGCTCAATAAGGAAGAGTAGGAGCATATGGCAGCTACAAAAGTAACAAACGCCACTGCGTCCGAAGAGACCGCCGAGGAGAACCTCGAAGGTGGCGAAGCCAGCCAGGGCAGAATTGTCCGCGTGCAGGGCTCCGTTGTCGACATCGAGTTCCCCGTCGGGCATCTGCCGGATATCTACAACGCACTGACGGTGAAGCTCAACGCCGTTTCTACCACTGAGGGTGAGTCTCTCCACGAGATCGGCCTTGAGGTTGAACAGCACTTGGGTGACTCCATCGTGCGTGCGGTCGCTTTGAAGCCTACGGACGGTCTTGTCCGTGGCGCACGAGTGACCGACACGAAGGGTCCCATCGAGGTTCCGGTCGGAGATGTCACCAAGGGACACGTTTTCGACGTGTCTGGCAACATCCTCAACAAGAAGCCCGACGAGAAGATCACCGTGACTGAGCGTTGGCCCATTCACCGCGATCCGCCGCCTTTCGATCAGCTGGAGTCCAAGACCCAGATGTTCGAGACCGGCATCAAGGTCATCGATCTGCTCACGCCGTATGTACAGGGTGGAAAGATCGGTCTGTTCGGTGGCGCTGGCGTCGGCAAAACGGTTCTCATCCAGGAGATGATCCAGCGTGTGGCGCAGAACCACGGCGGCGTCTCCGTGTTCGCAGGTGTTGGTGAGCGTACCCGTGAGGGCAACGATCTCATCGGCGAAATGGGCGAGGCCGGAGTTCTCGACAAGACGGCACTAGTCTTCGGACAGATGGATGAGCCCCCGGGGACGCGTCTGCGCGTTCCGCTCACAGCTCTGACCATGGCGGAGTATTTCCGCGATGTGCAGAACCAGGACGTGCTGCTCTTCATCGACAACATCTTCCGTTTCACTCAGGCAGGTTCTGAGGTGTCCACACTGCTCGGCCGCATGCCGTCCGCAGTGGGCTACCAGCCGAACCTCGCCGACGAAATGGGCGGTCTTCAGGAGCGCATCACGTCGACACGAGGCCACTCGATCACATCGCTGCAGGCAATTTACGTGCCCGCCGACGATTACACTGATCCGGCCCCGGCAACCACCTTCGCGCACTTGGACGCGACCACCGAGCTTTCTCGTGACATTGCATCAAAGGGTATTTACCCTGCAGTGGATCCATTGAGCTCGACGTCGCGAATCCTTGACCCGCGTTATGTGGGACAGGCTCACTACGACTGCGCCAACCGCGTCAAGGCAATTCTGCAGCGTAACAAGGAGCTGCAGGACATCATCGCCCTGATCGGTATCGACGAGCTCGGTGAGGAAGACAAGACCGTTGTCTCCCGCGCCCGCAAGATCGAGCAGTTCCTTGGCCAGAACTTCTACGTTGCAGAAAAGTTCACGGGTCGCCCCGGTTCATACGTCCCTGCGGACGAAACCATTGAGGCCTTCACTCGCATCTGCGACGGCGTGTATGACGACGTTCCGGAACAGGCGTTCTCCGGAATTGGCGGCATCGACGACCTCGAGAAGAAGTGGCACGATATGCAGAAGGAATACGGTACTAAATGAGCACCGCAACCATGAGCGTCAACCTCGTCGCTGCCGACCGCCCCGTGTGGTCGGGAGAGGCGAAGGCTGCCGTGATTCCCGCAGAGTCGGGTGCCATGGGCATCCTGCTCAACCACGAGCCGGTTCTCACCGTCATCAAGAAAGGTGAGATTCGACTCACGCCCGTGGAAGGCGGGGAGCTGCGCTTCAACGTTGACGACGGCTTCGCAGCATTCGATGCCAACAAGCTCACCATCGCCGTAGAGCGGTGCACTGCTACGGAGGAGAAGGCACTGCACAGCGGTGCAGAGGCTGCTGCCGCGGAGTAGTGCAGTAATACTGAATAATGGTGCCTGAGGGTCTGGCGTGAATTCGCTAGACCCTCAACATCTTTCTAAGAAGTGTCTTTAACTAAACAATAGTGTATATTTTTCTGATAAGAGGTAGCAAAGGTGCTATCTCCTGTAAATAAAGGAAATATCATGAATAATCCACTCAGAAAGAAAGTTCTCTCTTTGGTTTCTGCGGCTGGATCGGTGGCTTTGGCATTGTCAATGGCGACGCCTGCCTTTGCTATCACGCCGGAAGCCGGGTACCGGCAAACAGTAAATGTCTGAAAGCGATTACGTATGAAGAAGAAGCGTATCCCGGCAGCCCTTCTCAGCGTCATCGTTTTTTTTGAGCATGACGGGATGCGCTGCTCTTCAATCGTCGACTCCGTTGACTGACGTCACCTTGAAAGATGTTGCGTTTGCGATTCCTCTGTATGAGATTGCTGGCTCAATGGTCAGCGTGGATCGTTCCCAGATGGTTTTTGTGTACAAAGATGGCAGCTATCAGATTCATGATGGCACCGCCATGTTTGATCTCGCACCTGTGTGGACTCACAAAGGGCTCTCCTTCGCGGACAGGACGGATGACTATTTCGTTGGGGAAAACCCGCAAGATACGAAGACGGTTCCCCATAAGAAGACCGATTTCCAGTATGCTTCAATTGCTCTCGGGAGTGATCAGCGATTGACTATATACAACACTGGGATGCAAGACAAAGTGGACGGCAGGGCCATCATTACCGATTCCGTGGGGCACTCATCAACAAAGGCGTATTCGACGAAGGGGACTCTCGCTGCCACTTCTTTGACATCCTGTGGCTCTTTGACTCTAGGAGTGGTAGGCGACGAATCCGATTTCACGAGACTGCATCTCTACAGATTCGCTGACCACGAGAGAATCGGTTTTAAGAAATTGAAGAACCTCCAGATAGAGGCGAAAAGTTTTAGCAGTGAAGTTTTAAGAACAATTGACGGTGTCCCAACGATGGAAGATCTCGTAGTTGGAAGCACGTCATTGCCGTGTGCCGACGATACGATTCATTTCATTGCGAAGGTTTCCAAAACCCAGACAGAGGCTAGCACTGAAGTCCTCATTTCGGGCTCATGGAATATCAAAACAGGGAAAGCTCGCTACGTTCCACTCCGGAATAGTGACGGGAGTCTCATCACCAATGAATATGGTGACTATGGAGGGGAATGGTCGGGTTACGACTACGATCAGCAGTCTTTCGACGGTTCTACGCATACTTTTGTGAGCTCTGAAACTGGAAGACTGATGCAGACCGACGTGAAAACTGGCGTAACTAGGGTGCTTGATGCGCCGAAGATCACGGGTGGTGCGCCCTACAACGGGAGAATCTACCTGAGATCGTCAAAGACTCGTTTCTATGTTTTCATGTTGCCGATGAACGATAACGGTGGCATTCACTCGACGGTGAGGATCTATGATCGCCGCACCACCAAGCTCATCAAAGTATTTACGATTGACGATTCCTTCACCCACCACCTTCAGACAGATTCAGTCCAAAACGGGTCTCCCGTCATCAATCCTGCTGAGCCACTCTTTAGAGAATAATTTTGTACACCAGGTATCCTTGATACTTGTGCGAATTATTGTTGCTACATGCTCGGCCGAGTATTCGGGCCGTCTCAACGCCCGTCTTCCTTACGCAAAGCGCGTGATCCTCATCAAGGCGGACAACTCCTGTCTCATCTTTTCGGAACTGGGCTCCTACAAGCCGCTCAACTGGATGGCGGCTCCGTGCACGGTGAAAGAGCATGAGGTAGAGGCCGACGAGGCTGTGCATATGAACGCCATTGACGTGGACGATACGGATGCGGCGGGTGAGGAGCACGTACCCACTCGCATTCTCGAGGTTGCCGCGGCGAAGTCGTCCGATATTCTCACGGTGACGCTGTATTCCGTCGAATCTGACACCACTACAGATCTGGGTACGGACCCCGGCCTCATCAAGGACGGCGTCGAGGATCACCTCCAGCGTTACCTCGCCGAGCAGATTGAGCGCATCGGCAAGGGCGCCCGCCTGGTGCGCCGCGAGTATCCGACCGCCATCGGCCCGGTTGACATCATGGCGATAGACGCCGAGGGCACCAACGTCGCCATTGAAATCAAGCGCCACGGTGGCATTGACGGCGTGGAGCAGCTGACACGCTATTGCAAGCTTCTTAACAGAGATCCCTTGCTGGCTCCCGTTCGCGGCATCTTTGCCGCTCAGACTATTTCACCCCAGGCGCGCGTCTTGGCTCAGGACCGAGGTTTTGAGTGTCTCATCTTGGACTATGAGGACATGAAGGGCACAAAGAGCGACGACATTACGTTGTTCTGAACAGGATTCTCATGGTGATGGTGATATGCCACGGGGCAAGTCGACTCTGTGCAGGGCCATACAACGGTGGTATGGCAGCGAGCTAGTGAGGCGACTTGCCCCGTGGCAAATCTATCTCGCGAGAAGAGCGGAGATTTAATACGCCGCCAGAATATCGAGACGAACACGAGCGTGGAATTCTTAGGAATTGAACCCTGAGCCGTGCTGCCATAGCCCAGACTTGGCGGAATGATGAGCAAGACCTGAGAGCCCACAGTCTGGCCCTTCAAGCCCTGTCCCCAGCCCTTGATGACTTGTGTTGACAGGTCAGTCACGTCGAGGGGAGTGCCCGTCTTCCACGAGGAATCGAATTGGGTGCCGTTGAGCAGCCATCCGGAATACTGCACACGCAGGCCGGAGGTTGAGGTGACTTTGGCGCCCTTGCCCTTGATGAGCGTCTGGCTCACCAGACTCTTAGTGGCCTTGTATTTCTTCAACTCAGCTTTGGTGATGGATGGCTTGCCGTTGGAAGCGAGCGTCACCTTGGGAAGAGTGGAAGGAATGTTGGAGACCTTGGTGCCTGTGGCCTTTGCGAGATCGTTCTTCACGGAGACGATAGTTTCAACGTAGACGTACGGATCAGTTGTGGACGTTGACCCTGAAGTAGAGGAGGTCGAGTTCGATGTGGAGGTCTGCGGCATGCCGAAGGCGATGGCTGCCCCCACTTTCTGAGAGAGGAAGATCTTCAAATACTCTGCGGAGGCGCTGCCGGAATCGAGGGCAAGTGAGCAGTCTTTCTTGTTTTCTTTCCACGTAGAGCCGAGTTCTTCGCCCGATTTCGCGTTGTATACCACCGTCTGCATGCACACGCGTTGGCCAGACTTGAGCGCGGCGCCCGTACCTTCCTGCAGCACTTTGTATGAGTTCGTCTTAATCGTCATCGGCGTCTTGAGAGTCACCTTGAGCTTTGTTCCTTCTTTTCCGGTGGCGCTCACTCCAGTGAGTGCACCCAGAGCAGCGGAGGAGGACGAATCAGAGGAGCTTGAATCAGATGACGATTTCGACGACGAGTCGGAGCTGGAGGATGATCCACACGCGCTGAGAGAGAAAATCAGAGCGGCAGACGCGATCGTTGCGCCGACAGCGGAGAGGAGATGACGGTGTTGTTTTTTATTCATTGAACCCACAGTAGCGGCAGTTTCATAAGAGTTGTGGAGGTGGCCGATATCGGAGAAAAATCCACTCATTTCGAGTGGTAACAGCCGTAAGTGGAGACTTAACGGTAAAATGGACGGGCTATGGACAAAAAGACTTCCGTGCCTTCGCACTCTCTCAACGAATCTGACGACTCCGCAGACGTTCAGGAAAACGTTCCTGATGACGTTGTGGTCAGTGACGAGAGCGACGTCATTGATGGCGCCGCTTCGCACGATAGCGCTCATGATGGAGATTCCGACACAGTGGAAGATCCCGACGTGCCGATCGAGGGCACATCAGATGAGCCTGCCGAGAAGTCCAAGAAGAAGCGCCCGCGTCACGTCGTAATTCTTCGCTTTATTGTCGCGCCGATTCTCGTCGTCGCAGCCGTGGTCTGTGCCGTGTTCTCGATCCTCGCGGCCACCTCGTGGCGTCCCGATCCCACCGCTCGTGCAAGTGCTGACACCAGCACGCGGTATATCGTGACGGATCCTGGGGTGCTGTCGCTCGCCAATGAAAACGTGAGCATCGCGGTCACCTCGGATTCGCAGGTGTGCATGGCAGTCGGTTCGTCTCAGGACGTGGCGGGTTGGATTGCCTCTCATCAGTACACGCGCGTCAAGGGATTGACTACGTGGAGCAAGTTGTCGGCCAGCAAGGAAACCGCTGCTGCTGACACCTCCAGTGCTGCGGGAACGGACTCGGCAGATTCTGCCGACAACGAGACTCTTGCGCTCAAGGATTCCGACATGTGGCTGCAGACGAAGTGCGGCACCGGAACCGTCAACATGACGTGGAAGTCGACGTCGACAAACCAAGCCCTCATCGTGGATACGAATCCTGAGGCAGCGGAATCCGACACTTCAGGAGTGCAAGCACGTCTTGCGCTCACATGGGTGCGTACGCAGGTTCTCGATCTCTCCACGCCACTCGCTTTCCTGGCGGCCCTTCTGCTCCTGGGAGCAGTGTTGAGCGCAACTCTGTTTGCAATGGCACCTGAGCTGCGTCGTAAGCGTCGCGCGGAGAAGGAAGCGGAGCTAGCGGAAGAGCACGGTGAAGAACGCGTGGGAGAGATGGGGCAGGATTCTCCTCGCTGGGTGCACGATCACGCGGAACTCGCGCATCGCAAGGCTCGCACAACGCATCGCAGGACGCAGAAGCGCAAGAGATCGCTCTTCCGGCACTCTGCAGCTAACCATGGCGATGTCACTCGCGACTCCGCTGCAGAAGGCGGCAACGCACTTTCTTCTGGTTCTCCTGCCATCGTCGATGTGAAAAGCGTCAATATGGTGGCTCGCCAACAAGAGGCAAGCACGAACGAAAACGATGACGGTTCAGCGTCAGATTCCGATCTTGCCGCGCCCTCTTCCGAGGAAGGTTCCGCAACCGGCGCCATCAGTTCGGGAGAGCTGGCAGATTACTTTGCGCGTCTGGCCGACGAACGTCTTGGTGACGAGGACGACGCCGATAATGGCACGGATTCCGGTGCGCATGACGACAATCATGATGACGATGAGGAGACTCACGACAATGACTGACAGCATGAAAACGACTGTGATGACGCGTGCGGCGGCGGCCGTTTTGGGCGCGTCGATGATCTTCGGCCTCTCTGCGTGCGATACGCCAGTGCCGACGCCAGATCAGAAATCATCCACTCAAACGAGCCCCAATATCACGCAGGCTCAGGAGAAGAAGATCGAGTCTGAGATTCTCAGTACTTTGACTGCAGCCGATGCAGCAAAGAGCGCGAAAGGACTATCAAGCCGCGTGGAGGGGCCCGAGCTCGCCATCCGTACCAGTCAGCTCCAGGTGGTCAAGTCCACAGGAAAAGCGGATTCCAAAATGGAGATCCCCAAGAACATTCGGCAGACGGTGCTGCCCATAGCCACGGGCTGGCCGCGTTCGGTCTACACCATCACCACCACCACGGCAGACCAACAATCCGAACGTCTCCTGGTTCTCAACCAGAGTTCGGCGCGGAGCAATTACAAGCTGTGGGGCTTGGTGCGCCTCTTCTCTGGTATCAGTCTGCCCAAGTTCCCCATCCCTTCCATCGGTACCAAAATCGGCACAGTGAAGGATTCCGGACTTGCGGCGACCCCAGAAAAGGCGCTCACCATGTACGCTGACGTGTTGCAAAACGGTACCAAGTCGGCCTCTGCGAGCAAATTCACCAGCGATCAATTCCGCACAACTCTCGCGGATCTCACCGCCTCGGTGGAGAAGGGCGTTACCGCGAACAAGGGATCGCAAACGCAGACTTTCACGCCCGATATTGATAACGCCAAAATCATGCGAACGGCCGACGGGGGCGATCTCGTCGTAGCCCAGATTAATTCCGTGTGGGAGCGCTCGGCGGGTGAGGGACGCGAATCGCAGCCGGCCTCCGACGCCGAAAAGGTGCTGTATGGCAAGAAGACGTATACCTCCAAGATGAAGGTGACCTACGTCAACGTGGTGGCACTGTACATTCCGTCGGCTTCCTCAAAGGCCAAGATTCAGGCAGTGGGGGCAGAGCGACAGCCCGTCAAGGTGGAAGCGGTCAAGTAACTCGAGGAACGCGGTGTGGCAAGATACGGCAAGCCCGGTAATTCTCGGCTCATGGTGATGAGCGGCACGAGAGACACCGGGCTCCTCTATTGTTGGAATGGTGAAACAGTGTCGCGCAGCATGCAAAGGCATGCGCGACACGTTGGCAATACGAAATGAGGTTGAGGTATGGCAGACGCAATCAATCCGGGAATTTCTCTGGCCGGGGCCGTGGACTTGAGCTCGCTCAAGCACAAGGTGGAGGCCCAGCCGGGTCAAGCGGGTGGTGCTCCCTCGGCCGGTAAATACGTTATCGATACCACGGAGTCGAGCTTCCAGGCGATGGTGGAGACGTCGACCACTTTCCCCGTTCTCGTATTTCTGTGGATTCCCACTGACGATCGCCTCTTCCCTCTGGCCACCAAGCTTGCCGATGCCGTCAACGCGCAGGAGGGCAAGATTCAGCTGTCCCGTATCGATATTGCGGCTAACCCGTCCATCGCTCAGGCTTTGCGTGTCAAGGGAGCTCCGGCGCTCTTCGGCCTGGTAGGCGGCCGTCCCATGCCGATTTTCCAGGGATTGCCATCGGATGAGGAGATTTCCGAAGTCATTGACAAGCTCATTCCTCAGGTTATTGCGCTCGCTCAACAGTCGGGCGTCACAGGCAGCGCGCCGTTGGCTTCAGGTGGAGATGATTCCAACGATGGCGCCGCAGACGCCGATTCCGACAGCGCCGCAGCAGAGCAAGTTCCTCCCGCGCACGCGCAGGCGCACGCGCTCGCTGCACAAGGTGATTTTGCGGGCGCCGCTGCAGAGTACAAAAAGATTGTGGAGAAGGACGCCACGGACGCGATTGCTCAGCGAGAGTATGCCAAGGCGAGCTTGTTGGCGCGGTCCGGAAGCACTGACGTGCGCGAGGCGCGTGCGGCGGCAGCGGAACGCCCTGACGACCTCGAGGCCCAGCTTGCCGTTGCCGATGTTGACATGATTGGCGGCCAAGTGGAGGATGCTTTCGCGCGTCTGCTTGACTTTGCCGGCACTCATCGCGCCGACATGGATGCCGTGCGCGAGCGCCTCGTGTCGTACTTCCCGATGTGCCCGGCAGATGATGCGCGCGTCAAGCGTGCCCGTCGCCGCATCGCAACACTGATGTACTGAAAGGTGTGGCTGAAAGGAATGTCCTTTCAGCTTGTATGCGGCATGTGCCGGTTGTGACCGAATCCCTGCAAAAAGTGTGGTCCGTTCGCCCCGAGCTCCTTTTCGAAGCTCTCCTGCCACTCGGAGAATGCGGCGTGGGCAAGGGCATCGTTGGAGAAACGCGTATCGTCGGTGATTTCCGTGGTGCAGAACTGAGGAATTTCGAGATTCGTCACGGGGCCACTGCGTTCTGCCTCCGCGACGATGAGCGGGTAATTGTCTCCGCCGAAGACGTCCACGCTCCAGCCGTCTGAACCCAGCCACACCGAGTAGCGGTTCTTGACGATGGGGACGCCACCTCGCAATACCAGTTCGATGCCCACGCTGGGATCGATGGGGCGTTCGGCCTCGTATCGCGTTCCACCAACCGCAGGTCCCTTCACAGTGACAAAGGCACGAGAGAAGCTACCACGCCATTTTTCGACGGTGTGCAATGCATCGGTATCGGGGGTCATGGTGACAGTGACTCTGCTGGATTGAAGTCTCACTCGTAATGCGAAATTATCTTCATGAACGAAGTAGCTCTGCACAATCAGCGCGGGAGGATTCTCGTTGCGCAGCTCCACGGGAAAGTCGCGGCAGTAGAAGCGGCGTTCGTACTCGAAATCGTTGGAATTATCGAAGTCGTCGAGCGTGGTGAGCGGATTGAACTCGTCGCTCGTGTGCGGGGCATTGGTCATGGAAGGCCTCCTTACTAGAATCTTAGGGCACAAACGGCCATATTTGGGGCATTTTGGCACTTTTCTGCGTCTGGTTGGCTGGATGTAGTAACGTGAGGTGTTGCTGAGCTGGTATGAGCTGGCTCTGCGCTCGTAGCCCAATGGATAGAGCGTCTGCCTCCGGAGCAGAAGGTTGAGGGTTCGATCCCCTTCGAGCGCACGACGTCGAATTGGAGATGATGATGGCACAACTTGAAGCAATTTCTACCCCAGAGGCGCCTACTGCTCTCGGTGCATACAGCCAGGCAGTGGCGGCAAACGGATTCGTATTCGTGTCCGGACAACTGGGAATTAACCCCTCCACTGGTGAGCTTGCCGGTGAGACCGCGCAGGAGCAGGCCAAGCAGGCCCTCGCAAACATCGGCGCCATCCTCAAGCAGGCTGGCAGTGCCGTTGACCAGATTGTCAAGGTGACTATTTACCTTGCCAATGTTGACGATTTCAAGGCGGTTGATTCCGTGTACGCCAAGTTCATCGGGCCGGTGAAGCCCTCCCGCGTGGCTTTCGGCTCCAACGTGATCCCCAAGCCGGGTGCGCTCGTCGAGATTGAGGCCATCGCCGCTCTCTGAGGCGTTCCTGAGTTCCAGGCTGTTTTTGTTATTCGTCCGCGTAATGTGAGTCAACCATTACGCGGACGAATTATTTTTTGAGTCGGCGCGCACACCGGAGTGTGGCCGGCCGGAGTGCGGGTGTCAGAGTTTCTATTAGACTGGGCAGAATGAGTCCTGAAGCGCTGAGCAGCCTTATCCAAAAAATCGTTCATACCCTCGTCTCCGACGGCAATGCCGGCAATCTCACCGAAGATCAGATTCCAGACGCCGCCTCGTTACCGGTTATGCGCCCCAAAGATCGTGCCCACGGAGATTGGGCGAGCAACGTAGCTCTCCAGCTGGGCAAGAAGGCCGGCATGGCGCCGCGTCAGTTTGCGGAGGCCATCGCCGAGCAGCTGCGTGCGGATGAAGGCATCTCTTCCGTAGAGATCGCAGGCCCCGGCTTCATCAATATCACCTTGAACGCCGCGTCTGCCGCGGCCGTCATAGACACCATCTCCGAACAAGGGGAGGGTTTCGGGAAGAACGGTCATCTGGGTGGCAAGACGTTGAATCTCGAGTTCGTCTCTGCCAATCCCACAGGGCCGATCCACATCGGTGGTGTGCGTTGGGCTGCCGTGGGTGATTCCATGGCACGTGTTCTGGAAGCCAACGGTGCCACGGTGGTGCGCGAATACTATTTCAACGATCACGGCACGCAGATTGACCGCTTTGCTAAGTCGCTTGTGGCGGCGGCGCACAACGAGCCAACTCCCGAGGACGGCTACAAGGGAACGTACATCAACGACATTGCCCAGCGCGTCGTAGACGAGGCGAGCAAGGACGGTCTCGACGTTCTGTCGCTGCCACGCGTCGCGGGAGAGGACGGCGAGGGTGAC
Organism: Bifidobacteriaceae bacterium; assembly: GCA_022651005.1. Lineage (GTDB taxonomy): Bacteria > Actinomycetota > Actinomycetes > Actinomycetales > Bifidobacteriaceae > JALCQC01. The sequence continues at coordinate 212,112 of JALCQD010000004.1, forward strand.
TCCGCACAGCGCGAGGAATTCCGCAAGCGCGCAGTCCCCATGATGTTCTCTGAGATCCAACAGTCCATGAAGGACTTCCGCGTCAACTACGACGTGTGGTTCCACGAGAACAGCCTGTATCAAGACGGCGAGGTCGACCGCGCCATTGCGCAGCTACGTGCCAAGGGCAACATCTACGAGAAAGACGGTGCCACGTGGCTTGCCTCCACTAAGTTCGGAGACGACAAGGACCGCGTCATCATCAAGTCGGATGGCAATGCAGCCTACTTTGCGGCGGACTTGGCGTACTACCTCAACAAACGCCACCGTGCCACCAACCCGTGTGATGTGGCCATCTACATGCTGGGTGCCGACCATCATGGCTACATCGGCCGCATGATGGCAATGTGCGCCGCGTTCGGAGACAAGCCCGGAGAGAACATGCAGATTCTCATCGGCCAGCTCGTCAACGTGATGAAGAACGGCGAAGCGGTACGCATGAGCAAGCGCGCAGGCAACGTCGTCACCATCGACGATCTCGTGGAAGCCGTCGGGGTGGATGCGGCGCGCTACTCGCTCGCCCGCTCTGATTACAACCAGTCCATCGATATTGATCTCGATCTACTGGCGTCCCATACCAATGAGAATCCTGTGTACTACGTGCAGTATGCGCATGCCCGCTCCAAGAACGTGGATCGTAATGCAGCGGCGGCCTCCATCACTGTGCAAGGTGCCGACCTTGCGCTGCTCGATACCGAGGCGGATTCTGAGCTGCTGGCACAGATCGCGTTGTACCCGAGCGTTGTCACCACAGCGGGAGACCTGCGCGAGCCGCATCGCATTGCGCACTATCTGGAAGACCTCGCCGGCCGCTACCACAAGTGGTATGCCGCCGAGCGCGTTGTGCCCCTCAGTCTCACTCCTGCCCAGTCGCGCGGTGACGACGACGCAACAGCGCACGCCGACATCGCAAAGAATCCGGCACCCGCTCGCGCCGCTGCACGCCTCAGGCTCAACGACGCCGCTCAGCAGGTCATTGCGAACGGGTTGGCATTGTTGGGTGTCACTGCTCCCGACAAGATGTGACCATAACTGACCGCGACTGGCCGAAACCGACCGAGACGACGCGACCAATGTAGTTGTGACGACGCGAAAGAAGAATTTTATGAGTGATACCGGATTGTCCCAAATTTGGCCTGCGGCGGCTCGCCGCGCTGACGATGGCGTGCTGAGCCTCCATGGTCTTACAGCCGCTCAGCTGTGCGGCTCGTTTGGCTCGCCTCTTTATGTGATGGATCTCGACGAGGTTGTGACGCGCGCCCGCACCTTCCGCGACGCAGCGGCGAGGGCATTTTCCACGTCGACCACCTCGGTGAGCTTTGCCGGCAAGGCATTTCTCAGCAAGGAGATTGTGCGTCTGCTTGTGGGCGAAGGCCTTCACGTGGACACATGCACTCTCGGTGAGATGCGCATTGCGCTCGCCGGAGGTGCGGTGGGACGCAGCCTTGTGCTGCACGGAAATAACAAGTCGGACGAGGAGATCGAGCTCGCCGTGGCCAACGACTTCGGCAAAATCGTCGTCGATTCCGCCGATGAGCCAGAGCGCATCGCCGCCATCGCTCGGCGTTTGGGAAAGCGCGCTCGGGTGATGGTGCGCGTGACCACGGGCATTCATGCGGGCGGTCACGAATACATCTCCACGGCTCACGAGGACCAGAAGTTTGGCATTCCGCTCCTTCCCGCGGGCGCAGCCGCCAACGATGCCACAGCGGCGTCCCTCAGCATGGACACTGTGGCCAGTGGTCCGGCGCTCGCCGTTCTGAAAGATATCCTCGCCCGTTCAGAAGATCTGGAGCTCGTGGGAATCCACTCGCACATCGGTTCTCAGATTCATTCGGCCGACGCCTTCATCGAGGCCGCTCAGCGCGTGCTGCGTCTGCGGGAGGCCTTCTGGGCCACCGACGGTTTCGTGCTTCCCGAAGTGGATCTCGGCGGCGGTTACTCCGTGGCCTATCTCGACGACGACGAGTCAATGGATATTCAGACAACACTTGATGCCATCGCCGACGCCATGCGCACAGAAAGCCAGAAATCTGGCCTGCCCATGCCTGTGGTGTCATTCGAGCCAGGGCGATGGATCGTGGCGCCCGCCGGCATCAGCGTGTACACAGTGGGAACGGTGAAGCCCGTTCATCTGAGCGACGGAAGTACTCGCACTTATGTCTCCGTCGACGGCGGCATGAGCGACAACATTCGACCCGCACTCTATGGCGCGGATTACACAGCGGTTCTCGCCAACCGCTCAGGCGCTGCGGAGACCATGCATGCCCGCATTGTGGGACTGCATTGCGAGTCCGGAGACATTCTTGTTCATGATGTGGAGTTGCCAGCAGATGTCCGTCGCGGCGACATTGTGGCGATTCCTGTTACGGGAGCGTATGGACGCACCATGGCGAGCAATTACAACCAGGCGTTGCGTCCAGCCGTCATTGCCGTCAGCAGTTCCGATAATGAGGGCTCAGAACATATGTCTGATGCGCCGCGTCTTTTGAGTGAGCACGGGGAGGCGCACGTGATGTTGCGACGCGACACCATTGCGGATCTTCTGTCCCTCGATCTGGGCTGATAAGGTCTCAGCTCTGTCGACCACTGGGAACGCAACGTCTCAGAGTACGTCGTAGTATGACAACAGAACCAATGAAGGGGGTTGTATGCGCATCGCTGCATCGCCGAAAGATTCCACTACGCCCATTCGCGTCGCCCTATTGGGTGCGGGAACGGTCGGCTCTCAGACTGCGAGACTTCTCATTGAGCAGTCGGCGGATCTCTCCGCGCGCATTGGCAGACCTCTCGAGCTTGTTGGCATAGCGGTTCTCGATCCCTCCGTCGTGACGGATCCCTGGATCGATAAGTCGCTGTTGACGACTGATACCAAGGGCTTGGCGCAGCGTGCCGACATCGTCATCGAGCTCATTGGCGGCATTGAGCCCGCACGCACCTTTGTGCTGACGGCTCTCACCTCTGGCGCTTCCGTCGTGACCGCGAACAAGGCGCTGCTTGCCACGCACGGCCCCGAGCTGTACAAGGCGGCGGCAGACAACGGCGTGGATATCTACTTTGAGGCGGCTGTTGGCGGTGCCATTCCGATTGTGCGGCCGTTGCGCGAATCGCTCGTGGGAGACCGCGTAAACCGCGTTATGGGCATTGTCAATGGAACGACGAACTACATTCTCGATGAGATGACCACGCGTGGCATTTCCTTTGACGAAGCTCTGAAGGACGCGCAATCCAAGGGATTTGCAGAGGCGGATCCCACGGCAGATGTCGAAGGAATCGACGCCGCCGCCAAGGCCGCCATCATCGCCTGCCTCTCCTTCCATACCGACGTGCGCTTGGACAACGTTCGCACGGAAGGCATCTCGCACATCGATGCCGGTGATATTGCCGCCGCTACCGCACTTCATCGTGTCATAAAGCTACTCGCGGTGGTGTCGCGTACCGATAAGGGGATCACCGCCGGCGTGTATCCCGCCATGATTCCTTTGGACCACCCGCTTGCAGCTGTGCATGGCAGCTTCAACGCTGTGTTCGTGGAGGCCGAGGCGGCACAGGACCTCATGTTCTACGGCCGTGGCGCAGGCGGCGCTCCGACGGCTTCTGCCGTGGTGGGAGACGTCGTGAGTGAGGCTCGCCATCTGGCGCACGGAAGCCTGGGGCCTGACATCCCTCTGTATGCAAACCTGCCGATTCTCAGCGGAGATGAGGACACGTCGAGCTTCGTGATGCGTGTGCTCGTTCTTGACGAGCCCGGCGTTCTGGCGAAGGTGTCTCAGACCTTTGCCAATCATGGCATCAGCATCAAGGCTGTCACCCAGCTCCAGCTCAAGGACAAGAACGGATACAACGAATTGTGGATCACCACGCATGTGGTATCGGAAAAGTCAGTTCATGAGACGGCAGAGGATCTCGATAACCTCGTACCGATACAATCCGTTATATCAATCATGCGCATTTTCGAGGATTGATAGTGGTAGTGATAGTGGCAGTCGGTGGAAGTAAATGCTCAGGAAGTAAGTGAAGGGATAACTATGGCACACATCTGGCAAGGTCTTCTGAAGGAATACGAAGCATATATGCCCGACTATCTCAAGGCCACCACCTTGGGAGACGCGCTCGTCACCATGCGTGAGGGCAGCACTCCTTTCCTGCGCGCTACCTTCCTTGAGGAGATCACGGGCGCCGCTCGCGTGTACGTCAAGTACGAGGGTGTGAATCCTACCGGTTCATTCAAGGATCGCGGCATGACCTCTGCCATGAGCAACGCCAAGGCCAAGGGTGCTAAGGCCGTCGTGTGCGCCTCCACGGGCAACACGTCTGCGTCCGCGTCTGCGTACGCAGTGCGCGCCGGTCTCAAGTGCGCCGTCCTCGTTCCCGACGGAAAAATCGCCATGGGTAAGCTCTCCCAGGCCATCGCAGCCGGCGCCCATCTGCTGCAGGTGGAGGGAAACTTTGACGACTGCCTCGACCTTGCGCGCAAGCTGAGCGCTGACTATCCCATCGAGCTTGTCAACTCCGTGAACCCTGCCCGCATCGAGGGCCAAAAGACCGCAAGCTTTGAAATCGTCGACGAGCTCGGTGACGCTCCCGACATCCACTGCCTTCCCGTGGGCAATGCGGGAAACATCACCGCGTACTGGAAGGGCTTCAAGGAATACAAGGAAGCCGGTCAGTCCACGAAACTTCCGAAGATGTGGGGCTTCCAGGCGGCGGGTGCGGCTCCGATTGTGGAGGGCCACGTCATCGAACATCCTGAGACCATTGCCACCGCTATTCGTATCGGCAATCCTGCATCATGGAAGAAGGCGGAGGTTGCCCGTGACGAGTCCCACGGCTTGATTGACAAGGTCACAGACGAAGAGATTCTCGCCGCGCATAAGTTGCTGAGCACGAAGGCGGGCATTTTTGTGGAGCCGGCGTCGGCTGCGGGCGTCGCGGGCCTCATCAAGAAGGCGAAGGAAGGAATGGTGCCTGCCGGATCTACCATTTCCATCACTGTGACCGGCCACGGACTGAAAGATCCGCAGTGGGCCGTTCATGGTCTCGACGGAGTGGAAGTCAGCCCTACCAAGGTTCCCGTGGACGCAAAGGCTGCAGCCGATATTCTGGGGCTGTGAGTCTATCTATCAGAGGGGTAAGCCGCACATCGGCGGAAAGCTGACTGCGCGGCAAGGTGTGTGAAGCTCTCAGGCTGGCACGTGCGGCGGGCAGGATGCCCGGCTGGAAGTGCCAGCCTTTTCGCATGCAGAGCCTCCCAAGGTCAGCGCAGTGGTCTTTTATGTGGTCTTTATAGAGAATGCCGTACGGAGGAAAGAGGTGCATCGTGCAGTATGAGCAGGATTGCGTGAAGGTGTCGGTTCCCGCCACGAGTGCGAATCTCGGTCCAGGCTTTGATGCCATGGGCCTGTCTCTGGGCGTGCGTGACGAGATCACTGTCGAGGCGTTGGCGTCTCCCGATACCATCATCACCATCTTTGGTGAGGGGCATGACTACCTTCCGCACGACGAACGCCATCTCATCGTGCAGGCGTTGCGTCAAACGCAAGAAGTGCTGGGACTGCCGCAAACAGGCATCAGACTTGAGGCGCACAACCGCATCCCGCAGTCGCGAGGCATGGGATCCTCTGCATCGGCCATTGTGGCGGGTGTGGCGGCGGCAGTGGCATTCTCGGGCCGCACAGACCTGGATAAGGACTTTATTTTCAACGTTGCCGCGCAGATGGAGGGACATCCCGACAACGTGGCGCCCGCAGTGTACGGCGGCCTGACGGTGTCGTGGAACTTTGACCCCGCTTCTGACATTCCGGTGTCAGTTCTCGACGGCGAGGCAGAGGGAGAGACGGGGACGGCTATCTATCGGCCTCTTCCGCAGATCTTTGGCGCGTACACGCAGGGCTTCCACAGTGTGCGCTATCCGGTGGATGGGTCGGTGCATGTGTATGTCTTCGTTCCGCAGGCAACCCTGTCCACAAAGACGGCCCGCACGGTTCTTCCCGATGCGGTTCCCTATGCAGATGCGTTGCGCAACGTCTCGCGCGCAGCTCTGCTTCCCGCGGTTCTGGGGGCAACGCCTACAGCGCAAAGTAACGCGCTGCTGTTCAATGCGACGCAGGATTGGTTGCATCAGAATTATCGGCGAGACCTGTACCCCGATTCGTGGCAGCTGATGACTCATCTGCGCTCGCGCGGCTACGCCTCCACGATTTCTGGAGCGGGTCCGTGCGTGCTTGTGCTGCACAGCGGAGAGGCAGAAGAACAATTACGTGACATCGCAGAGCGCGAATGGCTTTCGAGCGGTCGTTGGAGAATGCTTCCTGTGGCCATTGATTCCGAAGGCGTGCGCGTCTCCAAAACGGTGTCAAAGGAGGAAATGTGACAATCCCACTCATTCTCGCGTCGAAGTCTCGACCGCGTCGTGACATTTTGTTTAGCGCGGGCATCTGCCCCACGATCCGGGTGTCTCAAGTGGACGAGGAAGCGGCGGTAGCGCAGCTTGCTACCGACGAGGGCGTGGAATTCGATGAGATTCCCATTGAGCGCCGGGTACTTTTCCTGTCGGCCACGAAGGCACGTGCCGTTGCCGACGTGTATCGCAATGTGCGTGAGTCAGCGCGCCAGGCGGAGGGGGAGCGCATCACGGTGCGTCCCCTTGACGATAACGGAGGATCGCTGTCAGTGGTTCCGGCTGCTCCGATTTCCGCCGAAAATAAGCCCGCTTCGGCTCGTTTCGAGCCGCTGAGTGCCGTGTTGCACAAGGAAGAAGGCTTGGAAGGGCTTACGCAGGGGCCGTTCATTCTGGGATGCGACTCCATGTTTGATCTTGATGGCGTGACCTATGGCAAGCCGCACGACGTTGCCACAGCGCGCGAACGGCTTCGCCTCATGCGGGGCAAGCGCGGCGTGCTGTGGACGGGCCACACGCTCATCGATATGGCAACGGGGCGCGAGGAGCGTGCCGTCAGTATGGCACAGGTGAGTTTTACCGACTTCACTGACGATGAGATCGAAGCGTACTTGGCAACTGGTGAGCCGCTCGAAGTGGCGGGCTCCTTCACGCTCGAGGGCTTCGGTGGAGCGTTCATCGAGTCCGTGTCGGGGGATCCCCATGGGGTGATAGGTCTCAGCCTGCCGCTTGTGCGCAAGCTTTTCCAGCGCTTTGACGTTGCGTGGCCCGATCTGTGGAACACCACTCGTGATCAGCAACGGCAGCTCAACCCAGACAATCCAACTGCCCCTAGCGACAACGTGCATCAGCCGGGAGACGGCTGGATCGACTGTGCCTGCGGGCATCGTCACTGGGGCCTCAACGGAGCCTCAGGAGTGCTCCTGGCGCGTCGTAATCCTGACACCGGGAAGGTTACGGATATCGTGCTGCAGCACCGGTCCGCCTGGAGTGCGGAAGGTGGCACGTGGGGCAACCCAGGTGGTGCCACGGCCGACGGCGAGAATGCCCTCGAGGGTGCACTGCGGGAAAGCTTTGAAGAGGCCAACATCAATCCCGAGGATATTGAAGTAGTGGGCTCATACAAAGAAGACCACGGTCCATGGAGCTACACCACCGTGTTCGCATTCGAAAAGCCCGGGCACGCCGTAACGCCACACGCAAACGACGACGAGAGCACTGAGGTCCAGTGGGTTCCCTTTGAAAAGGTGAGTTCCTACAATCTCATGGACCCCTTTGCCCACGATTGGGAGATGGCGTCAGCGCGTCTGCAAGAGTTGTCGTCCGCAATGCTGGCAGGGCGAGAAGAGGCTGAAGCCTAACTCAGGATTGCCGCGATAATGGCGATGAAAATCGGCGACGTCATGGTGCTCAGTAGGATGCCGTCGCGCGCAAAAGTGAGACCGACGTTGTAGCGGGCCGCGTAATTGTACACGTTTTGGCCCGTGGGCAGCGCGGCGAGCACGACGCAGCCGTACAGCTCCGTTCCGCGGAATCCCATCACGAAGTAGGCCAGCAGGAACGCAATGACCGGCATGACAACGTTCTTCAGAACGGCTACGGTAACGGTCGCCACGCGGTTGGTTTCCTTCCGCATGGGCTTGCTGCCATGTAGCGACATCCCAAAGGCCATGAGGATCATGGGAACGGCCGAATCGCCGATCATGTTGATGGGGTCGAAGATGAAGTTGGGAATGGGGTACCAGCCGACCCAGGCGGTAATGGCCGACGCCAGGATGCCACCCAGCGAACCGATGAGCAGAGGCTGATGCAGCGGCTGGCTCAGGATTGCTTTGGCAGAGACCTTGCCCTTGGTGGTGACGTCGAGCACAGTGAGGCCCACGGGGGTGAAGATCGCCTGCTGCATCACGAGGATCGGTGCCACGAGTGCGGGGTTGCCGAGAATGTAGGTGGCCACCGGAAGACCGATGTTATTCGAATTGAGATACAGAGAATTCAGCGCGCCGATGGTGGCGTCTGCCGAGCTCATGTGGAACTTTGCGGCGTTGAGTGCCACGAAAACAGCGCCCACGGCGATGGCGCTGAAAAACGCCACGAAAATGCTGGGGTGAAAGATTTCCATGATCGGTTGTTTCGACAGAATGGCGAACATGAGGCAGGGGCTACTCACAAAGAAGCTGTACTTGTTGAGAACAACCTGAGCGGTGGGCCCGCCGACTCTCATGCGCGCTGCTATATAACCGACGAAGATGACGATGCCGATGACGGCAAAGCCCTCCATTGCTCCGATGAGACCTGGCACTGCAATCCTTAAATTTGAAACTAACCTTTGCCCCCATCATGGCACGCACGCACGAACAGCATGTGAATCGTCTCGGTTTTTGCGTTGAGCTCTACGTCTACGATGTCCCTTATGACACTTTTTGAGAATCTTCCCGATGACTCGGCACAGGCTCTGAAGCAACTCTTATGGGACATCATGTCCGCTCGTTCTGTCAGTGACGAGGAAACGCCGCTTGCTGACGATATCGAAACATTTCTCCGTGCACAGCCGCATCTGAGCGTTCATCGGCTGGGTGACACCGTGGTGGCGAGCACCTCTCTGGGACGACCCACGCGCGTGATCCTGGCGGGCCATATCGATACCGTTCCGATTATCGATAACTTTCCACCCGCGTGGTGCGAGCCAACAGACGAGAAAGCTCTCCCGAATGTTGCGGCCCAAGCCGAGGCGGGGGCCTCGCAGATTCTGTGGGGACGAGGTGCTACGGACATGAAGTCCTCGGATGCCGCTTTTTTGCTTTTGGCGGCACGTCTTACACAGCCGAAATATGACATCACCTACATCTTTTACGATCACGAAGAAGTGGTGGCAGAAAAAAACGGTTTGCGCAAGGTTGTTGCGACTCACCCCGAATGGGTGACGGGAGATTTTGCCATCATCGGAGAGCCCACGAGCACAGGCATTGAAGCGGGATGCAATGGAACCATTCGCTTCGACGTCATCACACACGGTGTGGCCGCACATTCCGCACGCGCATGGATGGGGGAGAATGCCATCCACAAGGCAGCGGAGATTCTTAACCGACTCAACGCTTACGAGCCCCAGACCGTCACGGTGGACGGCCTTGATTATCGCGAGGGCCTCAATGCAACGCTCATATCAGGCGGAAAGGGAACCAACATCATTCCCGACGAGTGCCGCGTACACGTCAACTATCGTTTTGCCCCAGACAAGACTCTTGAGCAAGCGGTTGCATCAATGGTGGGAGACGACGGTATTTTTGCGGGCTTTGATTACGAAATGAAAGATGAGTCTCCTGCAGCACGCCCCGGAATGAACACGCCCATGGCAGAGGACCTCGCGCAATTTGTAGAGGAACGCACCGGCAAGAAACCATTGGCAAAATTGGGATGGACTGATGTGGCTCGTTTTTCCTCGCTGGGCATCCCCGCGGTGAACTTTGGGGCGGGAGACCCTCTGCTGGCACATAAACACGAAGAGCAAGTGAGTTTTTCCGAAGTGATGCGGTACGCGGAAATTTTGAGAGATTTGCTCAGCTGAAGGGCATAATCGCGCCATTGCACACGTGCGCAGGAGAAGTGTGCAATACTGATAGAAGCAGTTCTGCATAACTGCTAGCGGTCAATGCGTTGATCCCCTCGCTTGGAATGTGCAAGTGAGCGCTGGTGTCCGCATTCACCAACCAGACTTTTGCAGGATGTCGTCTTCAAGAGCGCCCTCAGGCGCAGCCGTGAAACGTGACAGCGCGGCGTGAGATGCGAAGAGGGCAGCGAACGGGACGGGTGCAGACTCCCAAGGAGATGCTTCACGTGAGTGACAATAGCAATAATGATTCTCGAATTGTGCCCGAAGATGGCACGCAACCTGAAAGCACGCCAGTAAAGCCGCGTCGTCGCGGTGGCCGACGCGTTGTGCGTCAAGCGGGGGCTGCAGGAGCAAAGCTTCCTGTGACGGTAGATGAGTCAAAGGCGGCAAAGGTTTCTGAGGTTACAACCCCGTCAGACAGCAACCCGTCAGACAGCAAGAAGGCCGACAAGACGGTGGCGTCCTCCTCGGAATCCTCAGGAACGACCTCGTCGCGAACACGCGCTCGCAAACCGCGCACTTCTTCCGCGAGATCTGCTGGCACGCGTTCGACGCGCTCGGCAGCGCAAGGTACCAAAACCGCTTCCAAGGCTGCTGACTCCACGCCGGATGTTTCTCAAGAGACCGCTTCTGACGCTGCATCGACGTCTCAGGACACCGATCGTCAGCGTCGCGTTGACGCGTTGGCGAGTGAGCTGTTCTCTGATCCTGGCATTGCGTCGGGGAGACCGAAGAAGTCGACTGCCTCTCGCCGTTCCACTCGGACGGTCCACGAAGCCACGACGGATGTGGCTGCAGAGGCGTCCTCACAGCATGCTCGTCCTATGACGTCGCTGCTGTTCCAAGAGCCGGTGCTGCCCGCAGCGTCAGCCGAACAAAATGATGCCTCTCGTGGGGCCTCGGAGAATTCCGATGCCTCTGAAAAGGAATCAGGAGAAGACTCACGCACAAGCTCGCGCAAACGCCGCCAAACGAAGACGCGCACTCGTTCTGAGCGTTCTGAGCGTTCGGAACGGGGTGAACGCGCTAGTCGTAATGAGGATGCTGAGCGCACTGACAATGCGTCAGATGAAGAACCCACAAATTCTCGCAAGCGCAGCCGTAATCGTCGTCTGAATGCGCAGGAGCGTCGTGCCGCCGCAGAGGTGGAGCAAATCGAAGAGGACATGGAGTACGACGATGTCCCCTTCACCGCCATCGAAAGCGGGAAAACGGGGGATGCGGAAGCCGACGATACCTCCGACTCGTCCTCTCGGTATGAGGGAAACGATTCCGATTCTGACGATTCTGACGAGCGTGGGAATTCTCGCCGTCGCCGTCGCCGTCGCCGCGGAAGCCACGAGGACGAGGAAGAAACCTCCTCTCGTGGTGATCGTCGCAGCGGAGATCGTCGCGATCACGAGGAAGACGACGAAGAAGACGACGCACCAGTGACTCGCCGTCGCCGTCGCCGTCGCAAGTCGGAGGACGAGGACGCAAGGCCGTCGTCAAGTTCACGTGGCAGGTCACGCAAGCAGCAGTACATTGACGAGATCACCGATATTGAGGGGTCGACGCGTCTTGAGGCAAAGCGCCAGCGGCGTCGCGACAATCGTCGTGACCGTTCACGCCAGACACTCATTACAGAACAGGACTTCCTGGCACGCCGCGAAAACGTGGATCGCCAGATGGTGGTGCGCGAGAAGGATCGCCACACCCAGATTTCAGTGATTGAGGACGACATCCTGGTGGAGCATTATGTCTCTGACATCCAGGAAGTCTCCACGGTCGGCAACATCTATCTTGGTCGTGTGCAAAACGTGCTTCCCAGCATGGAAGCTGCATTCGTGGACATCGGCAAGCCGCGCAACGGTGTGCTGTACGCGGGCGAGGTCAACTGGGATTCCGCGCGTCTCGAAGGGCATCCGCGTCGCATCGAACTTGCGTATCATTCCGGAGATCCGGTGCTCGTTCAGGTCACCAAGGATCCCATCGGGCACAAGGGTGCGCGACTCACCTCCCAGGTCACGCTCGCTGGCCGCTTCATCGTTCTAGTGCCGTCAGGTGCCATGACCGGCGTGTCGCGCAAGCTGCCCGAGCGCGAGCGGACGCGTCTCAAGAAGATTGTTCAGGCGATTGCCCCCAAGGATATGGGCATCATCATTCGTACCGCGGCCGAGGGCGCCTCTGAGGAGGCCATCACCAAGGACTGCGAGAACTTGGTGCACCAGTGGGAATCCATCACTGAGAAGATCGAACAGTACAAAGATGCGCACAAGCCCAAGCTCCTGAAGGGCGAACCGGACGTGGCCATCCGCGTGGTGAGAGACATCTTCAACGATGACTTCCGCACCCTGGCAGTGCAAGGCGACGGAGTCTACGAACGCATCAAGGATTACCTCGAGCAGATGGCGCCCGATCTCATGGACAAGCTCACCAAGTGGGATCCGGCGGATCATCAGGGCAAGGACGTCTTCGATCAGTGGCAGATTGACGGACAGCTGCGCAAGGGCATGGAGCGTCAGGTGTATCTGCCCTCCGGCGGTTCCCTCGTGATTGACCGCACAGAGGCCATGACGACCATTGATGTCAACACCGGACGCTTCATCGGCAAGGGCAAGTCGCTCGAGGAGACGGTGACACGGTGCAACCTCGAGGCGGCGGAAGAGATCGTGCGCCAGCTGCGTCTGCGCGACATCGGCGGCATGGTCATGATTGATTTCGTGGACATGGTGCTCGAGGCCAATCGAGATCTTGTGCTGCGTCGTCTTGTGGAATGCCTTGCGCGTGATCGCACGAAGCATCAGGTGGCGGAGGTCACCAGCCTCGGACTTGTCCAGATGACCCGCAAGCGCGTGGGCCAAGGTCTTGTGGAGGCCTTCTCGGAAGAGTGCCCCACGTGCCATGGCCGCGGTTTCATCCTTCACGATGAACCCACTGTGTCGTCCACCTCCGACGACCCCTATGCCGTCAAGGGCGGGGACCCGTTCATCGATGGCAAGAAGCATCGTCGTTCTGGTTCGTCCAGCGCTTCAGATCGCAGCGAGCAGCGTGAAACTCGGGAGTCTCATGAGGATCGTGCTTCTCGGGGTAATCGAGATCGCGACAAAGATCGTGATCGTGAGTCGCATGAGGAGTTGGAGAAAGATAACGCTCCCAAAGGCTCAACGGCCGAAGTGAAGGCGAAGTTAGCCGCAATTGCAGCTGCCGCAAGCCGTCACGAAGAGGAAGAAGAAGAGGCAAATGTCGAACAGAATTCCTCTCAGAATTCTGCGAACAACGAATCCCAGAGTGTCGGGGTTTGACGAAAGTACAGACTCTCGTATAGATTAGAGAGTCGGTGTCTCAGCGCGCCAGTAATGTGCGTTGCGTTGAGTTCGAAAACAAGCTTAAGACAGGCAAGGTAGGGCTATGTACGCGATTGTGAAGGCCGGCGGTCACCAGGAGAAGGTCGAAGTTGGCGACGAGATCACAGTCAACCGCCTCGGAGCCAAGAAGGGTGAGACCGTCGAGTTTCCCGTTGCGCTCCTTGTGGATGGCGCTAAGGTGACCACCGCGGCGAAGGACCTGGCAAAGGTTTCCGCCAAGGCAGAGGTCGTTGACGACGAAGCTAAGGGCGAGAAGATTCGCATCCAGAAGTTCAAGAACAAGACGGGCGTTGCACGTCGTAAGGGCCATCGTCAGAAGCTCACCACCGTCAAGATCACGGCTATTGCCTGATTGACGGATACGGACGAGCACTCGATTCGAGAGGAATAAAAAATGGCACATAAGAAGGGCGCGTCGAGCTCACGCAACGGGCGCGATTCAAAGGCACAGTATCTCGGTGTGAAGAAGTTCGGTGGCGAGGCAGTGGTCGCCGGCAACATCATCGTTCGCCAGCGCGGCACTAAGTTCCACCCCGGTCACAACGTTGGCCTCGGCAAGGACGATACGTTGTTCGCTCTCGCTAATGGCACCGTTCAGTTCGGCGTTCGTCGCGATCGCAAGGTCGTTGATGTGGTGTCGGCCGATAAGGTCGCTGCCTGAGGTAGCGCGGAAGTTCTTTGAGGGGTCGCTTGTTGCGGCCCCTTTTTTGTTATAAGCAGCAGTCACGTGGTAGGTAAGGGTGTAGAGACATGGCAGATTTCGTCGATCGAGTGGTCGTTCATCTTAAGGGTGGCGACGGCGGCAACGGTGTCGCGTCCATCAAACGCGAGAAGTTCCGCCCGCTTGCGGGACCCGACGGTGGTAACGGTGGCAATGGGGGCTCCATCATCCTGCGCGCCGAGGCCAATGCCACCAGTCTGCTGGATTATCGCTTCATGCCGCACCGCACCGCCACTTCCGGCAAGCACGGACAGGGCGACAATTGGGATGGGCAGCGCGGCAAGGACCTGACGCTTCCCGTTCCTATTGGCACGGTTGTTTTCGAAGCTGTTGGCAAGGTGGGGGAAACTAAGCAGCGCGGTGAGTTGCTGGCGGATCTTGCCCATGACGGTGATACCTTCGTGGCGGCACAGGGTGGCATGGGTGGTCTCGGCAATCGGTCTCTCGCCAACAAAAACCGCCGTGCACCCGGCTTTGCACTTCTCGGTGAGCCTGGTGAGGAACGGGACGTTCTTCTGGAACTCAAGTCCATCGCAGACGTCGCGTTTGTCGGTTTCCCGAGTGCTGGAAAATCAAGTCTTATTGCGGCGATGAGCTCCGCTAGGCCCAAGATTGCCGATTATCCCTTCACGACGTTGATCCCTAACTTGGGTGTCGTAGTGGCGGGAGATCAGCGCTTCACTGTGGCTGACGTACCTGGTCTCATTCCCGGTGCCTCTCAGGGCAAGGGCTTGGGTCTGGAATTCCTGCGCCATATTGAGCGTACGGAAGTCATCGTCCATGTCATTGACTGTGCCACGTACGAACCAGATCGTGATCCCGTCAGCGACTATCGCACCATCGAAGAAGAGCTGGCGACATACGCCAAGGACCTCGATCTCCCGCTGGGGGTCATTCCCATTGCTGAGCGTCCTCGAGTCGTGGTGCTCAATAAGGCGGACGTTCCCGAAGCGAAGGAATTGGCAGAATTCGTGACCCCGCAGTTCAAGGAGATGGGCATTCCCACTTATGTTGTGTCGACAGCGACGCACGAGGGTCTCAAGGAACTCGGTTTCGCGCTGGCAGGCATCGTATCTGACATGCGCGAGAAGGTGCGCGCCCTCCAGGCCGAGAACGACGAAGAGCGCGTTGTCATCAAGCCTCTTGATATGCCGCGCAATGCTCGGAAGAAGGCGGCCGCAGGTTTCACCGTTACACGTGAGGCCAATCGTGAGGGTGAATTCTGGTTCACAGTGCGCGGCCGCAAGCCTGAGCGTTGGGTGATGCAGACGAACTTTGAAAACGACGAGGCCGTGGGGTATCTCGCAGATCGTCTCGCCGGCATTGGCGTCGAGGACGAATTGCGCAAGGCCGGTGCGCGCGCTGGCGACGAAGTGCACATCGGACCTGGTGACGACGCTGTGATCTTCAATTGGGATCCGACGGTGGCGGCGGGAGCCGAGGGCCTCGACGAGTCTCCGGTTATTGGCCGGGGCAAGGACATCCGTCTGATGGACGACGGTTTCGCGAAGCGTCGCAGCAATACCGAGCGACGTAAGGACTATCACGAGATGATGGATACGCGTCGTCGTGTTCGCGAAGGCCAGATGGCGGAGCGCAAGGCGGGGCATTGGGCCGATCCCTCGGTGACGACCACTCCGGATGATGCCGCAGAGACGAACGCATCCGATTCTGGAGAGTCCGCGCAGTAACATATCAGGCGGTGACGGGTTCGTCGGGGAACCCGCGTGCGAAAGGTGAGTTCCATGGCGGCGTGGACCGAAGAGACGGTTCGTAGCAGGGTGCAGCAGGCACGTACTCTCGTAGTGAAGGTGGGCTCCAGCTCGCTCACGGCGCCGAGTGGTCATCTCGATTCAAGCAAGCTCGCACGGCTCGTGGGCGTCCTTGCTGAAACGGCGTCCATGGGCGCGCGCGTCGTTCTTGTATCGTCGGGTGCCATCGCTGCCGGTTTCGGCCCCCTTGGATTCACTGCTCGTCCTGAGGATGTCCCGACGCAACAGGCGGCAGCATCTGTGGGTCAGGGGCTTCTCATGGCCGAATACGAGCGTGAGTTTTCACGTTTCGGCGTCCGTGTTGGCCAGATACTCCTTACCGCTCAAGACACGATCCATTCGGTGCAATACCGCAACGCGCAGCGCACGTTGCGCAGGCTTCTTGATCTTGGCGTGGTGCCAATCGTCAATGAGAACGATGCCCTGGCAAGCAACGAAATCCGTTTCGGCGACAACGATCGTCTGTCAGCGCTCGTCGCCAATATCGTGCGAGCCGACGCCCTTGTGCTTCTTACGGATGTTGACGGTCTCTATGATCGGCCGCCGCAGGAAGCCGGTGCGCATCGCATCACCTTCGTTCCTAACGTCGTCGCGACGCTAGGAGACGTTGTTGTGGGGGATTCCACGTCAGGAGTGGGGACCGGCGGCATGCACACGAAGCTTGAAGCGGTGCGTGTGGCGGGCCGTTCAGGTATTCCGTCGATTCTCACAGCGGCCGGCAACGCGGGACCTGCTGTGATGGGAGATGCTGTGGGCACGGCTTTTGCGCCGCTCAAGCACAAGTCGACGTCGAAACGCCTCTGGATTGGCTTCGCATCAAATCCGAGGGGGAGCCTCATCGTCGACGACGGGGCCAAGAAAGCCATCCTCGGCGGCAAGGCGAGTTTGCTGGCCGCGGGTGTCACGGGGGCCAACGGCGAGTTCTCTGCCGGAGACCCTGTTTTCGTCACGGATCAGTCAGGTAAGCGTCTTGCCAAGGGGCTTGTGAATTTTGATTCCGAGGAGATTCCCCATCTTGTGGGCAAGTCAACGGCCGCATTGGAGGAGGAGTTCGGCGCAGAATTCGGTCATCCTCTCATTCATCGAGACGACCTCGTTCTCCTGTAATTTTCGTTTGCCGTTCGACTCATGAGTCCGTGTCGAATTTCGTCCGTTCGCTCTATTGTGGGAGTATGTCAGACGAAAAGAGCTCTCTCTCATTGAGTGCACGCATCCAGTCCGTATCTCCCAGCGTTACGTTGGCCGTTGACGCCAAGGCAAAGCAGCTGAAGGCGTCAGGAGTGGACATCATAGGATTTGGCGCGGGTGAGCCCGATTTTCCTACACCAGCGCCGATTGTCGAGGCGGCTGTGGAAGCGGCTCGTGATCCGAAGAACCATCGCTATACGCCCACTGCTGGCTTGCCCGAACTGCGAGAGGCGGTCGCTGCCAAGACGCTGCGCGATTCCGGCTATGCCGTGAATCCTGCGCAGGTGGTCATTACGAATGGCGGCAAGCAGGCGGTGTTCGAGAGTTTTCAGGTGCTTCTTGATCCAGGCGATGAAGTCATTCTTCCGACCCCGTTCTGGATCAGCTATTCCGAGGCCGTCAAGCTTGCCGGTGGAACTCCCGTTCCCGTGTTCGCCGGTCCCGATAAGAATTTCATTCCCACCATCGAGGATCTTGAGGCTGCACGCACCTCTCACACAAAGATCGTCGTGCTCAATTCGCCAACGAATCCCACTGGAGCCGTGTGGTCGCAAGACCAGGTGCGTGCGTTGGGGGAGTGGGCGTTGGAGCACAACTTGTGGGTCATCGCCGATGAGATCTATGAGCACATCACGTACGACGGAGTGACAACCGCACACATCGGTGCCGTGGTGCCGGCTCTGCGAGATCGCCTTATCGTTCTCAATGGAGTGGCGAAGAGCTATGCCATGACCGGCTGGCGTGTGGGCTGGCTCATTGCGCCTGAATACGTGGCCAAGGCTGCCAGCAAGTTACAGGGACATCTCACGTCAAACGTATCGAACGTCCCGCAGCGGGCCGCCATTGCGGCGCTTCGCGGGCCTCTGACGGCAGTGGCGGAGATGCGCGAGGCCTTCGACCGTCGACGTCACATCATCGTCGATGCGCTCAACGCTGTTCCCGGTGTCAGCTGCAACATGCCGCAGGGAGCGTTCTATGCGCTTGCGGATGTCCGGGCACTGCTCAATCGTCCTGTTGGGTCGCAAGGCTTCATCTTTACGAGCTCCACGGAGCTAGCCGCCGGATTGCTGGAGCAAGCGCATGTGGCCGCCGTTCCCGGTGAGGCCTTTGGCGCGGCAGGGTACTTGCGCTTCTCATACGCCACCGCAGACGATGCCATCGTTGAGGGCATGCGGCGCTTCCACGAGTGGGTCGCCGCCAACTGATGCCCACTTCTGATTCGAGGGGCGTGGGGGAATTCACCCGGAATATCCCCACGCTCCCCAAAGCGCATTTGCATCTGCACTTCACTGGTTCCATGACGGTGGGATTGCTCAAAAGGATGTCTGCTGAGCACAACATTCGTCTCAACAAGGAGCTGTTGGATTCCCAACCTCTGAGAGTCCCCGCGGACAGACGCGGATGGTTTCGTTTTCAGAGGTTGTACGACATGGCGCGTCGTTGCGTGCAGACGGAGCAGGATATGCGCGCCATCGTTGACGAGGCGGCTCGTATCGATGCTTCCGAAGGCTCCCGAATTCTTGAGATTCAGGTCACTCCCGATTCGTACGCGAAGATTATGGGAGGCCTCACTCCGGCACTCGAAGTGATTCTCGACGAGGCCCGGCTGGCATCCGCACGCTACGACATAGCGGTTGGAGTTATCGTCGCTGCTGCTCGAACGCATCACCCATTGGAAGCGAAGACTCTGGCGCGTCTTGCCGCGCAGTATGTTGGGGACACTCCCGGAACTGTTGTTGGCTTCGGCCTCAGCAATGACGAGCGCAGTGGCAATACCGCAGATTTCTTCCCGGCCTTTCGCATCGCCGCTAAGGCGGGCTTGCCATTAATGCCACATGCAGGGGAGCTCTTGGGGCCCGAGCATGTGGACGAAATCGTCGAGAACGTGCATCCTGCGCGCATCGGTCACGGCGTCCGTGCTGTCGAGGACCCTGAGGTGTTGCGTCGCGTTGTGCAGAATAAGATCACGCTTGAGGTGTGTCCTGCCTCCAATGTGGGCCTGGGAGTGTATGCGAGCAAGGACCAGGTTCCGCTCCGAAAGCTGTTTGACTCGGGCGCACATATTGCGCTTGGGGCGGACGATCCCCTTCTGTTTGGGGAAAGGCTGGAACGTCAGTATGCCGACGCGCGCGAAATTCATGGATTTGACGACGCGCAGCTTGCTACGCTGGCGCGTTATTCCATCGAGGGATCTGTGATGGCACAACGATATCGCCACACCGCTCTCCTTCAAGTGGACGAATGGATCAAATCCCGCTAGACTAATCCCTTGGCGGTCGCAGACCGTTACGGGAGTATGTGTTATTCTCCTTTGTGGAGAAGAATGCTTAGGGAAGTGGCGCAATTGGTAGCGCAACGGTCTCCAAAACCGTAGGTTGTGGGTTCGAGTCCCGCCTTCCCTGCTAGTGGTTTCGACAAGTGAGGAAGAAAAATGGCCAATAAAGCAGCGACCACAGCGAATGATGAGGGCGAGCTGAAGCCGAATTTCTTCATGCGAATTGGCTTGTTTATCAAGCAAATCATTGTTGAGCTTCGTAAGGTCGTCGCTCCTACTCGCAAGGAGCTTTTCAACTGGACAGTTGCTGTTCTCATCTTTGTCGTGCTGCTGATGCTTTTTGTGACGGCAATGGATTTCGGTCTGGGCAAACTCGTGTTCTTGGTGTTCGGCTGATTTAGTAAAGGTGAATGTAAAGCATGACTGATGAATTGAACGAGTCCAACGCTTCTGAGGACGTGGACACCGCACAGGTGGAGTCCGCTCCTGCGGAATCAGAGGAGACGCCGTCTGAGCCGGAGACTTCGGCCACTGAGACCGAGCAAGCTTCCGCTGAAGAGTCAGCTGACGAGGCCAGCGAGACCTCAGAAGAAGACGACACCGACCCCGGCGAGAAGGCCGTTAAAGAATTCTCAAAGTCGCTGCGCACCCTTGAGGGCAAATGGTATGTGCTGCATACGTATTCCGGCTACGAGAAGCGCGTGAAGCAGAAAGTTGAAGCTCGCGTATCGAACTTTGGTCTTGAAGACAAGATCTTCCAGGTTGAGGTTCCTATGGAAGAGGTCGAGAAGCACACGGAAAAGGGCAAGAAGCTTGTGTCCCGAGTGCGCATTCCCGGTTACGTGCTCATCCGCATGACCGACGACGAAGATGCCCGCCGCATTGTGCGTGAGACAGAGGCAGTGACCGGCTTTGTTGGACCCACCAAGGATCCGGCGCCACTGTCCAACAAGGAAGTCGTCAAAATGATGGCTCCCATGATTGCCTCCGCGGCAATGAAGGAAGCCGGCGGCGAGCAGAAGGCGGCTCGTAAGGTGACGCTTGAGGTCAGCTTCGAGGTCGGTGAATCCGTTACCGTCATCGATGGGCCGTTTGCCTCAATGCCTGCTGTCATTTCAGAGATTTCCCCTGCAACTCAGAAGCTCACGGTTCTTGTGTCCATCTTTGGGCGCGATACGCCTGTGGAACTCGGTTTCGAACAGGTCGAAAAGCTCGACGCATAAGAGCGAGTGTGGCACCGCCGGAACTGTCAGGGCTCCCGGTACAATAAATAAGCTTGTCGCCTGACGGCGGCATGGGTAAATAGAAGTAGCGGGAGGAAGTTCGCTTCCGATTGCACCGCTTCATAGAAAGAAGAACCAGAATATGGCTCCAAAGAAGAAAGTAACAGGTCTGATCAAGCTTCAGATTCCTGCAGGCAAGGCAAACCCAGCCCCGCCGATCGGTCCTGCGCTCGGTTCGCATGGCGTGAACATTATGGACTTCACCAAGGCCTATAACGACGCCACGAAGGACAAGATGGGGCAGATCATCCCTGTCGAGATCACGGTTTACGAAGATCGTTCCTTCACTTTCGTCCTCAAGACCCCTCCGGCAGCTGATCTGCTGAAGAAGGCCGCTGGCATTGCCAAGGGCGCTGCGAATCCTCTCACTACCAAGGTGGGTTCTGTCACCATGGATCAGTGCCGCGAAATCGCACAGACCAAGCTTGCAGATCTTTCTGCGAACGACGTCGAAGCGGGTGCGAAGATCATCGCCGGAACTGCTCGCTCTATGGGCATCACCGTTACCGCCTGAGAATAAACCGTTAGCGGAAGAGCAACGCTTGCTCGAACCGCGACTGCTCGAATGGAGAAGCAGATGACAAAGCGTTCAAAGAAATATCGCGAGTCAGTCGAGAAGATCGACAGCTCGAATCTCTACAGCCCCACCGAGGCCATTACCCTGCTCAAGGGCATGCCAAAGCGTGGTTTTGATGAGACCGTTGAGGCCGTGTACCGCCTCAATGTGGATCCCCGCAAGGCGGATCAGCTCATCCGTGGCACCGTCAACCTGCCGAACGGCACTGGTAAGACTGCAAAGGTCATCGTGTTCGCACGCGGCCCGCAGGCAACCGCTGCAGTTGAGGCCGGCGCTGACGAGGTCGGCGATGACGATCTCGTGGCGAAGGTTCAGGGCGGCTACCTTGACTTCGATGCCGTTGTAGCAACCCCTGACATGATGGGTAAGGTCGGACGCCTGGGACGTGTTCTCGGACCTCGTGGCCTCATGCCTAATCCGAAGACCGGCACCGTCACCATGGATGTGACGAAGGCAGTCTCCGATATCAAGGGCGGCAAGATCGAGTTCCGCGTTGATAAGCACGGCAACTTGAGCTTCCTGGTTGGCAAGGTGTCCTTCGAGGCATCAGCTCTCGAGGAGAACTTCAAGGCTGTGGCGGACGAGATCAAGCGTCTCAAGCCGTCCACTGTCAAGGGCCGTTACCTGCTCAAGGCGTCGATTTCATCGACGATGAGCCCGGGGATTCAGCTGGATCCTTCTCTGCTTGCCTGAGATCGATACTCTGAGATAAACGCAGAGGAAGAGGGGAACGCGAAAGCGTTCCCCTCTTTTTATATTTCTGCCGGTGCCCTTGGTGGTTTATGGCCTCATAGGCGAAGCATGTGCCACGAAAGAGTACATTGTGTTCACTCATTAAATGAGTGGGCGCTTCTGGTGTGCGGTCTTGTGTGAGGCGTCCGGAAATATTTCGTTCCTCAAATTCCGCGGAATTGCACCGAAATGGGAGAATAATTGGCGACACGCCGTGCCTCCGGGGCGCGCTGTGAAATTGCTCACTTGCGTTCAATGATTTAACATAGTGAGCGGATGACAAAGCGGTCATTCGTTAACCCATTTGATAAGGTGCAAAAAATGAACAAGATTATGAAAGCCGTCACTGTTGCAGCTTCCGCGTCTCTGCTCCTGTCCCTGGGAGCGTGCGGTTCAGGCCGTAGCGCTACGTCGTCGAGCGAGGCAAAGGACGCCAAGGACATGACCATCGGTCTGTCCATGCCGACCAAGTCTCTCGAGCGGTGGAACAAGGATGGTGCAAACCTCAAGTCCAAGCTCGAAAAGGCAGGATACAAGGTCATCCTGTCGTATGCAGATAACAAGACGTCCCAGCAGACGTCAGATATTGAGAACATGGCGAACAAGGGTGCGGATATCATCGTCGTCGCCGCTATCGATGGCACCGCAGTCGGACCGGCCGTTGAGAAGGCCAAGGACACCGGCTCTGAGATCATCGCCTACGATCGTCTCATCATGAACACCGAGGCAGTTGACTACTACGCAACGTTCGACCTCGAGAAGGTCGGCGCTCTCCAGGGCCAGTACATCATCGACAAGCTTGGCCTCAAGGATGGCAAGAAGGGCCCGTTCAACATCGAGGTGTTCTCCGGTTCTCCTGACGACAACAACGCGAAGCTCTTCTTCAAGGGCGCGTGGGATCTGCTGCAGCCGTACTTCAAGTCCGGCGTTCTCGTCTCCCCGTCTAAGCACGGCGGTGGCGTGACCGCGAACTTCAGCCTTGACAAGTGGCAGTCCATCGGTGTGCAGAATTGGGATGCGGCGAAGGCGCAGACCGACATGGAGTCGATTCTTGATTCCTCATATGCCCACAGTGAGCCGCTTGCTGCTGTTCTGACACCCAATGATGCAATTGCAGTTGGTGTTGTGAACGCACTCGGAACGAAGCGTCCTGATCTCAAGGCGGGAACCGCCAACTGGCCAATTCTCACCGGTCAGGATTGCGATGCCCCGAACGTGACTCAGATTGCACAGGGCAAGCAGGCTATGAGCGTCTTCAAGGACGTCAACAAGCTCGCTGACGCCGTGTATGACATGGTGACCACTCTTGCCAAGGGCGAGAAGGTTACGGATGCAACGGGTAAGTACAACAACGGCAAGCTTGATGTTCCCACCAAGCTGCTGACCCCTGTCATTGTGAACAAGGACAACCTGGATTTGTTGAAGACCTCTGGCTTCTACAGCGCAGCTGACTTCGACAAGCTGGTTGGCTGATTGATGTAATGCGTGTGCGTGTCTAGATGAGATGGGCACACGCATCTTCTCCTTGATGATCTCCCTGAATGGGGAAGGTCCATCAATGAAGCTCTGTGAGGTGAGGGCGGCGTGCGCGATGTATGCGTGCGCCGCCCTTTTTATATGTACCGCAGGAAAGAATCCTGCCTCTGAGACGAAGTGCGAGGGAAGTTAGCCTTGCGTCGTACCCGCGACACGCGGTGAAGCGCCAAATTACCAGGATTTCTGATTCTTTTCGCTAGTTTTGAGGTAAGCGGTTCAGTGCCGGAGAGTATGTCGACACGCCGCTAAGGCCTTGGTATTACTACGTTCTGAGAAATCGATTTGCGTGGTTGCCGTGTTTTGCGTATAGTTCTTTCTTGCTGCCTGCGCGGCGGGGTTGCTTCCTGGTGAAGCGGTCTTGCTTCGTGTGGTGTGGTGGTTTGAGAACTCAAGAGCGTTGTTTTGTGCTACTTTATGATTGTTT
>JALCQD010000005.1 GCA_022651005.1 Bifidobacteriaceae bacterium
GCTCGGACTCTCAGACAATGGGATCTCAGACGTGACCCCACTGGGAACACTCACCCTACTAAGCGGCCTCTGGCTTGATGGCAACAGGATCAGCGACATCAGCCCCCTGGGAACACTGAAGAACCTCGAAGCCCTCGACGCGCGAGACCAGGAAATCGAACTCGAGGAACTCACCCTCCAAGGAACCAGCCCCCAGTCCCGCATCCAGACCGCAGGCCGGGCGGGCGCAACCGTGAGAATCGAACTGGCACGCGGCATCAACGGCGACCACGTCGACGCGGAACTCCTCGACCCCTCCCACGGACAGACCACCGACGGCATCGCCACATGGACCGGAGTGACAGCCTCCGGAACATACTCCGTCTCCTTCACCCACGACGCAGGCATGCCAAACGAACTCGCGGGAGCAGCCGACGGCATCAACTTCAGCGGCACCATCACACAACAAGTGACAATCACCACCGAAGAACCCGACGACGGCTCAGGCGACAACAACCAAGGCGGAACCGACCCCAGTGATCCAGGCGACGGCAACGAGAACGGATCAACCAACCCCGGCAATCCGGGCGACGGCAACAATTCGAGTGGAACCGGAACAGACAACAACGGCCAGGGCAGCACTCCCAACCCCACCCCCGGAACAAGCGGTAACAGTTCCGGCGGATCTGGCAGCAACACCGGATCAACCGGCGATAACACCACAACCGGCACCAGCGCGTCCGGCCGCTACTCCACCACACCCGGAACCACGGCGACGCTCCCCGCAACGCTGCCCGCCCACCTCGCGCAAACGGGAAGCACCACGACCGCACTACTCATCATCACACTCGCCGCCACACTGCTCGGCGCAGGAGCATACAGCCACAGACTGCGCAGACGCAACTAGCCGAACGCAGCAATATCCATCCATCGGAGGCATTCCTTCATTGAGGCATGATCCCACAGCTTTCAATGAAGCAAAGCCTCCGGCGGACTCTCCCACACCCAACCCCTCAGACACCACCCACGGAAGGCACGACCATGAAAAAGCCGCACACCACCGCTCGCGATGATGCAAACACCAGCGGAGCTCACCCTGCAGGGCGGAAGACACTCATGCTCAAGATCGCAACGAGCGCACTCTCCACGCTCCTCGCCATCGCACTCACCACCGGCAGCGCCGCCACGGCAATCGCAAGCGAAAACATGAACGACCCGAACACGGAAACAGTCGCCGCCGCGGCTGCGGTCGCTAGTGCGGAAACAGATCCCGCCGAAAACCCCGCAGGCGAACCCGCCCAACCAGCCACGGAAGAAACACCAGCCACACCCGAAGCCAAGCAAACGGCACCGCCAGCGGAACCCACCGAGACCACCCCAACGCCCGAGCCAGCACCCGAACCGGCTCCCGAACCGGCACCGACGCCGTCGCCGCAGGACACCGAGGAGAAGGACACAACGGCAGACTCCCCGGCAGGAGACGAATCCACCACCAAGGAAGCAGACGACGCGCAGAAAGAGGAAAAGCAGGACACACCGGCTCCGAGTCAGGACGACTCGTATGAAGACAATGCTGCGCCCCAGCTCTCCAAGACCCCGGAAAAGAAAGAAACAAACAAGGAAGAGGAAACCGACAAGGAACTCGGACCCATCAAGGACATCTTCACCGATGAGAACCTGGCAGCAGTCATCGCCAAAGAACTCAGGAAAACAGTCAACGACACCATCACAAAAAAAGACGCAAACAGCATCACCAACTTGTATGCCATGGAGCTTGGCATCACCAATCTCGAGGGACTCACTAACCTCACCAACCTAACCAAACTCTACCTTGGAGGTAGCTCCATCACCGACTTCACACCACTCCAAGGTCTCATCAAACTCACCAACCTCTACCTCAACAGCAACTCACTCACCACCCTCGAAGGACTCCAAAACCTCACCAACCTCACCACCCTCGACCTCAGCAGCAACTCACTCACCACCCTCGAAGGACTCCAAAACCTCACCAACCTCACCAACCTCTACCTCAACTACAACTCGATCAGCGACCTCACGCCGTTGCGGAATATTGGAACCCTTACGAATCTCCAAGCAGACCGGCAAAGAATCACACTCGAGGCACGAACGATCGATGCCACCAAAGACGAGGAAGAAGTGACGATCGCCTCGGCAACAAGCATCGACGGAACCCCCGCCGAGATCACAAACACAAGCCCGGAGGAAGCCACCACCGAAAACGGAACCGCCACATGGCAGCAGCCACTCACACCAGACGACTACTCTCTATACTTCTCCTCCGCCGTCAAAGGAGGGACCTTCAGCGGAATCATTATGCAGCCCGTAACAGTCCATCAGGGGAAGATCCAAGACCTCTTCCCCGACAGCGCGCTAGCGACAGCAGTCGCAAAAGAACTCGGGAAAACCGTCACAGATGGGCTCACCCAGAAAGACGCGAACACTCTTACCTCTCTGCACTCTCCAGAAAGCTCCATCAGCAGCCTCGAGGGAATCCACCACCTCGAAAACCTTACGACACTGGACCTGAGCAACAACTCCCTCAAAGACATTTCCCAACTCGCAGCACTGAAGAGAATGGACTACCTCCATCTCAACGGCAACAGGATCAGCGACATCAGCCCACTAGGCAACCTGACGAACATGTGGATACTTGGACTCTCAGACAATGACATCACGGACGTCACCCCACTGGGAAAGCTCACCCATCTAAGCAGCCTTTATCTCGCTGGCAACAGGATCAGCGACATCAGCCCACTATCTGGCCTTACCAAGCTTCTGTCGCTCGGGCTCGATGACAATACAATTGCCAATGTCACCTCATTGAGCAGCCTGACAAACCTACAGACACTCGGACTCTCAGACAATGACATCACGAACATCATCCCATTGGGAAAGCTCACCCAACTAAGCGACCTTTATCTCGCTGGCAATGGGATCAGCGACATCAGCCCCCTGGGAGCGCTGGAAGACCTCGGAGTCCTTGACGCGCGAGACCAGGAAATCGAACTCGAGGAACTCACCCTCCAGGGAATCAGCCCCCAGTCCCGTCTCCAGCGCACAGGCCGGGCGGGCGCGACCGTGAGAATCGAACTGGCACGAGGCATCGATAGCGACTATGTCGATGTGGAACTCCTCGACCCCGCCCACGGACAGACCACCGACGGCATCGCCACATGGACCGGAGTGACAGCCTCCGGAACATACTCCGTCTCCTTCACCCACAACGCGGGCATGCCAAACGAATTCCTAGGGGAAGCCGACGACATCAACTTCAGCGGCATCATCACACAACACGTGACAATCACCACCGAAGAACCAGGAGACACCGAAGAACCCGACGACGGAACCGGCGACAACAACACCGGCGGAACAGGAGACGGCAACGAGAACGGATCAACCGAGCCGAGCGATCCGGGCGACGGCGCGGAAGGCAACGGAGGAACCGACGGCAGCAATTCGGGCGGAACAGGAAGCGGATCGGGCAACAGCACCGGGCCGGGCAGCAACGGCCAGGGCAGCACTCCCAACCCCACCCCCGGAACAGGCGGCACCGATCCCAGCGGATCTAGCAGCAACACCGGATCAACCGGCACGAACAATACGTCCGGCACCAGCGCGTCCGGCCGCTACTCCACCACACCCGGAGCCACGGCAGCACTCCCCGCAGTGCTTCCCGCCCACCTCGCACAAACAGGCAGCACCACGACCGCACTCCTCATCATCACACTCGCCACCACACTGCTCGGCGCAGGCACATACAACCACAGACTGCGCAGACGAAATCAATAAAGAAGAACCCGCTCTCGCCTAAACATTGGCGTAGGTTTTGGCCGCTGGGCACAGTCAAAAGTGCTTCAGCGGTCAAAACCCACGCCACCCGATACGAGAGGGAATAAGCCCAACCACAGCAAACAGCCGCCACCTCAAGAACAGCCTCCGAGGTAGGATGTTCCGAGCACTCACAGATGGAGATACCTTGCCTTCCCGCAAAACCACAAAAGCCCGTACGCCCAGTAGGCAACGCCTCGACCCCGAGGTGCGGAAAAGGCAGATTATCGAGGTGGCAACAACCGAACTCTCAAAGCACGGCTATTGGGGGTTCTCTGTTCGCCAAGTAGCGAAGGATCTCGGACTTACTGGCCCTGCTGTGCTCTACCATTTCAAAACAAAAGAAGACCTGATGATCTCGGTTCTCGAGCATAGAGATGAGATCGACATCAGGCACACCTCACAAGCCCTTGGCGTGAGTTACGACGAGATGTGGGAGGAACCCGTCAAGTACGGCCTCAAAGAGTTCTGCCACGTGGCCATGAAGCGCAACTCGGAGCAGATCGAGATTATTCGTCTCTATATGATTCTCCAAGCTGAGGCACTCAACAAGGATCATCCCGCGTACGAGTATTATCAGCGTCGCGAGGAACGCACCATCAGGAATATGGCGAAGATTGCAAAACACGATAATTTTGCAGACCCGCGCAAAGAGGCGCTCGACGTTTTCGCCGCCATGGACGGCCTCGAGCTGAGGTGGCTTCACCACCCAGACAAAATTGATCTCCTCAAAGAATGGGACAGTTTCGCAAAGGGTCGCTGGGGCCTTTAAACGCCGCAATAACAACGATTCCAGAACTCTATAATCTCTTACTTGACAACCGATTAATAAGAGTATTAATATCTCATTTAGTAATTAACCACATAGTTAATTACCGATCCTTAATCCTCAACGATGAGTGGATGGAGAAGAAATGAGCATGCGACATCAGGGCAAAGAAATTCACGTCAAGGCCCTCGCCAGCACCAATGCAACAACACCGCAAAAAGAGTCCGACGGCAGTCCCGCGGCACCATTTGCCACAATTCAAGAAGCCGCAAACATTGCGAAGCCGGGAGATACGGTCATCGTGCACGATGGCACTTACCGCGAAGAGGTAGATCCCAAGCGTGGCGGCTTCCACGAGTACGCACGCATCACCTATACGGCAGCCGATGGCGAGCACCCCGTCATTAAGGGATCAGAAGTGATCTCGAATTGGGAAAACACCGAGGGCACCGTGTGGCACACAAGCGTTCCCAATACGCTGTTTGGCGACTACAACCCATACACCATCCCGCTCGTGGGCGATTGGCTCGAGCAGCCGCACAGCTGGGATCTGAGCCTCGGCGACGTCTACCTCAACGGAAAGTCAATGTACGAGGCAGAAACCGTGGCCGACGTCAAGGAAGCCAAGGAGCGCACGTCGGCCCCCGGCCCCCAGTGGATCGACCCCGTCGAGAATCTGCTGCATCCTGAAGATTCCGTATACCAGTGGCACGCGGACGTCACCAAGGACACAACGGAAATCTGGGCAAACTTCCAGGGCAAGGATCCGAATCACGAAGTCGTCGAAATCAACGTTCGCCGCTCGTGCTTCTTCCCCTCACACACAGGCCGCGACTACATCACCGTGCGCGGCTTCGAGATGGCGCAGGCAGCGTGCGGATGGGCCCCGCCAACTGCCGCCCAGTTCGGCCTCCTTGGCGCCAACTGGTCCAAGGGCTGGATCATCGAAAACAACGATATCCACGACGCAAAGTGCTCCGGCGTGAGCCTCGGCAAAGACTACTCCACCGGAGATCAGGAAGCCTACTACACGCAACGCAAGCCCGGATACCAGTTCCAGCTTGAGAGCGTCTTCCTCGCCCGTCACCGCGGCTGGGACGTGGAGACCATCGGCTCCCACATCGTGCGCAATAACACCATTCACGACTGCGGCCAGAATGGAATCGTGGGTCACCTTGGCTGCATCGGCTCGGTAATTGAGAACAACGACATCTACGCCATCGGCACCAAGCACGAATTCTTCGGCCATGAGATCGGCGGCATCAAGCTGCATGCTCCCATCGACGTGGTGATTCGCAAGAACACGATTCACCAGTGCGCTTTGGGAACCTGGCTTGATTGGCAGGCACAGGGTACGCGTGTGAGCTCGAACGCGTACTTCGACAACGACCGCGACTTCATGATCGAAGTGACACACGGCCCCTGCCTCGTCGACAACAACGTCTTTGCATCACCGCAGAACGTGGACAACCACGCGCAGGGAACGGCCTTCGTTCACAACCTGTTCCTGGGCGGATGGACGCGCAAGCCAATCGTCAATCGCTTCACTCCGTACCACTTCCCACACTCGACCGAGATCCTCGGAACCGCGTGCGTCTACAGCGGCGACGACCGGATTTACCAGAACATCTTCGTGGGCGGAACGGGTCCGCTCATGCTCAACGCTTTCCGCGGAACGTCCGATTACGACGGCCTGCTGACAAGCGAAGAGGACTTCGTCGAAACCGTGCACGGCGGCAGCGCCGACCCGCTGATCGGCGACATCTCCCTGTTCGAGAAGGTAAAGCAGCCCGTTTTCATTGACGGCAACGTCTATCTGAAGGATTCCCCTTCCTTCGATAAGGAAACGAGCAAGGTCACTTCTTCCGAAGATCCCGAGATCCGGGTGTACAAGGACGATGACGGAAAGATCTGGCTCGAAGGAAACTTCGGCAAGGACGTCTTCGACGTTGCCACCAGCCTTCTCGACACGGAATCTTTGGACAGGCCTCGCATCGTAGGCGAGCTGTACGAGAACCCAGACGGCACTCCGCTGGTTGTGGACCACGATCTGACGGGTGCCCAGCGTGGCGACGCTCCGGTCCCCGGTCCCCTCGAGGCACTGCGTCCAGGAAAGAACAAGATCCAGCTCTTCTAAAACTCACAGCTGACTTCTTAACGCCTATCGCACAGTGGCATCCTGAGCCCCAAAAGCAAGGGATGCCAGCGATAGCTATTCCCAAAAACGTCATTATTCCAATAAAACCAACAAGTAATTACCAATGGAGGTAGTTATGTCAAGCAACACCATCGAGCCAACTAAGTGGCTGGCGCAAGAGACGGACGAGACTCAAAAGAAGCCGCCCTATAAGGTTGGCCTCGCACTGATGTGCGGCGTCT
Organism: Bifidobacteriaceae bacterium; assembly: GCA_022651005.1. Taxonomy (GTDB): domain Bacteria; phylum Actinomycetota; class Actinomycetes; order Actinomycetales; family Bifidobacteriaceae; genus JALCQC01. Next base: position 6,977 of record JALCQD010000005.1, read on the forward strand.
TCCTGTACCTCGGACCCTACATGGGCACCAACGTCATCCTCCTTCCCGCGAAGACCGCACAGCTCGCGCCGGATTCCAAGGCAGCCGTCATCGCCCTGCTATCCACGAGCGCAATGGTCGTGGCCACCATCGCGAACATCGTCTTCGGAACGCTGTCCGACATGACCCGTTCACGCATCGGTCGCCGCAGCCCTTGGATCATCGGCGGTTCAATCCTCACCGCCATCTCGCTCCTGCTGCTCAACACCGCCCCCAACGTCACCGTTCTGGTGCTGTACTGGTGCGTGTTCCAGCTGGGTCTGAACGCCATCATCGCGCCGTTCGTGGCCATCATGGCTGATCGTGTGGCCCCGAAGTACCGAGGCACCATTTCCTCCATGTACGCCTTTGGCTACTCCGTGGGTATCTACACCGGCCAGATGGTGGGCGCTCAGTTCCTCGATCGCCTCAACATCGGCTTCTGGGTTCTTGCCGCTGCCGTTCTCTTCGCCGGCCCTCTCGCTGCCATCATCATGCGCGAACCGTCCAGCTTGGACATGCCAAAGCTGAAGTTCGACCGCAAGGTCATCATCACGCACTTCTCCATCCCGCTTCACAACGCGCGTGATTACTACCTCGCCCTCTTCGGCAAGTTCCTCATCATGGCGGCGAAGTTCTCCATCACCGGTTTCCAGCTCTACATCCTCACCGATTACATGAAGCTCGATACCAAGGGATCGACGTACTATGTCTCCATCATCTCGATGTGCATGATGGTCACCGCCATCGGCATGACCATCCTCACGGGCATCATCTCTGACCGCATCAAGAGCAGGAAGCTGCCCGTCATCCTCTCCGCCATCTTCATCGCGGCCGGTTCAATCCTCCCGTTCTTCTCCCCCAACCCCAACTTCATGATTGCCTACGCAATCCTGGCCGGTATGGGTCTGGGCGCGTTCAACGCAGTGGATCAGGCGCTCAACGTTGAAGTTCTCCCCAACGCCGATTCCGCCGCAAAGGATCTCGGCATCCTCAACCTCGCCAACACTGGCGGCCAGATTCTCGGCCCCGTGATCGCTGCCGCTCTCATCTCGAGCGTTGGCTACCACGCCCTCTTCCCCTTGGCTGCAGCGTTCGCCATCGTGGGCCTTGTGCTCATTGCGCTCATCCGCAAGGTCAAGTAATCAAGTAGTACATAACTCAAGCAAGTACATGCGGTAAGTACCTTCCGCACCCGGGGAGGGCAAACAGTTTGGCTGCTTGCCCTCCCTCACCATTCACCCGCGCAATGCGCCTCACCGCGTACGCGCCGTCGACAGGCCACACCGGCCCTCACACGCAGAAATGCAGGAAAAATGACGCCAATATTGCAATCCGGGGCCTTTGTGCTCATTATCATCATGGGATTTCTGCTGCGCCGGTTCGGCGTCTTCGGCGCCAACGATTACCGCATCCTGCAGTCGGTGGTCTTCAACCTCACGCTTCCCTCAGCCATCATCGTGTCCTTCGTCAGCGGGCACCACGGCCTCAATCTTCTCCTCGTCACCCTCTTCGGCCTCGGCTGCGCGCTGCTGCCCATCCCGATTCTGTTCTTCATGTCTCGCAAGCGGAAGGTGAGCGAGCGCGCTTTTCTGCTGCTCAACGCCTCCGGATTCAACGTGGGAACCTTCTGTTTCCCCATTCTGCAGGCTTTTCTTGGCCCCTCGACGCTCATGGTGGCGGCGATGTTCGATATGGGCAACGCGGTGATGGTGACGGCAGGCACCAACGTGATGACCACGTCGCTGCTCAATATCGATATGCAACGGCCGCTGCACGAGCAATACAAGGGAGACGCTCCCGTGGTCCCTGCGGGCACAATGCTCGACAAGGATGCACGCCGTCTGCAACGCCGCAGCAGAGTACGCAACATCATCAAGGGATTTGTGACATCGCCATCGTTCGACATCTACATGGTGATGATCGTCGTCACCATCTTCAGCATTAAGCTGCCCGAATGGATCGGCACCGTGCTTCAGCCCATCTCCATGGCGAATCCGTTCTGCTCCATGCTCATGGTGGGCATGCTCATGGATCTTCCCCACAATTGGAAAGACATCAAGGCCGTGCTGGAAGTCATTGGCTGGCGTCTTCCACTCGCTGCCGCATTCGCACTTTTTGCATGGTTCATTTTGCCGTTCGACGGCGTCTTCCGCAAGGCGCTCGTCATGGTGTGCTTCGCTCCGACCGCCGTGTTCGCCACGCTTTTCACCGACAAGGTGCTCGGCAATCCGAAGCTCGCCGGATTCACCCTTGCGGCAACTGCTTTCATTGCCATCGTGATTATGACGGTGCTCAACGTGATGCTGCCCGTGTGAGCGGGTCCCACACAGACGCCCTCACCCGACGCAGCTACCAGATATCCCGGCTCCGCTCACACCACTCCGCTCACACCACTCTGCTCACATCGCTTGCGCAAAGAACCTGTATTCATGCTCGGAGGAAATGAGCGCGGCGTCCATCATTGCGGCGTATTCGTCAACGTCGCCTCGTGCCGCCAAGCGATTGCATATCGCCACCTCGTGAGCAACGGCCGAGTTGAATGAGTCGTCGGCATAGGCACGAATCCACGAGCCGTATGGATGCGTGTCGAGATCCAGTCCGCGCTCAACAGCCAAGCGCGCGATCGTCTTCCCCACTTCCGCATACAGCCAGAAGCACGGCATCACAACGGCGGCAAGTGTGGAATACAGCCCCTGGTCGGCAACCCTGTGCTCGTGCCCAATGTAGGCCGCCGTCACCTCGGACATCGCCTCACGCTCCGTGGAATATCCATGCTCCACAAACCACGATCGATGCAAGCCCAGTTCGGACTCCACCGACCCACGCGCAGCTCCGGCGAAAAACACGCGCTCGTGAATATCGTCCGCTCGTGACGCCGCCAACGCCAGCAGCGACGTGTAATCACTCAGATAGATGTCGTCCTGATGCAGATAGGCAGCGAACTTATCCTGCGGCAACGTTCCATCCAGCAGTGCCGAGATGAACGGCATGGTGGCAATTCGCTCGCGTACGCCTGCCACGCGATTCCAGTAATCGCTGGAGAACGAGAATCCCGTGGGCGCATGGCGCCACGTGAAATCAATCGGCCCGTGCCCCTTGCCCACCTGCAGCCCATCCGCAGCGGAGATTGCATCAGTCATCCACGACTTTGCGGCGAGCGCGGTCTCTTTCCAGGAGGCTTTTTGCGGGCGCAGCGCGGCCAGTGAGCTCGACAGCGAATCGCCCGTTCCATGCACGTTTGCGGTGTCCACAGCTCTGCCAGGCACACGCACGGCGACCGGCTCACCGCCGTCCGAGATTCCCTCGTCACCTGGCATCACGAGCACATCGGAGGCGTCAGACGCCCCGTGCAGCGTGAGCACTCCCGATTTTGCATACACACCGATCTTCATGGCCGCCGCGAGGTCGCGCGCCTGCGCCACCATCCCCTCCCATGACTGTGCCGGTTCGGAGTCGGTAAGAGCTGCGAGCTCCGGGATGTTGGGGGTGATCACATCGGCGAGCGGCAGCACCGTTCGCAGCGCGCGCTCCGCCTCGGGGGTGAGCCGGGCGTCGGACGATTTTGCGTACATCACCGGGTCGATGACCACGAACGGCTTGGCGATCTCTCCTGCCGCCGCGCGCGCGAGGATCTCTTGAAGCCAATCACGCACTGCTGCAATGATGTCGACGGTTCCGAGCATACCGATCTTCATGGAGTCGATGGGCGAATCCCCGCTCACCGCGTCCAGTTGGGCTCGAATGAAGCCCGGTTCCATGTTGACGATGTCGCTGACGCCCTGCGTGTTCTGCGCGAGCACGCTCGTCATCACCGCATAACCGTAGACTCCGTGCGCCGTGAACACCTTCATGTCTGCCATGGTGCCCGCGCCTCCGATGGGGTCCGAGCCCTCGATGGAGAGCACGCGCGCACGCGTCGGCGCACCGGCCGCATTTTCCGCTTCGGTTTCGAAAGCGCGCAAGGTATCTGCGCTGAAGTGTGATTCTGTGGTGTCGAGGTCGCTCATGCGTTCACTCCCGTCCCGTACGTTGTGTTCCATAGTTGATCGATCGGCCCGTGCCCATGGCCCACTGCCAGCTCATCGGCGTGGAAGATCGCGCCGTTCATGAAGATTTTTGCGTGACGCGCCGCGTCATCCCAGCTCATTCCTGCGGCCGCAAAGCTCGCGAGCGCGCTCGATAGCGTGCAGCCCGTACCGTGCGTGTTCTTCGTGGTCACTAGGGTGCCCGGAAGTGAGACCGTGTGCACACTGCCGTTTTCGCTTCCCTCGCTCTTCCACGACACGAGCGCGTCGGAGCGATCCTCAGATCCCGTGAGATGGCCGGCCTTCGCATAGACGCGGGCGCCCGTGCGCCGCGAATATTCCGCGGCCATCTCGACGACCTCTGCCCAGGTGCCAGGAATCGCGCTGCCCGTCAGCGCCGCAAGTTCCGGGATGTTGGGTGTCACCACGTCGATGAGTCCGCTGGAAATCAGGCCTTGCAGCGCCTCCACGGCATCCGCTTCCAGCAGTCTCGTTCCCGACGTCGAAATCATGACCGGGTCGAGCACAACCGGAGGTCGACTCAGGGTGCCCCCGTTCCTGCCCGCGCCACGAGCGAGACTTTCCAGCCATTCCCGCACCACGATAATGATGTCAGCGTCTCCCAGCATGCCTATCTTGATGCCATCAATCGTCACGTCGTCGCTGATCGCTGTGAGCTGCGCGGTCACCATCTCCGCCTCAACCGGCGAAACGCCGTACACACCCTGCGTGTTCTGTGCCACCACGTTGGTGACGATGCCCATGCCATACGCACCGAGCGCCGCCATCGTGCGCAGATCGGCCATGAGACCCGCGCCTCCGCTCGGATCCGTTCCGGCAATGCTCACGACGCGAGCGCGCGTAGGTGCCTGCGCTGCCGCATCGCTCATTTCTGCGCCGCCTGGCCTGGCTGTGACTCTTGGACGACATGCGGCGAGCGTGCGACCTGCGCCACCGCATCCTTCCACGCTGTAGCCAACGTCTCCGCTGCGCCGCGCACGTCTTCGGCACGCGCGATATTCGAGATCACACACAGCCCCGCACCGCCCGCCCGCGCTACGTCGAGTGCATCGGCAGGGCCCACACCGCCAATCGCCACTACTGGCCGGACGGCGGCGGCCGTCAGCTCGGCGAACTTTTGAGCGCCGATACCGGCCCCCGCATCAGCCTTCGATATGGTGCCGTGATACGCCCCCACGCCCAAATAATCAGCGCGCTGGGCATCGAGTGCCGTCACGGTTTCGGGGGTTGCCGCGGAAAGACCGATGACGGATCCCGGAGCCAGCAGCTGTGCAGCGTGCTCAACCGGCAGATCGGACTGCCCCACGTGCACTCCATCCATGACCAGACCCTCACGCTGGGCAGCAGCGGCGACGTCAACACGGTCGTCGATCACAAACAACGGACGCTTTTCCTCCGGCACTGCGGCAAGCAGCGGGGTGATAGCTCGCGCGAGCTCCAGGATTTCGCGGGCCCCGGCGGGCTTGGCGCGCAGCTGGAGGAAGGTGATGCCGCCAACGATGGCCTCACGAATCGTATCAAGCAGGTCGCGGCCCGCAATTCCGGCAACGTCCTGAGGGCCCACCACGAAATACGTGGCGAGATGCGCCTCGATTCCCTCCAAGCGGGTGTGTGGATTCTTCAGCCACATGGGCAAACGAGCAGTCATGCGTCAGGCCTCCTTCACGAGCTTTACGGCAGTTTCTGCCGTTGTTACGGAGCAACGAGCAGCGTCGGCGAGATCGCCGGGAGTCAGCGCGTACAGAGCGTCGAGGAAGTGCGGTTGGTACGTTCCCGGCCCTTGCGACGCCTTCTCGGCTCGTTCCGCAGCAACGTTATAGGCGACGGAAGCAGCAACCGCGGCCACAAGCGGTGAAAGACTCGCTGTTGCGGCCGCCGCAGCGAACGCCGCCGTCACGCCGCCCAGCGAGCAGCCGGTTCCCGTGATGCGAGTGCTCAATACCGAGCCTCCGGGGGTGCGCACCACGGTGGTGCCGTCCGTGATGAGATCCGTTGGCCCCGACACTGCCACAACGGAACCATGGGTCTTCGCCAGCGTGAGCGCGGCGGGAAGTGCGGCTATCGGATCGTCTCCCGAGTCGACGCCCTTGCCCGCGGATACTCCACCTGACAGCGCGATGATTTCCGAAGCGTTGCCGCGGATGATGGTGGGATGGAAGTCGACGATGAAGTTCACGAGTCGCGTGCGCGCCTGCAATCCTCCCACCGCCACCGGGTCGAGAACCCAGGGCGTGCCGATCTCGTCGGCTATTTTTGCGGTAATCGGTATTGTCACGCGCTTGTCGGTGGACAGTGTTCCCACGTTGATGAGCAATGCCGAGGCGACGCGCACGAAGTCGTCAGCCTCACCGGGATCCGCCGCCATGGCAGGCGAGCCGCCGATGGCGAGGATGGCGTTGGCCACGAAATTCGTGGTGACCTCGTTTGTGATGCATTGCGTGAGCGGGTTGGTGGCGCGCAGCGACGCGAGCGCCTCACCCAGCTGGCGCGGTTTGAAAGACGTGTCCGCGCGCGCGGTTCCGGTCGTTCGCGCGCTCTCCGCTAAATTGGTGTCCGTCGTATGAAGGCTCATATGACATCCCTTCGCTAGTGCTGACTAGAGCAGGTTCGGCGGGTGTTTCTCAGCTCGCGTCAGACGTGCGGTAATCGCGTTCACGATCCCACTTCAACCGCGCAAGCACCCCGTGTCTTGCCCTTTCAGACTAGGAAAGATGGCGGACGAAGAACGGAAATTATGCTCTCCTCCGTAAGTGCCACGACCGCACACCGGCCACAGCGAGAATCAGCACCGCACCAAGTGCAGCGCCGGCCGCAATCGTCAGCCAGCGAGCGCCCGTTCCCGCCCCGCCAGTAAGCGGCAACTGCGACACCGGCATCGGAAACAGCGTATAGGTGTATGTCACGGCCTTCACCAGGCCGCCGCGTGTGGTGTTGGGCGTCACATCCCACGAGCCGGCAGTCTTGTCGTAGCCCTTGGCAGCCACAATCTGGCTGAGGGCACGATCGATGTAGCCCTTCTGCAGCGTGGCCTTCCCGGCGAGCGCGTACACCTGCTGCACGACGACGTCCTTCGCTGCAGAACCGCTGCCGAACGTGCCGTTGACCACCTTGAAGGTCACTGGAATCTGAGTAAGCACCGCCATGTTGCGCACGGTCCATCCGGTGGTGCTCATTGCGGAGGTGAGGTCGATGTTCTGCTGGATCTGTTTGGTGACAGTGCAATCACTTGCAGCTGGTGCGGCGCCCGCGCCGGAGACTCCCGCCACGGCATCGTTGGAAATGAAGCACGGTTTATACAGCACAGCGCCAGGCGTGGCCGTGACACCGGCAGCGTCGGTCACCGCGTCCTCGGAAAGTGAGTACACGTGCCCCAGCTCGACGTCGGTAAACGATCCCTTCCACTCGTTGGCATCGTTGAGAACTAGCTTCTTGCCCGTATCAGTGCCGTCTTGCAGCAGGTGCAGCATGACGCTCGTAGGTTTGTTGGGAAGCTCGTCGAGCGCATACGTGGGTGCGGAGGGATTTTCGTCTATGGGGTCCGGCCCCCACTGCTTTTCCACGGGGATGGTGGCTGTGGGCGTCACTTGTATGACGGGACGTAGGTACGCGGCATTCTCCGTGATGACGGTTGTGGCCGTTCCCGTGTCTGCCCCTACCCGCGAGACCGAATATTGCAGATTCGCACCCGTTTCTGCGTCGTCGATGTAGAAGCCGTCCTGGTCGGCGGAGGTTGCGCCCGTGGCGTCGTCGCCCACGTTGGGGTAGTAGCCGTTCGCGAGATATTCCTTGTAAGCGGCCTGCGTGGGCACCACGTCGTAGCTCACTGTGAGCGTTTGTCCCACGTCGAGTTGAGAGGCAGTGACGGTGAGCGTCTTGGCAGCAGAATCGTAGGACTTCGTGACGCTGACGGCGGCTCCAGCGCTTGTCGTTCCCGCAGAGCCGTCCGCATTGGTCACGGCGGCTGTGATTCCCGCGCCGCTTGCGTCGAAGCCGGCGGGATCTACGTAGCCAGACAGTTTTTGGGTAACAGAGACATTGCTGTACAGATACGTGTTGGTAAGGTCCTGTGCCATGGAAGTGAAGAGGGCCCCAAGATTGTTGGAAGAGAGGTAATAAGCGGATATTTTCGAGGTGTTGCCCGTGCCCGCCGCTGCCGCATAACTCTTCTGTGCACTCACAAAATCATCGAAGGGCGTCCTCCACCCAGCCGGTATGTCTGCCGATCCCACCGGATAGGAGCCAGATACTGACGAGTCGTAAAACTGGTCACTCTGGCCCCCGCCAGTATCTTTGGACGACCATGTTGTGGTGGGATTGATGTAGCACTGGTTCTTGGAGTTCCAGTCACGCTTTACGTAACCGTGGTTATTAGCCGGAGGTTCTGCACTCACGCAGGGGTGCACGGTGTCGTAGAACGCAATGTTGTACATGGACCAATTGTTGTCAATAAGCGTCTTCGCTGACGTCTGAGCATTCGCGTACGCGATGGGGTTGAAGTAGTCATACGTGCTATAGGAATAACCCGGGCTGTACATGGTGGCAGGATAGCCCTGGCTGAAGAAGAGCACGACTTTTGTGGCGCCCGCACGCGTGGTGAGACCGTTTGCCTTATTGAGGCCCGTATCCCAAAAAGTGTGGGTAGAATTCCGCAACGAGGATGCGCTCACCGAGGAGACCCATTTATCGAAAGTTGCTTTGCTAGAGGTAAAGGCAGAACTCGTGGATCCCGACGCCACTTTTGCTGAATCCGAGAAGGTGATGAGCGACAGCTGCACTGCGTTGTTGGGATTGGTGGAGAGCAAGGACGAGCTGAGATCTTGAAGCGCTGTTTTGGCAGCTGCAATTTTCGTTGTGGGCGATCCCGAATAAATCCGTTCCGACATGGCGTAGCCCGTGTCGAGCACCACGGCGATGTCGAGTGGCGTGGTCTGAGTGGAGCTGTTGCCTTGTGCCGTGAGCGTGACGGTAGAGCGATCCGCTCCTGAACCCGTCTTCGCCGCAGCCGCCGACTTCTTAATGGAGATGGAATGCTGAGGAGATTGAAGCTGCTGATCCGTTTCATCCGCATGTGCGTTGGGCGCGGAGATCGATGCCGCCACAAGACTCAAGGCAGCACAAATGACAACGATTGCAGATATCCAGAGCGACCCTGCTCGCATTCGCCACTGATGCGATCCGAACTTCCCCCTCATAGCCTTGCCCTCTCTTTGGCATAGCTTTCTGGTACTCTCTCTCACGTCACACTGTATCAGATATAAACAACACGCTGTTTATGTTTCTGAACTCCGTATCGAGCCCACTGCACACCTTTGCACAATTCCAACAAGTTCTGAGCCAATGGCGATAGGCCGCATCTTTCACTTGCGCTCGCAGCGAACCCTCTGAAATACTGATATCAGCGGCCGCACACATACGCCGCGCCACCGAACACGTTTTTCAGTCCGATGGGAGGCCTCATGACCAACTCGCCACCACCTCAAAACTCCGCAGCAGGCTCGCGCCTGCGCAGCATCCCGCCCACGCCCAATTACCGCCTCACGCGCTACGCGTGCTTCACCGGCTACATCGCTCAGGCCGTCGTCAACACTTTTTTGCCGCTGCTCTTCATCACCTTCACCCAGACCTTCGGCATCACCATCGAAGAGCTATCGATTCTCATCAGCGCCAATTTCTTCCTGCAGCTGCTCATCGACATTTTTGCGGGTCGTTACGTGGACCGCATCGGGTACAAGACCTCCATGATTGCAGCAAACATCCTGTGTGCCACCGGCCTGGCACTCCTCGCCATCCTGCCCTTCGCCATGCCGAACGCCTTCGCGGGAATCATCATCTCCGTCATCATCTACGCCATCGGTGGCGGCCTCATCGAAGTGCTCATCTCCCCCATCATCGAGGCAATCCCCTCCGACAACAACGATCAGCTCATGAGCCTGCTCCACTCGTTCTATTCGTGGGGACAGGTGGGGGTCGTCATCGTATTCGTGGTGTTCGTGGCGATCTTCGGAGCAGGCAGCTGGCCCGTTCTCGCACTGCTGTTCGCCCTCATCCCCGCCGCCACCCTCGCGATGTTCGCGCGCGCGCCCATGCCCACCATCGTGGAGGAGGATGCCCGCGTTGACTTCATGGAACTCCTTCGCCGCCCCGCCATGTGGTTCTTCTGCCTCCTGCTCATCTGCGCCGCAGCGGCCGAACTGTCCATGAGCCAATGGTCGTCGGCGTTTGCCGAAGCGGGACTCGGCGTGAGCAAGGTAGTCGGCGATCTGGCCGGTCCTGCTTCTTTCGCCGCCATGATGGGAATCTCCAGAATCCTGTATGCACGCTTCGGCGAGCGCGTTGACCTGCGAGCGCTCATTCACTGGTCTGCCACGCTGTGCGTTATCACCTACGTTCTCACCGCGCTTGCGCCGATTCCCGGCATCAGCCTGCTGGCGTGTGCGCTCACGGGTCTCACGGTCGGCATCATGGCACCAGGACTCATGTCGTTGGGGGCGCAGAAGATTCCGAACGGCGGAACGCCCATGTTCTCGCTGTTCTCGCTCTCACAGGATATCGGCGGGACTCTGGGACCGCTCATGGTCGGCGCCATTGCGGGCGCTTTCGGCGACAGCCTCCATATTGGATTACTCTTCGCGGCCATCTTCCCGCTCGTCATGTTCGCCGCCACTGTGCGCAAGAGCGTGCGGCGCAGAATGGGGTAGTTCTCCCCCTATCTGCGAATGTCAGGAAAATCGACGGTCGCGCGTGGAGCCGCGCCGCTGGTCATCACGCTGACCATCGCGCTGGCCTTCTTGCAAGCCACCCCGTAGCGGTCGACCATGCGCGTCCAAGCCCTGTTCGCGCATCTTTTCCTGAACCTGGCTCATTTGCCGCCGCCAGATATCGCGCTGCTCGGAACGGCTCATGCCGGAATTCTGCAGCTCGCGGCGGTAGTCGCGCATCTTGCGCTTGAACTCGCGCTGCTTGTCGGCGGGCATGTCCAAGTAGCTGGTGAGCTGGGCGGAATCGAGCTCTTCCACATCCTGGAAGTCCTGCTGCCGCCGCGCGTTCATGAGGAACGACTCCACCGGAATCACGATGTAGAACACAAGCGCCACCGTTGGATACCAATATCCCACAGCCAGGAACGCCGCCTGCATCACGAGGCCAACGTAGGGGATGCGACCCAGGATCTTGTTGTACGCCGCGCGGATGGCGGCGCGGTCGGAATAGCGAGTGTGCACAATCAACTGAGTGACAATGTCCTGCAGAATGAGCACGAGCATGTAGTCGCCACCGTAGAGCATTACCGTGATGTTCGTGACGTCGACCACCATGAGGCGCGTGAACGCCGGAATGAGCGAGAGGAACATGATGAGCACGAAGTCCAGCACAATGATGTGATTGGGGACTTCCTTAATCTGATTGAACGCGAGCGCGTGGCGGTACCACACGTTGCCCACCATGCAGAAGCTGATGAAGTAGATTCCGATGGCCTGGAAAAGACTCGCGTAGTCAATGGTGCCGTTGACCACTTCGATGGGCAGTTCCAGGACCATGATGGTGAGCAGAATCGCGATGACGGCGTCGCTGAACGCGTCGAACCGTTCCTTGAATTTCTTCATGGTGTCTTCTCTCGTGCCGCCTCATGTCTCTGCACGAAAGTTTAGGAGCAGACCCTCACATTCACATTGCGCCGCCAAGCATGCCGAGATTCACGCTGATGCGATCGGCGATTTCGACGGTTTGTTCGGCAAGGTCATCGATGCCTTCGCACGTCATGAGCGAGAGTCTGCCGGACAGTGACAACGACGCGCAGATTTTCAGACTTGAATCGCGGATCGGCGCGGCCAAGCACATGCGACCGTAGGCGAATTCCTGGTTTTCGATGGCGTAACCGCGCTGGTGCGCCTCACCAATGCGCCGTGTGAGTTCCTTGTGGTCCGTGATGGTGTACGACGTGAACGGCCGCAGCTCGTCGCCCAGCAGCTCGCGCCGTTCCTGTTCCGTCATGTCCATCATGAGGCATTTGCCGATTCCGGAGGCATGCATCGGCAGGCTCATGCCCACCATAGCGCGGCTCTTGGGCGACAACTTTCCTTCGAAATGGCAGAGATATGAGGCGCGAGCACCGTCCCATTGCGCTACGTTCGCATTGAATCCCGTGTCCTGCGCCAGCTGCTCGCACAGCATGCGCGACTCGCGAAATATCGCATTGTGGTTCAATCCCTGAGACGACAGCAGGAAAATCTTGTCCCCGATAACGTACTGCTGGTCGTCATTTTTGTGCACGAAGCCGAGGTTCTCCAGGCTCGCCAGTAGGCGCACCACCGTTGACGTTCCCAAGTGCACCTCGCGCTCGATCTCAGCGGCACGCATGCCGTCCGCATGAGACGCTCCGAGAACGTCGAGAATGAGCGCAGCCTTGCGCACTGTCTGATAAGTTTCCGCAGCCATGTCTTTGACTCTACTTCACGCGGCAGCCGAGTCGCCAAAAGTTCCGGCCGCGGAAACCATCATGGCCTCTCAAGGGACCTCACTTCCACGGCATTTCGGAACGTCCCGACGGCTCCGAGTATGCCTTTACCGCACTAATGCTGGCATATCCCACGCCGTTTGTGCGCGTGGCGCACACGCGCACCGCGTCCGCCAGTCGCGGCTCGAAATCGTGGACGCGCAGACGGTGACGGTTATTCCTCACTTCGGCCACGCTCACCCACGAACCGGTGCCGTCGCTGGAATCCTGCCCCTCGCGCACCACGTGCACCTCCACGCGGTAATCCGCCAAAAGCGTCGGAATGGAGCGGTATGGCGTGAAGTGGTGGTGCAGGTTGATGAGATCCAGATCCGTGTCGTCGTTGAGCGTCAGGCGCACGCTCGCCACGGTCGAAGGCTTCGCCAAATCAAAGCGAATCCACTCGTTCAGGGCATGAGATCCCTCCACCGGCTCGCTGGAACCGTGGCCCGGATACGCCGGAACCGTGGAATCCATCTGAGACATCCACAGGTGCGGACCCCCGAAAGGCCTCTGGTACTCGTCCACCGCATGGCCCGGCTCGTACACATTCGTTTCGCCGTCCACCGCGAACATCAGCGCCTTGCCACGCATGTCGCGCGCCGGCCAATCGCTCAGCAACTCGCCCTTCTCCTCAGGAATCTTCGAATCAAAGGGTGTGTCGGAATCGGCCTTCTTGCGCAGCGCCATCACGCCGTACGGATACACGTCCGTCAGGTGCAGACTCACGTCGGGATTGCGGCGCACGATGACCACCACGTTCTGCGCCTTCTCAACGCTCAGATTGAATTCGGCAGTGGCGAGAACATTCGTACCTGCCGCAAAAGTCACCTCTTGAGTACTCATACGGGTCACGGGAACGTAGTTTTGCGGCAACTGCGGATCCCATGCCTCAATGGTCAACGTCGTGTCGCGCGCGGCGTCCACGAGGAAGCTGATCTTTCCCAGCCCCGTCGCCGGTTCCACGGGCACGATCTGCGCATAGTCTGAGTCCATCGGGCGCACCTCGCTGCCACTCACCCAACCGGCCTCCGAGCTCACGCCACGTTCCGACGCGGCATACGCGCGCAGCTCTTTCTGCCAGCTGCTGGCACTCACCTTTACGCCTGAGGAGGCGAGAAGATTATCCGGATCCTTCAGCGGCACCTCGAGAACGGAGCCGTCCTCGCGCAGCAGGGTTTGCTGCAGCTCGCCGATGTGTTCGCGATCGAGTTGCCGCGGAGTCAGCCCCTTCTGTACGGCGAGCGCGGCGGCCGTTCCCACGGCCTGGCCGCCTGCCGCGCACGTGGCCATGACGCGCGTCGAGCCGTTGGCGATGTGGGAGGTCGAGATGTCGCGTCCCGCCAGCAGCAGGTTGGGAACGTTGCGCGAGTAGTAACTCGCGAAGGGGATGGAGTACGGGCCGTTGCTGTAGCGCTGACGCGAGCCTGGATCCGTGGCGAACATGCCCTCCTTGGGATGCAAGTCGATGGACCAGCCGCCGTACGCCACCGAGTCGTTGTGCTGGGCCTGGCCGATGACGTCCTGCTGAGTAAGTACCGCGTCTCCCAGGAAGCGGCGGGATTCGCGGCGGCCCGGCAGATTGCCCGCCCATTCCAGCGTCAGATTGTCGGCGTCGAATTTTCCGGAGTTCTTGATGTAGTCCCAGATTCCATAGATTGCCGAAGCGAGAACGTTGCGAATCTTGCCGTTCTGCGCCACGGTGTCGAGCTCGCCGCCGAACTCGATCCACCAGTAGAAGCCGCCGGAATCGGACTGCTTGATGATGCGGGTTTCGGGAATGGAGGTTTCCGTGATGTCCATCGCGATGTTCGGCGCGATGTATTTGACGGGGTGACCCGCGTCCTTCGTGTAAAAGAACATGGAGCTTCCCAGCAGTTCCTTGTCCGGTTCTTCGGGAGCCCACTCCTCGTTATACTGCGCCTTGCCCTCGCGGCCTTCCGTGAAATCAGCGCCTGCGAGAAGTCCGACGAGGCCGTCACCCGTAGCATCCACGAAAACGGGGGCCTTGAAGGTGGTGAGCTCCTCGTTGTCCATCGTCCAGCCGCGCAGGGCGGAAATGGCGCCGGTTTCGGAATCGGTCGTCACTTCGTGGACGTCGGTATTGAGATGGAGCTTCACTCCCGGAGTGGCACGCACGAGGTCCAACAGCACCTGATCCCACAAGATGGGATTTCCCTCTGGGTTGCGGTATTGGTTCTCGGTGAAGAGCTCGTCCATGATGCCGGTCTCCCGTGCGAAACGCTGAGCGCCGTGGGAGCTGGCACCCACAACCCAGACACGAATTTCGCTGGATGAATTGCCACCCAATACGGGTCGGTTCGTCACCAGAGATACGGACGAGCCAAGTCGAGCGGCAGACACCGCCGCGCTCACTCCCGCCAAGCCACCACCAACGATAACGACGTCTGACGATTCAACGATCTCAGTGGGTTCATGGACTTCCTGCATGCCCGTACCTCCTTTGGTACACAACGGTTCGCATTCGTTGCAACAGCTCTGTAGAAGACGCTGCCGCACCAATCACATCTCTGGTTTCTGACGATAAATCTATTGCAAGCCATCGTCATCGACTTTCCGATATTGCAATGGTACATGCATTTTATGCAACATGTGTTATTGTTTTTGCTGTTAAGTGTGATTCGTGCAAAGAGGCACACGCAAAGGAGAAAAGATGGAAACAACAGCCCCATCAGGCGCGCCCAACGGCTCCGCAAACGGCACCGTTGACGCGCAGCAGATCGAAAATGATGAGCAGAGAAAGCACGCGCTGAAGAAGGTCATCCCCGCTGCTGGCATCGGCCACTTCGTGGAATGGTTCGACTTCGGCCTCTACGGAACGCTCGCAACCGTCATCAGCCTCAACTTCTTCCAAAAGGGCGACACGCAGGCGGCCATGCTGTCGACGTTCGCCGTCTTCGCCGCCGGCTTCGTAATGCGCCCCTTGGGCGGCATCTTCTGGGGCTCCCTCGGTGACCGCTTCGGACGCAAGAACATTCTGGCCATCGTGGTCCTCTCCACATCCGGCGCCACCTTCCTCATGGGCGTGCTACCGACGTGGCAGAATATCGGCATCTGGGCAGCCGTGCTGCTCGTGCTCATGCGCCTCATCCAGGGCTTCGCCGCAGGCGGCGAGAGCTCCGGCGCCACCGCGCTGCTGACCGAGTACGCACCGTCGCACCGTCGCGGTCTGTACTCCAGCCTCATCGACGTCTTCGGCTTCGTCGCCTTCCTCGTGGGCGCAGGCCTCGTGTTCCTCATGTCCTGGCTCTTCGGCACCGACGCGCTCAACAGCTGGGCATGGCGTATTCCGTTCCTGCTCGCTCTGCCCTTGGGTTGGGTCGGCATCTACCTGCGAGAGAAGCTCGAGGATACTCCCGAGTTCCGCGCCGCCAAGGAATCCGGCAAGATCGAGAAGAACCCGATTCGTACCTCCCTGCGCACCTCCTGGCGCGCACTGCTTTTCTGCGTCGGCTTCGTCATCGTGAAGTCCGTGGGTCACTGGATGCTGCAGACCTTCATGCCCTCTTATTTGCAGACCGACCTCGGATACAATCAGCTCACCAGCTACGGCGTCACTGTCATCGGCTTCGTTGTGATTGTGGCATTGTGCATGCCATTCGGCCTGCTTTCCGATAAGATCGGCCGCCGCCCCGTCATGATTGCGGGCTGCGTTGGTTTCGTAGTGCTTTCCTACCCCACACTCATGCTGATGAACGCCGGCAGCTTCTGGGCAGCAACCGCTGCTATGGCACTCTTGGGCGTCTTCATGGCCGCTATTGATGGCGCCATCAACGCGGCCATGGCCGAGCTGTTCCCCACCAACCTGCGCTACGGCAGCCTGTCGCTGAGCTACAACATCGCCGTCGCCATCTTCGGTGGCCTCACGCCATACCTCTCCACCGCGCTCATCACGTGGACCGGCAACAAGTTTGCACCGGCGTTCCTCCTCATGGCAGCCGCGCTGATCTCCGGCATCACCTTCGTGATGGCCAAGGAGACCGCGTTCAAGCCGCTGAAGGGCTGAGAGGCCTTCCCCGGAAGGAGCTTTGTTCTTCTTCCGCCACGTTGCAAAACCGCGCCTGCAGTCATCAGACTGCGGCGCGGTTTTTATATACTGCATACGCCTAATCGCTTAATCGGCGTTACTCATTGTCGACTCATCGCCTACTCTTCGTCTACTCGTCATCGTTGGATTCCGAGCGCATCACGTCGCGCGCAATCCACGCCATCACGAGGCTGGCAAAGCGATCCACCTCGTCATCGGTCAGTTCGCGCCCCTTGGGAATACCCTGCCACTTCTCCATGCATCCGCGGCAACACGTCGCAGTGGCATGCTGCGCAGTGAACACGGGATGGCCTCTCCACGGTGTCTGCTTGCCGTCCTTGAGAGGGTACGCATCTCCGACTCGCTTGCGCAGCATCTCATGCGCGTGGCGATCGATCGTCTCCGGACCCTTCTCCACCGTATAGTGCAGATCCTTGGCCGAGAGACGAAACTTGGAGCGGAATTGGGAATGCGAAAGGCGCTCAAGCGTGCGGCCAATCCATTCGGCGCGGGCTTCGGAAAGCGGCACTGCCCGTCATCCCCTTTGTATTCTTCATATTCTTCATATTCTTCATAAAAAAATCGAAATAACGTATGTAAGAATATGAGCAATTACTTACACACGCTATTTCGATTCTGCTGAAGGCTCGTCGCCCAGAATTATGCGATGACGAAATCCTGCTTTTTGGCAAGGATAATAGGCTCTGCTACGTGACGCGCAAGCTTGCACGCAGTCACGATGCCATCCCAATCCTGTGCTTTCTGGGAATCCGATGGGACCGGGAAGGAACCTCCGACCGCAAAGACATTTTTCTGCATAAGGTACTCAGCGGAATTCTTCAGGTTGACACCGCCTGTCGGCAAAAACTTCATCTCCGCAAAAGGCCCCGAAAGCGCCTTGAGCGTCTTAACTCCGCCATAGGCCTCTGCGGGGAAGAACTTCGCACGCCGCAGCCCTCTGTCATATGCCTTTTCAACATCAGAGGGTGCCGCAGTTCCCGGTAGCACCATCACATCATTGTCAAGACACCAGTCCACAACCGCCTCATCGAATGATGGCGTCACAATTCCCACGCAGCCAGCGGCCACGGAAGCCTCAGCCTGCTCTACGTTATGCACGGTACCGGCCATGAGCATCACATCCGGAAGCTCACTGTGAATCCGCTTCATCCCCTCCAGCGCAAAAGGCGAACGGAAGGTCACTTCCGCAACCGGGACTCCACCTTCCTGAAGAGCTCTCGCCAGCGGAACCGCTTCCTCGTCGCTTCTCAGGGTCACGAGAGGAACGATCCCAATTTGTTCTATTTCCTGCATCAACCGTGCATTATCTTGCTTTTTCTTCATCGTAAACTCCCTCATTAGTAATTTCTCGGAGCTCTTTTGTGCGTCTCCATAAATTTCTCGAGCTCTGCGAGCGTTGGCAAACCTTCGTTGTCCGAGACGAATTGAGTCTGTATCGCTCCCACGGCGCATCCACGCGTAAGAGCTCGTGCCATGCTGTCATCCTCGAGAAGAGAAGAAAGCACACCTGCCGCAAAACCATCGCCCGCGCCTACAGTGTCAACAACTTTGTCCACCACAAAACCCGGGACATAAATTTCATTCTGTCCGTCCGTCGCGTAAGCACCGCGCGGACCGTCTTTTACCACAACGTAGTGTGCCCCATTATCAATAAAAGCCCCGCCTATCTCATCAATCTTCTCAACGCCAAAGAGCTCTTTCCCCTCGCCACCACCGGGGAGAACCAAATCTGCTTTGCTGCTGAGAAGTGCGAGCGTATCCACCATTTGTTCATGTGAATTCCACAGGGCTGGCCGCACATTGACATCAAAAGATACAAACATCCCACGCTCATGCGCCTCATCCATGAGTCTCATGGAGGCAGCACGCGTCTCATTCGAAAGCGGAGGAAAGATTCCCGTCATGTGAAGAACTGTGGCACCGGAGCCCAAAAGCTTCTCTACATCATGGCTATCAATGGTGGAGGCCGGCGAATCTTTGCGGAAGTAAAAGGTCGAAGGATCCCCGTTACGCACTTTTGACTTCAACATCGATCCAGTGCGGCGGGTTTTATCGATTCCTATGAAAGAGGTGTCAATTCCGTTGCGCTTGGCGAAACGGCAGATGCGCACTCCAAAAGGATCCGTCCCAACTTTCGTCATATATACCGGATGCTGACCGAGCCGCGCAAGGCCCACCGACACGTTAAGTTCCGCACCGGCAACAGAGGCATCGAAGGAGACCACATCTCCAAAATCTCCTTCTTGCTCTGCAGAGAGTAAGGTCATTGCCTCACCTACGAGAATAACTTTCCCGGGGCGTATTCCCTTTACTAAAAAGTCATCATTTCTTTCCATTGCACACCTCTCCACCTACTGCAAACGTCAGCACAGAGACTTCTCACATGTACTTGCTGCGAGAAAGCATTGCGGTCTCGCACCAATCCTTCGTTGAGGTGAGGCGCGGGGATAACGGAAGGAATATCCCCGCGCCCTTCTGCTTGGCGCTCTCCATGACGATGCACCAAGCAGAGGTCACAACGCTCAGAACCTGTGAGCCTCCAGGTACTCACGGTCGAGAACAATGCCATGTCCTGGAGCCGTAGGCGGCACCCAGAAGCCGTTCTCAATATGTCCTGAGGACTTCACAATGCGCAGGTCAGTCCACGTTCCACCGTCGGTCATCTCGGATGCATAAATATTCGGGATAACGGTCAGCAAGCTGGCACTGAGCTCCATCACAAAGTGAGGAGTCATGGGCAGATTGTGCGCACGCGCAGCTGCCGCGATGTCGAGATAACCCGTGATGCCTCCGACGCGACCGAGATCAGACTGCACGTAATTGCACGTGCCCTGCTCGAAGTGGTCGTTGAACTGATTGAGGGTATAGGTGTTCTCTCCCAACGCAATAGGCGTGTTCACCTGTTCGCGCAGAAGCTTGTGGCTGCGAATGTCGTCGGCCGGCAGAGGCTCTTCGATCCAGAGCAGATCCAGATCCTCGAACTTCTTGAAGGCACGCAGTGCGCTGGGCAAATCCCATCCCTGGTTCGCGTCAACCGCGAGTGGGAAGTCGGGGAAGGCTTCGCGAATCTTGGTGAGACGCTCAACGTCCTCCTCGATGTCGGGCTTGCCGACCTTGACCTTGGCGCACTTGTAACCCTGATCATGCCACCGCTTCACCTGCTCCAGCACCTCTTCGATGGAGAGGTCGAGATTAATGCCGGAACCATACAGCGGCGCCTTGTCACGAACCTTGCCCAACAGATCCCAGAGGGAAACATCGAGAGACTTGGCGAGCAGATCCCAGTACGCAATATCGAGAGCAGACAGAGCGTGAGTGGTCACGCCTGCGCCACCGACATCGTGAATGTACTTGTAGCTACGGCGCCACAGACCTTGAGGAGACACCTTCAGACCAATGACGTCGGGGATGATTTCGCTGACCAGAGTCTTGATAGTGGCTCCACACCAGCCAGACGTATGGCTAAAGCCGGTGCCAACGAGCCCATTCGAGCCCTTCACATCCGCCACGATGACTTCGATGTCTTCCACGTGGTGAATCTGATCGCCCCACGGTCCCTGCGGGAGCGGAACCCTAGCAGGTGTGAGTGTAATGCTTTCGATTGTTGGAATCTCTGTCATTTCTTGTACTTTCTTTCTTATGTGTCACAACAAAATTTTGAATATTTGAATGACTTGCAGCGAAGCTTTTACTTAGCAGCGACGAACTCTTCCTGCTTGGCTTCAACACCTTGCGCAGAAACTTCCTTCTTGTCGGAACCCTCACCATGGCCGAAGGTCTCGGGCAAGATGAACGTGGCCGCAAGGAGTGCAATAACAGGTCCGATGGCGATGAGCAGAGTGGCTGTCGGGACACCGAGATTTGCGTAGAGCGTGGGGAATACCCACAGTGTCAAGAATGATGCCAGCTTGACGAAGACGTACGCAATACCCGAGGCAGCACCGCGGTAGGCGGGCTTGGCCACGAGCGAGCAGATGGTCATACCGGATTCTGAAGACCAGTAGTGGCCCCAGAGCATGACTCCCGCGCCAGCGATGATGAAGATCATGTTGGTGCGAACTACGCCAAACACCATGACGAGAATGCCGACCGTCACAAGGCCGAATCCCCACTGGCTCAGTCCCTTATGGCCAAGCTTCGGAAGTGTTAACGGACCCACGAAGGCCGAGATGGAAGCAAGGACGTAAACCGCGAACATTGCAAGATTGTTCTGCACGAGAGTTGCAATACCGAGACCTGCAAGAATCGTTGGCAGGTAGAAGGAGAAGGAATAGTTCTCGAAAGCTTGAACGAAGCAGGAGATCCAACCGAAGATCGTGCTTTTGCGGCTGAAGGGTTCGCTGAAGAGATCCTTGACGGCTGCTCCCCAACCTGGCTGAGGAATCTCAACGTCGTGATCAGGAATGAGGCCGGCGAGGACGTCCTTGCCGTAGTAGTTCTTGGCAGTTTCGCGAGCTTCAACGAAACGACCATGCTCAACAAACCACGTCGGGGTTTCAGGAAGACCGTGACGCATAAGCAGCAGTGCGGCAGCCGGGATGGCCGGAACGGCGAGGATGATACGCCATGTGAAATTAGCTGGCAGGCTTCCAAGTTCGAAAGCGGTCACAAGGAGGATGGCGCACAGAATGCCCAGTGAGAACATGAACTGCCACCTGTTGCCCATGATCTCCCTCTTGCCCTTCGGCAAGATCTCCATCATGTAGGTAAAGCCGTTTGCGACATCGGCGCCCACCGGGAAGCCGGCAACGCAACGGATAATGGCCAGAACCAGCATGGACGGCGCAAATGCCTGAGCGACTGCACAGATTGCAAACATGGACATGGAGAAGATGAAGATCTTCCTGCGCCCGAATTTATCGGTGAGCCAACCACCCACGATTGAGCCAATGATTGCGCCGAGCTGAGTTCCTGCGGCCGTAAACCCGAGGAGGCCAGCGCTCGGATGGAACACATCATTAAGATGCGTCATGATGAACGACATTGAGTAGATATCCCACGATTCAATCAGCAGAGCTGTAACCATGAGCCACCCGGCCCTGGAAGAATGCTTCGCCTCTTGTTGACCGAGCACGGCTTTTGCGTGCTCAATCGTGTTGTAGATTGTTAAGTCTGCCATAATTCTCTTTTCAAAGCTCCGGTGAATGCACCTGAGTCCTGTAATCGTTCAACGATCCACCTCGATCGCCCACGCTTCCCTGCGTGTGATGTACGGACCTTCATCAGTGCACATAACTGGCGACGTCCATAACCTCAGTCAACTTTGACAGCTACAAGCAAACCACGGTTGTCTGCAAATCTTTGGCTACGGCGCGCCCCAGATGAACAACTTCCTTGTCAGTTATCCAACGGACGAATATCTTTCGGCTTCTTCTTTTTCACACTCCTTCGTGTCTGCGAACAATGTTTTCAAGCATTTCCTCAGGCCCGCAACGAGCTCCCGTAAGAGAGGATCACGTTGCATACCTGATATATTTCTGATATATTAGAGATTGTTACGGAGGTTGTCAACTCGGCGAGATAGCTCAGGGAAATACTTAAAACTCCCGAGATGGCACCTCAGCTAAAAACAGAAGCAATCACAAAGAAGTAGTCGCACCCACCCAAAGACGCCTGGGACGCGCATCAGAATATGGTTCCACCACTACCGGAAGGACAGTTATTACCCATGACGGATTTCACATGGTCTGAGCTCGACGAACGAGCAGTAAAGATGACCAAGGCCCTCACTGCCGACGCCGTCGAGAACGCCGGCCACGGACATCCCGGCTCAGCAATCTCCCTCGCCCCCATTGCCTACGTGCTCTATCAGCGCTTCATGAAGCACGATCCCACCGACCCGAAATGGGAAGGCCGCGATCGCTTTATTCTTTCCGGAGGGCATGCATCGCTGACACAATATGTACAGTTGTATCTTTCGGGCTACGGCGTAACCCTCGACGATCTCAAATACTTCCGCGGCGGCATCGATACCAAGACTCCGGGCCATCCCGAATATGGACTCACACCAGGGCTTGAAATGACAACTGGCCCGCTGGGACAGGGACTCGCGACAGCGGTCGGATTCGCTTACGGACAGCGCTACCAGCGCGGACTCCTCGACCCAGACGCTGCTCCTGGCACCTCGCCGTTCGACCATAAAATCTGGGTCATCGCCGGCGAAGGCGATCTGGAAGAAGGCGTGAGCTCAGAGGCGTGCTCGCTCGCAGGCAATCAGAACCTCGGAAACCTCACCGTCATTTTTGACGCTAACCACATCCAAATTGAGGGCGACACCAAGATCGCCTTCGCCGAAGATGTTCTCAAGCGCTACGAGGCATACGGCTGGTATACCGACGAAGTCAGCTTCATCCAATCCGACGGAACCTACAAAGAGGACGTCGAAGGACTCGCCGCCGCATTGGAAAAGGCCGAAAAGGTGACAGATCGACCAAAGTTCATCAAGGTCGACACTCTTATCGCCTGGCCCACTCCAGGCAAGACCGGAGATCCTTCCACACACGGCTCTCTACTGGGAAGCGACGCAGTGAAGGGCTTGAAGAAGGTCCTCGGACTTGACCCCGCAAAGAACTTCCAGATTGACGATGAGGCACTCTCCCATGCGCGAGAAGCCTCTCAACGCGGCCTTGCGTTCCATAACGAGTGGGAACAAAACTTTGAGCAGTGGCGCACCAATAATCCGGACAAAGCGAAACTTTACGACCGTCTGAAGAAAGGCGAGATTCCCGACGGATTCGACGAAGCCATCGACGCTCTTGAAAGTGGAATAAAGGAAGGCTCTCTTCTCGCAACACGCCATGCCTCCGGCGAAGTCCTCAACGCCATTGCCCCCGTCATGCCCGAGCTGTGGGGAGGCTCTGCCGATCTCGGCGGCGCTTGCATGACAGACATTACCGGAGCCGCCTCATTCGCGCCCAAAGAATACGCCACGAAGCAGGCGCCGAACGCGAATCCCTACGGCCGCCAACTTCACTTCGGTGTGCGCGAATTCGGAATGGGAGCCATCACCAACGGCATTCTTCTGGACTCCTTCACACGGCCCTTCGGAAGCACTTTCTTCCAATTCTGCGATTACGAACGCCCCTCCGTCCGTCTCGCCGCTCTCATGAAGTTGCCAAACCTCTATGTATGGACGCATGATTCCGTGGCATTGGGGCAAGACGGTCCCACTCATCAACCTGTGGAACACCTTGCCGCCATGCGCGCCATTCCCGACTTCGAGGTAGTACGTCCTGCCGACGAATTCGAAACCGCCGAGGCATACCGCCACTTCTTCGAGAAGGACAACACACTCCCGACGGCCATGGTACTGAGCAGGCAACCTGTTGAGAATATGGCGCTCACTAAGGAAAAAGCTCGCGCTGGAGTTCGCAAGGGCGCTTACGTGCTTGTTGACACGACGGAACGCCCAGATGTCATCATCATGGCCAGCGGCGCCGAAGTTCAGCTCGCAGTTGCGGCCACGCAGGCCTTGTCCGAGAAGGGTATCGCCGCACGCGTCGTGTCCGTTCCCTCCATGGAATGGTTCGAGGAACAGACTGAAGAATACAAAGAAACGATTCTTCCCGAAGCCGTCGAAGCGCGCGTCTCCGTCGAAGCGGGTATCGCAATGCCCTGGTACAAGTACCTCGGAAAATATGGCATTCCGATCTCCGTCGAACAATTCGGATTGCAGGGAAGCGGGGAAGACAACCTGAAAGCACTCGGCATCACCGCCGAGCATGTTGCCGAAGCAGCTGCCGCCTCCATCGAAAAAGTTAGCGCGGCTCGGTAGACGAGTTCCGCATATCAGAAAGGACAATCAACATGGCATTTGAAATGAATGAGTTCTCGCTGAAGGGAAAGGTCGCGCTCGTCACCGGAGCAAGCTATGGCATCGGGTTCGCCATCGCTTCCGCTTTCGCTGCCGCTGGTGCAAAGATAGCCTTCAACGATCGTAACGACGACGCCGTCCAAAAGGGACTTGCGGCATACAAGGAAGCCGGAATCGACGCTAAGGGATATGTAGCCGATGTGACCGACGAGGAGCAAGTGGCGTCTCTTATCCAGAACATTGAGAAGGATTTGGGTGGAGTTGACATTCTCGTCAATAACGCTGGAATTATCAAGCGCATCCCCATGCTAGAGATGAGCGCAGCCGACTTCCGACAAGTTATTGACGTCGATCTCAATGGGCCCTTCATCGTTTCCAAGGCCGTTATCCCAGGAATGATCAAGAAAGGTCACGGAAAGATCATCAACATCTGTTCCATGATGAGCGAACTTGGACGCGAAACCGTATCGGCCTACGCCGCGGCCAAGGGCGGGCTGAAGATGCTGACCCGCAACATCTGCTCGGAGTATGGCGGAGCTAACATCCAGTGCAACGCTATTGGACCCGGCTACATTGCCACACCACAAACCGCGCCTCTGCGTGAACGCCAGGCCGACGGTTCCCGCCACCCCTTCGATCAGTTCATCGTCGCAAAAACTCCCGCGGCGCGGTGGGGCACCACAAAGGACCTCCAAGGACCTGCCGTGTTCTTGGCCTCAGAAGCCTCCGACTTTGTCAACGGACTCGTGCTCTACGTAGACGGTGGAATCCTGGCATACATCGGTAAACAGCCCGAATAACAATTCCACCTTCATCCGTGAAATCTGAATCACTCACAAGAAAAACAAAAGGACAACCCATGAAAATTGCTCTCATCAACGAGAATTCCCAAGCCAGCAAGAATCCAATCATCTACAAGGCGCTCAAAGAGGTGACCGACGCCAAGGGTTATGAGACGTATAACTACGGAATGTACGGAGAAGAGGGTGAGTCCCAACTCACCTACGTGCAGAATGGCCTGTTGGCTGCCATCCTTCTGAATACACACGCCGTTGACTTCGTTATCACAGGATGCGGAACTGGCGAAGGTGCAATGACCGCGCTCAACGCCTTCCCAGGTGTAGTGTGCGGTTTGGCCGTCGAACCGACTGACGCCTATCTCTTCAGCCAAATCAATGGAGGGAATGCACTATCAATTCCTTATGCAAAGGGATTTGGATGGGGCGCAGAGCTCAATCTGAAGCTCATCTTTGAACGCCTCTTTGCAGAGGAAATCGGAGGGGGATACCCCAAGGAGCGCGCTGTCCCCGAACAGCGGAATGCAAAGATTCTCCGCGGACTCAAAGAGGCAAATTACAAGCCGCTGCTCCAGATTCTGAAGGAAATTGATCACGACTTCCTCAAGGAAACTGTCTCAGGAAAGAATTTCAAGACGTATTTTGAATCCACAGCCGAAGAGGGTGATATCAAGAACTACATTCTCAGCGTTATAGACGCCTAAGCTTTCAGCTTTCTGTACCACTTGCTAGGAATCCTCTTCGCGCGCGAGCCCGAAGAGGATTCCTATATATCTTCTA
Source organism: Bifidobacteriaceae bacterium (assembly GCA_022651005.1). Classification (GTDB taxonomy): domain Bacteria; phylum Actinomycetota; class Actinomycetes; order Actinomycetales; family Bifidobacteriaceae; genus JALCQC01. The sequence continues at coordinate 32,994 of JALCQD010000005.1, forward strand.
AAATAACTGCCCCGTAGCTGCATAACAACCTGGCCACACGGCGCGAAAACTTAGTCCTTCAGCAGACTGCTGTGCGATTCCTGCATCTGCATATATCCCTTTCGAGAATTCTCAAGATGAATCTTCACTGCCTCGATAGCTCCTTCAACATCACCGGCAAGACAGCAATCGATAATGGAGAGGTGCTCCCTATTGGACGCCGCAATGCGCTCGGCCTCAGACGGGAGGAAGACTCGCGTCCTCTGGCTTAGGGAGAGAAGAGAGTTCATGAGGTCTTGGAGAAATCTATTTCCAGATTTCTGAGCGAAGTAACTATGGAAGGTGAAATCGAAATCATCTTCGACGGGCGCAGGGCCACTTCCCTCCTTCTCGATATTGTCTTCAACCCGAGTCCTAAACCGCAGCAGATCTCCCTTTTCCAAGTAGGGGAAGGATCGTTGAATAAGATACGGCTCTACTAATAAACGAGTGTCCAACATGTCATGCAAATCATGCAGGGAAATTGAACTAATGATGAAGCCCTTGCGCGGGAATACAAGAATGAGGTCTTCTTCGACCAGCTTGTTAATCGCCTCACGAACCGGAGTCCGACTGAATCCCAGCTCTTCGACGATTTTCTTTTCATCAAGTACGTCACCGGGTTTGAGATCCCCAAAGATTATTTTCTTTCGCAAATGGTTATAGGCAATATCGCGCTTGCTGAGACTCATTACTCCGGCTTCTGTACTGTCAATTTTACTGTAAAAGTTTATCGCGGGCCATACCCAGCAAATCCCATGAATAGCCTCTCTCTACTTGTATCTCCTTGTACCAATTTCTGTACCAATTCCTTTATTCACATTCCCACTTCCTTCATCAGGCAAAAGAAAACCCGGCGGAGAGAGAAGCCGCCGGGTAAGAGAGAAGAAGAGGGTTCAGTTATCGGGATTTTCATCCTGGCCAGTTCGTTTCCTTGCTGACAATTGATATATAACCTCACCTACCTGAGCGCTAACCCTGCGTTTCCCTGAGAGTAACCTTAAAAAAGAAACAAATTATCACTTCCTGTTGATAAATAACATTTTGAAATCCCTTATTTTCCAACGATGTTATCGGTCACGAAACAGTGGCCTCTCTCAGGCTATTTTCTGGGGCCAGCACCATCAGGACCCGGTCAAGGCACCGCAGCGGCACTACCTCGGCACCATCCAGCCGTCCTACCTGTCACCACACTCCTTGCCACCGCCCCCTTCTCCCCCTCTAATGGAAGAATAACGATTATGGCGAAATCCGATATTACCGAGACCAGTGCGGGCAAAAACTCCCCCACAACCGCTACAGCAGACCCCGATAACTCCTCCGAGCAATCTCACGGTCTGCGTAAAAATCTCACCAACCGCCACATCCAGCTCATAGCCCTGGGCGGCGCCATCGGAACCGGACTGTTCTACGGCTCCAGCGAGTCCATTTCACTCGCCGGCCCCTCGGTGCTCCTGGCATATCTCATCGGCGGCGTCATCATCTTCCTCGTCGTGCGAGCGCTCGGCGAAATGTCGGTCGAAGACCCAAAAGCCGGAGCTTTCAGTTACTATGCCAGTGAATATTGGTCCAAGCGTGCAGGCTTCGTCTCCGGGTGGAACTACTGGTTCAATTACATTCTCGTCTCCATGGTGGAGCTCAGCGTCGTCGGCCAGTTCGTCAATTATTGGTTCCCGCAGATTCCGCAGTGGATCACAGCCTGCGTCTTCCTCGTGGGCATCACGGCAGCAAATCTGCTCGGCGTCAAGATGTTCGGCGAGTTCGAATTCTGGTTCGCCATCATCAAGGTCGTTGCAGTTATCGCGATGATTGTGGCAGGCGTCGTTGTTGTCGCCATGGCCGTCCCCGGCGTAGGCGGCGCTGTGGCGAGCTTCTCCAATCTCTTCTCGGATGGTGGCTTCTTCCCCAACGGCATCATGACGCACGTGGCAGCCGGAAAGGGCGCGTCCGGCGGGCAGTGGACCGGTTTCCTCATGGCCCTTGTGGTAGTGATGTTCAGCTTCGGAGGCGTGGAACTCATCGGCGTCACGGCTGGCGAAACCGCCGACCCCAAACACACAATTCCCAAGGCCACCAACGATATTATCTGGCGCATTCTCGTGTTCTACATCGGAGCACTCGGCGTCATCATGGCAGTGGTTCCGTGGGCGCATATCGGTCAGCCCGACGCCAACGGCACCGTCATCAGCCCCTTCGTTCAGATCTTTGATTCCATCGGAGTGAAATCGGCCGCCACGATCCTCAACTTCGTGTGCCTCACCGCTGTTGTGAGTGTTTATAACTCGGGACTGTATTCCAACTCCCGCATGCTGTACTCGCTCGCCGAGCAGGGCAATGCACCGCGAGCGCTCTCTAAACTGTCCAAGAACGGGGTGCCGTACGTCGGCGTCCTTGCGTCAGCCGCCATTACCGCCGTCGCCGTCGTGGTTGTCTTCCTGTGGCCCGCCTTCGCGTTCAACTATCTGATGGCCATCGCCATGACCGCCGCCATCATCAACTGGGTCATGATCATGATTACCCAACTCAAATTCCGCGCACGCCGCAAGGCTTCCGGAAATACGGAGAAACTCGACTTCCCGCTGCCGCTGCATAGGATCACCCCATGGATTACGATTGTCTTCCTTCTTGCAGTGGTTGTGCTGATGTGCTTCTCCCCCGGCTATCTGCCAGCGGTTATCATTGGCCCGATCTGGCTGGCGATTCTGTTGGGCGCCTATCAGATCACGCAGGTGCGAAAGAAGAAAAAGCAGCAGTAGAGTCTCATCCCCACGCACGAGGGCACGCTCGGCGCGCACAGCGCTAAGCTCGAGGAATCACATCCCAAGAAAGGGAGCCGACATGCTCGTCACCGCTATTGTTCTCATCACACTCGCCCTTGTGTTCTACACCATCGGCGTGTGGTCGGAAAAGCGCGCGGGCATCCTCAAGCCCTGGCATGCGGTGATGTTCATTCTCGGCTTGTTGTGCGACGGATCAGGAACTTTTACCATGTCTCTCATCGCACAGAGCGGGCAGACTATTGGCAACCCCACGCTCAATGCCGTCATGTCCGTCACTGGCACGCTCGCCCTGTTGCTCATGGCCGCGCACGCCATCTGGGCGCTGGTTGTTCTGGGCAGGCAACGCGGCTCCGAGATGCGCGTATTCCATCGTTTTTCACTCGTCGTGTGGTGCGTGTGGCTGGTGCCGTACATCATTGGCGCCATCACGCCGATGTTCTGATCGCGCCGGCTACCGCGTATTCACCACTGCGTTACTCGCTGCCTCGCGTGGCGTTCCTCACGCCCGCTCGAGCGCGCTATGTCACCGCAAATACGCCACGGCTACATCGCAGCTACATAACGTCGCTGCCGCTCCGCTTCGCTGCAATCCGGTAGCTTGCGAACCCAAAGAGCGCGAGCCACACAAGTCCTACGACACCCGGCCAGCGCGTGTCCGAGCCAATAAACAGCGTGACATATACGAACGCGAAGAACGCAATCGCCACCACGTCCCACACCTTATAACCTCTTAGAAGGAAACCGTCTGGGATGAAGTCAGCGCTGCGACGGTAACGATAGTGGGCCACCATCGTGAGAATGTAAATGAAAATGATCACCGCACTCGACGCGGACGAGAACAACACGAACATTCCGGAGATCTTCGGAATCGCGTTGATCACGGGAGACAGCAAAATCAGCAGCGCAGAGAAGATAATCGCGTTGGCGGGAACCGCGTTCTTGGAGACGCGTGCGGCAGGACGCAGAATGCGCGCGCTCGAGAACTGCGCCAACTGGTACAGGTGCCGCCCCGCCGAATAGAGCTGCGAATTGAGCGCCGACGCCGTGGCCGTCAGCACCACGAAGAAGACGAGTTCGGAGGCCCAATCGAGACCGGCGAATCGGAACACCATGATGAAGGGGGAGGCGAAAGAGCCGTCGGCGTTGGGCTGGAAGAACGTCCAGGGAACGATGGCCATGATGGCCAGCAGCGCCCCTACATAGAAGATGAGAATGCGGTAGATGATCTGGTTGATGGCCTTGGGCAACACCTTGCGCGGGTTACGAGTTTCCGACACAGTGACGCCCACGAATTCGATGGTCTCGTAGGCGAAGAACACCATCTGGAACGACATGAAGAATGACATCCAGCCGTTCGGCGCGAGCTTCCATCCATTGAACAGGTTCCACAGCGAGGCCGTGCCAGCAGGCGTGGGCCTGGACCCCGGCAAAGTCTGCGCTGGATAATGATAATGCAGCACTACCATGACCACGCCAGTCACGATCATGCAGACGATGAGCGTCACCTTGATCATGGAGAACCAGAACTCGGCCTCTCCGAACACCTTGACGGCAATGAGGTTGATCATGACGAGCGCGCCCAGGAACACCAGCTCTATAAGCCATTTCCAGCGACTGAGGTCAATGCCGAAAGAGTTAAAGAACGTCACGAAATACGTGGAGACGGCCGTAATTTCAGTCATACCGATGAGCACGAGCACGATCCAGTAGGACCATCCTGCAAAATGACCCCACCCTCTACTCACGTAGCGGCCGATGAAGTTGATGAAGGTGTGCTGGCTGGGATCGCGGTACATCATCTCGCCGATGGCGCGCATAAGAATGAACATCATGATGCCCACTGCGATATATACGAGCACGATGGAGGGGCCGGTGAGCGCGATGCTCCTGCCTGAGCCGAGGAATAGGCCGGTGCCAATGGTGCCACCGATGGCAATGAATTGGACGTGGCGATTCTTCAGACCACGCTCCATCTCGTTGTCAGCGTCCAGTTCTTCAAGCTTTTCCATAAAACTCCATCACGCATACGGCAATCGCAGGCGTCACATCATCTCAAATTTCGCAACGTCGTGCGGTACTTTCAAAAATCTCAAGAAGCCTTAACTTATCAAGCTCACCTTGCAATTACGTAACTTTTCGGCAAGGTGTACCCGAATACTCACATAGCGAACGACGTTCCGGACCGCGACTTCACGACTTTTGCGGCAAGGATTTCGATTCGCGGTTTTTAGTTTTTGATGAAAGGCGTCTTTCCAACAGACGAGCACCGCTCGTGAGCAGCCTTCTCCACGGCTTGCCGCAAAAGTCGTCTTTTCAAGTTCCTCGCTTCTCGGCTCGGTCTTGCTTGGTCTTGCCCGGTCTTGCTTGGCACGACTCTACTCACCTCAGCTCTGCACAAAACCGGCCCATCCACAGGCAGCACACGAGTGGATGGGCCGGCGGAGTGCCGTCGCTTTAAGAGGCGGCACTCTTTACTTTGCGCGAAGCATTACCTCAGCGACCGTCGGCAGTGCCAATGTCACCGGCGTAATCCATGTCCTTCGTCTCTTTGGTGAGAATCAGGGAGATGAGCGTCAGCACGGAAGCTCCCGCGAGGTACACGCCCACGAGCCAGGTGCCGCCGCCGGCCGCACTCCATAGAGCCACGGCGATGATCGGGGCGAGCGCCGCGCCCAGGATGGAGCTCACGTTGTACGCCACAGCGGATCCGGTGTAGCGCACATTGGTCGGGAACATCTCGGGCAGCAGCGCGCCCATCGGCCCGAAGGTGATGCCCATGAGGGTGAAGCCGAGGATCATGAAGACCTCCACCAGCATCACCGACGCCGACTTATGAAGGAACAGCGGGAACGCTAGGCCGAACACGATGATGGCCACGGTGACCCAAATGAGCAGCTTGCGTCGTCCCAGTTTGTCGGCCCAAGGCCCCGAGATCAGGGTAAAGGCACCGAAGAAGACCACGCCAATGATCTGCATGAGCACGAAGTCCGTGTACGGAATGCCCAGACCACCTTTCGCTCCGGCAGCTGTGCCGTACGTGAGCGAGAAGCTGGTCATGAGGTAGAAGAGCACGTACGTTGCGAGCATGGCGAAGGTTCCGAGCACCACGGCTTTGAAGTGGTGACGCAGCGTTTCGCGCAGCGGCATCTTCACGATGCGGCCCTGCGCCTCTGCCTGGCGGAAGGTTTCGGACTCGACGAGCTTCATGCGCACCCACAGGCCGATGGCCACCATCACAGACGAGAAGATGAACGGGATGCGCCATCCCCAGCTGAGGAAGGCTTCAGACTGCAGCAGCTGACTGGTGGGATGCGGCAGCGCGAAATTAATAATAAGGAACAGGCCGTTGGCGATGACGAAGCCAAGCGGTGCGCCCAGCTGCGGGAAGGTGCCGTACCAGGCGCGCTTATTCGCCGGTGCGTTTTCCGTTGCCACGAGAGCAGCTCCGGACCATTCACCGCCGATGGCGAATCCCTGCGTCAGGCGCAGTGCCAGCAGCAGCACGGACGCGGTGATGCCGATGTGGTTGTAGGTGGGCAGCAGGCCGATGACGAATGTGGCGATACCCATGGTGAGCAGCGATGCCACGAGGGTTGCCTTGCGGCCGCGCTTGTCGCCCATGTGGCCGTAGAACACGGCGCCGATGGGGCGCGCGACCATTGCCGCACCGAAGACTCCGAAGGAGGCCAGCAGGGCCGTGGTGTCATTGCCCGTGGGGAAGAACAGCTTCGGGAACACGAGCACGGCTGCGGTTGCGTAGACGTAAAAGTCATAGAACTCAATGGTGGTGCCCACAAGACTCGCGGCAATGATGCGCGCGGGCGAGTTCAGCGGTTTGGCGGCCGATTTTTCAGTAGGTGATTTTGCGGACGCAAGAGACTGCGTCTCGGAGATAGCTTCAGACATTTTTCCTCAATGGAACACAAGCACAAGCTTCGCGCCGCTGGATGAAGGTGATATGAAGGAGTGCTTAGCGACAGAAAAACCGAATTCTTTTGGAATCAAGTAACCGCAACATTAATTGGTTCCGCGTGGAATGTATAGGAGTATCATGCAATGTTTCAGAATATGGACGGGACACGTCTCTGCGCCCGCGGCACGGCGGCGGTTCCTGGCACGGCGGCAACTCTTGGCACAGCGACAGCCCTTGATACCTCACCAGCACCTAGACGCCCTCCCCTTAAAAAAGAGCGCGTTCCCTCTCACATAGCAGCGGCCGCCGCTCCCCTTTTGAGGGAACGGCGGCCTAAGTGTTATGTGAGGAGCCACACGAGGCGGCTCCTCAAGCTGCGACGCTAGTGCGTCAGGCGGTAATCACCGGAAGGCGATGACTACTGAACCTGGGTACGAGCGATCTTGCCGTTGAACGAATCCGTCTCGTCGGCGTCGTCGCTCTGCTTGGTCCAGGAGAACATGGCGCGAAGCTTCGGACCAACGGTCTCGATGCGCAGGTTGGAGTACTCTTCCTGCAGCTTCTTGAACTTGGGAGCGCCGGCATCCTGATCGGCGATGAACTCGCGAGCGAAGTCACCGTTCTGAATGCGCTTGAGCTGGTATTCCATGTTCTTGCGAGTGTGCTCGTCAACAACAGTGGAGGTGTAGTCGCCGTACTGAGCGGTGTCGGAGCAAGACCAACGAGCCTTGTTCAGGCCACCCTCGATAGCGAGGTCGACCAGCATCTTGACTTCGTGGAAGACCTCGAAGTAAGCGATTTCAGGCTGGTATCCGGCGTCCGTGAGGACTTCGAAGCCCATCTCGAAGAGGTGGTTGATGCCGCCCATGAGGACGTCCTGCTCGCCGAAGAGATCGGTTTCGGTCTCTTCCTTGAAGGAGGTCTTGATGGCGCCTGCGCGCAGTGCGCCAAGAGCCTTGGCGTAAGCGAGGGTGAATGCCCAGCCGTCGCCCTGAGGATCCTGCTCCACAGCTGCGACGATCGGGACGCCACGGCCTGCTTCGTACTCACGACGGACGATGTGGCCCGGTCCCTTAGGAGCAACCATGTAGATCATGTGGTCTGCGCTCGGCTTGATGTAGCCGTAGTGGATGTTGAAGCCGTGTGCGAAACCGACGGAAGCGTTTGGCTTCAGGTTCGGCTCGATTTCGTCCTTCCAGACGAAGCGCTGAGTCTGGTCGGGCAGCAGGATCATGACGGAATCCGCTTCCTTGACTGCATCAGCCACGGACTTGACCTCGAGGCCCTGCTCCTTGGCGTACTGCACGGACTTGGAGGTAGGACGAAGGCCGACGACGACGTCAGCGCCGGAATCACGCAGGTTGAGTGCGTGAGCGTGGCCCTGGCTGCCGTAACCGATGATGGCGATCTTCTTGCCCTTGAGGTTATTGAGATCAGCGTCCTTCTCGTACCAGATTTGTGCTGCCATTGCATTACTCCTTATATATATTTTTACTGCAAGCTACTGAATTGGTGATTCTAATGAAGAGCGAGATTCTTGAAAGCCGAGGTGTTCGGTAAAGAACCTTTCATTGCTCTGAGAAACGATTTCGTATGGTGTGCGGAATTTTGTTCCGTCACGTTCTGGTTTTGAGTATAAGCCCTCACCCGGGATGTTCCTCACGTGCGTCCATTATGTGACCCTTTCGTTAACTCTTAACGACTTGTTGATTGAGTTTTATCGAGTGAATCTGCGGTTTAGCTGTAGATTTACTTTGCAAAATCAGTGTTTTTCGTCTCTTTGGCACTCAGCACTGCGACGAGGCAGCACACCGCCATGACGCCCAGGTAGACGCCCACATAGCGGACACCACCGTTTTGAGCCAGCCACGTAGCGATGGAGGGAGCGAAAGCGGCGCCCACGATAGCCGCGAGATTGTAGCCGATTCCAGCACCTGAATAACGAACGTTTGCGGGGAAGAGCTCAGGGAGGAAAGCGCCGATTGGCCCAAAGGCTATTCCCATGAGCACGAAGCCCACGCACAGGAAGGTGAGCACCAGGCCAAAGCTGCGCGGAGTCTCAAGCAGCAGCGGGAACAGTGCGGAGAACACCACCAGGGCGATAGAGGAGAAGATGATGACGCGCTTGCGGCCCACCTTGTCGGCGTACACGCAGGACAGCACGATGAACACGGCGAACACCACGATGGATACCATCAGCATGGCCAAGTATTCCTGCGAGGTGAAGCCCAGATGTGTGGTGCCGTACGACAGGGACCAGGTGGCGAGCGTATAGAACAGTGTGTAGGTAACAGCCACGAGGAACGTTGCCTGCAGCACCTGGCGCCAGTTGTTCTTGAAGACTTCCCTCAGCGGCGCCTTCACTACGCGATGCTCCTGCAGAGCGAGCTTGAAAACGGGCGTCTCTTCCATGGTGACGCGAACCGCGAGGCCGACGATGACGAGCAGTGCGGACAGCAGGAAGGGAACGCGCCATCCCCAGGAGAGCATTTGCTCGGGTGTGCAGAACGCCTCGAGCACGAAGAACGTTCCGTTGGAGAGGAAGAAGCCGATCGGAGCTCCAAGTTCGGGGAAAGCGCCATAAAGTGCGCGCTTATCGGCAGGAGCGTTTTCGGTGGCGACCAACGCCGCGCCCGACCACTCACCGCCGAGGCCGATGCCCTGGAAGAAGCGGCATAAGCACAGAAGCGCAACGGCCCACACACCCAAGGTTGCGTAGCCGGGGAGCACGCCGATGACCACAGTTGACAGACCCATGAAGAGCAGTGAGACGACCAACGTAGTCTTGCGGCCCATGCGATCACCAAAGTGACCGAAGATCAAGGAGCCAAGCGGACGGGCCAGGAAGGCGACCGCGAAGGTCAGCAGCGAGGCGAGCACGGCGACCGTGGGATCCGTTTCCGGGAAGAAAAGCTTCGGGAAGTAGTTCGCCGCAGCAGTGCCGTATGCGTAGAAATCATAGAACTCAATAGCGGTGCCGACCATGGAGGCCGCGATGACCTTCTTGACCGAAGACCTCGCCATCGTTGCCGCCGCGCCCTTGACACTATCCAAGGTCTCTTTGGCTTTGCTTTCAAGGCCGGCTGATTCAGCTCCCGCTGATTCCGGCTCTGTGGTTGCCATTGCCATTGTGTACTCCATCTGTAGTGATTGCCTTTGGAGCGACACACAACGGTTTGCGGAGGATTACGGCTTTTGGCCATCCGCCGCAAACCCATGTGCGTGATCCAAGGGCTTCCGTTCTCTCACAGAGACAGGGGATGAAGATTGTTCTAGAAATAAAAAAATGCTCCAGACCCTGCCTCAGCAGGAGTCCGAGCATTTGCGATATTGTCTGTTCGGTTCACCTGCGAGGCGTGATAATAATTCGACCGGAAATCAAAGCAATAATCGCTTGAATCGAAACCTGACCACGCATAGCGGTGAACCTCCCTTCCAAAACTCAAGAACTCGAAGTAGTCACGAACACCGAAGTGCTCGAATGCCCTTGAACATAAGCGCGGAAGTTTGAGGGCACAAACTGCGTCCACTATGTGGACGTTTGAAATCTCTTATAGTGGTATTTCCAGCGTTCTCACGGACGTACTATGCCGCAGGAAATTCGTCCTCATGCCCTATTCCATGCGGTTTTTCGGCACCCGAATCACCTTTGTCAGAAAGTCCGTCACAAAATACCGTGGCTTCCGACTCCGAGATCATCCCTTCGAGCATGCGTCGCACCGCCGCCGGATTGAGCAGCCGGTATTTTGCCTGCGTGGGCCCGCCGCCCACCTTGAACGTCCACGCGGTGTCGGGCAGCGCCGCAAACATCGTCTCGTCGGTGGTGTCATCCCCCACCGCCACAACGACGTCGTATTTGCCACTCCGCGCGAGAGGAGCAACCGATTCGCCCTTGGAAATCACCGCCGGGCATACCTCCACCACCTTCGAATTCTTCATGATCGTCAGGTGCCACTCCTCCACCACGGGAGCAAGCCGGGTGAACAATGCCTGCCGCTCCTTCTTGGCGAGCTTCGAGTCGGAGAGACGGTAGTGCCATGCGAGCGCGTCGGATTTTGCCTCCACGAACGAGTGGGGCACACGCTCCACCGACTCGTCGAAGATCCTGCGCACCAAAGGCTGCCACAACGCCGGGTCCGGCATGTCTGCGGCCCGGGACCACTGGCGAACCGTGGCAGTCGCGTCCCCGCCACCGAGCGCGCGGTTACTGTGCGTGCGGTTACCTTGCGTACGGTCGCCGTCTCCGGGAATATTGCTTCTCCAGGCGCCGTGCTCGGCGATGAGACCAACGGGCAAGTCTCCGAACCATTCCTCCATGGTCGCCCGGTCGCGGCCGGATACCAGCACGAGGTCGACGTTAGGTTCGGAGCCCAAATGCCTCAGCACCTTCCGCAGCGTCGGGGTGGGCTTCGCCCTGCCGGGGGTTCGCACCAAGGGCGTGAGCGTTCCGTCGTAATCGCACAGAACCAGCCGGCGTTCGGCGTCGTCCCACTGGTGGTGAACCTCCTGGCGGCGAATCCTCCGCAGGCGCTTGTCGGCAACTGCGGGCTTCGTTACCTGCTCGAGAGAGCTCAGGAATTCCGCGCACCACTCCGCCGCCGTACCGAACTTGAGGCGGGCCTGCATCGCGATGTTTCTCCGCCGGGACTCTTCCGGGGACACCTCGAGCGCATCGTGCAGGGTATCGCACAGCGCCTCGGTGTCGTAGGGGTTCACGATGAACGCTTCAGACAGCTCGCTCGCCGCCCCCGCCATCTCGGAGAGCACAAGTGCGCCGTCGCGGTTGTCGTGGCAGGCGAGGTATTCCTTCGCCACCAGGTTCATGCCGTCGCGTAGAGGCGTCACGAGCGCCACGTCGCCAGCAGCGTAGATGCCACATACCGGCTTGATGGGCAGAGAGCGCGTGATGTAGTGGATCGGCGTCCACGCCAGCAGCGAGTAGCGGCCGTTGATTTGGCCGATGAGCTGGTCCACCTGCTCCTTGAGCAACTGGTAGGACTTCACGCCCTCGCGGCTCGGAGTGGCCAGCAGGTAGTACGTCACGTGGCCGATCCATTCGGGATATTTTTCCAGGAGGCGCTCGAAGGCGCGCAGACGTTCCGGGATTCCTTTGGTGTAGTCGAGGCGGTCCACGGAGACGACCACCTTGTTGGGCTTGCCGCTGGCCCTGCTCATGGCGTTTTGCGCGAGCTCGAGTTCGGGAGCATCCTCTTTAGAGAAGTGTCCCCACCAGGTTTTCTCCTGGCTTTCCGCTTCCGCCGCGGCCGCGCCTTCCGCCATGAGCGAGCTCGCATAGTGGCGCCGGGTGCGCTTGCCACAGGCTCGTTCGATGCCGAAGCGCATGGCACGGGACAGATTTGAGCTGGCAGTGCGCTTGTAGAGGTTGTAGTCGATGCCGATGGGGAAGGCGTCGATGGCCGCCGTGTGCCCATCCGGGAGGTTGACACGACCATGTTCCGCTTTGAGATCGAGCAGCGCCGCGAGATTCGCTTCGAAGTTGATGGCGTAATCCACCGTGTGGAAGCCGATGAGGTTGGCGCCCAGAACGCCTTCGAGCACTTCCTTGCACCATGGAAGCGCACGGAATATCTCCACGCTGGGGAACGGCACGTGGAGGAACCATCCGATGGCGAGCTTTGGGAACCTTTTGCGAAGGAGCCCCGGCAGCAACATGAGGTGGTAGTCCTGAATCCACACGGTGTCACCCTTGTGGATGAGCGGCGTGAGCGTCTCCAGAAAGCGCTGATTCACCTGCTTGTACATCTCCCAGGTGTCAGGATTGAAGCTTGCCTCGTGCGAAAAGTCATGGAGGAGAGGCCAGAGGGTGTCGTTGGCGAAGCCTTCGTAATAGCCTTTGACTTCGTCGTGCGTGAGGAAGATGGGAACGCATCGATCTTGCGCGTAGATCTGCGTGATGTCGTCGAGTTCCTCGTCGCTGTAACCCTGCGGCTCGATGCCGCTCCAGCCCACCCAGAGGCTGTCGTGATGCGACTTGTGATACGGGCCGATGGCGGTGGCGAGGCCGCCCACGCTTTGTCGCAGAATCTTTTCACCAGAATCGGTCGTCACCAGCGAAGCGGGAAGCCGGTTGGACACGATGATCAAACGTCCCATGACACCTCCATTCCCCCGGGCGCGAGCAGAAGCCCTGCGGCTGAATAGCCGGCCGCGTATGGTGCGGCCAGCCTCCCGCCGGCAGTCCTGCCACGTCCTCGGGTCAAGACACAAGATTCCATATGAAACCCAGCGTTATGGAGGATTCTGAGAGTTTCCTTTACTTCAGCCGGTAGATAAACGCCTCCCACGGGCTGAGCTTGCCCAGCATGAGTGAGGCCGCGGTTTCCGACTGATCGTAGTTGCTCAGGAGCACGCGGTCGGAGTCCACTTGGCCGCCGCCCTGCCAGCCGAGCAGGTCGGCCGTCTGCGGGGGCACCTTCGATGACTGGGATGACATGTTGACGACGACCAGCAGTTCGTCTCCGGGAGTCTGGAGGTCGTTGTCTTCCTCAAGCGAGCGGCGGAAGGAGTAGACGACTGAATCTTCCGGATCGAGCAGGTCCCACAGGCCCGCGGCGATGGTGACGTTAGTGTGCCGCAGCTCGATGAGTTTTTGGAAGAAGGAGAAGACGGAGTCGGGGTCGCGCTGTTGGGCTTTCGCGTTGATGACGTCCTTGTTGGGGTTGACGGCGATCCATGGTTCCTTCGGCGCATAGGAGGCCGTGAAACCCGCGTACTTCGTGGCGTCCCATTGCATGGGCGTGCGGGCGTTGTCTCGGCTCACCTGTGCGAGCGATTCCAGCATCTCTTCGGGAGTGGAGACGCGCGCCTCATCCACGCGCTGGTGATACAGGTTGATGGATTCGAGGTCACGGTACTGGGAAAGTTCCGTAAATCCGGCATTCGTCATGCCGAGTTCCTCGCCCTGGTAGATGTAGGGCGTGCCCCTGTGCATCTGGATCAAGAGCCCCATGGCCTTGGCGGAGAGCGCGCGCAGCTTCTCCGTGGAGTCGTCGCCGAAGCGCGAGACCGCGCGCGGTTGATCATGATTGTCCAAGAACAGGCTCGTCCATCCGATGTCACGCACCGCGTCCTGTTGGCCGCCGAGCGCCCGCTTGAGATCGCTTGCGTCCCAGTCCACGATGTCCCACTTGGAATCCTTGCCGTGGCCCACGTTGCACTGGTCGAACAGGAACAGCATGTCGAGTTCGCCGTTTTCTGGGTTTGTGATGTGGCGGTTGTGATCCGCTTCGATCCCCGGGGCCTCCCCTACCGTGAGGTAACCCTCGCGGCCTGCGAATACGGCCTTGCGCATCTCCTGAAGGAACTCGTCGAATCTCGGACCTCCCGAGCAGAAGGGCTCGGAATCCGAATAGCCCTCCGAGCCCACTGCACCGTTTTCGATGGAACCACCCGCCTCTCCTGGCAGATGTCCCGTGGGGTCGATGGTCTTGGAGATGAGGCTGATGACGTCCATGCGGAAACCGTCCACGCCGCGATCAAGCCACCAATTCATCATGGAATACACGGCGGCGCGGAGATCTGGGTTCTCCCAGTTGAGATCCGGCTGTTTCTTCGAGAAGAGATGGAGGAAGTATTCACCGCGCTTCTCGTCGTATTTCCACGCCGAGCCGCCGAAATAGGAGCCCCACGTATTTGGCTCGGCTCCCGGAGTGCCGGGTTCATGGCCCTCGCGTGCGGGGCGCCACCAATACCAATCAGCCTTGTCGGAGAATTTGTCGCGTGACTCTTGGAACCACGCGTGCTCGTCGGAGGTGTGGTTCACCACCAGATCCATGATGACCTTGATGCCGCGCGAGTGCGCCTGCTCGAGCAGCTCGTCCATGTCGCCGAGCGTGCCGAACAGCGGATCGATGTCCTGATAGTCCGAGATGTCGTAGCCGTTGTCGTCCTGCGGTGACTTGTACACAGGGCAGAGCCAGATAACGTCGATTCCCAAATTCGCCAAGTAATCCAAGCGCGAGGTAATGCCGGGCAGGTCGCCGATTCCGTCGCCGTTGGAATCCTGGAAACTGCGTGGGTAAATCTGGTACACCACCGCGTTAGACCACCACGGGTTCGGAGTGGCACCGTTGGTACGAATGGTGTCGGGAACCGGTGTTCTCTGCTCGCTTGTCATCACAACTCCTCTTTGTGCTGCGTAACTGACTGTTCCACAATCATAAGGAGGTATACCGGCGGAGCGCAAACGTTTCGATTCGAGCTGACTACCGTGCGGCCTTCTCGTTTACCTCAAAAAGAACCGCCTCTTCCGGATTCAGTTGTGGCGGACGGATTCCAAAGCTCGCAAGTACTCCACCAGGGAGCACAACGCCCTTCTCATTCCACCATTGCAGCTCACTCTGACCGTTGCCGATTTCCTCAAGGCCTTGATTGATCTTCAGCGGCCTCACCTCATAGAGGCTTGTGGCATCAAGCCCCGGCAAGCGAACAAAGGCGGCCGGATAAGCTGTCGACGTCGTAAGCTGTGTGAATCGGAAGATTGCGGTTTTCTTATCGTGACTGACCATTCCATCCACTCGTACAGCAGGATCTGCGGTATCCGCATGTACGAGCCGTCCGGAAGCAAAGAGATCGCGGCGCAACTTGTACTCATCCACCCATTGCCTCAACGCAACGAGGTCATCGTTTGACACCTTTGTTAAATCCCACTCCACTCCCAAGTGACCGAAAAACGCCGTCGCGGCGCGCATCTGCAGCGATGTCGCCCTTCCCGTTGAATGAGCAGGCGATGCGCCGATATGATCGCCCATCATCTCCGGCGGCACCAGCAGTGACGTGTATCGCTGAATATCAATGCGTTCAACAGGATCGACGCAGTCGGAAACCCACACGCGATCCGCGAGAGCCAAAATGCCCATGTCAATACGTCCCCCGCCAGAGCTGCACGTCTCTATCTCCAGCTCCGGGAACGATTCTTTGAGCTGTGAAAAGAGAGAATATACCGCAAGGGTTTGCTTATGAACGCATGGCCTGCCGTTCTGAGGTGAAACAGCCTCCGTCACAAAACGGTTGTGATCCCATTTAATATAATCAATCGACAGTTCATCGACGAGCATCGCCATGGCATCATAGACATACTTGTACGCCGCAGGATTCGTGAGATCTAAGACCTGTTGGTGGCGGCCCTGCATCGGCAAGCGGTTCCGGGACGGTTTCACAATCCACTCTGGATGCAATCGTGCAATCTTTGAATTCAGACTGATCATCTCTGGTTCAAACCAGAGGCCGAATTGCATTCCCAATGAGTGAACATGGTCGGCTAATGGCTTCAAGCCCTGGGGCCACACGGTTTTGTCGGTCTGCCAATCTCCAAGCGAGGTTGTGTCATCTCTCCGGCCGTCGAACCATCCATCATCAACCACGAATCTTTCGATGCCGCATTTGCTGGCAACATCGGCGAGCGCCATCAATTTCTTCTCAGACTGATTGAAGTACACAGCTTCCCATGTGTTCAATATCACCGGGCGTGGGATTTTCCGCAAGCGGGGATGCACCGAACGCAGATACTCATGGAACCGTCCGGCAGCCTGATCCAGACCATTGCCAAAGCTTCCATACACCCATGGAGTACGATATGTCTCGCCTTCGCCAAGAGAGACTTCACCGCCGAAAAGAATTTCGCCACCACCAAGGATTCCCTGGGTGTATGGCGTCTTTTCTGCGCTAACGACACTATTGCCGCTCCAACCGACGTGCACGGAGAAGGACTCTCCCGTCTCGAAGCCCATGCCCGCGCGACCGGCCGTCAGTAACGTACTCGCATCAAAATCAGGGCGCCCAACTACAGACTGCTTCTCGAACCGCCCTACTGTAAAGGCTTGCTCCTGTGCCGCTCGCTCTCGTAAGTGATGCCCGGTGAACGACTGCAGTTGAACGCAGTCCGCAGGAACGGGAAAGCCCAACTCTACGTGGCTTACTGCGAGCTCCGCCCCTGAATCAGTATTCTTTACGCCTGCGCGCTGTCGAAGGAGCCCTCCTGGGAGCATCTGCAAAACCCATTCGAGCTCTACGGAGTTCTCGCTGTCTGATGCACTCACCCTCACAGAGGGAGTTTCGGAATCTTTGTCAACAACAACGCTATTCGTTGTGGAATGGCAGAAGAGCTCGCTTCCATCCCTTTGTACAATGAGTCTGCGCGCGCCTGTCCACGCTTCAGACTGTGTGGGAAGGATGCTTGGCCATGCGGTTCTGTCCAACGCACCCGACACTCGTTGGGGCTCCTGTGCCATGCGAAGATCGCGAGCGTCCGGCAGCGAATCCAGGGAATGTCCCCAATAGCTTATGCGAGGAAGCTCGTGCCCATAGAGGCTGAGAATCACTCCGGAATCCGAATCAGCATCGCCCAAATATATGCTGCCCTTTTCCAGAAGAGACTCTACCTCGTTGTTACTGACTCGAACTTCTGCCATTTGTTTCACTCACTTTCCCTGGCACAGAATCGTCCGGAGAACGCCGCCACCAGGCCGGAACGAGCTACTTCGCCGGGCTGATCTCGTCGATGGCTGCCAATTCCTCAGCAGTGAACGTGGTATTCGAAATTGCCTTCACGTTGTCGAGCAACTGCGCCGGGCGAGAAGCGCCCACCAAGACGCTTGTGACAGCACCATCGCGCAGAATCCACGCGAGCGCCATCTCCGCCAGGGTCTGGCCACGCTTCTTTGCGATCTCGTTGAGGTCGCGGATTTGCTGCAAGCGGGCGTCACTGAGCGCCGACGCCTGCAGGAAGCGGTGGTCACGTGCGATGCGGGAGTCCTCCGGAATGCCGTTGAGATAGCGGTCGGTCAACAGGCCCTGCTCCAACGGGGAGAAGGTGATGAGGCCAATGCCTGCCTCTTTTGCCGCCTCCTTGAGCCCGTCGGCCTCGATGTGGCGGTCAAAGATGTTGTAACGCACCTGATTGATGACGAACGGGGTCTTCAGCTCGTGCAGGATCTTCGCCGCTTCGAGCGTCTGCTGTGCGTTGTAGTTGGAAATGCCCACATACAGGGCACGGCCGGAGCGCACGATCTGGTCGAGCGCCACCATCGTCTCTTCAAGCGGCGTATCGGTGTCGGGGCGGTGGTGATAGAAGATGTCGACGTAATCGAGACCGAGGCGCTTGAGTGACTGGTCGCAGCTGGCGATGAGGTACTTGCGCGAGCCATGGTCCCCGTACGGCCCGGGCCACATGTCGTAGCCGGCCTTGGAGGTCACGATCAATTCGTCGCGGTAGGGCTTGAAGTCGGTGGCGAGTAAGCGGCCGAGATTGGCCTCGGCTGCGCCGTACTCTGGTCCGTAGTTGTTGGCGGCATCAAACTGCGTGATGCCCGCGTCGAAGGCAGTACGCGTGATGGCGCGCATGGTGTCGAAGTTATTGGTGTTGCCGAAGTTGTGCCAGAAGCCGAGTGACACTTGCGGCATGAGGAGACCGGACTTCCCGCTGCGCGAATACTTCATGCGCCCGTCGTAGCGGTCATCGTTCGCAACATATGTGGGGATAAGATCCATGATTGCTCCTTTGCTGCCTACACTGGACTCGTGATTGATCACATTAGTCTGATGGTTCGTCAAGTCGATGTCAGTCTCGCGTTCTACAAGGCCGCGTTGGAACCCTTGGGATACATTGAAAAAGTGCGTCATGGAGCAACCGTTGGCCTCGGCGTAGATGACGGAACGCCGCGTGCGGACTTTTACATTTCGCCAGCAACACAAATTTCCGAGCAGGAAATCACAACCTCTGCGAGCCCCGTCTCCCCCATCACACACATTGCTTTCCGCGCCGGCTCACATGCCCAGGTGCAGGCGTTCTACAAAGCCGCCCTGGGCGCCGGCGGAACCGACAACGGCGGCCCAGGCCCGCGCGATTATCACCCGGGCTATTACTCGGCATTCGTGCTGGATCCCGACGGCAACAACGTTGAGGCCGTCGTGGAATGGGCGCACGCTCAACGCACGCCCAGCAAGTAGTCTTTTAGTCTCTCAGCCGGTCTCTCAGCCTTACTTAAGGAACTCGTACGGCGCCAGACGGCGGGACTCGTGAATCATGGAGGCGATCTCCTCCGGCGATTCCTTGCCGCCAGTGCTCAGCCACAGCTCCACGATGGCGACGATGCCGGCGAGCATCACCTGCATGGCGTATTCGCGCGGGAATCCCTTCATGGAGAGACGCAGCGTGGTGGATTTGGCGATCTGCTTCTCGATCATCTGGCTCAACTGACCACGGAAGCGGCCGAGGAATGCGTGATCGCCCTTGGGGCCCACGATGGCCTTGATGAATTCAAAGTCGTCCTGCACGTACTCCAGCGCACCGAGGATGGCGTCGTAGGGAATGACGTCAACGGGATCGTTGGGATCAGAATTCTCATTGTTAAAGAGCTGTTCCTGAAGAGATTCGAGGGCCTCGTTTTCGAGCTGGTTCTTCAGGTCGTCCTTGTCGACATAGTGAAGATAGAAGGTGCCTCTGTTGATTCCCGCAGAGCGTGCCACGTCACTGACCGTCAAGGAATCGAGACCCTTTTCTTCGACGAGTTCGCTAAAAGCGTGTTTGATGGCCTTCTTCGTGCGGACAGTAGATCTATTGGTCATTCTGCATTCCTTTTTACGCCCCTTTATCAACAGATTGTTCATAGTACAGTAATCTGTCTACGCGGGGTTGCGTGTTCTTACACGTAAATATTACGACAGAATGGTGCCATGTGTCGACTGTCGCCTATCGCAGCGCCCCAACGAATGCCACCCATAAAAATAACGCCCCAGTGCTACGCTCTACGTAGCGATACGCGTTGAGTACTTATAAGACCCCTGGAGAGACACGATGAAGAACGTTTTCCGCATCTTTGCCCGCGACGTGAAGCGGCTTTTCACCGTACCAGCGGCCTGGATCATCGTGGTGGGCCTGTGCATCACCCCCGCGCTGTACGCATGGTTCAACATCGTGGGTTTCTGGGATCCGTACGGGAACACGCAATCCATCACAGTTGCCGTCGCAGACGAGGACAAGGGCGCCTCGTCGGACCTCGTCGGAACCGTCAATATCGGCTCGCAAATCGTCACCACTCTGAAGAAGAACGACCAGATCGGCTGGAAATTCGTCACTCGCTCCGACGCCATGCACGAGGTGAAATCAGGCCAGAGCTACGCTGCCATCGTCATTCCCAAGGACTTCAGCGAGAATCTTCTCAGCATCACGAGCGGGCACTTCACGCGCCCCAAGCTGCAGTACTACGTCAACGAAAAGCTCAACGCCATCGCCCCAAAGGTAACTGACACCGGCGCCTCCACCATCGATAACCAGGTCAATGCAACGTTCTCCTCGACTGTGTCAAAGACCGTTGTCTCCACCCTGAAAACGAAGCTCGGCGACGCCACCGGAAAACTGGATGCCGCGCGCTCGGACCTCGGCTCCACGCTAGAAACGTCACAGCGCAAAATCGAAACGGCGCAAAAATCCCTGAAGGATATGGCCACAGACGTCAACGATTCCCGCGGCAAAATACGCAACGTCAAGGCAACGCTGAAGTCCACGCGCACGCTCCTGAAGGATGCCGGCGACACCGCCACGCAAACCGGAACGATTCTTCAGAGCGTCTCGAAGACCAGCACCGCTTTCTCGTCGTCGGCGCTGTCCACGCTCAACGAGGGCTCGACGCTGCTGTCAAGCATCTCCGCCTCCTCCAACGCCTCCATCGGCGACCTATCGAGCGTCGTGCTGAAGGCGCAGGGAAGAGTGGGCGGAACGCTCGCCACCGTGCAATCCATCGCGCATTCCAACAGCGAGATCATCGCGAACCTCACGGGGCTCACCAACGAAATCGACCTCGGTTCCTACCTGAGCACCAAGGTTCTCGGAGTACTGGGAGAGCTCAAGGAACAAAACATAGAGAACACCGCGCTGCTGAATGACCTCGTGGACGTGAATACGGACGTGGGGAACACCACGTCGTCGCTGGCAACGACCTCAGACACCCTCGATTCCGCCATCAAAGCGACCACCAAGAACGGCGCCACACTGAGCTCCACGTTGAGCTCGAGCACAATCCCCACACTCACCGGCGACATTTCTTCGCTGGGGGTCACAAGCGGCCAGCTGGCGGGAGGCCTCACGAGCCAGATTGCCATGGTGGACCAGTCGCAGGGCGTGCTCGATCAGCTCGACTCCACCCTCAAGAACACCACGACCGCCCTGAAGACCGCATCCACCTCCCTGGGCGACGTGGCGGACGACATGGGGACCGCAACAACAGATATCGACGCCTTGGGCACTTCCGCGGCATGGGAAAAGCTCATGGGATTGTCAGATCTCAACGCTACGGAAGTCGCGAAGAACCTCTCCTCACCCGCACAGCTGAAGCAAAAGACTCTTTTCCCCGTAGCGACGTACGGCTCTGCAATGGCGCCGCTCTTTACCAACCTCTCGCTGTGGATCGGAGCCTTCGTGCTCGTCGTCATCCTCAAGCTGGAAGTCGACCGCGAGGGAATCGACCACATCACCACCACGCAGTCTTATATGGGCAGATGGCTGCTGATGGCAGGCTTCAGCGCGGTGCAGGCAGCCGTCGTGTGCATCGGTGACCTCATCATCGGAGTGCAGACCGTCAGTCCCGTGGCCTTTGTTGCCACCGGAGTTCTCGTTGCCCTGGCTTACCTCAGCATCATTTATGCGCTCTCGAAATCGTTGGCGCACGTGGGCAAGGGAATCTGCGTGCTGCTCGTCATGCTGCAGATTCCTGGAGCATCCGGCCTCTACCCCATCGAGATGATGCCGGACTTCTTCCGCGTCCTCTACCCCCTCATGCCGTTCACCTACGGAATCGACGCCATGCGCGAGACCATCGGAGGCTTCTACGACGGCCACTACGGCATCGCACTGGGCAAGCTCAGCATTTTTGTGGCACTCGCCTTCATTATCGGCATCGCGGCGCGCAAGTATCTCATCAACCTCAATCGCCTCTTCGCCGACGAGCTCGACCAAACCGAAATCTTCGTGGGAGAAAAGGCCGAGGTGGGAGAGCACTCCTACAGGCTGTCGCAGATCATTCACGCACTCGTGGATAAGAACGAATACCGTCAGGACATGATCGAGCGAGCCCACGCCTTCTCCCTCAATTACAGGAAGATGCGGCGAGGAGCACTCGTTGTGGGATTCATTGTTCCGTTCACGCTGGCCCTCGTCTTCTCCCTCACCTCCAGCGACAAGCCTGTGGTTCTGGGACTCTGGGTGGTGTGGGTGCTGCTGATCATTGGATTCTTGCTCACCATCGAGTACATCCGTGACAGCATCAGCCGCCAGGTGAGCCTCGGCAACATGCCGGAGGCCGATATCCGCACCATTTTGCGGCACCGCTATGCACAGAACCACAGGAGGCACGGGAAGCTCCGTGGCTTCCGCGCTCGTCATTCGAGAGCCTCGGCCGCCGGAGACGCCACTTCCGCAGGTGCCGATACGCGTACGGGTACCTATTACGACGCCACCTCTGGGACGGAGGCGCTCGCAGCCCTTGCTCGCGGATTGGACGCAGGCGGAGACACGAGCACTGGCACTGCCACCGACACGGCCACGAGGGACGCGAAAAACACGACCGACGAAGGAGGCGCTCGATGAAAAACACCTGGAAGCTTTTCAGCCACGATATTCGCAAGGCCGTCAGCAACATCGTCGGCGTCATCCTCGTGCTCGGGCTCACGCTCATTCCCGCTCTTTTCACGTGGTTCAACATCGCGGCGAGCTGGGATCCGTTCTCCAACACCAAGAACATCACCTTCGCCATCGCCAATACCGACAAGGGGTACAAGAGCGATCTCGTTCCGCTCAAAATCAACGTGGGCGAGCAAGTGGTGTCGACGCTGCGCGCCAACAACCAGCTCGACTGGGTCTTTACCAACCAGGACGACGCCGTCGACGGCACGAAATCTGGGAAATACTATGCTGCGGTCGTCATTCCCTCGAGCTTCAGCAAAGACATGATGACGTTCTTCGACGCCAACGCCAAGCATTCCAAGCTCACGTACTACACGAACGAGAAAAAGAACGCTCTAGCGCCGAAGATCACCGGGCAGGGCGCCGGCGAGGTGTCTACACAGATCAACGAGATCTTTACGGAGACAATCAGCGACGTCGCCCTCAATCTCGTCTCCAGCCTTTCCAAATACCTCGATGAGCCCGACACGAAAGCGCTTGTGTCGAATCTGGATGAGCGCGTCCAGCTCATCAGCAAGCAGCTGCGCACGGCGGGCTCCTCCACAACCGTCTACACCACGGCCTTGGATTCTGCAATGTCACTCGCCGACAGCTCGGCGGCCCTTATCGGCGGCACCACAAACGGCACCGCTGACGCGAAGAAGACCATCAGCTCCGCCCTCACCTCCGCCGACTCCATCAAAAAAACGCTCGATGCCGCATCCGGGAGTCTTTCCACCGCCATGGACCAGAGCAAAACCAGCTATGCGGACGTCGCCAAAAAGACCACCTCGCTCTTCGACTCGGCGGGCACTCTGAGCGCCGACAGCTCAAAGACGCTCACCGCCATGGCCAAGAAGGTCTCCGAACATATTGCGTCGTACAAAACCTTGCTCGCAAAGGTCCAAGCAGTTCAGGATTTGCTGCCAACCGATGGCATTCTCTCGCTGCAGGGCCTCATCTCAAGCCTCAACGACACCATCGAGACCCAGGGCAGACTTCACGATGCCCTGATCGACGCAGCCGCAAAAATCACGGCTGCCGCAAAGACGACAGCCTCGGATCGCACAAAGATCGAGAAGCTGACGCAGGACGCTGTGGAAAGCGTCGCCTCACTGAAAACGAGCTACGATTCCACACTCCAACCGGAACTCGCAAAACTCTCCACGAAGATCTCCACCACCACTGCCGATGCCTCCACGGTGATGAATAACCTCGGCTCCTCCGTCAACGATCTCAGCAATTCGAACGGCTCGGTGGATCAAAAACTCACCACCGCAAAGGATGCCGTGTCGGATCTCTCCACAACGCTCAAGGACGCCGCATCCAAGCTCGATACGCTGCACAAGAACCTGCAGGACGCGCTCACAAGCGGAGACATCAGCGAGTTGAAGAAAGTCATCGGGTCCAACCCCGACGGCCTCGCCGCAGCCGTTGCCGCACCGGTCGGCGTGACGCGCATTCCCGTCTTTCCCGTTGAGAACTTCGGCTCCTCCATGGCGCCGCTGTACATGATCATCGCGCTATGGGTCGGTGCGCTGCTGATGTGCGTCTCCATACGCACAGAGGTGTCGCGCTCCACGCTGATGCGTCTCAAGGGCATCAAGCTGCGGCAAATCTATCTTGGGCGTTTCGGCATCTTCGCCGTGATTTCCTTGCTGCAGAGCACCTTCGAATGCCTCGGCTGCATTCTGTTTCTCAAGGTACAGGCCGTTCACCCGTTCCTGTTCATTCTCACGGGGTGGGCAGCGGGGCTCGTGTTCACCTTCATGATCTATACGCTCGTGGTGTCTTTCGGAAACGCCGGAAAGGCGGTGGGGGTGCTCTTCCTCGTCGTGCAGATCTCCGGCGCAGGCGGGGCCTATCCGCTGCAAGTGCTTCCGAAGTTCTTCCAAAATATCAGTCCGTTCCTGCCAGCCACCCACGCCATCAATGCAGTGCGGTCGGCCATTGCTGGCATTTATCAGAACGACTACTGGATATCACTGGGCTATCTGGCGCTCTTCCTCGTGCCGACTCTGCTGCTCGGTTTGGTGCTGCGCAAGCCGGTCATTAGCTTTAACCGAAAATTCGTGGCGGCCACCGAGAAAACGAGGCTTCTATGAGCGCAGAAGATAGCCTCCCCGTTCCTTCCGACAGCACGCTTGAGCGCGAGTCATTGAACTATGCCGTCACTCGGCGCGGAGAGCACATCCGAGAAGAGACGAACCGCAAGATCGCCCGTGCCACTTTGCAAATCGCACTGTCGGAAGGCACCAAGGCCGTGACCATCGAGGAGGTGTCGCGCAGATCCGGGGTCGCGAAGACCACCATTTACCGGCGCTTCAGCAACAGCGAGGAACTCCTCACGCATATCTCGCTGCTCGACGCTCTACCGCCGCTTGAGGTCGACCATCTCGCTCCCACCAGGCAAAATCTGGAGCTTCTCATCCGAACTGCCGTCGATTTCTTCGACACCACGGTTGGCGTGAAATCGGTCGGCATGATTCTGAGCTCCGATTCGGCGTTCTTCAAACAGGTCTTTGACCACCTGGTGGTGCCCGTGCGGAACGAGGTCGCCGAATTCTTCGAGAATGGCATCAGGCAAAAGGCCTTCACTCCGGACACTGACACGGACTTCATCCTCGAACAGATCATCGGCTCTGTTGTAGCCCACGTGGCCGTTCACGGCACCGTGGCACAGACCTGGATTCAGAAGATGGCAACATTCCTATGGCAGGGAATCGCCGTTCCTAGGCTTCTTGAGTCCCCTGTGGCCTCCGCGTGATCTTCGCGGCGGCATATGCGCTCCTCATCACGATGATGACAATGTAACTGCCAAAGAGAATGCTGCCGACCTTCGGGCTCACACTCTCCGCAACGAGAGTGCCAACCGGCGCGAGAAGCGCAGCGGTGACGCCAATAATCAACCCCGAACGCAAATGCACTAAGCCTCGGCGGAAATTCGCGATGGTTCCGGAGAGCGATCCCGGGAACATGGCGAGGAGCGACGTGCCCCGCGCCACGAGATCACTGGCGCCGAAGAGGATCGACAACGCAGGGACGGCGATGGCGCCGCCGCCGATACCCAGCAAACCCGCCAGAACGCCCATGATGAAGCCGAAAACCACAATCAGCAGTGCAGTTGTCACCGTGTAATGGATGGACGCGCCACGCTGCGGGACGGCCGTGAACTCCTCCACGGCCACCACAATCATGAACACAACGAAAAACCACCGGAGGAACACCTCGGAAAGCTTGTCCAAAAGCCAGCTGCCCAGTTGGCTGCCAGCGATAACCCCCACGATCAAAAGCGCCGCCGCAATCCAGTCCACATCGCCGTTCACCGCGTAAGAGATCACACCAGAGATAGATGTGGGAATGATGGCGGCGAGCGAAGTCGCGGCGGCCACACGCTGCGAGAGGCCCATGAGAACGAGCGCCGGGACGATGATCGAGCCGCCACCCACGCCAAAAACACCGGAGAGGATGCCCACAACGGCACCGAGAAGTATCAGCAATGTCAGCGTTTTCGGAGTCAACGGCTCTTGGCCGCCCGCTTCAGCCGCCACGTCGTTCTCGACCTTTTCCTGCGTGCCTGTGTGCGAACCCATATCACTCCCGAGGTCATAGTAATGGTGTCCATTCTATGAGACTAAACGACATCCCATCTGAGACACCCCTAGTATCGCTATGTATATTGCTGACCGGAAATCAAGCAAAAAATCAAAAGGTGGCTTTATGAAGTATGCAGTAATCGGTGCGGGAGCAATGGGCCTGCGGTATGGAATCCTGCTCCAAGAGCACACGGACGCCCACGTCGATTTCGTCGACACCTGGGAACCCGGACTGCAGAAGGTGGCCGAGCAGGGCGGCGTGTACGTTTCGCGCGACCACGAAAATCGCCGGCTGATTCCCATCAACCTGTATCGCCCCGAGGAATACAAGGGCGACCCAGACGTGTGGATCATCTTCCTCAAGCAGATGCAGCTCGAAGGCGTGCTCGAGAGGTGCGCCAAGGCCGGGCTCTTCAAGGATCACCAGGTGGTGTGGTCCGCCATGAACGGCTACGGGCACTTCGAGAAGATTGCGAAGTACTTCTCGGAGGATCGCATCTACGGCGGCACCGCAATGGTGGCAACCGTGCTCAACGGCCCCGGTGACGTGGACTTCATCGGCAAGTCCGGCGCGGGTCAGACGCACATCTGCGCCTACAACGAAACGGCGAGCGACGTGGAGAAGGCGATCATCGCCGACCTCGAGGCCGCCAACGCCCACCCCGTGCTCTCCGACAACTTCATGGGCATGTGCATGGCGAAGGTCATCTTCAACTCCGTGGTCAACACCCTGTGCACCATGTACGAGATCCAGATGGGCCAATACGTGTCGTACCCCGGTTGGGAAGACATGGCACGCCAGCTCATCAATGAGGCCTACGACGCGTGCGACCGCGAGGGAATCCGCCTCATCGAGACGCGGCAGGAAGAACTGGCGTCGGTCGACTATGTGTCCCGCGTCGCCAACCCGCTGCACTATCCCTCCATGTATCAGGACATGAGCAAGGGGCGCCCCACCGAGGTCGATTACATCAACGGCTACATCGCCAAGCTCGGACGCAAGAACGATTACATCTGCCGCACGCACGAGTTCCTTGTGCACGGCGTGCATCTTGCCGAGCTCGCGCACAAGATTCACGAGAAGGAAGCCGCAGAGAAGGCAGCGGCGTAACACCTAGACGCTCACAACAACAAATCTTGGCCGGCATGCCCAAAAGGAAGCCGGCCTCTTTTGTGTCTGAATGCTGCTATGCCTGTCATTTGCTGTGCGCGTCATCTGCCGTGCCTGTCATCTGCCGCGGCGTCGAGCGAAGAAATCCGCGAGCACACTCGCACATTCCTCCTCGCGCACCCCACCGATGACCTCGGGAACAAATCCCACGTGAGGGTCGCGCGGAATATCCCATACGGATCCGCAGGCACCCATCTTCTCGTCCCACGCACCGAACACGATGCGTCCAACGTGACTCATCACCGCGGCGCCGGCGCACATCGGGCAAGGTTCAAGCGTGACCACGAGCGTGCATGTGTCGAGGTTCCAGGTGCCAAGATTCGCCGCCGCAGCACGCATCGCATCGACCTCCGCATGCCGAAATGGGTCTTTTGCGGCATCCCTGCGATTAAAGCCCTCGCCTATCACTGCCCCGTTCTCATCGAGCACCACGGCGCCAACGGGGACATCGCCCGACATTGCAGCCTTTCGGGCTAATGCGAGCGCAAGCGACATGGGAGCCTCCTCACCGCTGCCATCGGCCCTATATTTTCCCGTTGCAGCAAAAGTCGTCATATGAGTATTTTTGCACGCATATAACCGTGTTCCACGGAGAGTCCGCTCAATGAAGTTCGACATTGCTCTCCCCACACGTCGATCCCAGCTCTCGAACCTCACCGCCACACGCCACGCATCGCGCCGCTCATTTCTCTCAACACACCGTTTTGTTTACTCACCGAACTAAACTGAAAGCACTCATTGCAAAGGAGCAATAGATGGAAACTGCGAACACATCTCACACTTACGCTTCGGACGGCCGCTTTGGCGCACTCTCCTCAGAGAGCAACGTCTCCGTCGAGGCTGCACATTCTCTCGAACCGCGCACACTCCACGTTGCAATCACGGGCGACGACAGCAACGATGGCTCTGCATCCTCGCCCTTCCGCACCATTTCTCGGGCTGCGAAACTTGCCAACGTCGGAGACACCGTCATCGTGCATGAGGGCACCTATCGAGAAAACGTGAGCCCCGCACGTGGGGGCGCAAACCCCACGGAGCGCATCACATACGAGGCGGCGCCCGGAGAACACGCCGTCATCAAGGGTTCGGAAGAGATCACGGGCTGGGAGCGAGTACACCCAGACAGCTACGCAAGCCTCGGAATCGCAGATGCTGCGGCCGTTGACGGAACGCTCTGGCATATCGCCATTCCGAATACCCTCTTCGGCACCTTCAATCCTTACGCGCAACCCCTTCGTGGTGACTGGCTCGAACGTCCCAGCGACTGGACGCTCAGCCTCGGCTGCGTCTATCTGAATGGCAAGGCGCTGTTCGAGGCACCAACCGTTGCCGAAGTCGCCGCCGCCACGGAACGCACAGTGGGCTTCGGCCCAGGCTGGGAGGCGGAGGGAGCTCAGACTTGTCCCGTCGAACCTATTCCGAATTCAGAGGACACGACGTGGCAGTGGACGTCACGCGTTACCAACGACGAGACCGAGATCTGGGCCAACTTCCACAACGTGGATCCCAATGCTGCGGACTCCCTCACCGAGATCAACGTCCGCAAGACCTGCTTCTACCCCGACACCACCGGCATCAACTACATCACGGTGAGCGGCTTCGAAATGGCGCAGGCGGCCTGCCCCTGGGCACCGCCGACGGGAGACCAGCCCGGACTTCTCGGCACTCATTGGAGCAAGGGCTGGATCATCGAGAACAACGACATCCACGACGCACGCTGCTCCGGCATCTCCATCGGCAAGGAGGCCAGCACAGGCGATAACGAGACCACCACGAATCATCGCCTCCCTGGCTACCAGAACCAGATGAAGGTGGTGTTCCGCGCGCGGCATGCGGCGGGATGGTCCAAGGAGAGCATCGGCTCGCACGTCATCCGTCGCAACAAGATCCACGATTGCGGGCAGAACGGCATCGTGGGACATCTCGGCGGCGTCTTCAGCACCATCCTGAACAACGACATCTGGAACATCGGCACGCGTCACGAGTTCTTCGGCCACGAAATCGCAGGGATCAAGCTGCACGCGGCTATTGACGTGCGGATTGCACACAACCACATTCACCGTTGCACTCTGGGCACGTGGCTGGATTGGGAAGCGCAGGGCACGCGCGTCACCAGCAACATTTACGACCACAACAACCGCGACCTCATGATCGAGGTAACGTCGGGGCCCGCGCTCATGGACAACAACGTTTTCGCCAGCGCCTACAACATCGACAACGTGGCGCAGGGCACCGCGTTCGTCCACAACCTGTTCGCGGGCACGACACGGCGCATCCCCACCCTGGATCGTTCCACGCCGTATCACTTCCCCCATTCAACGGAAGTGGCGGGCGTCGCGCTCGTATACAGCGGAGATGATCGGGTGCAGCAGAACATCTTCGTTGGCGGACCCGAGCCGCTGGAAGGCGTGACCTTGCGCGGCACCAAGAGCTATTCGGGAGCACCCGCCTCCGAAGCCGAGTACATCGAGCGCGTCCGCGGCGGCGGCATCGGCGATACGAACCTTTACGAGGACGTGCCGCAACCCGTGTACGTGAGTGGTAACGCCTATCTCGACGGGGCACCCGCCTGCGAGGGAGAGATCGGCGCACTGGTAAGCGACGGTGCGGGCACAGGCAGGGGCTCCGGCACACCGGGAACAGGTACGGGCAGCGCAGATTCCGGCGCCGCCTCCGCGAACGTGTCCGTCTCCAAGGATTCAGACGGTCATGTATGGCTCGACATCACCATTCCGGAGGGCATTCTCGACGCATCGTCCACGCTGCCGACGCATCCCATCACCACTGCAAGCCTGGGAGCTCCACGCATCGTGGGACAGGCGTACGAGAATCCGGATGGGACTCCGCTCGCCGTCAATTGCGATCTCCTCGGAACTACTCGCGGAAGCCATCCCGTTCCTGGACCTTTCGAAACTTTACAGCCCGGGAAAAATCACATTCAGGTGCGGTAAATATTCCATCTACATTTTGTAATATGTAACGCCATATTCCCGGTCACCATGTCCGGAGTATGGCGTTATTATTGTATTAACGATCTAATAGCTAGAACATTTTTGGTGTTCTCTTTTGTGCATTAGGTACGTTCTTTTCCATAGCGAACGTTCTCATTATGAAGACTTCGTAACGGCTAACGTTTGCATTTCGATTCTCGTTCGCGAAAATTTCGATTCCTGCTAGCGTGTCTCTTTGTTCGCAAAGCCGCGAACGTGTGAAACGCACAGCGAAAGGACACACATGCTGACAAAAGAACGGACCGATACCAAAATCATCACCGTCGATGTAGCCATGTACTCGAAGAGCCCCGAGGAGAAGACCGCCCGAGCCAACGAGGTCGCGCGATCGTTCGGCGTACCTGACGAGGCCATTGCCGCCGTCGAGGATTTCAAAAAGCAGCTCACGGACCACGGTGCCTGGAATCTGCCGTTCATGGGCTACGTCAACGACGACGAGGGCTTCGGCTACTCCTACGTGGACGACGCCGCCATCACCCCACTGGGATGGGACGCACACGCCGCCTTCAAGAACCTGCCGTATGACGTCAAAACAGCTTTCGCCATCCGCATGCTGTTCACACATCGCGACGTGGACCGCTACGGCGCCGGCATGTTCCTGCACTACGATCGCGGATTCACCATCCGCATCCTCAAGAACGGGAAGCTCTGCTCCCGCCTGTAAATAAATGTGCGCTCGCCCTGTCTCCCTCCTGACGGCGAGCGCTCTTCAACTTCGAGACGCGACGCCAAGCGGATCCATCGATTCATGGATCAGTGAATTCGGCGGAGGCCACGTCTCGACTGAGTGAATTAGGGGAAGGGGAAAAGAGCCCGATGAGCGAGATGAGTTCACCCACCGGAGACCCGATGCCGTCAGGGCGTTGCCTGATTACTGTGATGGGATGATCTGGCACGTGACGCATCATGCGGCCACTCCGGAGGATCTCGCACATCGGGCTTTTTCATGCTGTGAATCTCCACTTGCAGCGATTCCGTTGAGTGTGGCGAGGCTGAAAAATCGACTCGCTCCATGCTCGTTCAGGCCACGACAGGCGTTACTCTTGAAGTATGCAACTACATGTCGTTTCTCACCCGCTCGTCGAGCATAAGCTCACGGTTTTGCGGGATAAAAACACCCCTTCCAACACCTTCCGCGAACTCGTTAGCGAGCTCGTTATGCTCGAGGCCTACGAAGCAACACAGGACCTCATCGTCGAGGATCACCCCATCGAGACCCCGGTCGCTCCCATGGTTGGCAAGAAACTCGCCAAGCCGCGTCCGATGGTCGTGCCGATTTTGCGTGCCGGCCTCGGCATGCTTGATGGCATGACGCGTCTGCTGCCTACCGCTGAAGTCGGATTCCTCGGCATGAAGCGCGACGAGAACACGCTCGACATCATCACGTACGCAAATCGCCTGCCCGAGGATCTCACGGGACGCCAGTGCTTCCTGCTGGATCCGATGCTCGCAACCGGCGGCACGCTCGTAGCCGCCATTCACTACTTGGCGGAGCGCGGCGCGCGTGACATCACCGCAATCGACATCATCGCGGCGCCCGAAGGCCTCAAGAGGCTCGAGAAGGAAGTTCGTCCTGACATCGACTTCAAGGTCGTGGTGTGCGGCGTGGACGAGAAGCTCAATGACAAGTCGTACATCGTCCCCGGACTCGGAGATGCAGGCGACAGGCTCTACGGCGTCATCGACTAATTTCGGCGGTGCCGGCTTAGTTCTTAGTCATAGGCCTGTAACTCAATCATGAGCGCGGTTTTCCGCACTCTTTAACGGCGGTTCTGCTTCCTGAAAGGGGCGGGCCGCCGTGTTGTGTTGTTTCCATGGCTTCTGTTCCGGTCTTACTCGCGTAAGGTGAACAACGCCGCGAGAACGGCCTTCCTCCGCGCCGAAAATCGCAGGCGTTGCCGTCGCATTGCACGAACTGACGCAAGGAATTCGTCACGCCGCCACGGGATACTCAGCGTCTCGAACGTCACGGGGATGACCTTGCAATCGAAGCGCTGCAGACGCAGACTCTTATGCGAATCGTTATCAAGCGCATCAGTGCTCGCATGCCACTTGTGGCCTTGATATTCAAACGTCATGCCGAGGCGCACGTACGCCATATCAGGGATCCATACCTTGTGGGAATCCGGGTCCACAAAGACCGGATTCACCTCCGGCTCCGGGAAGCGAGCGCCCGTGAGCGTAAGTCTCAGCCGCGATTCCATTGAGGAATCTGTTCCCATCCGATGCCGCTTCAACGCCCACCGAGCTGCGGCCTTTCCTTTGAAGCCACCGGAATCCTCAAGAAACTTCTGGAATGCTTCCTCGTTCTCTTGCCGATCTTCACGGTGACGCCGTGTGAGCTCATCGAAAAGAGCAACCGTTTCCTCGCGAGACGTATACCCGGCCATCTGCATGCACGTGGTAACGGGATCGGTGACGTATAAGCACTCACCATCCCTCTCGATGCACGTGAGTTCCATGGCAGAAGAGAAGAGGTAGTAATGGACGCCTTTCATTTTCGACCTTGCACCTGGAGTGGCGGCGCACACGCTGATGCAATCATCGTCCACGAGCTTATGACTCATGGGAAGCTCCATGAGGAGAAGCTTCAAAGCGGAGAGCAGTCCGAACACCATTGAATCCGGGACACGGCTACGCCGGGAAATGGCCAGGCATCGGTCGAATTCCTTATGTGCCACTTTGACCGAATCATCGGAGTATTCCATGAGCGGCGGCAATGAAATGGTGTGCATTGCTTCAGTCTGACAGTTCCACAAGTGGGTGGCAGAAATTTTCAGGGGGTGTGGAAACTTCTGGCCAACTCACATTCCGCGAGCACGCGACTTTTGCTGCAAGATTCAAGCTCACTCTAGAAAACGTCACTTCGATCCCTCTTTTTCCGCCATTCGAAATTCCCGTATTCCCCACTTTCCAGAATTTTGCAGCAAAAGTCACAAATTCATATTCATAAAGCGCTTTTGGGGCACAATGGAAAGCAGAATAGTGAGCATTATCGCCTTTGAGGAGAGGATCCATTGACTTCATCGAGAAAATCGCCGGAACCGGATCGCGACGCAAGCATCACGGAGGCCACCGGCCGCCTGCAAGATAGCAGTCCGGTCGACATGGAGGCGTTGCCCGTCGTTGTGGCATCTTCAACGCAATACACGGGCGCCATTTTCCATGTCGATAACGAACAGATTCGCCTACCACTTCAGAGTGGAGATCTCTCCGCTCCCATCAAGCGCCAAGTAGTGAAACATGCTCCGGCCGTTGTGATGCTTATTCACGATTGCGTGCACGACGAGTATCTTCTCGAACGTGAATATCGCGCCGGCTCACACACCTTCGCCTTTGGGATTCCCGCAGGACTCATCGACGACGGTGAAACACCCCACGATGCCGCACTCCGTGAACTCCATGAGGAGACGGGCGTTGTGGCAGTCGAAGGCGACTACTCCATCGACGAGATCGGCGCGTTCTACTCGTCCGAGGGCAT
The DNA here is from genome assembly GCA_022651005.1 of Bifidobacteriaceae bacterium. GTDB lineage: Bacteria > Actinomycetota > Actinomycetes > Actinomycetales > Bifidobacteriaceae > JALCQC01. Next base: position 66,640 of record JALCQD010000005.1, read on the forward strand.
GACCGATGAGCTCGTCACCATCATGGTGATCCATCTGGCGCATTGGCAGCAGCGCCACACTCACTTCGATCGCGGAGAATTTGTGCAGTCCACGTGGATCGACTGGAATACGCTGAACACCATCGGCATTCGCTCCTCGAACTCCATCATCGCGCTCAAGCACGAGGCCCTGCGCCGCATCACTGCGCCCGAGAAATAAAAACTACCAAACCACTTCCAGCCCGCATCTGTGCTCGCACTCACACACGTAGAGCAAAAGAAAAAGGCGGCCACCGAAGTGACCGCCCTCGTTCGTCAGCATTATTCGCCAGCGTTACTATTCGCCGCCACTTGTCAGCGCCGGAATACTTCCTCCGCCCGGTGCCGTGATTTGCAACCGCTGCGAATACAAGTCCGAGCGCCACGCGCCATAGTGACTCGTGGTCCTAAACTCCACGACCTCGCCATCGACTCCGGCCGCAAACACCGAGGAGCCAGCAGGCCTGCGCAGGCGTTTCACCTGACGCTTGAGCTGCCGGTTTTCCTCCATGAGTGCCAGAATCCTTGTAATACCGGCCAGATTAATTGACTCATCCTGGCTCAAATGCTGCGCCTGAGTGAGACGCTGCACATCGCGCAGAGAATAGCGCCGTGCCCCGCCCAAAGTGCGTTGCGGAACAATGAGACCGAGACGGTCATACTGACGCAACGTCTGGGGATGAATGTCGGCAAGCTCAGCAGTCTGACCAACCGTGAAGATCGGCGCATCCATCTGGAAACCGGCCGTCTCCGCGTCGTCGAGGCTCACGCGCCCGTCGATGAGCGACTGCGCGCACACAGCGTACGCCCTCCGAACCTGAGTTTTTGTCATTGCCATAGTGTTCATCCCCTTTCTTTCATCGTGTCCATTGCCAGGTGCCGACCGACCGACCAGCCAGCTAGCCGGCCAACCAACCACCCGACCAGCCGACACCCGCTCAAAGTCCCAAACCTCAGAACCCTTCGCGACCGTTCTTCACCTCGGCCTCGAAGTCTTCCGTCTGCGCCGCAAAGGCCTTGAGTGCCTTCTTGGCAGCAGCGTCCAACTTCTTCGGCAGGCGAATCTCCACGTCGAGCAGCAGATCCCCCACCTCACGACGGGTATGCACGCCCTCGCCACGCACGCGGAGCTTCGTGCCCGAGGAAGTCCCGGCAGGAACCTTCACGCGCAACGTCTTGCCGTCGAAGTCCGTGGTCTCAACCGTGGCACCAAGCCCGGCCTCAGACACCGTCACCGGTAGCGTCCCCACGAGGTCGATACCCCGCAACGAGAAGCGCTCGTCCGGCTTCACCGACACCTTGAGATAGAGATCTCCGGCCGCGCCACCATTGCGACCCGGCTTGCCCTTGCCTGCCAGGCGAATCTTCTGGCCGTCGCTCACACCCGCGGGAATATGCGCCTTGAAGCGCTCCGACCCGAGCTTGAGTGATACCGTCGCGCCCTTGACTGATTGGCGGAACGTCAGCGTCACCGCGGAGTTGCGATCCTCGCCCTTTGTGGGCGTGGCCGCTTCCTCGTAGGCGTACTGCTGACCGCCCCCACCGAAGCGCGAGCGTCCGCCGCCCATTCCTGAGCCCATGCCGCCGAAGGCTCCACCGAACAGGTCCGAAAGGTCGGGTCCGCCGGCACCACCGCTCGTCGAGAAGTGCACGTTGCCATTGCCACCGGCACCGCCCGCACCGCCGAACATGGATCCAAACATGTCGGAGAAGCTGTTGGCATCGAAGCCGGCGCCACCCGCACCCGAGCCGCCAGCGAAGCGCGCACCGCCCGCACCAAATGTGCGGATGGCGTCATACTTCTGCCGTTGCGACTTGTCGTTGAGCACGTCGTAGGCCTCGGAGATGTCCTTGAACTTCTCCTCGGCCTCCTTCGTCTTGTTGAGGTCTGGGTGGTACTTACGCGCCAGCTTGCGGTAGGCCTTGGTGATCTCCTCGGCCGAGGCGTCTTTGGAGACACCAAGGACCTTGTAAAAGTCCTTATTCAGCCATTCATTTTCTGCCATTTATGTCTCCTTTCTGCATTTCTGCGTAACGTCTCGGTGAATTCAGTTGGTGCCGCCATCACTGGGAGAGGCCACCACGACGCGAGCGGCGCGCACCACGCGGTCGCCCACCTTGTAGCCAGCCTCCACCACGGTGTCCACGGATTCCTTCGTAGCGTTGGCGTCCGGCTTGTGCAGGATCGCCTCGTGCTTGGTTGGGTCGAAGTCCTCGCCTTTTTCGCCGAACTTCTCCACGCCAAACTTCTCGAAGGCGCGGTCGAGCTTGTTGGCAACGGCCGTGAGGTCATCGCTCATCTCGCCGTGTTCGCGGATGCGATCGAGATCGTCAAGCGCGGGCAGCAGCGCCGTGAGCACGTCGATGATGCCGTGCTGGCGGAAGCGATCTTGTTCCTTGTTGGCCCGATTACGGAAATTCACGAACTCGGCGCGCTCACGCTGGAGAGCCTCGAGATAGTCCGCCGCTTCCTTCTTCGCCTTGCCCAGAGGAGTGAGGTCGTCGCCTTTAGTGGCGGCAGAGCCGTCGCCGGAGGCCTTGGCATCGTCTGATGCCGCAGCGGAACCGTCAGCAGCGCTATTTGCCGCGTCGGCCGCGCCTGCCGCACTCGCAGCTGGTGGGGAGCCCTGAGCGCCGTTTGCGGCCGCGCCAGCCCCTTGCTGACCGCCTGCAGGGCCGGACGATGCCGAGGCAGCCGAAGAGGCAGCGGAATCGTCGCCTTTCAGCTTCTCGACGTCGTCCATTCCCGACAAGTAGTCGTCCTTATTGAAGTCCGACATCGATCACTCGCCGTCCTTCTTATCGTCCTTGTCGTCGTCCACGACTTCGGCGTCAACGACGTCGTCGTCTGCGGAACCGGAGGCCGCACCTGCAGCGGCGCCATCAGCACCCGGAGCGCCGGCGCCGGCAGCACCTGCCGCACCGTTGGCCTGATCCTGCTGGTACAGAGCCTCGCCGATCTTCTGCGCAGAGGTCATGAGCTCAGACTGCGCGGACTTGATCTTCTCAATGTCCTCACCCTTGAGCGCTTCCTTCAGCGCGTTGACCTTGTCGGTCACGTCCTTGGCAACGTCGTCGGACACCTTGTCCTTGTTGTCGTTGACGAGCTTCTCGGTGGAGTACGCGAAGGCTTCGGCCTGGTTGCGGGTCTCGGCGTCCTCGCGGCGCTTCTTGTCGTCGGCCTCGTGGGACTCGGCTTCCTTGACCATGCGATCGATCTCGTCCTTGGGGAGAGCGGAACCGCCGGTGATGGTCATCGACTGCTCCTTGCCCGTGCCCTGATCCTTGGCGGACACGTGCACAATGCCGTTGGCGTCGATATCGAAGGTGACTTCGATCTTCGGGACGCCACGCGGTGCCGGAGCGATGCCGGTGAGCTCGAAGGTGCCCAGCGGCTTGTTGTCGCGGGCGAACTCACGCTCGCCTTGGTAAACTTGGATCAGAACGCTTGGCTGATTGTCCTCAGCGGTGGAGAACACTTCGGAGCGCTTGGTCGGGATGGCGGTGTTGCGGTCGATGAGCTTGGTCATGATGCCGCCCTTGGTCTCGATGCCGAGGCTCAGAGGGGTGACGTCGATGAGGAGGACGTCCTTGCGGTCGCCCTTGATGACGCCAGACTGCACAGCTGCGCCGACCGCCACGACCTCATCCGGGTTCACGGACTTGTTCGCTTCCTTGCCACCGGTGAGCTCCTTGACAAGATTCTGCACGGCGGGCATACGGGTGGAGCCGCCGACGAGGACCACGTGGTCGATCTGGCTCACGGAGATGCCGGCGTCGGAGAGCACGTTGTTGAACGGCGTGCGGCAGCGGCCCAGCAGGTCGGAGGTCATCTCTTCGAAGTGAGCACGAGTCAAGGTTTCGTCGAGGTGCACCGGGGTGCCGTCGGCGGTCATGGCCAGGTACTGCATGGAGATATTGGTGGAGGAGCTCGAGGAGAGTTCCTTCTTCGCCTGCTCAGCGGCTTCCTTCAGGCGCTGCATGGCGATCTTGTCCTTGCTCAGGTCAAGGCCGTACTTGTTCTTGACCTCACCGACCAACCAGTCCATGATGTGCTGATCCCAGTCGTCGCCGCCGAGCTTGTTGTCGCCGTTGGTGGCCTGAACCTGGATGGTTGCGAAGCCGTCTTCCTGATCCTTGCCGATCTCCAGGAGGGAGACATCGAAGGTGCCGCCGCCGAGATCGAAGACCAGAATGCGCTCGTCTTCCTTGCCCTTTTCGAGGCCGTACGCCAGTGCTGCTGCCGTAGGCTCGTTGATGATACGCAGGACGTTGAGACCCGCGATCTTGCCGGCATCCTTGGTTGCCTGGCGCTGAGCGTCGTTGAAGTAAGCGGGGCAGGTGATGACCGCGTCGGTGACGGGCTCGCCCAAGTATGCCTCGGCGTCCCTCTTCAGCTTGATGAGGACCTGTGCGGAAATCTCCTGCGGGGTCCACTTCTTGCCGTCGATGTCCACGGACCAGTCAGTGCCCATGTGGCGCTTGACGGAGGCGATGGTGCGGTCGACGTTGGTGACCGCCTGGCGCTTTGCCACTTCGCCGACGAGGATTTCGCCGGACTTGGAGAATGCTACGACGGACGGCGTTGTGCGTGCGCCTTCCGCGTTTACGATAACGGTGGGCTGGCCACCTTCAAGTGTTGCAATGCAGGAATTCGTTGTTCCCAGATCAATGCCTACTGCGCGTCCCATGTGTGGGCTCCTTTTCGTTACTACTGTTCCGCGGCGCCGGGGCGGGCGGAACTGAGTTCGTTCTGTACTTGCGTACGTTCTGTCTTATGTGCTGCGCTCGAGTTGCGGAGAGGGCGAGATTCGAACTCGCGGAGAGTTGCCCCTCACGATTTCTCCGTCCTTCGTTGTCAGACTTTCACTCTGACAACGGTTTCCGAAACTTGAGCCTACATAGCTCAACTTCTACATAGTAACGATTATTCCCGGATTTGGGAAACGATTAAGAACTCATATAGACAGTATCTTTAGCCAAGACTGGAAACCTCCATCAACTTCTTCTGTAACTCTGCATCCACCGCGAACAAATACAAGCCGTGCACTCCTCGTTTTAGAAGCACATTGAGCTCATTCCGCAAATTCTGCTCTGAATAGTCCTCAGTACCGTGCCGTCTGTTGGTCGCAAGCTTGTTGGCACTGGCGTCACGGTCGAAAATAATCCTTCCACCGCGATATTTAACTGATGGTCCGATAATGACACCCGCATAATTCAAATCAAAACCTTGAATAGTAAACGTGGAGCCAATTTCATTGAGTGTGAAATCTTTTTCTGCCCAGGCAGTTTCACGGTTCATTCTTCTAGTCGGTTCCGGATCTGGTAGTTGATAGTTCCATGGCATGGAAAAATACTCGGCGTCAGTCTCTCCGCCATACACAGGAGCTCCCATCTGCCAGTCCCCGCTGCCGGTCCTATGCAGCCGCACATTCCACATCCCGTTTGGCTGATCTTTTGGTTTTGAAGCTGCAGAATACGGCCAATCGTATGTGGCGAGGACTCGCGATATCCCCTTACCTGCGGCTTTATCAGTATTGCGAGATTCCTTCGCCTTCTGAGCAATGGCGTTATGCAACTTAACCGGAGAATCAAATACCTTTATCTCAAAAGGTTCTCGCTTCCACTCAGAACTATTCTTATCGCTTGGATCGTAATCCATATTCTTCACACCGGGGTCAATAGGAATAAATCCTATACTTTGACCAGCAGCAAAATCATCAATCCATTTAATGACAGCACCACTGGCAGCCATCCGGAACTGATGCTCCAGCTGAAGCGAACCCACGCGAATGGCCTCTCCTCTGAACGTGGCTTTTCGATACGATATCTCAGTACCCTCTTGAGCATCGTCATTCAAAATCGCAAGATCTTCTGTATCCCATTGCTGTGCGGTCTGCAAAATCTGCGCAGGATCAAACACCGCAATTACGAATCGCGCTCGCTTCAAGATATCAGCAAGCTGATTCTCACCCGAATATCCCTGATTCCCCTGCGCGAGAAGAAGATGTGCCTCATCGATTAAGACAACATCAGCTCTGCCTTTCGGTTTGTCAAGAATTCCACGTCCCCGGTCACTCTTCTCACTGTAAGTATTGATAAATTGCGTAGGTAATTTAACAACTTCATCAGCTTTCTTCTGTAACCCAAGCTTGGTAGCAATTTGGTTGTAAACGTGAGCCTGCTCATGATGATTCACCAAGATATATGAAGAGAGTTTTTTGTCAGAATCATCACCTTCGGAAAATTCAGTTTTCAAACGATAGAAAAGATGACTCAGTAAGACTGTTTTTCCGGTCCCTGCGGCACCTTTCACAAAGAGCAGAGTGGGTAAATCAGCATTACTCGTACCCTCACTGATTATCTTCTGTATCTCGTTAAGCACCACGCTCTCGGCCCCAAGTTGCTCCTTACTTAACTGGTGGAATGGGGACGCTTTGAACAGTGCAGAATCACGGATTAGTTGTTCCGCTGGGAACAGATCTGGATCTTGGTGATGCAACTCAAGCCAAATCTTTTGAAAGATGTCACCAAACTCTTCTGCGGTATAATACTCGCCCTGGGCATTCGTACGACGATTATTGAGATGTTTGACTGAATCGACACTACTCATATACTGCATTAACTTATTCTCGACATCGAGCGTAAGCGACTTGTTGAAGTGTGGATGTCCGATGACATATTGCAGAACGTTCTTCGAGTCTTTAGCCGCTCTCTTCGAAAGCTCATCCCAATCCTCTCGAGACTTCGGATCTTCGAAAAGATGTTGGGCCGTACGGCTGGTGATGGAATTGGTCTCTCCTACATATACTGTGTGTTCAGGTTTGAGGGAGTATTTGTTCTTATCATTCGTCGCAACTACGTAGACAGTCGGATACCTCAAAATGTAGCGTAACGTCTCAGTCTCGAGCGTTCCCCGAGCACTTTGAACATATTTATTTTGGCCATTCACCGCCTCAATGAAATCTGATTCCTTATACTTAGCAAGCTCCAAGGAAATGATTGCCGGTTCCGGAGTCCTCATTGTGCTCATAGAGCCATTATCGCTCCTTAATTATTCTGATGAATCCCACCGCGCAGATACACTCAAAATATGATTAGTGAATCCACTATCCAAGCGCTGAAGAAATTCAACGAGGAACGCGACTGGGACCAGTTCCACAGTCCAGAAAATCTCTCCAAATCAATCAGCATCGAAGCCGGAGAACTCTTGGAGTGCTTCCAGTGGGATCCAGATGCTAAAACCACAGATTTCAATCATGTTCAAGAGGAACTGGCAGATGTTCTCTCATATTGCATCATGCTTGCAGACAAGCAGGGCTGGGACATGGATGACATCGTTATGCGCAAGCTTGTGAAATCAAAAAAGAAGTATCCGGTTGAGAAAGCTCGCGGTATAAGTACAAAATATACGGAGCTATAGCCGTTGAATAAGCTGAATGCTCATAATTTGTAAATCACCTGACATTACCGGTTTTCTCACAAACGAATTCCCAACGGCATCATAACCAGAACTCAATCTAGAGATTTCTCTCCAACAAACCCTTTCAACACCTGCATGTACTCACTCGCTCCCAAATCCACATCGTCACGGGTCACGGCCTCGGCACCAGTATCGTTCGACAAGGCCTCAACCTCTTCCTGCGTGGGCATCTCAACGTAATAATCCTCACCAAAGCGCGTCTCGGTGTCGATGTTCTGGAAACTATCCACAGGGACTGCTTTCCATCCCTTGACGTAGAAATGAATCTTAGGCAGAACCGCACGGGGCGGTGTCGCGGGAAACTTACTGACGTCGCTGGTATCCTCCGCCAGCTGCTGGGCATAGTCTTCTTCTAGACCTGCGACCTCCCGCAGCACGTCAACGATGTCGTTAAAGTCTTCCGCCTCCACGCGCCCCTCGAGAGCGGCTTTGAACCAAAGCACGGGATCAAAATTTCTCACATCATCCTCTGTGGGAACATGCACGATCAGCTGCAACGACTTACCCACCCTGCACGGCAGTTCCAGGAGGTCCTTCCTGTATCCATACAGCAAGATGACTGCGCCGCGATACACCTCCCGTGCTCCGCGATTTTTCTTCCCGGAAACCCACACCCTCACATAGGCAGCCAGCAGCGAAACATACACTCGCCCGAACTTGATGAAGAGGTACACAAGAATCGCTACCACCGCGATCAGTACAATTCCATTCATCTAACACCTCACAGGTAGTCCGCCGAGAATCATTCCTAAGAATACGGGGAAAGCTCCATCAAAGCGCGGATGAGACCGCATCAGAAATTCTGATATTCGTCCAAATGTCCCATCATCCACTAAAATTTCTCAAGGCAATGGGCGGCCACGTTCGCTCTGGAACCAGGGCCTGGCGGAAGCGCAGCACAAACACAATGCACACTGCGACGCAACGGCACCCAGCCTCACTTCCAGCGAGCGCACTGCGCGGCGAATTCCCTGTCAGACAACCAGCAATCTCAGTAATTGCAACTGAACAGACGAAAAGCAGCAGGCACACACATGGCACAGAATCTCAGCAGCCGCAGCAGCAAGAGCACCCACCCGGCCCTACACGCTCACCCAGATCCAAATCCTCACGCTCACTCACACCCCACCACCCGCATCCCCCTCCTCCTCGCGGCTATTCTCATCGCGACGTTCATGACCTCCATCGAGGTCACCATCGTCACCACGGCGCTGCCGACGATCAGCGAGAATCTCCACGGCCTCAGCGAGCAGAACTGGGTCTTCACCATGTATCTGCTCACCACCGCCATCTCGACGCCCATCTACGGCAAAATCAGCGACCAATTCGGCCGCCGCCCCGTGTTCCTCGCAGGAGTGGTTCTCTTCGCGCTCGGTTCGGGTCTGTGCGGCCTGGCGCCGAGCATGCCCATGCTGATCGCCTTCCGTGCACTGCAGGGACTGGGCGCGGGCGCCATCTTCCCGGTCACGTTCACCATCATCGCGGACGTATTCCCGCTCGCCGACCGCTCCAAAATCATCGCGCTGAACAACATGGCGTGGGGCGTCTCCGCACTGCTCGGCCCGCTGGTGGGCGGCTTTATTGTGGATCAGCTCAGCTGGCACTGGATCTTCTTCATCAACGTTCCACTGGGCGTCATCGCACTCATTCTTATTTTGGTGGGCTTCCGCGAGGACCGCACCAAGCTCACGGGGGCCGCAAACGCAGGCACAAGCGCAGACACAGGCGCGAATGCAAGCGCCACTAAACCTCGCACCGACTTCCTCGGCATTCTGCTGCTCATCGTGACCCTCAGTTCCTTCCTTCTTGCCCTGCAGTGGCTGGGCCAAGGAACCGTAGCCCCCGCCATAACGGCTGCGGCTGCCGTCATCTTTGTGGCGAGCGCCGTCGCGTTCTACCGCGTAGAGCGCAAGGCGGAGGACCCCGTCATCCCTCTGTCGCTCTTCTCCAATCGCACTTTCACCGTCCAGGTCCTCACGGCGAGCATGCTCAACGGCCTCCAGATCGGCTTTCAGGTGTATTTCCCCATGTGGACGCAGGCCATCTACGGCACGTCACCGAGCCTCGCCGGCCTCATCGTGACGCCGAGCTCGCTGCTCTGGCTCGTCGCGTCGTTCCTCGTGGGCACCATGATCCGCAAGTTTCCGCCGCGCGCCGTCGCCATTCCGGTGGCCATTCTGCAGATGATTTTCTACAGCTTCATGATCTTCGCCGGCATCGGCTTCCCCATCATTATGTTCTACGTGGTCTCGGGCGTGGGTGGCTTCGGCCTTGGCCTCACCATCACCATGAACACCATCGTGGGCCAGTCCGTGGTGCCGCAGGGCTACGTGGGCACGGCGACGAGCGCGCTCACGCTGGGCCGCACGCTGGGCCAAACGCTCATGACCGGCATTTTCGGTCTGATTTTCAACATGACGATTTCCCACCAGATTGCGCAGCATCCCGCGTTGACGCTGCGGATCATGAACAACGCCATCACCACCACCTCGCATCAGCATCTCTCGTCCGGTACGCAGGCGCTGGTCGATAACGCGCTGCTGAACGCCTTCCACCTCATCTTCGCGACTGTCGTGGCACTGTACGTGGTGGTGATTGTGGCGAATCTCCTCGACCCGATGAGGAAGCCGCTGATGGAAGCACAGCAGCTTGCTGAGAGAGCAGGAGAGAAATGAGGCTCTCGACACACCGTTGCGCTTTCTGAGGCGCACTCCCCTTTCTCCCGCTACACTGGCAACAGATACACGTACGCGAGGAAGCGCACGCGCACACAGCTTTCTCGATGGAGAGGATGCGCACATGACAGCAACGGCACCGCATGCGGCGGCATCGGCCACGCCTGATACGAGCGAGCACGCAAAAGACCGCGCTCCCGGGCACAAGACGTCCTGCAAGGATGTCTACGTCATCACTGGCGGTTCCGGTGGCATGGGTTACGCGACCGCTCTGCAACTCGGCAAGAGCAGCAACGCCGAAAACATCATTCTTCTCATCTCGGGCCACAGCGAAGTTCACCTCACCGAGGCCGCAGAAGGCCTTGCACACGCTGGAATTGCGGCCGAAATCCATACGGAAGTCTGTGACGTCGCCTCTCCCGACGATGTGCTTCATCTTGCAGACACTGCCGCTCGTCTAGGACACGTGCGCGGAGTGATCCATACCGCCGGCGTGAGCCCCAGCATGGATGAGTACCAGCAGATTCTCGCCACCAATTCGCTCGGCACCATTTATGTGAATCGTGCGTTCCTGTCCATAGCGGACGAGGGCTTCACCATGGTCAACGTCTCCTCGATGGCGGCGTACATGCTCCCCGATGCGATGCTGCCCACGCGCGTCTACAAGGCAGTGAAAATTGGCCCGAACGCACTGTTCAAGAAGTTGGACCGGCGGTGCCGACTTCTGCCTCCGGCCATGCGCGCGCAGATGGCGTATCCCATCTCCAAGAACTTCGTGAATTGGTACACTCGACATCTCTCGGGTGCCTATGGCGAACATGGCGCGCATATTGTGTCGGTATCTCCAGGCTCCTTTGACACCACGATGGGGCAATTGGAAAAGGACGCCGGCGCGGGAGCAATGGTTGATTTCGCCGCCATCAAGCGTTTCGGCGATCCGTCCGAAGTGGCGACGCTTCTGTCGTGGCTCGTTCTCGAGTCGCCCGTATATCTCACGGGAACTGACATCCTCATCGACGGCGGCGTTGTAGCAAACATGACGCTGAAAGACATGATGTCGGCTGGGAAATCAAGCGTGCACTAGCGCGAGGCCAGCGCTGGCAGGCAAAAGTCGCCAACGCTTCATAAACGTGGCGCGGCCAGCCTTCGCGATGATTGAACTCATGGCTTTCATCGTGTGAGGCCGGCAGCGTCATTCGAGCGGGAGTGCGTCATGGAGCACTCCCGCTTTTCTATGCCACGCGGACATTCGCGTTCCGTATCTCCCGTACGCCCCTCGGACCCACACTTTGAAACTTGCACCTTCGAGCTGCAGAACACGCTTCCCCACGCTCCGCGAACGCCGGTATGCGCACGATTCCAAGGAACACAGCGGTCGTCGAGAAGCCGCTATCCAACCATCACGGATCTTCACTCCATGACCATGCGACTTTTGCGGCAAATTTTCGGAGTCCTTCAGAAAACCAATTTTCAGACGCCGCCGTTGCACCGTTCCCGGCATCCGAATAGTCCTTTATGCCCCGTTTAATAATTTCCTTGCCGCAAAAGTCGTCCATCCGCGTTCGCAAGAACCACACAGTCTTCCCTGCCCCATTCGGCAAACGTTTTCACGAATTCGCAACTTCAACACTCAGGATTCACGATAAGAGAACAATGCTATCGTTGTCATAAGAACAGTAAAAGGACAGAATCGACGCTCAGTCGGCCCAAGGACGGAACCCGACAAGGCTCTCGGAAGAACACTCAATAGATGCCACGAGAGTGTGTCAGGTTAGTGCATCCCGCCCACACGCCGAACATGAGGCGAGGCCGCCAAACAAGGGCGCGGCCAGCCAGAGCGTCCAGGCGAAGGGAGTTCACATCGTGACCGAGAACAACGCGCATGACGATTGGTGGAAGCAGGCGGTTGTCTATCAGGTCTACCCCCGCAGCTTCAAGGATTCGGACGGCGACGGCCTCGGCGACATCAATGGCATCACCAGCAAGATCGGCTATCTCAAGGATCTTGGCGTCGACGCGCTCTGGCTCTCCCCCTTCTACCCCTCCGAGCTAGCGGACGGCGGCTACGATGTGATCGACTATCGCAACGTGGACGAGCGCCTCGGCACCATGAGGGACTTCGACGAGCTCACGCACGAAGCTCATGCCAATGGCCTCAAGATGATCGTGGACATCGTCCCCAACCACACCTCCACCCAGCATGTGTGGTTCAAGGAAGCGGTGGACGCCGGCCGCGGCTCCCGCGCCCGCGAGCGCTACATCTTCCGCGAGGGACGCGGCAAGCATGGCGAGATTCCTCCTAATGACTGGGTGAGCTTCTTCGGCGGCCCCGCGTGGGAACAGGTTGAGGATGGCCAATGGTATCTGCACATCTTCGCCAAGCAGCAGGCAGACCTCAATTGGCAGAACAAAGACGTGCACGAGGACTTCAAGAAAACGCTGCGCTTCTGGTCCGACCACGGCGCCGATGGCTTCCGCATCGATGTGGCGCACGGCCTTGCCAAAGATCTCACGAGCCGTCCCCTCGCCGAGATGGGCGAATGGGACATGCACGACCAGCTCAATCCCGATGGCACGAATCCTCTGTGGGATCGCGACGAGGTGCACTCCATCTATCGCGAATGGCGCGAAGTGTTCAACGAGTACACTCCTGCGCGGTTTGCCGTGGGAGAGGCGTGGGTGGTGCCCGAACATCAGTATCGTTACGCCAGCCCCGACGAGCTCGGTCAGGTGTTCAATTTCGAGTTCGCCAAGGCCAATTGGTCGCGTGAGGAAATGAAAGCCGCCATCGCAGAGGGTCTCGCCTCTGCCGATCGTTCCGGTTCCACCACCACGTGGGTAATGAGCAATCACGATGTTCCCCGCGTCGCCACCCGCTATGCTCTGCCGCAAGTCAAGTCCACGTCCCATCATCAGTTCGCGAAGGACTGGATCCTGCGTGACGGCGAAAGCTATCACGAGAACCATGAACTTGGCACCCGCCGTGCCCGTGCCGCGCTATTGCTGGAGGCAGGGCTTCCGGGGTCTGTGTATATCTACCAAGGTGAGGAACTTGGGCTTTTCGAGGTCCCCAACATTCCGTGGAACCGACTCGAGGACCCCAACGCCTTCCATACCCGCGGCAAGTGGACCGACAAGGGCCGTGACGGCTGCCGCGTTCCGCTTCCGTGGGTCGCTGCAGACGCGCCGCACCCCGCAGATTGGGACGAGAACTTCGGAGACGGAGCCTCCTTTGGCTTCTCACCGGCGACCACCGCGTATGGCAAGCCCGCAAGTGCACCGCATCTTCCTCAACCGTTGTGGTTCAAGGACTTCGCGGAAGATTCAGAGCACGCCGACCCCACGTCGATGCTCAATCTGTACCGCACGGCGTTGAGCCTGCGCGCCCATCTGCTCACTCCCACCGGCTCCACTCAGGTGCAGTGGTCCACCGTCGCCGGCCATGAGGCGAGCACTCTCTCGTATTCGCGCGAAATCGCGGAGTTCGGAGCTGCAGCGGGAGTCGCAACCGCAGCTGCAGCCACCTCTACGATCGCGCCGCAGCAAGAGCAAGAGCGAAGCGACGCCAACAAACGCCGCCGCTTCGTCTCCATCACGAATTTCGGAAGTACGCCGATCGAGCTTCCCGAAGGGAAGGTGCTGCTCTCCTCCACGGAACTGGTGGACGGCCAGCTTCCCGGCGACGCCTCGGTATGGCTGTCGGCTCCGGAATCATACGACAACGGCACCAAGGCCAGCACCAGCGCCAGCACAAACAACAACACGAATCTCGACGCTGCAGACAAGTAATCCAGCGCCCCGCCGAGTGGGATTGAATGCGTTGAACAATCCCACTCGCGACCTATGATGACAAACACAACGCTTACCCTCAAGGAGCCCCGTATGAAAGCAAGTATTCAGGACGTTGCAAAGCGTGCGGGAGTATCGGTTTCTACGGTTTCCCGTTCGTTCACGCGCCCCGAGCTGGTGTCGGAGAGAACACGGCAGAAGGTCATGGACATCGCCGAATCCCTCGATTTCCAGATCTCGCGGTCCGCAACAGCGCTGAAATCGGGGCAGTCGCTGCGCATCGCCATGCTCATCAGCGGCCCGGTCACCGAGTGGTTCAACTCACACGTGTTCATGGGGCTCAACGCTGTGCTCCAGCAGCAGGGCTACGACATTTCGATTTACACCATCAACACGTTCGAGGCGCGCAAGGCGTTCTTCAACGATCTGCCCGTGCGCCGCAATGCGGATGCCGTGCTCGTGTGCTCTTTCAACATCAACTCTGCGGAGGTCTCCCGCTTGCGGCACATGAACGTGCCGGTCGTGGGCGTCAACATCTCCGACCCAGACGGTTTCGACGCTGCCGTCACTATTGACGACCGAGACTCCATGAAGGCCGCGGTGCGCCACCTGGTAAGCATCGGCCATCGCCGCATCGCGTTCATCCGTACCACGCACGGAACGCCCTTCACCTACTCCGCCGACGAGCGCATGGAAGGCTTTATTCAGGCGTGCAGGGAAGCTGGGCCGTCTGTGATTTCAACTGTGCTGCACTGCCCCATCAACCCGAATCCCATTAATTCCGCGGTGTCGCAGCTGCTGGCGCTCAACCCCGCACCCACTGCGCTGTGCTTCCAGACGGACGACCTGGCCGTACCGGTTCTCTATCGCCTGCGCCGCTATGGCCGCACGATTCCCGGGGACTTCTCGATCATCGGCTTCGACGACAGCACCTACGCCAGCGACATCGGCCTCACCACCATCCATCAGGATCCCGAGGAGATGGGGCGCGTGGCCGCAAGCAAGATTCTCGAGCTCATTGACACAGAAAAGACCGCCAAGCCGTTCGAGACCTTCCCCACCCAGCTCATGCTGCGCGAGACCACGGCGCCGTACGCGCCTCCCGTTAGCGCGGATGCTGACACGGCACAGTGAGTACAGGAGCTGCGGCTACGGCGGCGTGATTATTTCTGCGGCTGCCGCTGCGGCTGCGGCTGTTCTGGTTCCTGTTCTTGCTTTGGTTCTTCGGGAATGAATTGCTTCAGGCCGCTCTCTGCGATCGGCACGTGGAGCGCAGTCAGCAGGCCCGCCCCAAAGATTGCCAGCAGGAACAGACCCTGCGGCATGTAGAGCCACGACGTCGCCACGAGAGCGCAGAAGGTCGCGTCCACGGCGAACATTCCAACGCTTGGAATGATTTTCGAGATGCCGATGACAAGCGCATTTTTCAGCGTCGCGCCCACAGTATTTTCGAAGCGAGCCGTAAGCGGCCAAGCCCAATAAAACACGATGAGCCAGATGATGCTCAGCGCAAACTTGACCACAAGCAGAGGCGTCATCTGGATAAAGATCCAGAAGGCGACGATCGCGGCGCCAATGGGCCCGAGAATGAGCCAGAGAATGGTGGACTTCACGAAATTTGCTTTGAAGGCTCGGAGGTAATTCGGCAGGGTCTTGCCTTCGCCTATGCGCAGGCGACGTGCGGCATCGTAGCCGGCCGTAAGCGACGCGCCGATAGTGACGATGGGAATCGATGTCACCAGCATGAGCAGGTTGATCTCCACAACCTCGACGAGCCATCCCAGCGCCCGCATGAACGCGGAGTCCTGACGGAACAATGAGCTCATGATGATTCCTTTCGACCACTTCTACTGTACGGGACGACGCAGGTATACGGGACTTGCGCAGGGGGACGGAACTGCACAGGGGCTGCGCGGTCTCGGCTTTGCTGTGCATTGTGCACTGTGCGCTGCGGAGAGAAGTTGGCCTCCGGTGCGAAGAACCCAAAAGGGTCCACGCTGCCGGAGGCCAGGTACTACCTATCTTCAGTTATTGATTTTCAGTTATCTGTCTTCAGTTATCAAAGGGGAAACTTCTGCTTACTCGGCGGATGCTGCGCTCTGGATTTCCTTGGCCCAGCCGTCAACGAATGCCGACTTGACGGAATCCCACTTGCCGGTGCCCTGAGCGTACTCGAGCATTGCGGAGCCGAGGTTGTTCTTCCAGGTCTCGGACGGCATGAGGGTGAAGTTCCAGGAAACCTGCGTCTTGCCGGAGCTCTGATCCTTCTGAGCTGCCTGAACCAGCGGGTTGTCAGACTTGATGGAGCTCATCGACTTGAACGGAGTGGTGAAGCCCATCTTGGTGGACAGCGCGTCCTGGCCCTTCTTGTTGGTGATCATCCACTTGAGGAACGCTTCGGTGGCCTTCTTGTCGGCGTCGGAGGCGTTCTTGTTGATGCACCAGTAGTTCTCGGAGCCTGTTGCCAGGCCCTCGTTGGCGTCGTCAACACCGAAGTAGATCGGCATCATGCCAATGTCGCTGGCCTTCATACCGGCCTTCTGCAGGTCGGTCCATGCCCAGGTGCCGTTCTGGTAGAGGGCTGCCTTGCTGGTGGCGAACTCTGAGGTTGCGTCATCGGCGGTCTTGGAGCTGATCTGAGTCTTGGGGGTGGTGGAGTCGGTCAGGTACATGTCGAACACGTTCTTGAACTGTGGCAGGTAGGTGCCCTTCACAGTCTTGGGCTGCTCGGTAACGCCGTCGGCCTTGAGCTCGTAGTAGAGCGGGAGGTTCGCAAGGTGGGTCTTGAAGCGCCAGTCGGAGCTTGAGTCGAAGCCAGCGGACGTGAAGGCGCCGTCGAGGCCGAGCTCGCTCTTGTGCTTCTGCAGACCGTCGGCCACCGCCTTGAGCTTGTCGAAGCTGTTGATTTCCTCAACGGACTTGACTGCCGCGTCGGAAAGCTTGAAGTACTTGTTGAGAATCGACTTGTTGTAGATGATGCCGTAAGTTTCCATCACGTAAGGAACGCCTGCAACCTCGTTGCCATTCTTGAGGGCCACGTCCTTGTTGATGAGGTCCTTGTACACGGCGGAGTTGCTCATGTCGGCCGTGTAGTCCTTCCAGCTGGCCAGGCCCACGGGGCCATTGACCTGGAAGAGGGTCGGAGCGTTGCTCTTCGACATTTCTGACTTGAGCTTCTGCTCATAGGTGCCGGAGGCGGCGGTCTGGACGTTGACCTGAACACCGGTTTCCTTGGTGTATTCCTTGGCGATGGCCTTCCATGCGTCTGCTGCTTCAGGCTTGAAGTTGAGGTAGTACACCTGTCCCTTCGAGTCGCTCGATGAGGAGCTCGATCCACATGCCGAGAGTGTTCCCACTGCCATAGCGCCTACCGCAACAAGTGCGAGCGTTGACTTAAGCGTGCGATTCATCTTTGAACCTTTCCTTTCTTTAAACGAGGGGTAAGCCTCGTCGGTCTTCAATGGAATTCTTCAGTTATAAGTAGTTAGTGCGCTGTGCGGCCTTGCAAGCCGCTGAGCGCGACGGCCCGCCGACCTCAGCCCTTCACCGCGCCTGCGGTGACGCCGGCGATGATGAACTTCTGGCAGAACAGGTAGAACACCACGATCGGGATGATGGCGAGCACGAGGCAGCCCATCATGGCTCCCATGTCAACCGCACCATAGCCGCCCTTGAGGTACTGGACTGCGATGGAGATGGTCATGTACTTGTTGCCGTCCAGCGTGAGGTACGGGAGGAGGTAGTCGTTCCAGATCCACATGGTTTCGAGGATCGCGACGGAGACGATGGAGGGCTTCATCATGGGGACAACCACGGTGAAGAAGGTGCGCGGAACCGATGCGCCGTCAATCATGGCGGCTTCCTCGATTTCGGAGGGGATGCCCTTCACCACGCCGGTAAACATGAACACCGCGAGGCCGGCGCCGAAGCCCAGGTAGATGATCCACAGCCCCCACGGGGTGTTGAGGCTGAACATATCGGTGAGCTTGGCCAGCGGATACATCACCATCTGGAAGGGGACGATCATGTTGAAGAGGAAGAGAAGGTAGAGGCCCTTTGCCGCCCAGTTGTCCACGCGGACGATCCACCAGGCGCACATCGAGGTGCACAGGAGAATGAGGGCCACGGAACCGACCGTGATGACGACCGTCCACCAGAAGCTGGAGATGAAGTCGGTCTTCTCGATGCCGTCGGTGTAGTTGCTCAGGCCAACCCAGCTCTTGGCGTTCGGCAGGCTGAAGGTCTGCGAGGAAATGTAGATCTTCTGCTTGAAGGAGTTGAAAACGACCAGCAGGATCGGGTAAATCCACGCGATGGAGACGAGTGCGAAGAGAATGGTCCAGAACCATCCGTGCTTCATGTACTCTTTCTTCTCGACCTTGCCAGTGTGCGTGCGAGTTGCGGTGTTGGCCGCCTTGATTGCGTTACTCATGCCTGCACCTCCTTGCTGGTGGTGAGTCGGTTCTGGATGATCGCGATGACTGCCACGATGATGAAGAACACGACCGCCTTGGCCTGGCCCACGCCTTCAAAGCCGACGCGGCCATAGAACGTGTTGTAAATGTTGAGCGCGAGCATCTCCGAGGAGTTCGACGGGGCGCCGTTGGTGAGCGCGAGGTTCTGATCGAAGAGCTTGAATCCGTTGGTCACCGTGAGGAAGGTGCACACTGTGATGCTGGGCATCATCAACGGGATGGTGACGTGGAAGAGGGTCTGGCGAGCGTTGGCGCCGTCCACCTGAGCGGCTTCCATCACGTCGGAGGGCAGGGACTGCAGGCCGGCGATGTAGATGACCATCATGTAGCCGATTTGCTGCCAGCACATCAGGATGACGAGGCCCCAGAATCCGTAGATTCCCTTGTACGTCAGCGAGAGGCCCCAGTGGGCGAGCACGCCGTTGAGCAGCAGCTGCCAGATGTAGCCCAGCACGATACCGCCGATGAGATTTGGCATGAAGAAGACGCCGCGGAACAGATTGGCGCCGCGCATGGCCCGGGTGAACATATAGGCCACGAAGAAAGCTAAGACGTTGATGAGAATCGTTGTCACCACGGTGAAAGCCACCGTGAAGATGAGCGCGTGGACGAAATCAGGGTCTGAGAAAACTCCACGGTAGTTCTTGAAGCCCACCCAGCGCGCATCCGTGATGGTGGTGAACTTGGTGAAGCTGAGGTAGATGCCGATAACGAACGGCGCTACGAAGCCAATGATGAACGCGGCGAAAGTGGGAAGTGCGAACACCGCCCACCAGCGGCGTATGGATTTGCCTATCATCGTTACCATCTGTGCCCCACTTCCTCCTCCGTGGGATTGCGGCGTTACCCACAACCAGCCGAGTTCCGAGACGTCAACAGCGTTGTATGTATCGTGCCGGGATGCCCTTGCCTGCACCTCTTAGTGCAAACATGTGCATCATTGCTTTTGAAGTTTTTAAAGCTTTTGGTAAGACTCACAATAACACAGTTTGCAAACGATGTCATACGCGTGTGGTGGAGCATTCATCATTGAGATTTGGCCGACGTTACAGAACTAACCCGAGAGAAACCTTGGAATCTCGGATAAAACGACGCTATTAACCGTTCGCGTTGAGCGGTTTCTACAAAATGACACGCCGTCATCGCTCTTCACAATCTGCGACAGCGCAAAAACTTGCAAACGAACGCCGTGCTTGCTACACGCAAAACCATGCGGAATGAAGCGGAAATGTGACCATCTCCGCAATGCAAAAATATGCAGCCCCTACAGAAGAATTCCGCAAAAATCAATTCCGCCGAGAAATTAAATCCAAAAAGAATAAGTTCGTTGCCGCAAAGATTTCTGCCCCACACTCTCACCTCAGCAGTCTTCATTTCTCTCACGATCGACTCAAAAGTACACTGAGAACAGGCTGTCTCAATTTGGATACAGCCTTCATTCTGAACTTGATTTCAAAGGAGAAATCATGGATTCTGAAAAAGAACACGATGACGAGCCCATTCCTATTAGTCTTGTAGCAAATTACATCTTCTGCCCGCGGCGCGCATGGCTCGAGGCTGCAGGTGAAAAAGTCGAGTCTGCTCAGATAAGCGTCGGGGACACCGCTCATAAACGAGTTGACGCGCCAACTCTCACCGACGATGCCACCCTCTTCCACGCCCTTGATGTGCGGCACAGCAGATGGAACGTGAGCGGACGGCTTGACGCAGCACAACGTACTCCCGACGGAATGGTCATCCGAGAATACAAGGCCACTCCAGTAAAGCAGTCAATGCAAGTGACAGACGCCATGCGAACCCAGCTCGCGCTGCAAAGCGCCTGTCTGCAAGATATGGGAGAAACTGTTCTCGGCACCGAGATCTTCTTCATCTCGCATCACAGAAGAGTCAAAGTTGAACTCACCGACGAAGACTTCCACAAAGCTGAAGATGCGGTAAGGCAGGTCCGCGAGATGATCAACGCTCCAGCCGCACCCGCTCCCCTCGAAGACAGTCCGCGCTGCCTACGGTGCTCTCACGTTGGTATTTGCCTACCAGAAGAACGCGCCCTCGGAACGGTTACTCGTCGCGTCATGGTGACTTCCCCTGATCACCAGGTGACGCACCTCACCACGCCAGGAACGCGAGCTTCCTCGCATGACGGCCGCATGCTCGTTACTAAGCGTGGCGACGAAATCGCCTCTGTGCCGCTCGACACCATCCAAGCTCTGCAGCTTCACGGCAACATAGATCTCACCAGTGGGCTCATTCGGGAACTCCTCTGGCGCAATGTACCCATCATGTGGTGCAGCGGAACGGGACGCCTCTACGGATGGACGTCGCCCTCATACGGACCAAACGGCACTGCACGAGTGGAACAACATGTTGCATCACACGAAGGGCGACTCGGACTTGCACGCGAGTTCATCCAGGCCAAAGTACACAATCAGGCCGTTTTACTGCGCCGAAGCGATCCCGCAAATTCCGCACTGCCACAGCTGAGAGAAATTGGGAAACAACTGAAAAATTGCAACAGATGGCAGGACGTTCTCGGGTTGGAAGGCGAGGCAGCAGCGCTGTATTTCTCGCAATTCTCAGCTCTCATCAAACCTGCGAAGCGCAGGGGATGGCCATGGGTCGCACGTATGCGCAGGCCAGCACCCGACGAATTGAACTCTCTGCTCGATTACACCTACGCGCTTCTTTTGGCAGACTGCATTCGCGCCATTACGGCCTGCGGACTTGACCCGCACGCAGGATTTCTCCACAGCAGTTCGCGCAATAAACCAGCGCTTGCACTCGACCTCATGGAGGAATTCCGCGCGCCTATTGCAGACTCGATCGTCCAGACAGTCGTGAATAACGCCGAAGTGAGTCCACAAGGCTTTTCTCATGTTCTCGGCTCAGTCCGCATGCGTGACGATACCCGGCGAAGCCTCGTCAAAGCGTATGAACGCCGTCTCGAAACAGAGATCACGCATCCTCTTTTTGGGTACAAAGCTACATGGCGGCGAACCATAGAAATTCAAGCACGACTCATCCTGGGATATCTTGATGGAACACAATCCTCCTATAAAGGGATCCGGATCCGATGAGCGACGAGATGAGAACATATCTGGTTGCCTATGACATCGTTGATGACAAGAGACGCAATCACGTTGCGACTTTGCTCAAGCACTACGGCGAAAGAGTGCAGTACAGCCTGTTCTTAGTTGAGGTACGCCCGGCGAGGATTATTACCGTTTCAAGCGAGCTCAAGGGACTGATCGACACGGATACTGATTCCGTAGCCATCTGCGATGCCGGTCTCAGAACACAGAGCAAGAAGGGGCTGCATTTTATCGGCCGTCGCGGGTATAGCGATATCGAGATACCGACGGTGATTTAAAAGGACTCCTTTTCCTGCCACCTTCGCTAATCCCATTACCGAATTATCGGGTTAGCTATATTTACAGATTGCGAGCGCTCCATCGATGCGCGACACGCGAAGAGCGCTCGCAGTTGCGATGACGGGGATCGCAGAAGATTCATTATCACTCTGCTATTTGCTGCTCTTGTTCTCCATCTACCTCTCGCAAAACTGCTCTTGTCCCCAGCAGTTGCAATGCTTTTGGGTATGGCACTTTCCAGTCTTTCTTAGACTGGACTTCATTGAGGCCGATCCTGCGACCCATCAACCTATGCAACAGGGAAACTTTCCAGTCTTTCTTAGACTGGACTTCATTGAGGCGGTACTGAGAAAAAGGAAGAGACCATTAAGCTCATCAACTTTCCAGTCTTTCTTAGACTGGACTTCATTGAGGCCCGATGACCCTTGGATGTCGCACGCGTTCATCTCCAACTTTCCAGTCTTTCTTAGACTGGACTTCATTGAGGCCGGCCATACAAGGCGGCTGCGGTAAGGTCGTGGAGCTTTCCAGTCTTTCTTAGACTGGACTTCATTGAGGCATCGACGACGACAAGATGACGCAGGACAACGACGGATCTTTCCAGTCTTTCTTAGACTGGACTTCATTGAGGCCCAGCCAACGCGGGCACGCAGGTGAATCTGAGTGCCTTTCCAGTCTTTCTTAGACTGGACTTCATTGAGGCATCGACGACGACAAGATGACGCAGGACAACGACGGACTTTCCAGTCTTTCTTAGACTGGACTTCATTGAGGCAAGAACGGGGACGAGCGCCGTCGCAACGGCCTTGCTTTCCAGTCTTTCTTAGACTGGACTTCATTGAGGCTACACCAAAGGCGACGGCGGCGACACCTACTATATGCTTTCCAGTCTTTCTTAGACTGGACTTCATTGAGGCAATATCGAACCGAACGGAAAGCGTTTCCAGACGTTCCTTTCCAGTCTTTCTTAGACTGGACTTCATTGAGGCGCGGATAACGACCCATTGAGCGGAATCGAGTATTAACTTTCCAGTCTTTCTTAGACTGGACTTCATTGAGGCTAGCATTGTGGCCATCTCTGAGATCGGCTGGGTCGTCTTTCCAGTCTTTCTTAGACTGGACTTCATTGAGGCTATCTCCTGGATTAACCAGAGCCTGATATTGCGCACCTTTCCAGTCTTTCTTAGACTGGACTTCATTGAGGCTCGCATGGCGGTCCTGGGGCCGGTCCTGTGGAGAAACTTTCCAGTCTTTCTTAGACTGGACTTCATTGAGGCTCTCATCATCGAGGGGGTCTACCTCATCCCGGTCAGCTTTCCAGTCTTTCTTAGACTGGACTTCATTGAGGCGAATGATACGTATGCCAAGGCTAAATCAGAACAAACTTTCCAGTCTTTCTTAGACTGGACTTCATTGAGGCCCGTCTCCCAGAGACTCACTGCACCTCGAGTCACACCTTTCCAGTCTTTCTTAGACTGGACTTCATTGAGGCAGTATGGACCAGCTTAATACTATTGGCGGGGGCGTGGCTTTCCAGTCTTTCTTAGACTGGACTTCATTGAGGCCAGGGTAACGTTAACCCGTATTTTAATGCGACAGAGCTTTCCAGTCTTTCTTAGACTGGACTTCATTGAGGCTATTTGCTTTTTAGCCTCAGCTTTTTGCTTTTCACTCTTTCCAGTCTTTCTTAGACTGGACTTCATTGAGGCAGGCCGACTACTTCGACAAAGTGGGCCGCGAACAACTTTCCAGTCTTTCTTAGACTGGACTTCATTGAGGCGCCATTTTCGGCCATCTCCTAGTCCCCGCGAGTGTGCTTTCCAGTCTTTCTTAGACTGGACTTCATTGAGGCGGCAACACCGCCGACTATTGGGGCACTGACTGGCAACTTTCCAGTCTTTCTTAGACTGGACTTCATTGAGGCGCGCGAAACCCTGACGGGCATACGTCTGATACCACCCCTTTCCAGTCTTTCTTAGACTGGACTTCATTGAGGCTCATGCAGGGAGTATCGGCCCGTGAATCGGGTTCTGCTTTCCAGTCTTTCTTAGACTGGACTTCATTGAGGCCAGCAGCTAGGGCAATCGAACACGCTGTTGGACGCGCCTTTCCAGTCTTTCTTAGACTGGACTTCATTGAGGCGATTGCCGTATGCTACGCTGCGACCGTATACGCGCCTTTCCAGTCTTTCTTAGACTGGACTTCATTGAGGCGGAATAAACGGGTGGAACTTTCAGGTGGACAACAGACTTTCCAGTCTTTCTTAGACTGGACTTCATTGAGGCTGCTAATTTTCCTACCCCCCTAGCAAATCAGCACCACTTTCCAGTCTTTCTTAGACTGGACTTCATTGAGGCGTCGCACCGCAGGCCATGATCGACCCACGCGCCTTCTTTCCAGTCTTTCTTAGACTGGACTTCATTGAGGCACGTTGAAATAGTAGCCGATGTCCACCAGGGCCATCTTTCCAGTCTTTCTTAGACTGGACTTCATTGAGGCGGCAAACGAATGGCAAACCGATAGCAAACATGATGGCACTTTCCAGTCTTTCTTAGACTGGACTTCATTGAGGCTATTTGCACCACTGGGAGACGATTAGCGTGAGTGGACTTTCCAGTCTTTCTTAGACTGGACTTCATTGAGGCTCCATACGGCAGCCGAGGTCACCAGTGGTTCCGCCTTTCCAGTCTTTCTTAGACTGGACTTCATTGAGGCTTCAATTACAACTATACGGGTAACGTATAGTCCGTCTTTCCAGTCTTTCTTAGACTGGACTTCATTGAGGCGAGGTTGCTTGCCTCATGCAAGCCAGGAAACGGGTGCTTTCCAGTCTTTCTTAGACTGGACTTCATTGAGGCCTGTGATGGTTCTGAGTGTGTCTTCGCGGACTCCCACTTTCCAGTCTTTCTTAGACTGGACTTCATTGAGGCGCTTCTCCAGTTCGTCTGCCGCAGCCTTGTTGGCCTTCTTTCCAGTCTTTCTTAGACTGGACTTCATTGAGGCGCGAATCCACGACTGGCGAGCATGGTGCAGAACGCGCAGCTTTCCAGTCTTTCTTAGACTGGACTTCATTGAGGCGGTCGCCCCGCATTGAACACTTCCGTCGTCCGCTGCTTTCCAGTCTTTCTTAGACTGGACTTCATTGAGGCTTCCAATAAAAAATATTCGGATTATGCTATGCAACTCTTTCCAGTCTTTCTTAGACTGGACTTCATTGAGGCGGACAATCAGACCTGCGATTCCCCACACGAGCAGGATCTTTCCAGTCTTTCTTAGACTGGACTTCATTGAGGCCTGAATCTTCGCGGCGCTTCGGCCACGTCGGTCGACTTTCCAGTCTTTCTTAGACTGGACTTCATTGAGGCGGCTGTCAGCTGGAATTCCGCACCATGGCCTGCGACTTTCCAGTCTTTCTTAGACTGGACTTCATTGAGGCTTTTGAGAAGGCATTGCCTGATGGTTTGACTTTCGACTTTCCAGTCTTTCTTAGACTGGACTTCATTGAGGCTACTTGTATTCGATGCTGTGGCGAGACTATACGAGCGCTTTCCAGTCTTTCTTAGACTGGACTTCATTGAGGCGCG
This sequence comes from Bifidobacteriaceae bacterium, assembly GCA_022651005.1. GTDB lineage: Bacteria > Actinomycetota > Actinomycetes > Actinomycetales > Bifidobacteriaceae > JALCQC01. The sequence goes on from JALCQD010000005.1 coordinate 92,032, forward strand.
AATAAGTCTTCCCGCGTCAAAGATTAATCGTGCTCTTTCCAGTCTTTCTTAGACTGGACTTCATTGAGGCAAACGAGATAAACGAGACGAACGCCCGAATTCGCGCCTTTCCAGTCTTTCTTAGACTGGACTTCATTGAGGCCAGTATGAGGATCAGGAAGCCAAACGCTACGGTCGCTGCTTTCCAGTCTTTCTTAGACTGGACTTCATTGAGGCGAGTGAACGGCTATGCCTACATATACGCCTCTCGCTTTCCAGTCTTTCTTAGACTGGACTTCATTGAGGCTCCACGAACAACGGTCCCTTGCCCTCCTGCTGCCGCCTTTCCAGTCTTTCTTAGACTGGACTTCATTGAGGCTGTACCAGACGGGACGGGCACACGTGCGCTCACCTACTTTCCAGTCTTTCTTAGACTGGACTTCATTGAGGCCGGGATCGCGGGCAATCCGCAACCGCTCCACGCCGCCTTTCCAGTCTTTCTTAGACTGGACTTCATTGAGGCTCTTTGAACAATGCCACCGCAGTGAACGTGCCAGATCTTTCCAGTCTTTCTTAGACTGGACTTCATTGAGGCTTTGCTAGCGCCGTCCCAGCCATAATCGTCTAAGCCCTTTCCAGTCTTTCTTAGACTGGACTTCATTGAGGCCTCATGGCCTCACATCCCGATGCCGCATTTCGGCATCCTTTCCAGTCTTTCTTAGACTGGACTTCATTGAGGCGGCCCTCGAACCTTTCGCCAGGGAGTCTGCGATATCTTTCCAGTCTTTCTTAGACTGGACTTCATTGAGGCCCAAGCCTTCGCGTTGCCGATGCCGTTGCCCAGTCCCCGCTTTCCAGTCTTTCTTAGACTGGACTTCATTGAGGCTGCGTCTCGAACGTTCAGGCCGTGGAAAAGGTCGACTTTCCAGTCTTTCTTAGACTGGACTTCATTGAGGCTGAAGCCGATGGCGGCTACATGCGTCAGCAGAGTGCTTTCCAGTCTTTCTTAGACTGGACTTCATTGAGGCTGGCAAAGCATCGGAGTCGGCCAGAACGACATTGAACTTTCCAGTCTTTCTTAGACTGGACTTCATTGAGGCTGTTCGAGATAGATCTCTTCGGGGACGAGCTCAGTCTTTCCAGTCTTTCTTAGACTGGACTTCATTGAGGCAGAAGAAAGGCCCTTAATGTCCTCCAGCGAAATCTCCTTTCCAGTCTTTCTTAGACTGGACTTCATTGAGGCGTGGGGCTCGGCACCCGCGATCTGATGACCGTCGCCTTTCCAGTCTTTCTTAGACTGGACTTCATTGAGGCGCCCGGTTCTTGCAATGGTGTTCTCACAGGTGCTGGCTTTCCAGTCTTTCTTAGACTGGACTTCATTGAGGCTTTTAAATCGGTCGGTATGGTGCTTACCCAGACCGCTTTCCAGTCTTTCTTAGACTGGACTTCATTGAGGCGAGTGCTCAACAGGCTCGGCGCGCGCATTTCCACTCCTTTCCAGTCTTTCTTAGACTGGACTTCATTGAGGCCCCTCGACCTTGCCATCCTTGAAAGTCACATCCTTGCTTTCCAGTCTTTCTTAGACTGGACTTCATTGAGGCGCGGGCAACGGAGTCATCCAGATTCGCGACAACTTCTTTCCAGTCTTTCTTAGACTGGACTTCATTGAGGCTCAACGCATGAGTCGACGGCGGTGCGGTGGCTGAGCCTTTCCAGTCTTTCTTAGAATGGACTTCATTGAGGCCAGCACACGGTCGGCACCACCAATGCCACTCCTACGCTTTCCAGTCTTTCTTAGAATGGACTTCATTGAGGCCGTGGCGCGATTGATGGTCTTCTCGGCCCCGCAACCACTTTCCAGTCTTTCTTAGACTGGACTTCATTGAGGCGACTTTGAAGCGCTTTGCCACGACGGTTTTGACGTCCCTTTCCAGTCTTTCTTAGACTGGACTTCATTGAGGCAGGCAGGTGAGGGTGATGACGCGGTGGTCAGTGGCCTTTCCAGTCTTTCTTAGACTGGACTTCATTGAGGCACTTTCTAGCCTTGCTCACCACGTGCCAGAATCGACTTTCCAGTCTTTCTTAGACTGGACTTCATTGAGGCGTCTTGCCGTTTTGCGTGGTGCCGAGCTCGGGGTCGCTTTCCAGTCTTTCTCAGACTGGACTTCATTGAGACGCCGACAAGACCGTCTTCAGCCTCACCGACATCCGCTTTCCAGTCTTTCTCAGACTGGACTTCATTGAGGCAGCGCCCACCATCTGGCCCGGTCGACAAATTTCGATCTTTCCAGTCTTTCTCAGACTGGACTTCATTGAGGCAGCGCCCACCATCTGGCCCGGTCGACAAATTTCGATCTTTCCAGTCTTTCTTAGACTGGACTTCATTGAGGCGTAGCTACCTCACGAGCAACCAAGTTTCTTCACGTCTCCTTTCCAGTCTTTCCTAAACTGGACTTCATTGAGGCTCGGCATCGTGCGTACCATGCAGCAAAATCGCGCGCCTTTCCAGTCTCTCTTAGACTGGACTTCATTGAGGCATAAGTACTTCAAGGAAAGGAGGTGAACATGGAAAACATATGGCAGGCAATCACCGCACTAGGAACGCTCCTCACCGGAATCGCAGCACTGATAGCGGTTCTCAAGAAGCCACCCAAGAAGTAGCGGCACAGGGGTTCCGAATAGTCAAAGTATCCGGAACCCCGGCCTCCATTTTCCATGAACATCATGAGCAAATCAACAATGGGAATAATCTCCCTCGCCTGCGGAGTCTGCAGCATCGGACTGAGCTGGTGGAATCCCTACGCCGCAGGGGCGATGGGCCTCATCGCCGGCGTCTGGGGATTCATCGCAAGCATGGAGAAGAAATGACGACTGAGTATCTCAGCTTCACCGAGGTAGCGGAACGTCTTGGCATCACCAAAGGCGGACTCGGCAACTACAAGCTGCCCACACCCGACGCGCTCATCGGTAAGACTCGTGGCTGGCTGCCAGAGACGATCGACCAGTGGAACGCGGCACGTCCCAGGCACGGTGGCAGACCGAGGAAAAAGTGAACGCTATCTCGCCTCATTGATGTGAGAAGGTTCCATTGATGTGGAATGGAGGCGAGACAGCAAAACTAATCTCCTCGGGAAGATGCGCAAGAGAGAGAACCCAAGGAAAGCATGAATAAACCCCAGTGATTGGCCAGGGTTAGCGTCGGTGAGATTCCCCCAGGGAAAGACCTCACAACTTTCCAGTCTTTCTTAGACTGGACTTCATTAAAGCAGCGGGGCAAGCTGGTGACATTAGCCGGTACGATGCAGCAACTGGTTAGCGACTGCAAAATAGGCAAGCATCCTTATTGATAACATGCGCGTCCTAACGGTTAAGCAACTTGCTGAGGCATCGTAAGTCCCCATAGAGAAACTACTTTCACAGTGAACGAATCCCCGGGATAATAGACGACATACAGAAAGCAAGGTGTCGCAATGACCAGCGTCAAAGAGACTCGCGTACATGAACCATCGAAAGACGAACGAGTCCGAAAACGGATCGACGAGATAGCGTCGATGTTCTCGAAAGATTCAGCATGGCAGCAAGCGGACTCAGACGACATCAAGAAAATACTGCGGAACAGAAATGAATAGGCTTTTCCTAGACACTAATTTCCTCCTCGACCAGTTCGGCAGCGGCCGCCCGGAGTTCGCCGCCGCAAGGACCCTGGCCCAGCACATGAAAGACAATGACGTGCGCGGAGCAATCAGCCCTCACTCGCTGACCGATTTCGATTACATCCCGAGTAAGGAACCCAAAGCAGGAAGACTCATAGCCCTGACCGCGTTCGTCGACTGGTACGAGGTCATACGGCTTGACGGATACCTGATACGTACCGCGATAGGCTCGGGCGAGCGAGATTTCGAAGATGGCGTTGTGCGCGCTTGCGCTGAGGCTTGGGACGCCGATTACATAATCTCCAACGACAAGAAGACCTATAAAGAGAGCTTCATAGAACGCCTCTCACCAAGCGAGTACCTGCAACGCGAGGGAATAGCATACTGAACAAGCCAGCAGAATAGCTTGAAAGGTAGGCGCCTGCGCGCTTCCCCTCCCCCAACGTAAAAGGCAGCGCTTTCGGTCTCTCCTAGACTAAATTTCATTGAGGTTCCACTGATGAATGCTTCCACGTCTGGCGCGGTGCGGCCTTCCAGTCTCCCCGAACTGGACTTCACCAGTCTTCCCGTGACTTAGACTAGACAAAAGGTTCAAACAACGATGTTTAACGGCAACAGTAGTGGAAGGAATACGGTCATGGGCAATAATCTCACCCTCGAGGATTTAAACGAAGCCGCAAAAATCGGCGGCCCGGCTACTCTGACTCAGCGAACCGAGCTCCAGCCCGCCTCAGGTCCTGACGGCGTCGTCGCCCCCGCCAAGTACACAGACCGGAGCGGGAACGGTACCTATGTTGTCGAAGACTGTTTCATCGACAACGAGCCGCAGAAAACCGTCCTTCTCGACAGTCGCACTTCCTCCAGCAACCGTCTCGAAGATTTCATCACAAAGGCTATCAAGGACGAACGCGGAATCCTCGGCAAAATGCCCCACATCAAAGTCACGTACAAGGATGGCGAGCGCGAGCGCGTCTTCTTCGATACGCAACTTCCTCATCGCGCTTTTGACGGCCACATCCGCATCGGCAGCACTGCCTCCGGACTGGTTTCTGCAGATGAAACCTACATCTCTGCCCGCAATTCCGATGCCGACAATATGATGCCGCTCTTCCTCCTCTCTCCCGATACCATCGCTCTCGGCGCATGGGACTCCACGCGCAACAAGAATCAGCTGCGCATTGCATCGTCATTCAACGGAGAAGTCTTCGGCGTCTTGGCAAATCAGAACGACGATCCAAAGACTACATTCATCCATCGGGCGGGCGCGCGCGTCGACCCCGTGGAGGCAAGCATCAAGTTCACAGGAAATGACGTTAAGAGCATCGCTGACATCGTCTCTGGCGACATCAGCGACAACCTAAAACAGAGCTTCGTAAAAGGCGGCAAGAAGGGAGCCGGATCGAAACTCGGCCTCGGAGCCATCCCACCGTCTGTTGCTAATGACACTCTCGATGGTGTTGCCGTTCGCTCCATCGTGCGCACTCAGGTCATCAGCTTCGCCACGTTGCGCGCACTACGCTTTGGTCTCGCGCCCGAAGGGGACGCCGCCATTCGAACGCTCCTATTTGCCACTCTTATCGACGCCATGGTTGGCAGCAACCGCGACGGCGCCAATCTGCGTGCCAACTGCCTCCTCACCGAAACGTCAGAACCCCAAACGCTTATTGACCGCCGTTACGGTAAATTCGACGAATTGGACCGCATCACGCTCGACGCTGCCGACGAACTGCTCGAGCAGGCTTACAAGCAAGCACACGATCTCGCAGGAATCGATTGGAGCGGCCAGACGTTCGAAGTAATCGGCAACCCCATCGTCATTGCTTCCGGCACTGCCGACGACGACTCAAGTGACGACTGAGCAGAGCGCAGACTCATGCCCTTCGTTATCTCTGCCCGGTTCCTGCTAGGAACCTATCAGGGATCAGACGGTTCTGGTGCGCCAGAACTGTATCCTTCCCCTGACCGCCTCTATAAGGCACTCGTGTCCACTGCTTACCGCGTTTTCGGATTCGAGGCCGACCACTCACAAGCGCCACACACCACAGCCGCCCTCCCGGATTCCACTATTCAAGCTGCCTTGTCATGGCTTGAGTCCAACCCTCCAACCGCCATCAGACTCCCGAAGATATCCACGGACACGAACGACACCACCGACCGTGAACACATCACCGTCTATCGCGATAAAGGAACCATCACAAAGGGTGCGAAGAAAATCAGTCCGGCTGTCGCTTCGATCTCCACGTCATATCCGTCAGGAGCAGCAGGAGCGATCTTATGGCAATGGAAGAACGCCCCCGACCATGAGATGGTTCGCGCATTCCAGACCCTCGTAGGAGAGGTTCCCTATCTCGGTGAGGCTGTGTCGTCCGTTGTTATGGCAGCTCTAGAAATTGCCGACGACGGGTACCCGGCACAAAGTTCCGTAACACTCGCCACAGATCGCCATGATTTCTACAACGACATCACTTTCGCCGTACCTCTTACAGGTCGGCTGCAAGAGCTACAAGAGGCCTACAAGAGCGCTTACCCCGCCAAGAAGAAGACACCCGGAAAAGACAAGGAAGAGGAGCGGAACGTCCTTCGCAACGACGCAAATCAACGCGTCGATTTCATCGGATACACCTTCAGTAAAACCTCTCAAACTGGGCGCATCACTCCCCCATGGCCTCGTGGCATTGTTCTCCCCGTTCACGCTGCCAACACTCGTCTGTGGAACCCCGAGCAGAGCGAATTTGTTGAGTGGGCAGTAGCACTGCACCGCTTCCTCATAAAGCAGTGGGGATTGGGATGCTCCCCGTATCTCACAGGTCAATATGCAAAAAGTGCGGCGGTAACACAGCCGGCAAATAACGTGTCAATTCAGGTGGTTACACCAGATCCACGGCTCTCTGCGGAATTACTACGCTCAAATAACGACACTCACGGCGGCGCTTTCTTCCTTTTGATGATTCCCGCTGATATCCCTCCGGAGGATTATCAACGGCTTTATGACATCTGCACTTCTATCGAAGGGCAGCATCTGTACTACCACGGCTCCCAACAGAAGATTATGTTCGGCGCCCCAAGCACCGCCGATCTCACGGCCGCATGGCAAGCTCCCGCAGCTGGAATGCACCGTTTCTGGAGTCCTTCTCCTCTGGGGATTTACGAGACGCGAGCAATGCCAGACCCCAGTGGTAAGAACCGTCGCTGGGGCGCACGAGAAGCGATGCAGTTATCTCTCGCTCACGTCTGGCGTGATTTCTTCAATTCTCAAGATAAGCAGAAGCAAGAGCAGAAAGATCAGGAGCAACCACTGTTGAAGCCCAAGTCTCGCGAGCAAAAGTACTGGGATTCAGTAAGAAAGGTTGCTGCGCCAACTTCCGGTTTCCGAGTTTTTGGAGCGCGCACCGTTCTGCGAACAAATATGGCGCAGTATTCTCACCATCGCGACGCTTCAAATATTCTCAAGGGGTTCAGCGGGCTGCTCGAGATCAAAGGTGACGCTATGAGTACGGCCGTCGCCGCGATTGGGCAAAGTCGTCACCTCGGAGGCGGTTTTCTGGTACCGGTTGATGTACCCGAGCAACTTTTGGATGAGAAAGGGGCACCATCGTGGAGCCGCTGACAGAGAGGTTCGGAACGTTCTTTAGCGCAATCACAGGCGGCCATATGCCATATCAGTGGCAGAAGCGCCTTTTGGAAGACGTTGCACAGAACTGCCAGTGGCCAGATCTCCTAGCGGTCCCCACTGGCGCCGGTAAGACCTCCGTGATCTACATTCACGTCTTCCTGAATGCGATGGCGGGGCTGCAATCTGCCGGTATCGATGTAGCCGAGCACGACCTTTCGCGTCTTCCCCGCCGTATGGCGCTCACTGTCAACCGCCGCGCGCTCGTCGACGACCAATTCACAGAGGCAAGCGCATTAAAAGAGGCACTGCAGAACAGCACTGACTCGGTTCTCCAAGAGATCCGCAGAGGACTTTCGCTTCGCTCGGGGCTAGCTGTTATCAATGCTTCTGAAGTCACGGAGTCCGACTCTAAATCTGAGCCTGAAGACTTCTACGTTCTCGAAATGCGCGGCGGAGCATCTCTCAGCTCTGAAGACCGCCTCTGGCGATACCATCCGACAGCATGTGCGGTCATTTGCGCGACCCCCGATATGTTCGGCAGCAGACTACTTTTCCGCGGCTACGGCACTTCACGAGGCGCACGTCCCATCGAAGCCGGTTTATTCGCCTATGACACAGTGCTCGTCGCTGATGAAGCACACTTGAGCCAACAGCTCCTCAAGACCGCACGAAGCATCAAACGCGTCGAAAGCTACAGAAGTAACTCCTCCGTCTCCCTTCCCACCCCTCTGCAGGTTGTGGAGACAACCGCAACACCAGCAAACCTCGATTCAGGCCTCCACGAAATCCGATTGGATCAAACCGATTTCGAGCACGACAAAAATCTCGAAACACGTATGAGGAAACAAAAGACTGTAGTCATCGAGCCTCCAAGCAGCGCAGACAAACTCGCTGCAGACATAGCGAACGAGTGCGTGCTCCTCATGCGCAAAGCACCAGGATCCGTTGGATGCATCGTCAATAATGTCTCCACCGCAAGCGCAGTTGCGAAGGATATCCAGGATGCTCTGAAAAAAGAGCCCCTCTCGGACTCGAACACATCAGAGGAGATCGTTCTTTGCCTCACAGGCCCAACCCGTGAGTACAACCGCACAGAAGTTCTCAGCCGTCTTCGGGAAGGCACCACTCGCTGCGTCGTCGGCACCCAAACACTCGAAGTTGGCATGGATGTGGATTTCGCTGCCATGGTGACAGAACTCGCTCCCGCCTCATCTCTCGTTCAGCGACTCGGCCGCCTTAATCGTGGTGGAGCTCTCGATGACGCTACCGCATACATCTACTACTCCCCCGATAAGAAATCTACGGCGCCATATGAGAAAGAGGATCTGCAGCAATCCCTGGAATGGCTGAAACAATTCGAGGGAACCGCGGAAGGTCTCTCCCCCTGGGCCGCTTCTCATTCACAAATGCCGGCTACCGCATCCTCCCGAATGCTGTTCCAACGGCTCGAGTATTGGGACGCCGAGAATCTGTCATCGACAGACGAGGACCTCGCCACAGATCTGAATGTCGATTTACAGAACCCATCAGATCTTAATCTGTGGCTGCGCGACAGTCTTGACTCGGACGACGCCCCCAATATCGGCGTTGTTGTACGCGATTTACCCTCGACAGTAAATATCGCCTTGGAGTATCTGCATCTCACTCCTCCTGTTGCGAGTGAAATCTTCCCTCTTCGCAGCTACGCACAATTGCAAAAGAAGACGTGGTCAAAAGTCAAAAAGTCCACGGAGCGTCTCTTCATCTACCGCGCGGGCGCCAAGAACGAAGACGAATTCACAGCATATTCCATCGATAAAGCCTTATCTTCTGAACCGGGAGAGCTGCTGCAGTCAGGTGATGTCATTATTCTCGACACATCAGCCGCGGTCTTTGATGATCAAATTCATGCATTTACCCCCGAGCAGACCCAGAATAAACAGGAAAAGGATGTCTTCAACAGAACAGCGGGTGACACATTAGTCCTATCGGGGTCGCAAACGCGTCGTGACTCAGACGGTGCCATCACTCATGTCTCCCCGCTTTTCGACACTTTGAGTGCCATCGAAGAAAAGCAACTCGATCTGAAGAATCTCAACGAAGAGCTTGATGAAAAGATCAACAGCAGAACATCCGCGGAATCAACTGGGGAGGAACTCAAGCTTCAGAAGGAATATGGCAGACTGAATGCTGATTTTCAGGAAGCTCTTCAAGACATATGTGAGCGCCTCATCTCTGAGGAAGACATCAAAAATTCAGTGCTCGGAAGAGAAAAGAATGCAGCCACACTAATTCCCGACTTTCTCTCAGAAGAAGTCCCAGAAAGCGCCGAGGCATCAAAGGACGGCACAACACATACTGTTACTTCTCAATGGTTAATCATTCATCTCTCCTCCTCCCTGCTCGAAACGACTACGGCTCAAGAAGTCACTTTGAAAGATGAAAAACGTGATCGCGTATTTCTTCTCGGTGAAGGTGGGCACGAGGACTGCGTCGGGAAAAGAGTCGGAGTCCTCGCACGCCACCTCGGAATGAATCCAGAAACCATAGAAACGCTCAAAGAGGCCGGACTTCATCACGATGACGGTAAAAAGGACCTTCGCTTCCAAGACCTCTTACATTACGTTGCACGAGTGCCCGCGCAAAAAAAGAAATATGAACAGACAAGCTATTGGGCAAAGAGCGGTACATCTCACCGTCTCATCTCGCAGGAACAGCAATACCGTCTTGAACATGGTCTGAGAGGTTGGCGCCACGAGCAACGGTCAGTTGCAGAGTATTCGCGGCTGCCAGATGGCGAAAAACACGCTCTTGATCAGAAGCTCGTGGAACGCCTCATCGGTACATCGCACGGGCACGGCAGAGGAAGTTTCCGAGATAATGCGGACACTCTTATCCCCATCACAGAACGCAATAACGAAACGGCGAGCGCTCCCCAAGAAGATATCGAGAACGTTTATCGCAATGCCCATGAACTCTTCGACTCGGGAGAGTGGGAAGCTCTTATCACAACAACACACGAGCGGTACGGCATATGGGGATGCGCCTATCTAGAAGCGTTACTGCGCGCGGCAGATGTCACCATCTCCATGGAAGGAAAGTATGCGCATGGTTCAGTTTCAACTGCCCGTTGACGAGGCCTTTTCCCACCTATTCCTCCTCGGCCTTGCATCAATCCTTGAGGACGCAGACAAGACTTCAGCCCGAACGTGCTCACTGCAGTGGGTTAACCGCATGCAAGCCGAACTCAGAACGAACGATGACACCCCGCTCACACTCACTGAGTGCTCGGAAACTGTTTTACGTCACGCACAACGGTGGAATGACTCAGAGTGGTTGAGTCCTGCACTGAGTGCACGACAAAAAGTGGCCGAGAAACTCGCAGACCGCGAAGCATGGGAGCGGCTGCAACGCGGCCGAGAAGCAGCCATCGACATGCTTCAGACTCCTCTCGATCGCAGATATATCGGCGCCCTGGGAGAGCCCTCCTACTGGTCCGGGAGCCTGGAATCAAACGGATATTCCACCGACAACGGTGCTTCCCGTTGGGAAATGGTCACGAGGAATCGTGGACAGGAGTTTATGGGAGGACGTCTCCGACCCCTCGCCGCCGCAGTGTCACAACGCAGTGTTGAAGCCGTCGAATCCGGCCTTTCGGGAAAGACCGTGACAGACGAAGTCGGTCACGACTCCGCAGAAAGCCGCACCCCCACGGGTCTGCGCCGCCCTTCTCGCACCGACAATGCGCAAGCGTGGTGTGCACTCTTCGGCGTCTCCGCTTTTTCACTTGGCAGGACAACGACAAACACGAAATCCACAACGTCCGCAATGTTCCAGCTGCATGGACAGTTCCGCTTTGCCACGCTTCCCCTCTGGAAAGACTTCTGGACCCTCGAGAAATATCGCGCCGTCGCTCGCAGCGCGAGTCTTATGGCATTCGGTATCTCTCAGATATCCACCACAGCCGCTAAACAGTCATTCTTGACTCCAGAAAGTGCACATGCTCACCTCTCTGAGGAAGGCGTCATCGGAATAGAGCTTTTTTCGCAGTATGTATCCGGGAATAAATCAGCTCCCGAACGCTGGATGGAGAAAGGGCGTTTCGTCTCACTGCTCTAAATTAATTCCGCACCCACCTAGAACTTAAACCCCTGTTCCTTTGCATACTTGGCGAACGGCTTTGTTGCGGGTGCGGGGTTAGTAGCCTTCGCGGCAATCTGATCCGTGAAACGATCAACAGGCTTCTTCGTGTCGCGCAAATCGTAATACTGGTGCACGGCCTCATCGAAGCTTGCGAGCGCCTCTACCATGCTCTCGGTCTCGGAATCTTCGGGATAGCGGTTCTCGAAGATCTGACGCGAACGGTCCATGCGCGGCTTGAGCGCAGGGCTCTGGTCGGGTTCGCCAATCGCGATTCCCAGCACGGGGAAAACAAGTGATGGCAGGTGCAGCAGCTTCACGAGCTGCGGCATGTCATTCAAGATCGAGCCGAGCAGAACGACTCCCAAGCCCATCGACTCAGCCGCTGTCTGCATGGCGTCGAGCGCGAGAACGGCGTCATCGTGCGCTTGGTTATACGTGTACTGCTGCGCGAATGCCACAGCATCGTCCGCCGGCACGCCCTTTTCTGCGGCGATACGCGCGTTCCTGTGCGTATCGACCACAAATACGTACAGCAGAGGCGCCTCGGCGATGTACTTCTGTTTGCCGATCGCCGCGATCTTCTCCGCAAGCGCCTTATCCGTTACGCGAATTGCGGACCATGCGTTGTCGAAGCTGGACGTGGGAGCCCGTTGTGCCGCGAGTTCCAGAATCTCACGCCGTTCATCGCTGATAGGCGTTGGTGCAAATGCGCGAATGGTGCGGCGGTTGAGAAGTGTTTTGATGGTCGAATTTGGGTACTGCTGCTCGTTCTTCATTATATCGGTCATTACTTCGCTGCCCTCTTTGCCTGCCTGCGGTCCACAACCTTGAGCGCTCCCTTGGTGGAGACGCGTGACATGAGCGCCGCGAGCGCCCCGGAAATGGAGGCGAACGCCATCGCCCCCAAAAGGCTTGTGGCGGTGTCTGAACCGGAAGGCACGACGTCCGCCTTCGTGGCCTTCTTCCACGCGATCTGCAGAATCTTGGTGAGCACGAGCCCGGCCACTGCGGGGACTGCGAGCTTGATGATCTTGTCTGTCACGTCTTCGGGGTCCGCTTGTACGGAGTTGCGCATGTCATCGACCTTCTTATTGATACCGGCAAGCTTGGGGAGAACGGAATTCTTCAGTGTCTCGAGTCCGGAGTTCTCGGAAGCCGCGCTCATTGGTGCCGTTTGTGTCATGGCTCCCATTATCCCATGCATGGGCGGCGCAGGTGCGGGATTTCGCTCTCAAATGGCGTTGCTGCGTCGAAGAGGGGGTCAGAATCGTCAGGAGTGCTGCCGCCGAAGCATTTCGGGGAGCTGCGTGAGGGATTCGATGCGGATAACGCGATCGGCTCCCGCCATATCGGCGTATCTGTGTGCGCGAGCTGCAATGCGCTGCGCTGGCCTGTCGATCCAAAAGCCCTGCAGTCCCGCGGCACATGCGGCCTGGGCGTCGATGTCGAATTCGTCGCCAACGTAGGCCACCTGCTCGGGTGCCAGGTTGAGTTTGTGCGCGGCCTCTTGGAAGACGCGTGGGTCAGGTTTGCCGAACCCGAAAGTGTCCATGGACACCAGAAGCGGCACATGATGGGTATCGACTCCGCATGCCGCGAGTTTTTGCGTCTGCAGTTGCGCACCCGCGTTGGAGAGCGCGCCGAGTGCGTAGCCGCTCCCCTCGAGCGCCGTGATCGTAGGGGCAACATCCGGACTGGCATGCCAGCTTGATGTGAAGGTGCCCCAAAAGATTTTCGCCCACTTTGCGTACTCGACATCGTCGAGGTGCGGGCCGCCGAAACGCGCGTGTAACTCGTTGGCACGCAGACGCCGCTGCTCCTCGAAGCCTATTTCTCCGCGCGTGTACTGACGGTAATGCCCGTTGGCATCAGAGCGCCACATCTCGATGACTTTCGGGAATTCGCTTTCCGGAAGATCGGGGATATACATCTTTGTGGCATTGACGATGCCGCGCCCAAACGCCTCTGCCGAATCACAAATGGTGTCGTCCACGTCGAAGACAACCGCTTTGATTGCTGAGAGATCAACTGAAAGTTCAGTGGACTTGGCTGCGGAATGCACGCGCACAGCTCGCTTACTTACGGCGGGCGGAGGCGCGGCGCAGCTGCACCAGAATGACGGCGACCCACACCAGTGTGTTAAGCAGGCCAAGGATAACGCTGAGCCAGTTGAAAGCGATCACCGCGGAAATGACGCCAATGAAGTTCAACACCGCCACCACGATGGCAATGATGAGGATGACGTTATCGCGGGTGGGTTTCACAGCCTGTGACTGGTCCTGATCCGGAGTCGGATTACTTGCGCTCATGTGAGTCTCTTGCCTTACTTTTCCTACGTTCTCAATTCCTATTTCATGCTACTAGGCACGCTGGAGGGGCCAGAAATCTCGTATTCTGGGCAAATCGTCTCGTATCTTGGGCAAATCATAATTGCCGAAATCACTGCAGCCTTCCTGAAAAATAGGCCATCTTGAGCGCGCTATATGCTCAGGTTACAGGAGCGTAAGCGGCGGCAGCATCGACGTTCACAGAGCTTCCATTTCTTCTCATCGTCGCCATTCCAACGTTTTCGCGCTCGTATAACTCAGCCTTGTATCCCGCCACAAATTTATGCGATAGGCCGGCCCCTCCACCGGCACCTTCCACCGCTTAGTGTGTTTCTCACCAGTTCACGCCATGGCGTTTCACCCGCGTCAGAGTGGACTTCGAACCATTCAGGAGGACGGATCGTGACTCACAGCTCAACCCGCAAAACAACCATCATCGTCGCAGCTCTCGTGAGCGCAATGACGCTCATGGCAGGCTGTGGCGGGCAAGTTGGCGACATCAGCGGCGAGGGTGCGGCGAGCGCCACCGCCGCAAAGGCAAAGACAATCGTGGTGGCGACCTCCGCCAACCCCTCCCCCATGACAGAAGTGGACGCCAACGGCAAGCTCACGGGCTATGAGATCGAGCTGCTGCGCGCGGCCGACAAGATCATCCCCGAATACAACTTCACCTACGACAAGGTCGACTTCACAGGCATCACCGGCGGACTCGATTCCGGGAAATACCAAATCGGCGCCAACTTCTTCAACTACACCAAGGAACGTGCCGAGAAGTTCATCTTCTCGAAGCACCCGCATTATCGGGACAACGCCTCGATCCTCACACAGCCCGGCTGGACCACGAAGCATCCCATCACCACGCTGGCGGATCTTGGTGGCTACTCTGTTCCCGTCGACAGCAACGGTTCCGCATGGGAGGTGTTCGCGGAGGACTATAACAAGCTGTTCCCGAAGAATCCCATGAAGCTCACTTACACCAACGTCGACCATGCCACGCGCCTGCGGGAGATCAGCAGCGGTCAGTTCGCCTTCGGCTACGGCGGCCGTTTCCATCAGAAGGTGTACGGCACGGACCTCGGCGTAAAGGTCGATTACGTGAAGCTGCCAGACTCCCTGGCAAAAACAACCGCTGAAAAGGATCTGCTCAAGACCATTCGGCAGGAGACCTACTTCCTCTTCCCCAAGACTGCGGAGGGTCAGAAAATCGCCGATGCCGTCGACAAAGCGCTCGTGACGCTTCACAAGAACGGCACCATGCAAAAGCTCTCCAAGCAATTCCTCGGTTACGACCTCACCGGCACCGCCGCGGACTGGAAGGAATAACATGCCTGATATCTTCAACCCCGGCGCCATCCTCAGTGATATTCCCGCCATCCTGAGCGGACTGCCAGTCACGTTGGAAATCATTCTTTTCTCGGCCATTGTCGGCTGGATCTTCGGACTCGGCCTGGCCCTTGTCAAGATGCACCGCGTTCCCGTGCTGTACCAAGTCTGTGGTGTATTCGTATCGTTTACCCGCGGTACGCCAGAATTAGTGCAGCTCTTCCTGGCGTATTACGGGCTGCCGGTCATCATCGAATACGCAAACTACTACTGGGGTGCTGGAATCCCGGTGCGCACGCTGCCCAAGATGCTCTTCGTGCTGGTGGCATTTACGAACATCACCGCTGCATACTCGGCCGAATCGTTCCGTGCCACGCTTGAAGGCGTTGACAAGGGACAGATGGAGGCAGCACTCTCCTCGGGGCTGAGCCGTTGGGCCGCCTACCGTCACATCGTGCTACCCGAGGCGCTCGTAGTGGCAATTCCCTCGCTCGGATCGCAATTCGTCAGCATGCTGAAGGGCACGTCTCTGGCATTCGTGGTCTCGGTTGTCGACATGACCTCAGCAGGGCAACTCGCTGCCTCCCGCACCTACCGTTACTTGGAGATGTACATCGCTCTCGCACTGCTGTATTGGATTCTCTCGGGGCTGTTCTCGGGAATCTTCCGCGTGGCCGAGAAAGTGCTGAAGCGCAACGAGCGTGCACGTGCATTCGCAACATCCAAGCTCGCGCAACGTCTGACACGTCTCGTCGCGCGAAAAACACCATCAGTGGCAGTGCCCACGACTGGTCTTGCGGCCACATCGCTCGCGTCAGCAGGTGCGACTCTGCACACAGAGAGGTCACTCTGATGACGGCATTAAAAATAGCCGGCCTACGAAAGAGTTTTGACAATAACGAGATTCTCCGTGGCATTGACATGACAGTCAGCGAAGGCCAGGTCGTAGGACTCATTGGTTCCTCTGGCGCCGGGAAGTCAACGCTGCTGCGCTGCATCGACTTTCTTGAAAAACCGGATGCGGGTGCATTCTCGCTCGGCGACCACACAATCGTTGACGTTGCAGCCGCCACCAAGGCTGACATCTCATATTTCCGGCGCGAAACGGCCATGGTGTTCCAGAGCTTCAATCTGTACAAACTCAAAACTGCGTTAGAAAACGTAACGCTGGCGCTCACCGAGTCGCGCAAGATCGCTACGAAAGAGGCGCAGGAGATTGCCACTGAGTTCTTGGAGCGCGTCGGCCTGAGTGATAAGCGTGACAGTTTTCCGGACAAGCTGTCGGGCGGCCAGCAGCAGCGGGTGGCACTTGCCCGCGCCGCCGTGCTCAAGCCCCAAGTGATGCTGCTCGACGAACCAACGTCAGCACTCGACCCCGAAAACGTGGGCGAGGTGCTCGACGTGATTCGCTCGCTCGCAGATCAGGGGCAATCGATGATCATCGCCTCGCACGAAATGGGATTTCTTCGCCAAGTGGCCGACCACGTGGTGTTCATGGATCACGGCGTCGTTGCGGAAGAGGGCAGCGCGGAGCAAATATTCCTGCATCCACAGCACGAACGCACACAGCAGTTTTTATCGAGAGCGAGGGTGTAATGACACTAACTTTGGAACAGGAAGCAGCCCCGAATGCAGCAACCGCAGAAAACAGTCTCCTCGCGCCGCACAGTGCAGAAACTTCTGTGACGTTACGGCTCGCATGCGCGGACGATGCCGACGACATCGCAAAGTTTTACGCGCATTACGTGCTGGATACGGTCATCAATTTCGAATACGAGGCACCTGATGCCGCTGAATTCCGTCGACGCATCGCCGATGTCAGCGCGAAATATCCCTTTATCGTAGCGGCGAATAACCACGGCAGAGTGCTCGGTTATGCTTTCGCGCACGCTATGGGCGCGCGACCAGCGTACGGATGGGCCGTCGACCTGTCTATTTACCTGGATCCAGACGTCCGCGGGCACGGCCTCGGAACCGCGCTCTACGGCGCACTCGAGGACATCCTGCGGCTGCAGGGGGTCGTCACTGAGTTCGCCTGCATCACCGTTCGCCGCGACGACGGACTTTACGATCTCTCAAGCGTCCGCGGAGTCTCCAGCGTTCCAGGCCTCACGGATTCCAACGCAAGCACCAATGACCCCCACCTACCACTCACAAGTCCGAGATTCCATGCAGCACAAGGGTTCCGCGTTGTTGGCCGCGACCGAGGCTGCGGCTACAAACTGGGAACTTGGTACGACAAGCTGTGGATGGAGAAACAACTTGCCGACTATCCCGAATCCCCGCAACCCATCGCTCCCATCGGGAGCCTGCCGAACGACGCACTCTCTTCCATCTTCGAGCAGAACGCTCCCGTTCTCATGCGCGGCCGCGCGCACAAGAACAATCTTTAGCCCCTGTCAAACCACAAACCCCACAATCACATCAAAGGAAATATCATGACCGCAACAGCAACCCTCCCAAAGACACCAGAAGCTCCGAAAATCGACCCTATCGAATACTCCTACGACGAGCTCAAGGCGCTCAGTCCCGAAGCCTACGCAAAGTACTGGGACGCATGGCACGCGCAACGCGAAGCACAGCTCAATTCGGAATACGGCTGGCTCTCATTGCGTAGCATCGATTGGCTCGAAGACGGCAAATCCGTTCGCATCCCCAACTTCCCCGGAGCCTGGACCCAGAGTGGTGACACGGTTGTGTACACTCCCCAGCCCGGCAAAGACGTATACAACCGCGGTCAGGTGCTGCGCAGCCCCAAGGTAATCGAAGTCTCTATTCATGCCGACGTCAACGTCGAAGACTTCGACTTCAACGGCGTGCGCGCTCAGCTCATCAAGCGCATCGGGCCGAACCGCCAGTTCGCCGTACGCCAACGGGATCCGCAGTCGCTCACACGCGCCAAGTTCGCAGGCGTTCCCCATTTTGAACCGAATCAAGACTGGATCTACCCCGCGCGCTATGAAGCTTTGAATACGTGGGCTAATGTCGAAACAGCCGCCGTTCTTGGGGATCTCTCACACAACGAAACACAGATCGGCACACTCTACGTCACTATCGATGGCAAGGAATACGGACTCGTGGTATTCCAAGGTCACAACGACGATTCGGGCTGGACACGGCGCAATCCCACCACCGGAAAGGAAGAATACCTCGACAACCGCCAGAATACCGAGGGCTCAGGCTTCATTCTCTTCCGCGACGCGACCTCCGGCAAGGAGACCTACGGCGGAGCACGCGGTTTACACGTTGACATTCGCGATCCGAAGGCCGTGACGTACGCCGATTTCAATCAGGCAACGAATCTACCGTGCGCCTTCACGTATTACTGCACCTGCCCCTTCGCCCCTCGCGAGAACCTGTTCCCCTTCGCAGTGCGCGCCGGCGAAACCACTCCCACGATCGTGGACGCCGGAGATTTCGAGTAGAAGTCCCAGAAATAAGTAGATAACTAATGGTGGCGGCTGCAGATATTACGCGCTTGCGGCCACCACCATTAGTTATCTAACAGATTTACGACTTCCTTAATTAATGTCTCAACGTCTCCGCGGCTTATACCCCCGCTTACGAGACATGGGCTTGCGGCGACTCGCATCACCGTGACCGCCGCGCCCACCGCCCTCGCCGTACTCAGGGATCGGCGCGGAGTGCGTCAAATGCCACGTTCCGCAAGAATCACACCGGTACACCCACAGCCTTGTGCCACGCGTGCGATAACCGTCATCGGCCGCCTGAAGCGCCTGCACCTTGGTCTTATACATGATCTTGTTGGTAGTGGGGCAACGCCGTGGGGTAAAGAAATGCACACGCCCATTGTAGAAAGGCGTGTGCATTGCACAACTAAATTTCACCGAATCGCCGGCCGTTAGCTCTTCTTCACAAACTCGAGAATCTGTTCGCTCGAGCCGTACGAGCTCTGCGCACCCTTGCCCAGCGTCGAGTAGGCGGAGACGGCCGACGCTACCGAGCACGCGTCAACGAGCCCTAGGCCGGCAGCCAACCCAGCGAGAACAGCCCCCATGAAGGAGTCTCCCGCACCGGTAGTGTCAACGGGCGTCACGGTGTATGCGGGCACGTGCACGGGCTCGAGAATGTCAAACGTCGTGGCGTCGTAGTCCAGTACAACGGATCCGGCGGCACCCAAAGTAATCACGGAGCGCTCAAAGCCGCGGCCCACGAGCCGTTTCTGCACCGCATCCCAATCGGAGTCAAGCGTCAGAGCCTCATCCAACCCCAAGAAATCAGAGACCTCGTGTTCGTTCATCATCACGATGTCGGTGGCAGCGATCAGCTCTTCCGGCACGGAGTCAGGCAGTGGCGAGATGTTCAGCACCACCAACGTGTTGCCCTCAACTGCCAATTCGGCAGCCGCCGTCACCGTATCGATGGGAGTCTCCAAGCACAGGCCCAGAACGGCCGCCGCCTGAATGGCTCCAGCGTGCCTGCGCGCGTACTCGGGCGTCACCTCACCATTGGACCCTGCGGCCACAATCACGAAATTCTCGCCGGTGGAATCCACCACAATCACCGTGGAACCTGAGGCCCCCGGCACATGCTCGATTGCCGAGACATCTGCACCCGCCGTCGTGAGCTCCCCCACGAGAAAATCGGCGTTCGTGTCCGAGCCCACAGCACCGAGCATTGTTGTCATCGCTCCGAGCCGCGCACTGCTGGATGCCTGGTTCGCCGACTTTCCGCCGGGATGGATCACCATGGGACCGCTTTTGATGGTTTCCCCCGGCTGCGGCATCTGCTCCACTTCCACCGTGTAATCGGCGTTCATCGAGCCGATGATCGCAACGGCAGGAGCGGAAGCGGAGCCCTCACCGGCAGCGCGCGCGTCAGCATGCCGAATCGCTGCAAGTCCGGCTTCGACATCCTTCAGTTTTCGCGTTGCCTCTTTCATGAGGGCTCCTTTCGTACTACTTCTATTTTTACTTGCTGGCCGCAACTGCCCGCAACTATTCCGCGTCTGCGGTCGCGGATGCCGCCTGGTCAGCGGCTTCGTTCTGCTCCGAATCTTCCTTCGGAATCAGGAAGGAGCACAGCAGTGCCAGTAGCACGAGCACACCGCCCACGCCGATGCTGACGACGTACGACATGGTTCCGGTTCCGCCGCCCACGTTGGTCATCACCGCGTAGAGAACGGCGAAGCTCAGGCCAGCGCCGAGGTTGAATGCGCCGGCGTTGAGGCCGGGCAGGTAACCGGGGTTATCGGCAGGCGAGAGAACGATGCCCATGCCGTTGAGCATGATGTTCACGGTACCCGCGTAGGCAAGGCCCACGAAGATGGAGATGAGCACGAGCGCCCAGATGCTGGGGTGACCCGCCGTCAGCATGACGAGCACAACTCCTGCGAGCGTTGCGATCAAGCCGACGCGCAGCACGGCGTGGTAGCCGAACTTGGAGGCCAGGTAGCCGGATACGGGTCCGAAGGCGAGGCCTGCGAGCGCGTACGGAGTCAAGGTCGCCAGGGAGGCGGCATCGGCACCGAGCCCGGCACCGAACTTCGGATCCTGCGCGATGGCGGGAACGATGCCGTTCATGATGGCGAAGACGCCGATCATGGTGAGCAGGGTTGTCAGCAGCAAGCCCCAGGTGCGGCGCTGCTTGAGGTACTTGGTAGACACCATGGGAGCGGACTTGCGCTTCTCCACCTGCCAGAAGCCCACGAATGTCGCGATGGCCACGACGAGCAGCACCGCCACATACAGCCAGTTGGCGGCGCCAAGCTTCTTGATTTCCTCGACTGCGATCAGCAGAGAGCCGATTGCCACGACGATGAGAGCCGCGCCCGCCCAATCCATCTTGGAGCGATCCTCGGCGTAGGACTCGGTGGTGGTGAAGATGATCATGATGACAGCGACGGCTGCGATCCCGGCCATCGTCCAGAAGATGGAGCGGAAGCCGAAGTGCGCGGCGAGCCATCCGCCAAGCAGTGCATCGACGCCGGCAATGCCGCCGTTAACGGAGGTCAGCACGGCCATGAGGCGCGCGTACATCTTGTCATCGGGAACGCGGACGTGGAGCATGATGAGGCAGAGCGGCACCATGGGGCCCGAGGCACCCTGCAGAATGCGGCCGACCAGCAGCATCGGGATGTTGACGGACAGTGCGGAGATGGCACAGCCCACAACCGTGGCGATGAGCATTCCCAGCAGTACCTTCTTGCGGCCGGCGAGATCAGCCAGGCGCGGCAGGAAGAGCGAGAAGAGCGCTGCGGCGGTGAAGAACACCGTCTGCGTCATGCCGATCTGGCCTGCGGTGGTGTTGAGCTCCTTCTGCATGGTCACCAAGGCCGGCGACAGCATGGAGGCGTTGAGCTGGAACGCGAAAACCGCGATCAGCAGGGAGATCATGAGGGCAACGATGGAGCCCTTTTCGGCATTTTTTGTGCCGTTGTTGGGTTGTGTTGCGCTCATTTCTCCAAGCCCTCCCCGATGTTCTCAATGGCGTCGTGGACGAGCTGCCAGAAGCGGTCGACGTCGAGGTGATCGGCATACTGCGTGTGGCAGTCGGCGGGAGCCGGGGCGCGCAGGTCGGCAACGGTCATGCCTACGGTGAGGTCGCCCTTGGTTTCGATGTCGATCGGCGCCTTCTTGATGGTCATGATGCTGGGATCGATGAGGTAGGCAACCGTGCAGGGATCGTGCACCGGCGGATCGACGAAGCCCTGGTTCTCTGCGTAGGACTTGCGGAAGTAGTCCATGAGCTGGCTCACGAAATGAGACAGCGGGGTGCCGATGGACTCGATATTGCGCTGGCGCTCCGGCGTGCACAGCGCCTGGTGCGTGAGGTCGAGCGGAATCATGGTGACGGGCCACGGAGCGTTGAACACGACGTGGGCGGCTTCGGGATCCACCTTGATGTTGAACTCAGCAACGGCGCTCCAGTTGCCGACGTGGACGCCACCGCCCATGAGGACGACTTCCTTGACGCGGCTCACGATTTGCGGCTCCTTGCGGACCGCCATGGCGATGTTGGTCAGCGGGCCAGTGGGCACGAGTGTGATGGTGCCGGGCTCGTTATCCATGATGGTGTCGATGATGAAATCGACGGCGTGCTTGCCAGTCACGGCTTGCGTGGGAGTCGGCAGATCCACTCCGTCAAGGCCTGTGTCGCCGTGGACGCCGGGAGCGGTCTCGAGTTCGCGCACGAGTGGGCCCTCACACCCAGCAGACACGGGAACCGTGTGGATGCCAGCCTCTTCGAGCACGGCGAGCGCGTTGTGCGTCACTTTGTGCAGCGTCTGGTTGCCGCCAATGGTGGTGACGCCCAAGAGATCAATGTTTTCGTTGCCCAGCGCCAGCAGCATTGCTACTGCGTCGTCATGCCCTGGATCACTGTCGAGAATAATCTTCTTTGCCATTGCAACTCCTTTGTAGCTTTTCTGCCTGCTCACGACCCCGTGGGAGGCACAGCGTGGTAAAACGTATTACCACACGCTATTGTTCAGGGTAAAGCGTATTATCATGATTGTCAAATGGGCATAGGATCTCACACACACCATGCCTCCTCATACGGCAAAGGGGCTTCTATGGCGCAGCGCATCACCATCCGAGACATTGCAGAGGCGGCCCACTCCTCCATCACCGCCGTATCCCTTACGCTCAACGACCGCCCCAACCGCCTGTCCGAAGCCACCAAGGAGCACATTCGCGACGTCGCAGCACAACTGCACTACGTTCCCAATCAGAGTGCCCGCAATCTGGTCAACCGCCGTTCCATGCTGCTGGGCCTCATCGTCCCAGATATCGAAAACACTTACTTCGCGAAGGTCTCGCGTCGCGTAAGCGACGAGGCAACCAAGCATGGATATACCCTCATCATCGCGAACTCTAACGATTCCACGGGAATCGGTCAACGCCTGCTCACGCAGTTCGAGGAACGCGGCCTCGATGGCGCCATCATCGTCCCTTCCCTGGAGTCCTTCGATCATCCGGGCGACTTCCGCGAGGCCGTCGAACGATTCTCGAATCCCGTAATGCTGCTCGACCGCATCTCAGCACTGCCGTGGTGCGACGGTGTAGGATTCGACAATCACGAGGGCGGACGCATTGTGGCGCGCTACTTGCTGGGAAAGGGACACAGGAACGTCGGCATCATCGGAGCACGTTCTGAGTACATGGACAAGGACGGCCGCATCGGGGGATTCCTGGAGGCGATGAGCGACGCGGGAAGTCCCGTCGCCACCGAGCGCATAGCCGAGGGCAACTTCCGCTACGAGGGCGGTTACAAGGGCATCGAGCAGCTTCTTGCGCAGCACGTCACCGCCGTCTTTTGCGGCAACGACCTCACAGCGCTCGGGGCGAGGAAGCGCATTCTCGAGCTGGGGTACAAGATTCCGCAGGACATTTCGCTCGTTGGATACGACAACAGCATGGCTGCACAGGGCATTGGCGCAGACCTCACCACAGTGGACCAGAACATCGGGCAGATGGCCGAGACGAGCGTCAACGCGCTTGTGGATCGCATCCGGGGACTGCTCGCATCAAAGCTCCATCCAGGACAGAAAAAGGCCGAGACACCCGCCGACGTCGGTAAGCCGTGGCTCACTCAGGCGCGTCAGCAGATGCTTCAGCCTCAATTAATCGAACGCGAGACGGTGGCGGCCGTTAACGCCTAGCTGCATATTCAGTACGGCCGTCACCATCTCCACAGAAAGGGTCACGGAATGATGTTGCCTGCTGCCACGTAGAGATCCCACCAATCCTGGCGATCGAGATCAACGTCACCGCCAGCAGCCATCTCCGAGATGCGCCGAGGGTTCATGGATCCCAGAATCACCTGCATCTGAGCCGGGTGACGCAGAATCCACGCCGTGGCAATGGCGTTCTTGCTCGTTGAATACTTGTTAGCCAATTCCTCGAGCTTTTCGTTGAGCTTCGGGAACTTGGGATTGTCCATGAACGGGCCTTCAAAGAAGCCGTATTGGAAGGGGCTCCACGCCTGAATCGTCATCTTCTTGACGCGGGAGTACGCGAGAATGCCGCCATCGTGGTCCACGCTGCCGCCAGTCTCCATGTTCGCCTCGAACTCCTGCTGAATCATGTGGGTGTGCATGAGCCCAAATTGCAGCTGATTGGCCTGAAGCTTTTGCGGCACCGCGCTCTGAATGAGCTCCACCTGCCACGGGCGCATATTGCTCACGCCGAAGTGCCGCACCTTGCCCGAGGCCTGCAACTCGTTGAAGGCCTCCGCCACTTCTTCCGGATCCACGAGAGTATCCGGACGGTGCAGCAGCACGGAATCCACGTAATCAGTCTTGAGGCGGTCGAGCTCGCGATCCAGCGTTGCCAACAAGTGCTTCTTCGAGAAGTCGTAGCGCACAATGCCCTTATCATCCGGGTTAACGATGCCGAATTTCGTCTGAATCTGAATGGAATCGCGCTGGACCCCAAGATCTTCAAGGGCCTTGCCCAGTACGGCCGAGCTCTTACCCGCCGCATAGACATCAGCGCTGTCGAAGAACGTGATACCGCTATCCAGAGCCGTCTTGACAATCTCCGCGGCCTGGTCAGGCGTCTTTTCGCTGATACGCATGACTCCCAGCGCAACACGAGACGTCTCTAGTCCAGAAGTTCCCAATGTAAATCTCTTCATATTGCTCCTTATGCCGTCCATCTCCATTGACGCCTTCCACTCTAATGCCCGGCAGAACTGGGTCGTCGCAGACAGCCCCTGTTCGGCAGTAAGTGAAAGGCATTATTTCTTATCATGGGTTATTTCACTTGCTCGCCATCGTTAATGCGCTCCAATCATCCGAAAGCGAGCCATCATCCGACAGCAGTCGACCTTACGAACCTCGCGTATTGCATTTGCAATACAAATGCGTATACTCAATATCCGAAAGTTGGTGAATGACCATTGGATGCATTACGAGCAATCGGCGTTGTGGCGCGGGCGCTAGACAGTATTTCTAATATCGAGTTCCGAGATTTAGATCTGACGCGTGGGCAATATCTCTATTTGGTGCAGATCGTCGAGCATCCGGGCATCATACAAGAGCAGCTGGCGAATCGCCTTAAAGTGGACCGCGCAACGGTCGCACGCAGCGTGACCAAGCTCTGCCATCAGGGGTTCGTCGTCAAACGGCCCAATCCGGACAACGCAAAATCGAGCTTGCTCTTTGCCACCGATGCGGGCACACGGGCATATGCGCATATTTATCGAGAGAATCAATACTCACTCCAACGCGCACTAGCCGGCATGAACTCCCAGGAGGCAGCAACCCTGACACGCCTCCTCAACCAGATGTGCACAAACATTGACAAGGATTGGCAACTGGTCAAAAACGGCGGCAAAAGACACTACTGATCACAAGGAAAGACGGAAGGACACTCAATAATTGAGGAATGCAATGAGACAAGTAGTAGCCACAGATATTCTCACATTGGCACACATGGCCCGGATCACGTTTGCCGACACATTTGCCGCCAACACCGCACCGGAAGACATGCAGAAATTCCTGGATACCGCCTACGCCCCAGAGCAGCTTACACGAGAGTTGCGCACAGCAGGCACCACGTTCTGGTTCGTAACGGTTGACGGCACGCCTGCGGGCTACATGAAGCTGAACGTTGGCGAGGCCGTCACGAAGGACGTTAAGGCAACCAATGCATTGGAGCTCGAAAGGATCTACATCCTTCCTGACTATAAGCGTCACGGACTGGGAAGTCTGCTGTACAAGAAGGCGGTGGAGCTCGCCCGGGCGCAGGGAAAAGAAAAGATTGCACTAGGCGTATGGGAACATAACGAACCGGCGAAATCTTTTTATGTGAAGCGTGGATTCCAAAAAGTCGGGGATCATTCGTTCGTCGTTGGCAGCGATCTGCAGCACGACTGGCTGATGGAAGCCGCCGTATAACACAATTAAAACAACGAATGGGGCCGACACCGGGAAAGGCGCGACCCCATTGGAGGATGCAAACGCAGCGATTATGCCGCCTGCTCGATCTCGGACCGGCTCATCGCCTGCTCGAAATCGCGAGTGCCCTTGAACACTTCGTGCGTGTAAGGGTTGATGCCCTGCTTCTTGGCGCGGTACACGATGTAACCGAGTGCCAAAAAGTTCGCAGCAAGAGCGATCACCGACACCGTAAAATTCACGGACGGATTGTTCACTGACTTCACTGAGAAGTTGCTGTAATCCTCGAACACTGGGAAAACTTGCGCGAACATGCACCACAGGGCCAACGTATTGGCACGATTCTGAATCCAACCACCCTTGTTCCAGAAGAAGTTGGCAACAGTGGGCGCGAGCAGTAGTGCGAGACCTGCGTACCATGCGTGCGTAGGCAGGCAGTTGTACGTGTAAGTGAAGTTCCACAGGTCATATGCCACGATGAAGACCCACGTCATGTCGGGCCACAGCATATCCTGCTTCTTCTTGCTGACGTAAATGCCCCACCAGCCAGTCATGCACGCGATGTTGAGCAATCCAGCCACACCATTAAACACGTTGTGCCAGCCACCCATGAGGGTAACGCCTTCCGAGCTAATCCAGGTGGTGCCGAACGCGCGGAAAGCCGACTCGAAATCGGAAACGACTGCAATGAGAATGTTGATGGCCACAATGACAAATGGGAAGGCTTTGAACCAATCAGCCTTGCCCAACTTGCCCCAGTGATACTTCAGCGCCATGAAGCCAATGCAGCCGATGGTTGCGGCGTAGAGCTTCGCGTAGTGGAACCAACTGTTCATGTGCACGTAGGTGGGATTGTTCAGCGCCCACTCCGCGCCATTGACAGCCCCTACATAGATGGCGACGAAATAGATCGTCAGCACCGCAGGAATGCCGATGAAGCAGATAACTCCGCCCACCTTTGTGCGGCGTGCCACTTCGTTAGCACCAATGAGGCACGCAAAGACCAATATCCAGCCAATCCATTGATAGGTGGCCATATCTCCATATACTTGAAAAAGCATTGGATCTCCTTTGATGTAATGCTGATGGTGCTGGAGCCTCGTCTTGGCGGGTGCGGCCCCAGCACTTTTACAAATTCTTCTTTAGTTCTCGGTCAGCTTGGCGCCATCACCTCGTCCTTTTTCAAATATTCTTCGATGTGAAGCGTCTGTGCCGCCACATGCTTGACAACTTCCTTGGGTGCATGTGGATGCGAACGAATGTAAGAGATGAGCCCGATCGTCATCATGTAAAACGTCTCGTGAACATTTGAAATTGGCAATGGATGGTATTTCACAAAGTCTTTGACTGTTGTATCCGCAAGGTAGTCAGCAATGGTATCTGCCACTTCACTCATGAACCGGATATACAGCGAAGCGTTGCCTGAGTTTGCTAGTTGCTGATGAAAAAGGCTGCTCTCGTCAACGGCTCTGTAGAAAACATCCACGATGTCGTCCAGTGCCTTCTCTACATTTCCCGTTTCTCGACGCGCGTTCCAGCTCTCGAGACTACCAAGGTATTTTGAGATCTCTTCATTGAGAACAGCCTTGGCAACAGCATCCTTGTTCTTGAAGTAATGGTAAAAGAGGGAGCGCGTCATCCCGACCTTTTTGGAGAGGTTGCTGATGGTCATTCCGTCAAAGCCGGTCGTCATGATGACGTCGCGCGCAACGGAGATGATCTCAGCATACTTTGCATCGCCTGGGCGATACCGAGGCGTGGAAGAAATATCAGTCATGAGTGCTCATCTCCTTTAATGAACACTATGATTATATTCCAATTGTTGACAGTGTGTCAACTTCTGCTTCCTGTTACAGATATGAAAAAAGGGAAATCCTTTCGGACTTCCCTTTAAACGTTTTGATGCGGCGGCGTGCTACTCTCCCACACCCTGTCGGGTGCAGTACCATCGCCGTGCCCGGGCTTAGCTTCCAGGTTCGGAATGGGGACTGGGCGTTTCCCCGGGGCCATGGCCACCGCAAATCTTT
>JALCQD010000006.1 GCA_022651005.1 Bifidobacteriaceae bacterium
AAAGATTTGCGGTGGCCATGGCCCCGGGGAAACGCCCAGTCCCCATTCCGAACCTGGAAGCTAAGCCCGGGCACGGCGATGGTACTGCACCCGACAGGGTGTGGGAGAGTAGCACGCCGCCGCATCACACTTAAGGAATCCCTCCAATGGAAACATTGGGGGGATTTCGCATATCCGGGACCAGGAACCACGCGGACCCGAAACCACGCGAGCCGTCCCTCCACGGCGGCCGCGGAAAGCTTCGGGAAGACCGGCCCGGCCCTCAGAGCGTGGAGGGAAGGGCATCCCGCACGTAACCGACCTTCAACGCCGCCAAAAGAACATACGCATCACGAGAGTTCATGGGATCCCATCCCGTGGCCTCTGTGGTCCTTCGAAGCCGATACCTCACGGTATTTCCATGTACTCCTAGCAACGAGGCTGTGGAGTCGAGGGAGCCGGTCTCAAGATAAGCGTCCACTGTCTCTAGCATGGCATCGCTGGCTTGTTCCTTTAACCTCAAATAAATGCTGCTGTAGAGCTCTTCACGAGCGTCAGTGTCTCCCATAAGAGCACGCTCAGGCAGAACTTCGTCAGATCTGAAGAGACGTGGCAGGCCGGGCAGGGCAGGAGCCGCATTGAATCCATTGACAGCTGCACGAACTGTGGCTGCTATTCCTTCTATGCTTTTGCGCAGTGGTCCTACGCACATTGGCGACGTTGCATCAAAGAGATCGGATAAATTACCTATCATCTCTTTTGCATCGACATCACCCTTGACGCCGACTAAGGTGACCATCGCTGTGCCATGCATCGACATGCAGCAGTGTGCCCCCATCTGCTGGAGGCGGTTGCGCAACTTATCCTGAACGAATCCACCCGATATTTCTCCGGTATCCGCGAGGGTTCCCACCAAGCAGAATGTGGGATCGTCAATTTGCCAGCCTAGGGCAGCGAGACGTGCCGGGAGATGATCGTCGGCAACGTTACTGATGAGAGATTCGATGACGAGTGTTTCGAGGCGAGCGTCCCACGCTCCCTGTGCTTCTGCTGCCGACGCGTACACACTTGCCGCGGAGAAGGCGACTTCCCGCGAATAGTAGAGCATGGCGTGACTTATTCGCGACTCCTGGCCCTTGTCAGCGATCAACGTGATATTGCGCTCGAGAATGTCGACAACTGCATGTGTGATCTGCAGAGTCTGCTGAAGACTAATAGATTTTGTGAACTCAAGGGGAGCTATGAAGAAGATACTGTCTGTAGCAGCCTTTCGCCGGCCGAGAGCCGCTTCCTCTGAGTCCCCATCATCGTCGATGGCGGCCATGAATTCAGAAGACCATGAAATAAAATCCTCGAGTGCGGCTCGAATCACTTCGTTGAGCGTGGCGTTCTCGGACTCTGGAAGGTCGCGATACCAGGGCAGCTCCTCCTTGAGCTGAGTGCTCGTAATGTCAATGAGATGACTGACCTTGATATCGAGATCTTGTTCATGGCCTTCAGTCATGGGCGGGCTCTCTTTCAATTCTGTCGGAAGGAGCAACCGGTGAAGTGTCGCGCCGTCTGAACTGATCAATGCAGAGATAGGCGAACATGATGACGATGCCAATCATGTGTCGATCGAAGTTGTTCGCGGGCGACATCACCATGACGCCCATCTGGATGAGCAATGGAAGCTGCCACAGGAGTTCCTTCCACCGCCGCAACCTTAATTGGGCGGCCATGAATACAAGCGTCAGGATGACCCAGAAATTGCCGTGGAAGTACCAGCCGATGACAGGAACAGCAGACCACCCACGAAGGAATCCGAGGAAAGTAGCGCGCGGAGGGAAATTGGTGTATCCCTGGCCAAAGATCGCGGTGATATAGGGAGTATCGGAATAATACAAGGCAGAGGTAGAAGGAGGATCGGCCATATCGAAGTAGCCATAGAACTCTGCCACGAAGGCATCGAAATATTCCTTGGGAGCCTTTTTCCCGATGTCGAGCCATGCCGAGTTGAATTGTTTCCAGTCGGAGGAGGTGACAGTGAGCCACTTATACGAAGTGAGCTTGTCCTTGCTGCCAGAGGATTTCACGGGATCGGCGTCGCTGGGGTTATAAACTTTCGCCATCACATCAAGGTTGAAGATAGGGGCCAGCTTGGCGCGGTCCTCAGATGATATTGCGCCTGGATTGTCCCGCGCCGCTCGCGCTATTTGCTGGACTTGGATGGCCTTGCTCTCGATGGAGTCGCCGTTGATAATGGCACCAGAATGAATGAGTGAGAACAGGAATACCTGGAAGATCACAACGGGAAGTGCAATGCAGACAATCCACACCTTCCAGTTGCGATGAGAAGTCACCAGCAACACCACAACCTCTATGATCATGATGTAGACCGCATACTTCGCGGAAATCAGCATGAAAGCACCGCTGAGAATGAGTTCCCACTTTCCTCCACGCGATAGTGCCGCTGCGCCCTTGCCGTTCTTGATTTTGGTATGAACCATTTCGTAGAGGACCCCACACCACCACACGAGAGCAAATCCGAAAAGGGGAGACTTCGTCAGCGAGATCGTGCTGAGTGGAATGATCGGCGACGCTGCAAGAACGGCAAGCACAACTGCCTTATGCGTCAGGCGTGTGCCTCTCCTCACAGTGAAGAAACGCCAGGCGGTGAGGGCGCAGCATCCGGCGGCGAAGATGTATTGCAGCACGCCGAGGACGATGATTCCGGGAGCCGCCGTGCCAAGCGCGAGACGTGAAGCACGCCAAAAAAGTCCGTACACAAACGTCAAGATGATGTTGTGCTGATTGGTGAGAAAAGCTGGGTGTTGAGGCCACAGGTAGTGGGCGATGGGGTAGATATCCGCTTGGCTGAAGCCCTGCTCATAGGGCTGGTCACCAGCCCGGAGATTGTGCAGCCAACTGGTGAATTCCGTTTTTTGGCTTACGAGGTCGGCGCCATAGGACACTTGCAGAAGAAGCGGTACCCATATCCATACGATGAGAAGAAAGACGAAGATTGTTGTGCGCGAGCGTGTGATTTTTACAATGGAGTTCGCGAGTTTTTTTCGGCGTGTTCCCGAGGGGTCACAATGCCGCGAGAGGAACGCACCCGCTGTGTGAATCCATCGAGACGGCATAGATCCCAATGAATAACGGTAGAAACAACGTGCGAGCCAGCGAATGCCGCAGTAATAGGCGCAGGCTGTGACAAGGAGAATGAGCGCGTTCGCCACTCCGAATCCGGAGATAGAGCCTCCGCTGCGATACAGCGGCCCCACTGCGGAGCAGAGGGCGAGAAAGATGCTGAGAAGAATCGTGATGACGCTGGCGAGGACGGGCGGTGTGGGAACCGCGGTGCCTTCGGACGGCGTATTTCGACGTGCGCTCGTAAGTTTCATTACCTCAATCATAAAACCCGCAACCGATGAGCACGGTTACGGGTGAGGGGCTTTACCAAATCGACGGGGTTCACTGAGAAGCTGTCAAAGGGTTTGAGGGCTGAGAAGGTGGCCGATAGCAACCAATGCAATGATCAACCACGGATGCGATGCGTGATTCCCGCAGCCGTACGCACGATGATGCAAGCGATCATGACTTTGATGCAATCGTTGATGATGAACGGGGAGGACATCGCCGCGACGGTTGTGAGGGGCGTGCCCGTGAACGCCGCTTGCACAGGAATGCCGCTGAGTAACGGAAGTACCACGCATCCCAGAAGGCACGCTGCGATGTCTCGTACGAGAGCGGACCACGTATGCGAGGCAACAATACGGCGCCTGAGAAGAGCTGTTATGAAGACAGCAGGAACAAAGGCGTAGAGATAGCCGGCGCTGGGGCCAACGAGTGCCGCTGTGCTCATGCCGCCAGAGAACACCGGGAAGCCGGCCGCGCCAATGGCGAGATAGGAAGCCACGGCGCTCGCGGCTTCGCAAGGACCCAGACTGAGGGCTATGAGCATGAGAACAAATGTCTGCAGAGTAATGCCAACCGGATTTCCCGGCAGCGGTATGACGCCGACGAGCGTGGACACGATGAGCAGCCCTGTGAACACGGCAACGCGGATACCACGGGAGAGCCACGTCACCAGTGGTGATGTGTCGTGTGTTTGTGCCGCGTCACGGGGCGTGCCCAGAGAAATTTCGTTATGAGCGGCAGTCTTGTTGTGAGTAAAGAAATGAAGTGCCATGAAGACGTCCTTGTGCGGGATTGACTGTTTCTGAATAATCTGGCACGCCACATGCTAGAGGTGTTCGATGTCAGAGGATTTGTAGAAATCTACAAATTACACAAATGTTTTTTGTCATAACTGTGCTTTTCCGTGCTCTATGAGATTGATAGTTTTGCAGCTATGCCTCTCACATCAGGTTCTTCGACCATGCTTGCTGACGTCGTACTCGACGTAGCATCATGCCCGGCGGTGTGTTCGTGGACGACTCTTGACACAGTTGATTCCACGATGGATTTCTGCCAACGCATGCTGACGGAGCGTTTAGAAAAGTACCCGGAGATGACGTTGCCGCAGGCGGTTCGAGTGATGTTTAACGACGCTGCAATGACGGTTGGTGATGATGCGGCAGCCAGACTTCCTCTTTCGGTGGTCAGCGCAGATGCACAAACCGCGGGAGTCGGACGTTTGGGCAGGCAGTGGACGAACCAGCGAGGCAAGTCGTTCGCGGGAACCTTCGTTGTGGCGATGGAGGCGGCGCGGTCAGAAGCTGTGGGCACAGGATGGCTGACAACGTGCGCGGGTTTGGCGGTGCTCGATGCTTTGCAATGCGTCGTGCGGCGTCTTGGCGCGAGATATGAGGTCCCTCTGGGCCTGAAATGGCCTAACGACATCTTCATGGATGGACGTAAACTCGGTGGCATTCTCAGTCGCACGATTGCGCAGAAAGACGGCACCATCGTTGTTGCCTTCGGCATAGGTCTCAATCTTTTTATGGAGTCCGAGGATCTTCCCATTGCCCGTGCAACGTCATTGCATGAGCACGTGGAAACTCCGCTCCCTGATTATGCCTCACTGAGAGATCTTCTTGCGGCTTTGATCGCGCTGCGTTTGCGTGAGCGGCTTGAAACGAGTGTGCGAGCTCCGCAACGCTCCCGGTCACAATTGCGGCAGGAAGCGCTCGCGGAGAGTGTGACCGTGGGCAGGCCCGCACACATCACGCTGGTGGACGGACGCACCTTCGACGCGCAGGCTGTGGACATTGATGCGGACGGTGCCTTGGTGGTGCGCACGAGAGCTGGCGGCACTCTCACGGTCACTGTAGGTGACGTTGGCATCGACTGAAACGGATGCTTCGATTTTTTGTAATGACCATAAGCGTTGTGTGTGCGAGGTATCGAATAGAGAGTGAGATGGGGTTGCAATATGGAGAAAGTACTCATTGCCAATCGCGGTGAAATTGCTCTGCGCGTGGTGCGTACTGCTCATGAGATGGGTATCAAAACGGTGGCCGTCTACATGGAGGCCGATCGGGAATCGCTGTTCGCACGGCTCGCGGACGAGGCGTATCTGCTCCCTGGCAGCACCTACAACGAGACCTATCTCAACGAAGATCTCCTCATCGAGATAGCGCGTCGTTCGGGGGCCGATGCCCTGCACCCGGGGTATGGTTTTCTCTCCGAAATCTCGTCATTCGCTGCAAAGGTCATCGCAGCAGGCATCACGTGGATCGGTCCTAAACCTGAAGTGCTCGATGAGCTTGGGGATAAGATCACTGCTCGACGCTTTGCCGAGCGCGCCAAGGTTCCTCCCGTTCCCGGCATTTCCGATCCAGTGAGTGGTATTCAACCCCTGCTGGACTTTGCGCATGAGCATGGGTACCCCATCATGATGAAGCGCACCGACGGCGGTGGCGGCCGCGGCATCACGGTGGCGGGAACCGATGAAGAGCTGCGTGCGTTCTACATGAGTCATGACGCGTTGCAGGGTGGGGACCTCGACGAATACTTCATCGAGAAGTTCGTGCCGCAGGCACGGCACGTGGAAACTCAGTCTGGTCGTGATGGCGCGGGCAACTTTACGGTGTACTCCACGCGTGATTGCTCCGTACAACGCAGAAATCAGAAGCTCGTGGAAGAGGCGCCTGCGCCATTCCTCTCGGCGGACGTGATCTCTCAGCTGGAGGGTTTTTCTCAGAAGCTCTTTGACGCCGCTGGGTATGTGGGACTCGGCACCTGCGAGTTCATGGTGACGCCTGATTCCAAGGTGTATTTCCTCGAAGTGAATCCGCGCCTCCAGGTGGAACACACCGTCAGCGAAGAAGTGAGCGGCCTGGATTTGGTGCGTGAACAGCTCACTATTGCCGCGGGAGGGTCGTTGACACCCGCTCCCGCACCGCGTGGGCACAGCTTCGAACTGCGCATCACCTCCGAAGACCCTGCAACGAATCTCACGCCGGCATCGGGGACACTGGATCGCATCGTATGGCCTACGGGCCCTGGAATCAGGGTGGATTCAGGTGTGGCGGCGGGCGACGTGATCTCTGCCAAATTCGACTCCATGATGGGAAAGCTCATCGTGACGGCGCAGTCCCGTGCTGCCGCCATTGCGAGAGTTGTGCGAGCACTTGAGGAGCTTGAGATTGACGGAGTTCCCACCCCGAAAAATCTCTTCGAGAAGATCTTCACGGATCCTGACTTTGTGGCGGCGGATGGAACTTTCTCCGTCACCACCAAATGGCTAGAGAAGAAGTATTTGACTGTAGCGCCCGAATCCACTCGCTCAGGTCAACCGGCATCCTTAACGGCAGGGGAAGGCTCCATCGCAGAGGAGCGCGATGACAACGAAACCTTCGTTATAGAAATCGACAACAAGCGTGTGAGTCTGTCTCTTCCGCCCGAACTCTTTGCGGGAGCCGTGTCGAAGGGTCATAAAACTAAGCCACTGAGCCAGCCTCTCCGCGGACAGGGATCGCGCGTCACTGCCGACGCCAGTCACGCGGCTCCCGGAGCGGATGGTGATATCAGCTCTCCCATGCAGGCTGTTGTGACGCGCGTCTGTGTTGCACCGGATCAGGCGGTGGCGAAGGGAGATCTTCTCATCGTTCTTGAGTCCATGAAAATGGAAAACTACGTGTATTCGCCGCTTGATGGTCACATCAAGGAGATTCTCGTCGGTCCGGCGCAAGGCGTCGATGCCGGGGAGACCTTGGTGCGTCTCGCCACGGTGGAGCTTGACGAAAAGAAGGACGCCGCAAAAGAGGAGGAGAAATGACCGCTACGCTCACATCCACTACAGATGCGGCGGCGCGTTCCGCCGGCAGCCAACCTCTCCATCAGCCGGTGCGCGAGATCATCAAGACAGCTGCAAAACTGGCGGAATCAGCAGAGGAGGGAGCGCGCAAACGTCAGCACTCCAAGGGGAAATACACCGCTCGCGAGCGCCTCGACTTACTGTTTGACACAGGGACTTTTGAAGAATTGGGGCGTTTCCGCGGTGGCAACATCGGCAAGGGCAATCCCGGTGCAGCCGTCATTACCGGTTTCGGAAAGATCTATGGTCGTACCGTCGCCGTGTATGCCCAGGACTTCTCCATCAAGGGTGGAACGCTGGGGACGGAAGAGGGGCAGAAAATCTGCCACCTGCTGGATAAGGCCGTGGACATGGGAGTGCCGGTCGTGGCGCTCATTGACTCCGGTGGTGCGCGCATTCAGGAGGGCGTTGCAGCGCTGACACAGTATGGCCGCATCTTCCGCAAGACGTGCGACGCCAGCGGTTATATTCCGCAGATTTCGCTTATCCTTGGTCCTTGCGCGGGCGGCGCGGTGTATTGCCCAGCACTTACCGATCTCATCGTGATGACCAAGGAAAACTCCAACATGTTCGTCACGGGACCCGATGTGGTGAAAACCGCCACGGGCGAGTCCGTGACATTTGATGAACTTGGCGGCGGCATGGTGCACAGCTCTGTTTCCGGAGTGGCGCACTACCTCGCGGAGAATGAGGCAGATGCCATCGACTATGCGCGCGTGGTGCTGAGCTATTTGCCGTCCAATGCACGGGCAAGCGTTCCGCGATACAGCTACGCCGCCGGTCATGCCGATCAAAGTGCCCGTCAGCGTATCGCAACAATTGTTCCGGACAACGAGCGAGCTCCGTACGATATGACGGAAGTAATCCGCTGTCTCGTGGACTACGGCGAGTTCGTGCAGGTACATGAGCTCTTCGCACCCTCTGCAGTGGTGGGTTTCGCCTGTATCGACGGCTCTCCCGTGGGAATCGTGGCGAATCAGCCGAACAAAATGGCGGGAATCCTCGACGTTGATTCCTCGGAGAAGGTGGCGCGCTTTGTGCGCCTCTGTGACGCGTTCAACGTTCCTCTCGTCACGCTCGTGGACGTGCCGGGATACAAG
The DNA here is from genome assembly GCA_022651005.1 of Bifidobacteriaceae bacterium. GTDB lineage: Bacteria > Actinomycetota > Actinomycetes > Actinomycetales > Bifidobacteriaceae > JALCQC01. Next base: position 8,326 of record JALCQD010000006.1, read on the forward strand.
CCGGGCACGGAGCAGGAGCACGCCGGCATCATCCGCCGTGGGGCCAAGGTGATTTACGCCTATGGCAACGCGCAGGTTCCCATGGTGACAGTTGTATTGCGCAAGGCTTTTGGCGGCGCCTACATCGTGATGGGATCCAAGTCCATCGGCGCTGACCTCAACTTCGCATGGCCCACGTCTCAGATAGCCGTGTTGGGTGCTGCGGGCGCCGTCAACATCATTCATCGAAGGGACCTGCAAAAGGCTAAAGAGGCTGGGAAAGACGTAGAGGAACTGCGATCCGACCTCATCTCCGACTACGAGCGCACCACGCTCAACGCCAACTTGTCGCTTGAAATCGGCGAACTCGACGCCATGATCGATCCCGAAGAAACCCGTGACATCATCGAGCACTCGCTGGAACTCCTCCGCGATAAAAAGCCCCGGCACGGAGCTCCAAAGCGGCACGGAAATCAGCCACTGTAGCCGGTGGGCCACTCCCATGGCATCCACATCACACACCACATCTTTGCAACCTCGGAACTCACTCAAAAGGACACACACTATGAACACCACCTTCTTCTCTCGCCTTGCCACCCAGTCATACGTCCTCACGTTTGCCGGGCAGTCCACTCCATGGACTTCGGCTTTGGAAGAATTGATGGAGGCACCGGACATTGCCGCTGTGCTGACGCGCTACGCCGATGCGTCAGCGGCTGCCCTGAGCGCCGTGGCACCCGATCTCCTCGCAATTAATGGCACCCAGGTGGATCTGCTGGGATGGCCCGCGTCGCCTGCTCATCTTGGCGCAGCGTCTGCCGCGAGCGTGAGTGTCCCAGGCATTTTCCTGTCTCAGATCGGCGCCATACTCGATGCGCAGGCTCAGGACTTGGATTTTGGAATGAACGGAACTCAGGCCGCGCCGCTCGCCGTGCTGGGACACTCTCAAGGGGTCCTTGCCGAAAAGGCTGTGGCAGCGATTCAGGAGACGGCGGTTCCCGGAGACGTCGATGTGGATTCAGATGCCGATGCCGACCTCATTCAACTTCTTGCCATCGCACGGCTCATCGGTGCGGCAGGAACGCGCACGTGGCGTACCCTTGCGGGGGCCGGTGGCGCGACCGCCTTCGCCGCACAAGGGTCGGATGCCGCGTCCACTCCCACACCCATGATGAGCGTGAAAGATGCGACGTTCGCCCAGATCACGGCCATTATTTCTCGACTCGATGAGGCCAATGCCACGCGCGGACCCATCAGCGTGGGAGTGCGCAATAGCCGCGACAGCTTTGTGATTTCGGGATATCCTCAGGATCTGGAGCTTTTCGCCGGCGCCGTTGCCGCCGAACACCGCAAGCAAGAGGGACTGCGCAAAAATAAGGTGCGTGGAGGTCGCGTGTTTTCTCCCACGCTTGAGTACTTGGAAGTCACCATTCCCTTCCACTCTGAGGTTCTTGAACCCGCCATTGCCCAAGTGCGTGAGTGGGCTCAGAGCTCTGGCCTCGATGCGAATCTGGCAGCGGACGTGGCACGTCAGGTGCTTGTTGACACTGTGGAATGGGACGAGCAAGTGGAATCAGCGCTCGCAAAGGGTGATGCTCGCGACGTGTGGTTCGTCGATCTCGGTCCTGGTCAGACCGCTGGGAAGCTCACTCTGAGTCTCGTGGAAGGCTCTGGTGCTGGTGTGGTCGATGCCACCACGGGCATCGCTCGCGAAAAGCTGGGTTCCCAGGCCGACTATGAGCCGGAGCGTACCCAAGACTGGAGCGCCTTTGCGCCGTCTGTCGTCTCGACGGGTGCGGGAGACAAGATCACAACGGCCTTCACACGGCTCACTGGTCGCTCGCCGATTCTTCTCGCGGGCATGACTCCCACCACAGTCGATCCCGAGATCGTGGCGGCAGCCGCCAACGCCGGATACTGGGCCGAGCTTGCGGGCGGCGGCCAGGTCACCGAGGAAGTGTTCGACACTCACGTGCGTCAGCTTGAGGGACTTCTTGACGAGGGCCGTACTGTCGAATTCAACGCCATGTTCATGGACCGCTACCTGTGGAATCTACAGTTTGGCTCCACGCGCATCGTCCCGAAGAAGCGCGCGAGTGGCGCACCCATTGATGGTGTGGTTATTTCGGCTGGTATCCCCGAGCTTGACGAAGCCGTGGAGCTCGTCAAGGAATTGCGCGCCGATGGCCTGCCCTATGTGGGATTCAAGCCCGGCACTGTGGACCAGATCCGGCAGGTGGTGCGCATTGCTCAAGCAGTCGCTCCCGTGTCGGTCATCATGGAGGTCGAAGGTGGCGTAGCGGGTGGGCACCATTCGTGGGAATCTCTCGATGACCTTCTCATGAGCACCTATTCCGAAGTGCGCACGCACTCCAATATCGTTCTTGTTGCAGGCGGCGGAATCGGCACGCCAGAACGCGCCGCGGAGTATATCAGCGGCGACTGGTCGGCTCATTATGGCCTTCGTGCCATGCCCGTGGACGGTGTCCTCGTCGGTACCACTGCCATGACCGCCAAAGAGGCGCACACGAGCCCCCAGGTCAAGCAAGCTCTCGTGGAGACGCCCGGCATCTCTGAAAGTGCGCTGCATGACAATGATGCAGATCCCTTTGCTCCTCTGGGAGAGAAGTGGGTTCCTGCGGGATCCTCCATCGGTGGCGTCGCCTCTGGCTTAAGCCATCTGCGTGCGGATATCTACGAGCTGGAGAACTCTTCTGCTCAGGCGGGACGTCTCATCGCCCACGCCCAGCAGCATCCGGAAGATCTCGTCACCAAGCGCGAGGAGCTGATCGAGGCTCTCGGCAAAACCGCCAAACCCTATTTTGGCGACGTGGAGTCCATGAGCTATCTTCAGTGGGCGCACCGCTTTGCCGAATTGTCATATCCCTGGGCCGATCCCACCTATGTGGATCGCTTCCTTCATCTTCTGCATCGCATCGAGGCTCGTGTGAGCGAGAAGGAACAGGGAGATTTCATGTCGCTCTTCGCTTCGGCCGAAGATGTGGCCGAGCCCGCTCCGGCCTTGGAGAAGCTCGCCGACGCCTATCCGCAAGCGGCAGAGATCTTGGTGACGCCTGTTGACGCCGCCTGGTTCCCCGGGCTGCTGCGCGAATATCCCAAGCCGTTGCCGTTCGTACCAGTCATTGATGGCGACTTGTTGCGGTGGTGGGGTCAAGACCAGTTGTGGCAGTCTGAGGATCCGCGCTATTCCGCCGATTCTGTGCGTATTATTCCGGGACCGATTTCGGTCGCTGGCATCACCACGGTGAATGAACCTGTAGCGAATATCTTGGGGCGCTTCGACGCCGCGACGGTTGAACGTGCGAAGAAGAACCATGCCAACGACGAAACTAACGTCGACGAGGCAAGAGCTCATGCCGCCTTCTCGGTTCTTGAGGGTGCCGACGACGCTGAGGACTTCATCCGTAACAGTCCGCACATTTCGTGGGTGAGCCATCTCACGGATAATCCCGCGTATGGCACGACTCATGGCGACAGCAAATACGTGATTCGAGAGGTGCACGAGGCCGCTGCGGCGGAGGGCTCGCTCTCCGGCACACGCCGACTCTTTGACCTCGATATCAATCTCGACACCTTCTGGGACAACGATCCTGACGGTGGTACAGATAAGCATGCCGTGCGTCACATCGTCATTCCACTCGTGGTGGAGGCGTCCGAGCCCGCACGGCTGCCCATTGTGGATCGTGACCGTCTTCCTCAACATGTCTACGCCATGCTCGCTGCAACCGCAGGCATCGGCAACACGGCCATTACCGGTGATGAACTCACTGCCATGCCCGCGGTGGATACTTCTGCCGCGGCGATCAGTGCAGACCGCCCCTTCGGCGTTGCACACTCTCAGTACACGCTGAGCTCCAATCTTGGAGTGGACCACGAAGTAGTCACCGGGGGAGCCCTGCCCGCTAACTTGCAGCCCACAGCCATTGTCCCTGATGCCTTCGTGGGGCCTGCGTGGCCAGCCATCTATGCGGCGCTGGGATCCGTGTATGTCGACGGCTTCCCCGTAATCGAGGGGTTGCTCAACGCCGTGCATTTGGACCATTTGGTGCGCTTCACCGAGAGCGACGCACGAATTCTTGCGCACGTCGGTGAGCAGATTAGCCTTACCAGCTGGGCGGAGAACTACCGCGAGTCCGCTTCGGGACGCGTGGTGACCATTCATGTGGAACACCGGAGCTCGGACGGTACTGTTCTCGTGCACGAGGTGGAGCGTTTTGCCATTCGCGGTCGTGCCTATTCCTCGGATCTGCCCGTTGCTGCCGCCGACTTTGGAGGATTAGAGGTGGAGCACAGTGAGACGCCTCGCCGTCTTTTGCGTCGTGTGAGCGTGACTGCTCCGAGCGACATGACAGCCTTTGCCCGTACCTCAGGTGACTTCAATCCCATTCACACCTCGTATCGCGGCGCCGCAGTCTCAGGGCTGCAGGCCCCACTCGTGCACGGTATGTGGCTGTCCGCCACCGCCCAGCACGCGGTGCAGGCCTTTGATGAGAAGGGCGCACACTACGAGATTGCCGGATGGACCTACAACATGTATGGCATGGTGCAGCTGGGTGAGCGTGTGGAAATCTCGGTGGAGCGCGTGGGCAAGGTGGAGCACGGTGGGCTGGTGCTCGAAGTCACCGCCAGGATCAACAAGGCCATCGTGTCTCGCGCAACTGCCGTGACGACGGCACCGGTGACGGCATACGTGTACCCAGGACAGGGAATCCAGAAGCAGGGCATGGTTCTCGACGAGCGCTCTGCCTCCCCGGCCGCACGTCTCACGTGGGAGCGCGCCGATAAGTTGACGCGCGAAAAGCTGGGGTTCTCTATTCTCGCCGTGGTGCGTGATAATCCCAAGAAACTTACCGCGAACGGCGTCACCTACGTGCATCCGGACGGGCTGCTGAATCTCACGCAGTTCACGCAGGTTGCGCTGGCCACAGTTGCGTTTGCGCAGACGGCCCGCCTGCGTGAGCAGGGTGTGGTGGTGGAGCCCGCATACTTCGCCGGTCATTCGCTGGGCGAGTACGACGCGTTGAGCTCATTTGCCCGTATCATTCCGCTGGAGACCGAGCTGGAGCTCGTGTTCCATCGCGGTTCCACCATGCATCATTTGATTGATCGCGACGCCAATGGACGCTCGAACTACCGCATGGGCGCACTGCGTCCGAATCAGTTCGGCGTGGGAGATCGTGATGTCAAGGCTTACATCGAGCAAGTGTCGGCCGAGTCAGGCGAATTCCTTGAGATCGTGAATTACAATCTCGCGGGAGCTCAATACGCAGTGGCAGGAACCATTGCAGGATTGCGATACCTGCGCAAGGATTCCGAAGCGCGTGCTGAGGCTTTCGGTGGCAAGCCCCCGTTCATGCTGGTGCCCGGCATTGACGTACCTTTCCATTCCACTCTGCTGCGCAAGGGTGTGCCCGAATTCCGCGACAAGTTGGATGAACTCCTGCCCACTCACATCGACTACCAGCGCCTCGTGGGCCGCTATATTCCTAACCTCGTCGCGGCACCGTTTGCCCTGACGAAGGACTTCGCTCGCACCATTCTCGAGGTGGTGCCCTCGCAGCGTCTTCAATCGTTGGTGGATGACGACATTCTGTGGGATTCCTATGCCGCCGACGAGCAGAAGCTCGGTCGCGTATTCCTCACCGAACTTCTCAGCTGGCAGTTTGCTTCCCCCGTCCGTTGGATTGAAACCCAGGCTCTGTTGTTTGGCGCTGAAGGATCGGCCACGTCAACGGGTTCTGGCCTTGGCGTCGAGCAGTACATAGAGGTGGGCTTGGGCAATGCCCCGACGTTGGCAAATCTCGCCTCCAAGACCCTGGCGATGCCCGCCTTCGTCTCGCGCGATGTGACGGTGTACAACGTGGGCCGCGACGCCGTACGCGTGTCTATGACCGATACGGATGCCGACTCTCTCGTGCGTGATGACGCCGCGGATGTGGTGGAAGGCGCGGCGGAAGACGCTGGTGCTCCTGCTGCTGCAAGCGCGGGTGCTGAGAGCGTTTCTCAGACTCCGAGTGCACCGAGTGCACCGAGCGCACCGTCTGCGGAGTCTGCCTCTGCGCAAGTTCCTTCTTCCATGCCAGTAGCCTCTGGCGAGCGTCCTGCAGACCTCGCGTTTAAGGCCTCGGACGGTATCAAGGTACTTATCGCTCACGCCACCAAGATTCGTCTGGACCAAATCGGTGACGCCGATACCACTGACACGCTCACCAACGGTGTTTCGTCGCGTCGCAATCAGCTGCTCATGGATATCAGTTCCGAGCTCGGAGTCGCCAGCGTTGAGGGCGCTGCCGAGGCTGCCATGAAGGCGCTGAGTGGCATCGTGGACAAGGTGGCGCCAAACTACCAGCCCTTCGGCCAGGTAGTGAGCGAGGCCGTACGAGACCGTCTCAAGGCTCTCTTTGGTGCCGCTGGAGTCAAGGCGAGCTCCATCAGGGATCGCGTGAGCAGTGTATGGCAGCTTGGTGAGGGATGGAGTGCGTGGGTTACCGCGTCACTTTTGCTCGATACCCGAGAAGGTGCAAGCACGCGTGGCGGTGAGTTAGCAGTTCTGCCCACCGACGCTGTATCCACCAAGGCGGGAGCAGATAAACTCATTGATTCCGCCGTCGAGGCGGTCGCCGCAGCACATGGGGTTGCGGTGTCGCTGCCAAACGTTGGGAGTGCAGCCGGTGGTGCCGTAGTTGATTCTGCGGCTCTCGCAGAGTTTTCCGACAAGATTGTTGGGGACAAGGGCGTCTTGGCGTCCGCTGCCCGTTTTGTTCTCAAGGAACTAGGGATCCGGTCTCCGATTGAAGGGGCTCTGGGTGCCGGTGCTGGCGGCGATGAGGCGCGTGCTGCCGATGACGATGCCGTTCTCATGCGCACTGTTGAGGCTGAACTGGGAACTGATTGGCCGGCTCAGGTGGCACCAAAGTTCGACGAGCGCAAGGCGGTTCTCTTTGACGACCGATGGGCCAGTGCCCGTGAGGATCTCGCCCGCTTGTTCTTTGCGGCGTCCGGTGACACGTCTGCACAGCGCAAGGAGACCGAGCGTCTCGCTCACCTCAGTTATGTTGGGGCGGGCTCCGAAGTGGCACAGCAGGCAGCATGGTACGAGAATCGTGCTCGGCGCAGCGGCAAGGACGAGGCGGCACGTATTTACTCCAGGATTGCGCAGCAGGCGACCGCTGACGTTGCGTCGGATGTTGCCGAGAACGTCGCTGTTGTCACAGGCGTCGGCGCGCACTCCATCGCAGCTCAGGTAGTGGCACGACTGCTTGCAGGTGGTGCTACGGTAGTGGCCACGAGCCACAGCTTCACCGGAAACACAGTGCAATGGGCAGAACAGCTCTACCGCGAGCACGCGGTGGGCGGCGCCAAGTTGTGGTTGGTGCCGGCGAACCTGTCGAGCTACCGAGATGTGGACTCACTCGTGTCCTGGATCGGTACCGAGCAAAAAGAAACGGTGGGAGCCACGGTCACCATCATCAAGCCTGCGTACGAACCGGATCTTTTCTTCCCCTTCGCTGCGCCCCCAGTTCACGGCTCCATGGCGGATTCCGGAGAACTGTTCGAATCGCAGGCTCGTCTCATGCTGTGGGGAGTGGAGCGTGCCATCGCAGGACTTGCCGCCATAGGCGCCGATTCCGACGTTGCGCACAAGCTGCATGTGGTGCTGCCGGGATCGCCGAATCGTGGCATCTTCGGCGGCGACGGGGCATACGGTGAGGTCAAATCCGCGTTCGATGCGATTCTCAACCGTTCGCGCGTGGAACATTCCTGGGCGGACCGCGTCACTTTCGCGCATCCCAAGATCGGTTGGGTGCGTGGCACGGGGCTCATGAAGGGCAATGACCCTCTCGTTGAAGTGGTGGAATCCGAGGGAATTCACACGTATTCCACTGAGCAGATCTCTGAGAAGCTTGTGGACCTCGCTTCCGCTGCATCGCGCAAGGAGGCGGCTCTCGTGGGTCCTCTCGACGTGGATCTCACGGGCGGCCTCGGCGATGAACCCATTGATCTCAAGGCCCTGTGGGCCAAGGCCGAGGAGCGCAAGGCCGCGCGCATGGAAGCGCTCGAGGCGACAAGTCCGCAGAATGGCGCAGACAGCGTGAAGGTGTTCGCCGGTGCGAGAACGGCACATGATTCCGGCTCTCTCATCAAGGCGCTTCCAAGCCCACACACAGCGCACCAGCCGGCAGTGGATCTCTCCGAGTGGAGTGGCGTCACAGCTCGTCCCGAGGACCAGGTTGTTATTGTGTCCATTGGCGAATTGGGACCGTGGGGATCCGGACGCACCCGTCTGGATGCGGAACTCGGCATTCACTCCGATGGTTCCGTGGATCTCACGGCTGCGGGAATTCTTGAACTCGCGTGGAACATGGGGTTGCTCAGCTGGCAGGATTCGCCGACGCCCGGTTGGTATGACGCAGACGGCACGCTCGTACCCGAAGAGGAGATTGCGGAGCGCTATGGAGACGAGGTGACCGCTCGTTCCGGCATCCGTCCCTTCGACAAGGGCATGGGCAATGACTATGCACACGGAGCTTCCGAAGAGGAGACGGCGATCTTCCTGGATTCGGACGTCACTTTCTCTGTGGCAAGTAAGGAACTGGCCGAAGAATACGTGGCGGCTGATCCCCAGCACACCACTGCCTACCTCGACGAGGAACAGGGCGAATGGCAGGTGACCCGCACCAAGGGCGCGCTCGCCCGCGTGCCGCGTCGCGCCACCATGACGCGCACGGTGGGTGGCCAATTCCCCAAGGGATTCGATCCCACAAAATGGGGCATACCCGCCTCCATGGTGGGAGACGTGGATCCGATTACTCTGTGGAATATCGTGACTACCGTCGATGCTTACATTTCCGCCGGCTTCTCGCCGGTTGAGATCCTGCAGAACGTGCACCCTTCTCTCGTGGCGTCCACGCAGGGTACAGGATTCGGTGGCATGGCGTCCATGAGGAAGCTGTACCTCGATCGCTTCCTTGGCAAGGAATATCCGACCGATATTCTGCAGGAGGCATTGCCCAACGTGGTGGCGGCGCACGTGATGCAGTCTTACATCGGCGGCTACGGCAATATGATTCAGCCCGTGTCTGCCTGCGCTACAGCGGCAATCTCGCTCGAGGAGGGCTACGACAAGATCACGCTTGGCAAGGCTGACTTCGTGGTCACCGGTGCGATCGATGACATCGGCGTGGAGTCAGTGAATGGCTTCGGCTATATGAATGCCACCGCCGATTCTGCCAAGATGTCCGCAAAGGGCATTGCACCGCGCTTCTTCTCCCGTGCGGGAGATCGCCGTCGCGGTGGCTTCCTGGAATCGCAGGGCGGCGGAACCATTCTGTTGACGCGTGGCGATATCGCGTTGCGCATGGGCCTTCCAGTGGCAGGCGTGGTGGGCTTTGTGCACTCCTATGCCGATGGTGCGCACACCTCGATCCCAGCTCCCGGCCTCGGTGCTGTCGCGGCTGCTCGCGGCGGGGCGGACTCGGCCCTTGTGCGTCAATTGGCGGCTCTGGGCGTTGCACCAGATGACATCTCCGTGGTGTCCAAGCACGACACCTCCACCAACGCCAACGATCCCAACGAGGCCGAACTGCACAACGTGGTGGCTCGCGCCATCGGGCGGAATCCGGGCAACCCTCTCTATGTGGTGTCGCAAAAGACGCTTACTGGTCATGCAAAGGGCGGTGCGGCGATCTTCCAGGTCAACGGGCTCACGCAGATGTTCTCTACGGGAGTGATTCCGGGCAATGCCGCGCTCGACTGCGTGGACCCCGCCATGCGGTCCGATGACTACCTCGTGTGGCTGCGCTCGCCGTTGGCGGTGGGAACAACGGAAACCATTAAGGCAGGGCTCGCCACGTCTCTTGGCTTTGGGCACGTGTCCGGCTTCGTGGCCGTGGTGAACCCCGGGGCTTTTGAGGCCTCGGTTGCGGCTTTCGCAGGTCTCGATGCGCTGAAAGAATGGCGAACTCGCGCCAACCAGCGTCTGGAGCGGGGTGCCCGTCGACGCCAGCGTGGCATGATGGGTGCCGCGCCTCTTTACGAAGCGATCGATAATCGCCGCTTCACCCAGGACAAGCACCAAGACAGCCATGCCATCGAGATTGCTATGCTGCTTGATCCTGATGCTCGCCTCAGCGCCTCCGGGGTATTCGACACGAGCTTGGGCAAGACTGCAGACGCCCAGCGAGCGGAGTGATCATGCCACGCATGACGCCTCTTTCGCAGAATTCAGTGGCGGACAAGGACTTCGTGTCTGCCACTGTTTCTGCGGTGCCGACGGTCATGGGCATCGGCCACGATGCGGTCGATATCGCCGAGATCGAAGAGCAGCTTGCGGCGTCGGGTTCTCGATTCAGTGAGCTGTTTTCGGTGCGTGAGTGGAGGCAGGCACGGAATAAGGCAGCGGCGCGCGGCGATTCTTTGTCGAGCCATCTCGCCGCCTGCTGGGCGGGCAAGGAATGCGTGGTCAAGGCGTGGACGGAAGCCTTGGGGAGCGGCCCCTTTCCACTGACGCTTGATGAATTCTCATGGTCGCGCATTGAGATACTCAGCAATTCCAAGGGATGCCCAGGAATATTCCTCTCCGGTGAATACTCGGAAACGCTTGCGGGTTCGCTGGGAGTCTCGGCAGACCAGCTCACGTGGAAGATCTCCCTGACGCACAGCATGACTCTTGCCTCTGGCGTCGCGCTGTTGTGCGTCCGAGAAGACGTTAAAAATCTTGGTCAGGCTACGTGACGAGGCACTGGCTCCGGGCGTAGCGGCGCGTGTGCCGATATAATCGGCATGAACGAACCACGCACGAGGAGCGCCCTATGAAGAAGAAACTGTTCGCCATTGTCACGGCCATCGTGGTCGGCTGCGGCGTGCTCTTCGGCATGGGAGCGTGTGGCCAGGTGACGGATACATCTGCCGCAAAGGCCGGCACGGGCAGTTCTGCCGTGAAACCCAAGGAGACGCCTATTGTGGGATATGCCGCCATTGGCCCGGAAACCGCGTGGCGTACCGCCAATGAAAAAGACGTGCAGAACGCTTTCAAGGAAGCGGGCATGGACTTGGTGTACATGCCCAGCGGTGAGCACAAGGAGCAAGTGGCAACCGTCGAGAAATTCATTCGTGACAAGGTGAGCGCGATTCTGTTGTCTCCGGCACAGTCAGCGGGGTGGGAAGCGACGCTCAAAACGGCCAAGGCCGCCAGTATTCCAGTGTTCCTCCTCGATCGCACCATTTCTCCGGACACCGCGTCGCTCTATACGGCGAAGATCGGACCGTCGAATACGTGGGCGGGCCGCCTTGCCGCCACGTTTATCAACAAGGCTTATCCCAAGGGGGCCAAGGGATTCATGCTGGAAGGCCCCGTGACGGGAGCCGATGCCGCGTCTTCCGCAGTGCAGCGCACCCAGGGTTGGGACAAGGCGATTGATGACAACATCGCCGTCGTGGATTCCGCAGAAGGGGACTGGAGCACCGAAACGGCCATTAAACAGACCAAGGCCCTCCTTGAGAAATATAAGGATGACGATATTTCGTTCATCTTTGCCCAGAATGATGAAATGGGACTGGGCGCATCCGAGGCCGTTGCGGCGGAGGGACTTTCAGACACCATCAAAATTGTGACAATCGACGGCACGAAGGCCGGTCTTAAGGCTCTCGTAGCGGGCAAACTCGCGTCGGTGATCGAATACAACCCGTTATTTGGCGCCAAGGCCGCATCGTTAGTGAGCGCAACGCTGGACGGGAAAAAGGTTGCAAAATCCACTGTCGTATCTTCTCAGGTGTTCACTCCTGAATCAGCGGCCGACGAGTTGCCCACGCGTAAGTACTGAAATAAGTACTGAAGTAGTATGACCGACGCGATATTTATTGCGCCGCCTCTGCCTCATCGAGGGTGGCGAAACCGCCCAGATGTACGGTGTTGAGAATCGTCTGCTCAGTGATGTTAATACCTTGTGCGCGGTCCTCGAGAATGAGCGCCTGATAATGGTCGAGCGTTGTCTGCGAATAGGTGCTCATCTCTGCGCGCAGGTATGTTTCGAACGACGTTGTCTCAGCGGTGTCCTCGCTGGTACGCAACACTCGCATTGCCTGGCCGAGCTTGGGAAAGCGGTCTCGGAAATCGTAGGCCCAGGCCACTTGGAGCGTGATGATGCGCTCCTGCTGCTCGGTGCGGATCTCGTTGATCTTCGGCATGTATGCCGCGAGATTCTGCTGGAAATACTCGGGGTCGGTGCTCGCCATCATGAGGCCATATTTTTCGGTGAGAAGATTGCGACCGGATTCGTTGGCGCGCTCGAGATCGGCGTGGTATGACTCCAGCGTCACACGGTTCCACGTCATGAACTGACTTGCTCTCATCTGGAAGAAAGTGGGCCAGTTGCCCTGGCAGTTGGCAGGACCGCCCTCATTATTGACTTCCTGAAATTGGTCCCATTCCGTCATCACGATTGTTTCGACGAGTTTTGTGAGGTCTTGCGCTTCTGTCATGAGTGTTCCTGTCCTGTCATTCCGTTTTATAAACTTTTTAGCTGTTGATTTGTAATGGTCTCCTCCACGTAGGGACGCTGCCACTCAAGGAACGTTTCGCTGCTCGTGGTGAGGTTTTCGGCACGCAGATCGCGTACGACAAGATCGCAGATGCGTGTGATGTCCTCATAGATTGCATCAGCTGCCGGAGAATGCGGTGCGTCGTATCCGCCGATGTCTCGCGTTGACACAGTGGCGGAGGTGTTACTGGAATCGGCGAAGCACGCTTGCGAACTTAGCATCATGATGTGCTCCAGCAGTCCGGCAACATCAGCAAGCCGAGTTGCCATGCGTGAGCTGAGACGTACGAGTGCCGCCATCTCCCATTTGTAATACGGCAAATACCCTGCCGCGGAAGGAGAATTGACGAGAAAGACGAGTGATGCGGCAGAGTGCGCGAACTCGTTGAGAGAACGCCACGCCGCGGCCCGTGCGCCTGCGTCGCCGTCCAGACTCGAGCGGGCGATCATTCTCGGGAAGTTGTATTGCCCTGCCTGTGAGAGCATTCCCAGGCGTCGTGATATCAACGACAGGCGCACGTCGTCTGGCATCGCTTTGAAACCGGCACGGATACGACTGAACTCGCCCATAGGATCAGCGAAAATTGCGCCGTTGGTGGCCGCGGCAAAACTTGCCTCATCGGCAATCAGCCATTGAACGGCCTCAGGGCCCGTGTCTCCTGGAGCCTCGGTAAAACCGGTGATCGATTCATAGAATCCGGGAATCGTGAAGACGCCGTCGCGCTTATTCGATCCCTGGGAACGTGGAGTGCGCTGCGGCCCGTGGCCTCCGGCACGCCCAAAGCCCATGAATTCGCCGGGCAATGCATCATAATCGCGCTGAAGCTGTTCGCCGAAGTCTTCATAGTCCTCGGGTGTGAGCCACAGGCAGAAGCGGGGGGCGAAGTCGTGATCGCGGCTGAAGGCGTCGTCGAATCCGTAGCATTCCGATCCATGCCCCACGAGGCCTGCGGCAATGCGGCCGCGCACGGAAGAATACTTTTCGGTAATCATCGGCAGGCCGCATTCTTCCCAAAAACGACGTGCGAGCTCGAGGCCGGTGATGCCGGGGCGAGTGGTTGAGGCTGGCGCGCTCGCGGGGATGGCGTCACTTGTTGGAATGCCGTTATCTTCAGTGGTGTCGGGGTCGTTAGGCGTGAAGCTGTTTTCCACTGTCTGCTGTTTAGCGTGGCGCACGGCTGCGAGGTTCTCCGCCGTGATTTTGTAATAGTCGTTATCGGTGCCATAGGAACGGGTGATGAGATCGAGCGCCCTCTCATACACTGCGATGGATTCTGTATAGCGCCCGGCGAGGAAAAAGGTTTCTCCCGCAGCCGCGAGAGCAGACGAGAAATGGGAGGCGTCTTCATGGTGTCCGGAGCTGAAGATTTTCAGCGCGGCATCTGCATGGGCGGCTGCTTCGTCTTCTTGCCCGGAACGAGTGCAGACGAGTGCGAGATTCGCGTGCGTCGAACCGACGTCGATGTCCGTGGAAGGGTCGGGGGAGGCAGCGATGAGAATGCTGAGGGCGGTATCGAGTTCCTTTTGCGCGTCGTCGAAACGATCGAGGTCCGAATAGGCGATCGAAAGGTTATTGTGCAGTGCGGCGAGCTTGCGGTCGTGTGGATCGAGGGGATGAGATGCGTCGCTGCCCGTGCTTGCGTCAAGGGCCTCCTGATACAGCTGCAGAGCAGTCTCATAGGAGCCTGCGGCGCGATATTCGGTGGCGGCATTGATGAGAGTTGTTGTGGCGGCTTCTGACCCTTCGATCCCCATGGCGCGGACTAAATCGAGGGCCTGCTGCGTGGCGTCGATGCCCTTTGCATGCTGGCTCTGGGAACGATAGAACCCCATGATTTCGTTGAGAACGGTGAGTTCCGCACCATGATCGCCAAGCGTGCGAGTGCGGGCAAGTGCGTCGTTCAAAAACGCTTCCACGCGAGGAGATGCAGTTTTCGAGGCGAAGAGGTCATCGAGATGCGCGAGGAACTCTCGGACATCAAAAGCATTACTGGGGGACTGTGCGTCAGCCGTGTCGGGCTCGCCGTTGGTAGCCATCGATCTTCTCCTTGCTCACATCGTCGTAAGTGCTTCCAACTTAGGTGAAGGCGTGAACAGTTACTTCTTCTCACAGCTGTTCACGCGGTGAAATTACTGGAAGAGACGCCTGTACACACAGAGAGGCGCCCACCAATTCCGAAGAATCAGTGGGCGCCTCTCTGCATTGCTCTGCGTAGGTGTAGTGCGATGCTTATTTCCTCGTGTCAGTGGCGGCTTCCGGAGTTACTGCCGGAACCTTTGTTGCGCCAGCTGGGCGTGCCGCTTGCTCGGCTAGGAATTCGGCACGAGAGTCTCCGCTGACAGCTCCTAGAACGGTGCGCGCGATGGCGACAGCGCCGTCGAGGCAAGCATCATCCGCCGCGGGCGACTCGGCGTCCTTCGCGAATGCCGCATTGTGAGGTGATGAGACGCTGCCCAGAACGGAAATCGCCGGGTGAATGGCGGGAACGACTTGTGTCACGTTGCCCATGTCGGTGCTCGCACCGTGCATGCCTCGAGTCTCGCTCACTACGCGGCCCGTGCTGGCAATAGCTGCGTCCCACAGTGCCGCCAAAATGGGATTCTGCTTGAGTTCGCGGTAGCGGGGCTCGGCCTGCACATATTCCCAGGAGCACCCGGTGGCGGTGGCTCCGGCCTCGAAGCAGGCCAACATGCGTGTGCGCGCATCCTCAAGCACTGCCTCTGAGTTGGCGCGTACTTCGGCGCGCATCTGGGAAGTTCCGGGAATGATATTTGTGGCGTCACCCGCGTCGGCAACGTAGGTGTTCAGGTGCACTTCGGCCGGTAACGTCTGGCGCAGCAGGCCGATGCCCACCTGCGCCACGACGGTTGCTGCCGCTGCGTTGATGCCCATTTCAGGGAAGGCATCGGCGTGTGCGGCCTTGCCGGTATATGTCACATTGAAGCGGTCGACGGCGCGCGTGGTGGTTTTCTCGCACTTGATGTCGTCGTTGCCGGGATCAGGATGGCACATGAGAGAAATCGTCGCATCCTCCCAGCCGCCGTGCTCCAGCATGATTGCCTTGCCGGCGCCGTGCTCCTCAGCGGGAGTTCCCAGCAGGGTGAGAGTGATGCCGAGCTTATCCACGAGCGGCTTGAGTGCGAGACCTGCCCCAATTGACATCGTGGCAATGATGTTGTGACCGCATGCGTGGCCGATACCGGGTAGCGCGTCGTACTCCACGCAAATGGTGACGTGGAAGTCGCCGGAACCGGTGGTTGCCTTGAACGATGTGGGGATGCCATACACACCCGCTTCAACGGAGAATCCGCGGTCTCGCAGGAAGCCCTGAATGAGTGCCGTTGTTTCCTTTTCTTCGAAGCTGAGTTCGGGATTGTCGTGAATCTGGTGGCTCAGCTTCAGCAACGCTGCCTTGCTGTCGGCAACAGTAGTGCCAATAGCTGCGCTCGCTGCTGCGTACTCGGCGGAGTTTTCGCTCTTATCGGTTTCTGTAAATGTCATGAATCGCCTTTCGTACAGTTCAATTGTCTCGGGTGCCCGGACGCGATGCTCGAAATGTGTCTTTCAGCTCCACAGTCCCAGCGCAAACTCGGCTACGCATACGGAGAGGAGGCAGGACGCTGCCACGGAAACAGTTCCGACGGGGATGATCTTCCATCCCAAGCCCTTGAGCAAGCCCAGCTTGCTGCCGATGGTGAGGCCGGCAACGGTGAGAATCAGCGTGCACACGGACACGAAGTCGGTGTTGTTGGTCCAGTCCACGATGGCGCCGGCCACAGGGCTGATGGGGCAGGTGAGCAGCACGCCCAGCGTGATGGTGATGGGCATGGGGCCGAGCTTGCCGCGGAAGAGCTTGGAAAGTCCCATGGCGGCGAAGATGATGGCAAGTATCACTGCATAGCCGGCAACGGTTTTCCATGTGATGGACTTTGTTGCTACCCAGGAGATGAGGATGCCGACTACCGCCAGCACGCTCAGCGCCACGGCTGCAGGCACGTGGACGTCGCTCTTCTCCTTGTCCGACGCGTCTTCCGAGACGGCAAGCTGCGCTCGCTGTTCATCGCTGATGGGGTGGAGATCTGAGCCGGTGAAGTGGTTATAGATCTTCTCTGCTACTGGCAAGGAGATGAAGGTTCCCACGTACACACCCAGCATTCCGGTGATGATGTTGGAGGTGGCGGCTACGGCGAGCACCTGCTGCTGCATGGCGGGATGCGCCTGTGTCACGGCCGCAGTGGCAGCGGCCATCATGGAGTTGGACCCCACGCCGGAGCCCATGGCGAGAGCAAGGGGATCGAAGATGTGGAGAGATTCAGTTACTGAGGCGATGAGGCCAACGATGATGGTGCCGAACAGCGTTCCGAAGATATACATGGTGAGAACACCAGTGTATTGCGGGGAGTTGGTGCCGTAGCGGTCTCCGACCATGGCGAAAGCTGTTTCGCGGTCGATTGAGAAGGTGGCGCCCACGGTGGGAGCTCCCATGCGTAGCAGCAGTGCGAGGGGCAGGGCTAAGCAGAGAGTACCGAGCAGATGGCCCACCTCTTGCAGCAGCAGCGCAGGGCCGGATTGCCATAGCATGGCGACGGAGGGTCCCATGGTGACGGCGAGGCGGATCAGCAGCACAAGCACAGCGACCTCCATGAAGGAGTTGGCCGCCTTCTCAATGGTTTTGCCCATGGGCTTGACGCGTTGCGCCGAGATGATGGTGCAGGCGATAAGGCCCCAGAGCATCGGCAAAAGTGTCACCGAGATTTGGCCGCCGAGCGGGATGGTGAAGGATCCGATTGCTTCTGCGATTGCTGCCACAATGAGCACGATGGCAAAAGTGATGGCCGTTGCCTTGCGGGCGGCAGGGGAGAAACCCTTATGCGGGCTTGTGGCGCTTTCCTTCTTGGTGGGGGATAATTCCGCTTCGGTTGATGATGAGGGCACTGCTGCGGACTGAGCCGTTGACATCGAGTCTTCTTCCTCTGGCTGTGTATACGGTGCATGGGCTCTTGCGTTCTTACGTATTCTGAGCGAGAGCCGTATGGCAGTGTGGGGCGAGCACATAGACTCAATGTTTCGAAACGTCGACGCGCGTGTTGTGAGGATGTTACATAGTGCGTGGGGTGCGTCACACAACGGGGGAAATAAAAAAAGGAACGTTGAAATATCAACGTTCCTTGCTAAGGGTCGGGCTGGCGGGATTTGAACCCGCGGCCTCCTCGTCCCGAACGAGGCGCGCTACCAAGCTGCGCTACAGCCCGATATTTTGTATGCCAACGCACTGAGTGCCATGTGTCACGCAAAACAATACGAGGTTACACCAGATTAGAAATATGCTCAAACGCGTGTGTTGTCGGTGATGCGCGTTTGCACCCTTGTCGGAAAGTGTGCATAGATGCCGCATCGACCTTATATATAGGCGTGCCTGCGTACACTGGTGAACCATGACTAATGAGACCAATGCCGCCGCGCAAGACGCGACACAAGAGCAGGAACAGAGCGCTCAGGACTCCTTGACCACTGTCGAACGCGCCGAGCTGCTCATGAAGCAAGACGAGGCCGTTGCCTCCAGCATCAATGAGGGCGCCAGCGTCGATGAGGCAGCCGAGGCGGCTCTCGCCGAATTCGGCGAGCAATCCCATCCCGAGCAGGTGCTCGTGCGTGTTGCTAAGCGCGCCGAAATGTTGAAGGAGGGCGGACAGCCCTATCCTGTGCACTTCGACGTCACCTCCACTATTGAAGAGGTCCGTGCGAAGTATGACGGCACGCTCGACGCCGGCGAGGAAACCACCGATGTGGTCGGCATTGCAGGACGAGTGCTCTTCCTGCGCAATACCGGCGGCTTGTGCTTCGTCCAGCTCGCGGCAGGTGATGGCACTGCCATCCAGGCCATGATTTCTAAGCACGAGGTGGGCCCGGATTCCCTCAAGCGTTTCAAGCATCTCGTGGATCTTGGCGACCACCTTTACGTGCGCGGCCGCGTCATTGCCTCCAAAACGGGCGAGCTGTCGGTTTTCGCTACGGAATGGGATATCGCCTCCAAGGCATTGCGCCCGCTTCCCGCTCTTCACAAGGAGCTGAGCGAAGAACAGCGCACCCGCAAGCCGTATATTGCCATGATCGCCGACGATTCCACGCGCAACATGGTGCGCAACCGTGCCAAGGCGGTGGCATCGCTGCGCAAGAACTTCGACGAGCGCGGCTACATGGAAGCCGAGACTCCCATGCTGCAGACGGTTCACGGTGGTGCTGCGGCGCGTCCCTTCACCACTCACATGAACGCCTTTGATATCGATTTGTTCCTCCGCATCGCTCCGGAGCTCTTCCTCAAGCGCATGCTGGTGGGCGGCATCGACCGCGTGTTCGAAATCAACCGTGATTTCCGCAACGAGGGCGTGGACGCAACCCACGCACCGGAATTCACCATGGTTGAGGCGTATCAGGCGTACGGAACGTATGACACGATGGCCGAGCTCACCAAGAATCTCATCCAGCGTGCGGCCCAGGATACCTTCGGAACCCAGGTTGTCACGCTCGCCGGCGGAGAGGAATACGATCTCGGTGGCGAGTGGAAGTCCATCACCATGTACGGCTCGCTGTCCGAGTCGTTGGGCGAGGAAATCACGCCGGAGACCTCGGTGAAGCACCTGCGCGAGCTTGCCGACAAGTTCGGGCTCGAGGAAGAAGCCGCCGAGAACCATGGAAAGCTCGTGGAGCATCTCTGGGAGCACTTCTACACGGAGGATCCGCACACATTGTGGGCGCCTACCTTTGTACGTGACTTCCCCGTGGAGACCTCCCCGCTTACCAAGTCGCACCGCACCATTCCGGGCGTCGTGGAGAAGTGGGATTTGTATGTGCGTGGTTTCGAGCTGGGAACTGCATACTCCGAGCTCAACGACCCGGTAGTGCAGCGCGAGCGTTTCGTGCAGCAGGCTCAGCAGGCCATGGCAGGTGACGATGAGGCCATGGACATTGACGAGGACTTCATCGAGGCGTTGGGAGTGGGCATGCCCCCCGCGGGTGGTATGGGCATGGGCATTGATCGTCTGCTCATTGCGCTCACTGGCATGACTGCTCGCGAGACCATCACTTTCCCGCTGGTAAAGCCGCTGAAGTAATACGCGTGGTGAGGTTGTGGAAGGTGGCGACGCACTGTGTTGACTTTCAAGCAGATCGTTAGTGGATCTCGCCCGAAGACGCTTTTGGTGGGTGTCTCGGGCGTGCTCGTGGGCGCATTTTGCGCGTGGAGCTCTCTACGAACGTGGCAGAATCAGGGAATTCAGTACGTCGCAGTGCCAACTACGGGTCGTTTTGTGGTGGTGACGGTTCTCTGCCTCCTTGTGGCCGTTTTTTTGCAGATCGCGGTTAACTTTGCCAATGATTACTCGGATGGAATCCGCGGTACGGATGCGCACAGGGGATCAGGGAATCGGGCCGGCGCGGACACGGAGTCTTCCGAAACTGCCCGCCTCGTCGCAGCCGCCAACGGCCCGGTGCGACTCACAGCCTCTGGTGTACCTCCGAAACGGGTGCTAACGGCCGCGATCGTCAATGCCGCCGTGGCGTGTGTGGCGGGAATCGCAGTCATCATTCTCACTCAGCAATGGTTGTTCCTCCTCGTAGGCATTATCTGCGTGGCCGCAGCGTGGTTCTACACAGGCGGCAAGCACCCTTACGGATACATGGGGCTCGGAGAGGTGTCCGTTTTCATTTTCTTCGGCCTCGTTGTGACGCTTGGTACGCAAATGGTGTTGCTGGGTGGATCGGTGGACTTTGTGGGGATCCTTGGCGCGTTGGCTCAGGGATGTCTCGCTGTCTGCGTCATGATGGTCAACAATCTGCGAGATCTGAAAACAGATGCCGCTGCCGACAAGCGCACTCTTGAGGTGCGCCTGGGCGAGACCGGGTCGCGTGTGCTCTTCGTGTTCCTTCTGGTGATTGGCATTGCCTACTCCTTCGGTGCTGCATATTTGCGTAATTCCTACGAAGGCATGATCTTCTGCCTGGCCACGGCACTCACAGGTGCCATCACTATCTCGGCTGTGATGCACCGCCGTTATTTACTCGCACTCCCCATGGCCTCTGGGACCGTTTTCGTCAATGCGCTGATTTACCTGCTCGTCGCACTTTCCTCGTAAACTTTCCCTCATGACCTATAAATTGATTCTGCTCAGGCACGGCCAGAGCGCATGGAATAAAACAAACCAATTCACCGGCTGGGTGGACGTCCCGCTCACAGAGCAGGGTGAAGCCGAGGCCAAGCACGGCGGCGATTTGCTGAAGGAAAAGAATGTTCTTCCGGACATCGTCTTTACTTCGCTGCTGCGTCGCGCCATCAACACCGCGAATCTCGCGTTGGATGAGGCAGATCGCCTGTGGATCCCCGTCAAGCGTTCGTGGCGTCTCAACGAGCGTCACTATGGCGCTCTGCAGGGCAAGAACAAGACCGAGATTCGTCAGGAATACGGCGACGAAAAGTTCATGACGTGGCGCCGCTCCTACGCGACCCCGCCGCCAGAGATCGACCCCAACGATCAGTACTCGCAGAACAACGATCCTCGCTATGCCGGCGAGCCTGTTCCCGAGACCGAGGCGTTGGCGAACGTCGTCAAGCGCGTCACCCCGTACTGGGAGTCCGAGATCATTCCGGAGCTCAAGTCCGGCAAGACGGTCATGATCGCTGCGCATGGCAACTCTCTGCGCGCCATTGTCAAGATGCTCGACGGTTTGAGCGAGGATGAGATCTCCAAGGTCAACATTCCTACCGCCATCCCGCTGCTCTACGAACTTGACGACAACTTCAAGCCCATCACGCCGCGCGGTGAATACCTCGATCCTGAGGCTGCTGCCGCAGGTGCTGCTGCTGTTGCGAACCAGGGCAAGTAGTCTGAAATAACAAAACAAGAAGTAATGAAAGAGGGAGCCGCTCGCAAGCGGTTCCCTCTTTCATATGTGCGTCGTTGTGTGCCTTTAATAAGCGCGCGGGCGCAACTGGAGATTAGTCAGGGTCAGGACCCGTATGCTCCGGCTCCTTGGCGGGATCAAATCCGGACACAATGTAGACCACACGGCGTGCGGCGGAGACGGCATGGTCTCCGAAGCGCTCGTAGTAACGTCCCAGGAGCACCAGATTGATGGTGTCCTGTGCCGTTCCCTTCCAGGTGTCTGCTGTGGCGACGGAGAACGTCGCATGATGCAAATCGTCCAGCTCGTCGTCGCCGATGATGATTTCCTCGGCGGTTTTCGTGTCGCGATTGGCCAGCATTTCCACCACCTGTGCGGATACTTCCTCCACGCGGTGCTGCATCTTCACGAAGATATCTCGTGCCTGTTCGGGTACGCCGGACCCTGGGTACGCGCGACGTGCAGCCTCCGAAATGTGCCGGGCCAGATCTCCCATGCGCTCGAAGGTGGAAGCCAGACGCAGCGTTGACACGATGACGCGCAAATCAGTGGCGACGGGATTCTGCTTCGCCAATAGCTGCACGCATTGATCCACGATGCGAGACTCGAGATCGTCAATCTTCTTGTCGCCGTCAATCACTGTCTGGGCGGCATCAATATCGGAATTGAGGAGTGCAATGCCCGCCGTGGTGATGGCAGCCTGAACGTCTCCCACCATTTTCTCGAGGTCGTCGGCAACTTGCTCAAGTTCCTCGTTGAAAAGCACTCGCATGCTTGCTCCTTTTTAACCGGGTTGTGCGCGCGGCCTACGCGTAACTGTGCTCTCAAGTCTATCGATGAGCCTCGATTGACACACTGCGGATTACGATCGGTTCGCACTGGTTCGGACTCATGCAACAATGAAAGCATGGATCCCATTTCCGTGGTCGTTATCGCGACGTTCGGTCTCATCGCTGTGGCGGCGCTCGCGTCAGGTGTGTATTGGCTCATTATCCTTGGGCGGCGTGCGGCGCAGGCGTCTCGGACGCGTGGT
The DNA here is from genome assembly GCA_022651005.1 of Bifidobacteriaceae bacterium. Classification (GTDB taxonomy): domain Bacteria; phylum Actinomycetota; class Actinomycetes; order Actinomycetales; family Bifidobacteriaceae; genus JALCQC01. The sequence continues at coordinate 30,797 of JALCQD010000006.1, forward strand.
GTAGGGGCCTCGCAGACGCAGGTTTCGGGACGAGACGATGCCGACGACGACGATGAAGATGCTGACGACAGTGATGACGATAGCAGCGAGAGCGAGAGGCGCTCTTCTCGCCGTGGCGGTCTCGCTGCTCGTTTTGCCATCTTCCGCCGCCATGCGCGTCAGGCGCGTCGTGACATGGACTTTGACGACGATGACGATGAGCTCCCTCCCCAGGTTGCCACGCTGTTGTCGGCGACGCCGCTCGACTCGGTCATCGTGGACGCGGAGGGGGAGGTGTTGAGATCAAGCCCTGTCGCTTATCAGATGGGCATTGTTGCCAACGATGCCATCTCGGATGTGCGTGTGTCCGATGCGCTCGCGAATGTTTTCCGTGGCAAGGGCAAGCAGAGATTTGAGTTGGTGACGCATACACCCGTTGAATACGTTGACGACACTATCGCTCGCACTGCAGCTGAGGACGAGGGCGACGACAACAACGCTGACGATGCGGGGAGTGGTCGGTCTTCGGCAGTCGGTCTTGTAGGATCGGTGACGCGCCGCAACTGGCTCAACATCACGGTTGCGCGCCTGGACGAGAATCAAGCCGTCATCCTCATCGAGGATGTGAGCGAGCAGCGTCGCTTTGCCCGCATTCGTGACGCCTTCGTCAACAACGTGACGGAACAGCTGCTCAAGCCCACGCGCGCTTTGGAGAACCTCGGGAAGGAACTTGAATCCGAACATCTCGATCAGCATCAGGTCAGTGAATATGCACAGCAGGTGCGTGCCTTTTCGGGAGATCTTAATCACCTTGTGTCAGATCTGCTGCTGTTGCTCAAGGCCCAGGAGCCCATCACGGCAAATACTGCGAACCGTGTCGATATGAAACCGCTCGTGGAACGCGTTATCGCCCGTCATACGCCACTCGCCACTCATCGCGGCATTCAGCTGCGGGCACGGATTCCAGAGGGAATGATCGTCAACGGGCAAGTGGATCAGCTCGAAGGTGCCATTTCGAAGCTCCTCGACAATGCGGTGGAATATTCGTCTGACGGCAGCTCTGTCGGCATCGTGGTAAGCAGGGTAACGAACGCGGACGGCTCTGTTCACGAGGACGCAGATTCCCGGTCGAACACCATCGTGGTGCGCGTTGTGGATCACGGAATTGGTATTTCCTCACGCGACCAACCTCACATCTTCGAACGTTTCTGGCGTGGGAGCCATCAGGAGCAGCGCCAGGAACACGCGAGCCAGGGAGAGTCTGATTCTGGAACAGGCCTCGGACTCGCCATCGTGAAGCACGTGGCATTGACCCATCATGGCGCCGTCAGTGTGTGGAGTGCCCCAGGGGAGGGCAGCACCTTCAGCCTGACGCTGCCTGCCGCACAAAATGAGTAAATTGCGCATATTCCGCGCAGAAGAACCCGTGACATGCCGTCGTCGCGCGTAATGTCGCACTTTTGGTAGGAGCATTCCGTACAATCAGAGGTATGCGATTGTTCCCCGGGCGTAGGACTCGACGTGTGCTCTCTGCATTCTCTGTAACCGTTTTAGTGTTGTTGGCTTCTGCGTGTGGTGACAACGTCCCTCTCAATATGACGTCGGATCCCAGCGTTGCCAGTGATATTGGACAAAAGGCGGTGTCTCTTTCCGGCCAGTTTGCCGGTGCGGGAAGCTCTGCCCAGAAGGCTGCTGTGGAAGCGTGGATTGCCGGATATAACGTCTATCAACCCTCTGTCGATATTGCGTACGACCCTTCGGGGTCGGGCGCGGGTGTCAACAGCTTCTTGCAAGGCGCCACCTTGTGGGCCGGTTCCGATAAGCCTCTTACGGACGCCCAAAGGAAGCAGTCCACGGCAGTGTGCGCAGGTCAGGAGGCCATTGATCTTCCGGTGTACATCTCGCCGCTTGCCGTCATCTACAATCTCCCGGGACTCGACACTGCGAAAACGCACATTACGATGACGTCCGATGTTATCGCCGATATCTTCAACGGCACCATTACGCGGTGGAACGATGCCCGCATCAAGAAGCTCAATCCGGCGCTCGCCGCCAAGTTACCGGACCTCGCCATCACTCCCGTATGGCGTTCGGACAAGTCCGGAACCACGAATTCGTTTCAGGAATACCTTCATCAGGCGGCGCCTGCACAGTGGAAATTCACACCGCAGGAAACATGGCCCAACAACATAGGCCAGGGGGCAAAAGGTACAGCGGGTGTGGTGACGGCACTCAGTCAGGCGCAGGGCACCATTGGGTACGCCGATGCCGCGCAGTCGGGATCTCTCGGAACGGTTGCCGTGAGCATGGCTGTGGACGGCTCAAAGGGGAGCGGCACTGGTGCTCGTGAGTCCGTGCCGCCGAGCGCCGCCAAGGCCGCCAATCTTGTGACCGACGCGCTCAGCAAGCTTGGCACGGGGAACGATCTCACACTTACTCTCAATCACGCGAAGGATTCCTCTAGCGTGTATCCCATCACACAGATCAGCTATTCGGTGGTGTGCCCGACGTACAAGGATGTCAGAAACGCGCATTTTGTCGGCTCATGGATCGAATTCCAGGCGAGTGCGCAGGGGCAGAAGCTCGCGGCGTCAAATTCGGGGTCGGCACCGTTGCCCTCGGCGTTGACCTCGCGCATCACCGACGTGGCACATGCACTTTTGGAGGCGAAATGACGGGCTCGAGCGAGACGGCCGTGCGCGGCAGCGTGACGGATGCGAGTGCGCAGGCTTCTGCCCGGCGTGCACGCAGGGCGAATAGGGCTTTTGGTGCACTCGCCAAGTTCTGCGGTTTCTTTATTTTGGCGCTCCTGGCCGCCGTTGCTATCTTTCTGTTGATCCGAGGTTTGCCGGCCTTCTTTGGCGATTCCGCTTCCATAAAGTCCACCATTGGCGCCTTCACGGGCGGCGAGGTCGATAATTTCTGGGGATTTGTGTCGCCGCTCATTTTTGGCACTGCCCTCACTGCTGTGCTCGCGTTGCTGCTGGCCATCCCGATTTCTATCGGCATCGCGCTGTTCATCGCTTTCTATTGTCCCAAGCGGTTCTCCGGTCTGGTGAGCTCCGTCGTAGATTTGCTCGCTGCTATCCCCAGCGTGATCTACGGCTTGTGGGGTGGCCTCGTTCTGGTCCCCAGTGTCTTTGGCGCGGCTAACGCAGTGTCGAAGGTCTTTGGGTGGATACCCCTGTTCGCGGGGCCGGCGTCCAATCCTCCACGCACCGTGGGGACCGTCGCCATCGTGTTGGCAGTCATGGTGATTCCCATCATTACATCGGTGTCTCGGGACCTCTTCAAGCAGACTCCCGTACTGCTGCAGGAAGCCGCGCTTGGGTTGGGAGCGACCCGTTGGGAGATGATTCGCCTCGCGGTGCTGCCCTTTGCGAAGTCCGGCGTCGTGTCCGCCGCCATGCTCGGCTTGGGTCGAGCTCTCGGTGAGACGATGGCAGTGCTCATGATTCTTTCGCCTGGACGCGGTTTTTCCTTCAATCTCTTTAAGGCCTCGCAAAATCAAACCATAGCTGCCAATATCGCCGCGCAATTTCCTGAGGCGGACGACATGGGCGTGTCAGTGCTCATCGCCACGGGCCTTGTGCTGTTCGTCATCACGTTCATCGTGAACTTTGCCGCTCGCAGGATCGCGGCACGCAAACCCGGTCAGAAGGGCAAGGGGAGGCTGCGCACGCTTCTTGGGCGTATGCGCGGATCAGCTAAGGCGTCGCAGACAACTACGGCTGATGTGGTCTCCGACAGTGACATCTCCTCGGCCGATGCCCATCCTGCCATTGACGCTGTGGCCACTATTACGAGATCTTCGGCTCGTGCCCGTCACCGTCTTGACGTGGCCATGCGCGTGTTGATCTATGTGAGTCTCGTGGTTGCCGTCATCCCGCTTATTTCCGTGCTGTGGACGGTGGTGTCGGGGGGCATTGCGCAATTCAACTGGTATTTCCTCACGCACAATATGAAAGGCGTCATCGGGGGCCTTTATCCGTACGGCGGCATTCTCCATGCCATGATCGGTACTCTCGAAATTACGGGCGGTGCCATGCTCATCTCCATCCCCGTGGGAATCATGACCTCTGTATGGCTCGTGGAATATGCGCAGGGAACTAAGCCTCATGCGGTGGTGAGTTTCCTGGTAGACGTGATGAGTGGCATTCCCTCTATCGTGGCAGGTCTGTTCGCCTATTCGGTCTTTTCCATCTTCTTTGGCCCGGGAACCGTCAATGGTTTTGTGGGGTCGGTGGCGCTGTCCATTCTCATGTTGCCAACTGTTATTCGCACCTGCGAGGAGATGCTCCTCATAGTGCCGAATGATTTGCGTGAGGCGGCGTATGGCCTGGGCGTCACTAAGGCCCGCACCATCTGGCGCATTGTGTTGCCCACGGCCCTCCCCGGCATCGTGTCGGGAGTAATCCTCGCCATTGCGCGCGTCATCGGCGAAACGGCGCCGCTGCTCATCGCCGCGGGCGTCATCACCGGAACGAACGTGAATCTGTTCTCTGGGCGCATGATGACCCTGCCTGTCTATGTGTATGACGAGTATTCACAGGGCTTGGCGCAATGTTCCGCACAGGGGTTGGCGCTCACTCCACCTTGCGTTCCCGAAATCAGAATGGAGCGCGCATGGAGTGCCGCGCTCGTGTTGATTATTCTCGTGCTGATTTTGACCGTCATCGGTCGTCTCATCACGCGCATCTCCTCGAAACGTTTGGGTAAGTAAGGCTTGAGTAAGTAAGAAAGGCAGACTATGGGTCAGCGAATCGATGTGGAACACGTCAACGTGTTCTACGGATCCTTCAAGGCAGTGGAGGACGTGTCGATGAAGATCGCCGCCAATTCAGTGACGGCCTTCATCGGGCCTTCTGGCTGTGGCAAATCGACCTTCCTGCGTTCCATCAACCGCATGCACGAGGTGACCCCGGGTGCCCACGTCGAGGGCAAGATTCTCCTCGAGGGGCAGGATCTCTATGGCAAGGGCGTGGACCCAGTGAGCGTGCGTCGCGACATCGGCATGGTGTTTCAGCGCCCGAATCCGTTCCCCACCATGAGTATTCGCGATAACGTGCTCGCCGGAGTGCGCCTCAACAACCAGCGTGTGAGCGCCTCCGAGGCAGACGACATTGTGGAGTGGGCGCTCAAGGGCGCCAACCTCTGGAAAGAGGTTTCAAACCGCTTGGATGCCCCGGGTGCAGGGCTGTCGGGTGGCCAGCAGCAGCGTCTCTGCATCGCCCGTGCCGTAGCCGTTCACCCGCAGGTGCTGCTCATGGATGAGCCATGTTCTGCTCTGGACCCTATTTCCACGCTCGCCGTGGAGGACCTCATCACGGAGCTCAAGGAGCAGTACACCATTGTCATCGTGACGCACAATATGCAGCAGGCGGCGCGCGTGTCGGATACGACGGCATTTTTCAATATTCAGGGCGTGGGCAAGCCTGGTCACCTGGTGGAGATGGCGGAGACGACAAAGATCTTCTCGAATCCTGCAGAGCCTGAGACGGAAAGCTACATTACCGGTCGCTTTGGCTGAGGAGCGGCGAAAGGCAGAGAACGGCGAGGGGGTGGAATCCTATAACAGGATTCCACCCCCTCGCATGTGTATCGACAGCGCCTAGTCCTCCGCTAGCTTCGTGTATTCAGGCCGATACCATTTCTCCCAAATGAGCAGACAGACTCCGATGACGATGCCCAGAATGCATGTGAGGAAGGGCAACGTCACCACGTGCAAGTGAAAGACGAAGAGCAGTACGGCAATGACGGCCAGCGCGAGAATCCACGCGATGGTGCCGATGATGAACACCTTCCGCAAGTCCACGGCAGCTGGCTTGGGGCCTGGCTTGCGAACTTCCGGGTCGAAAATCGGTGCAAGATTCATGCGTTTCAGAGTACTCACGGAGCTCGACGCGTGACCTTCCCCGGATTACCCTCATTACTTTCGCAGTTGTGCCACGGTCTCGTCGATGCATACGGTGAGCGCGCGCACGTCCTCCGGTTCGACGGAGGGAAAGACGCCGATGCGGAGTTGATTGCGGTTGAGCTTTCTATATGCAAAGGTGTCCACGATGCCGTTTTCGCGCAGTCCCGCCACGATGTCGGAAGCAACCAATGAGTCATCGATGTCAAGACTCACCACGACGTTCGACCGATCGTCGGGATTCGTCACGAAGGGCGTTGCGAAGTCGGACGATTCCGCCCAGGTGTAGAGTGTGGCCGCAGATTTTTCGCAGCGCTTTGTAGACCAATCAAGGCCACCGTTGCGGTTGAGCCAGTCGATTTGCTCGTTCATGAGAACGAGCGTCGCAATTGCGGGCGTGTTATAGGTCTGGTTTTTACGGGAATTGCGCAATGCCGTGCCGAAAGAGAGGAACGTGGGGATCCAGCGGCCGGAATTACCGCTCGCTGCGTCCTTTTCGATTTTCTCTGCACGCTCGATGGCAGCGGGGGAGACGATGGCTATCCAAAGGCCACCATCACTGCCAAAGGCCTTTTGAGGAGAGAAGTAATAGGCGTCGGTCTGCGAGATGTCCACTGGTAGGCCGCCCGCGGCGGAGGTGCCGTCGATGAGAGTGAGAGCGCCAGCCTCTTTGCTGCCGGGGATGCGCTCGATGTGCGTCGCTGCGCCGGTAGACGTCTCGTTGTGCGGCCATGCATAGACATCGGCGTCGGGGGTGAGCTCGGGCAGACGCGTGGTGCCATAGGGAGAGTCAAAAACGACCGGTTCAGAAAGGAATGGAGCAATTTTTGCCTCGGTGGCAAATTTTCCTCCGAACTCGCCGAAGACGCCGTATGCCGCAGTGTCCTCAATAAGGCAGGAGCAGGCCACATCCCAGAAGGCGCTCGCGCCGCCGTTGCCGAAAACAACCTCATAGCCGTCAGGTAGCGAGAAAAAATCAGAGAGGCCATCCTTGATGGAGGCTACCACGTCGCGCACAGGTGCCTGGCGATGCGACGTTCCCAAAATCGAGGGATTCGCATGGAAAAGAACGTCCATTTGCTCAGACCTGATTTTGCTGGGGCCGGCGCCGAAACGTCCATCGTGAGGAAGAATGTCTGCAGGAAGGCTGATATGGCGTGTCATAAATCACACTTTACTCATGGCGCATGAACTCGAGGCATGCGAAACCGCGAGGAAGAATGTGGAAAGTGCCGCACTTTATCCACAGGAGTGCGGTTCTCTTTATGACAATCCGTGAAGGTCATGTATGATTCTTTGTGGTTCCCTGCTATGGAGGTCATCCCTATGAAGCATTCGGCACATAAAGCCGATCATGCCACCAAAGGAAAATCAGCCACTTCTCTGACTGTTTCCCCGACTCGTGCGCATGCTGCGACGTCACATCGCGCACCTCGTACGGGACTCTTTTCCCGCAGTGCGGTTTCTTCCTCCTCTTTTTCAGACTCACAAGCGGTCATGACAGCTGTGGCTGTGCGTCCTGGTGCAACGAAGCATCGCGCACAGTCCCATCACTCATGGCCAATGCTCCCTGTGCTGCGGACCTCTCGGTCTGCGCGCTCCGCCCATGCGATGCCGCGCCAGACGGGCAATGGCATCTCAACAGTGGCGCTCAGCCGCTTGTCTCCAGTTAGACTGGTGGCGGTCCTTGGCCTCACTGCGATGGTGGGTGCCGGCGCAATTGTCGCCACAGCGAACGCAAGCCGCATATCGTCCTTGTCTGCAGGTGCCACGTCCACGGTATCGACGGTGTCCTTCACTCCCGTCTCGTCCGAATCAATTGCATCGGGCTCAAGCGTGTCACGTTCTTCCCAACGTGTGGACCTGGACTCGGCCGCATCGGTCGCCGCCATGAAAACGGATGGCGAGTGGGATCTCGACAGCTCCGCTGCGGACTCCATTGACGCCGGAAAGGTCTCTGTAGCAACGGCCTCCAACGCCGCTGTTCAGAAGAAATTGCAATCTTCTGCCGCTCAGCCGCCGTCTGGTTTCAATGTCAACCACGCCACGGGAGACTCTGGCGATGCCTACGCGTTCTCTCAATGCACCTGGTGGGCGTATACGCGTCGTCATCAGCTCGGACTTCCGGTGGGATCCTACTTTGGCAATGGCGCGCAATGGGCCGCGTCGGCAAAAAAGCTTGGCTATTGGGTAGATAACAACCCGCAGGTGGGGGACGTCATGGTCTTCCAGCGTGGGCAAGAAGGCGCATCGAGCGCGTACGGCCATGTTGCCATCGTCGAGAAGATCAAGGACGGCAAGGTTGTCACGTCGGAGTCGGGTGCGGCGCTCAACGGTAAGACGATTTCGCGAACCTTCAGCAATGTGCACGACTTCCAATACATTCATTACTGAGATCGCGTTCAACGGTTTTGAGAGGATTCTGCTCCTTGTTGCCCACCCAAAATTGGCATTGAGCGCAATCTTTTAAAAAATATTCGCTTCGCCTTCACCTCCGACGTATCCCCATCGTGCTGGGAATCGTCGGAGTTTTGCTATGTCTCATTCGCACCGCTTATTGCCTCAAATGAGCGTCATGGGTTTGCATGAGTGTGTGATTTTGGTAAAATCGGTCACGATGACTAAGAAAAAACGAGTTCTCACGAGTGCAATTCTTGTCCTGGCTACCGCTGTCGCGTCTGCTGTCGCGATTCCGGCCGCTTCCGCAACCGATACCACTTCTGTCGTTTCCGCACGGTCATTCCCTGCACAGAAGCGTGTGAGCACAAGCAATATTTTGGTTGAATCCACGTCCGTTGACGTCTCGAAGAAGAGCGACTGGGGCGGGGTCGAATCCCTCAAGATTTCCAAGACGGATTCTCCAGCGCAGGTTGCTGCGAAGAAGGCAGCAGCGAAGGCGGCGCAGGAAGCGGCTGCTCAGCAGCAGGCTGCCAGCCGTTCCGAAACGCGTACTGCGTTGACGGGTTCGTCATCTTCCACTTCATCTTCAAGCGCTTCGAGTTCCGTCAGCGTTGCTAATCCCACGAGCAAGTCTGCGGCGGCATTGGTCTCTTATGCCGAACAGTTCGTGGGCAGGGCGCCATACCGCTACGGTGGCACCACTCCTAGTGGATGGGATTGCTCTGGTTTTACCATGTACGTCTTTGCGAAGTTCGGTGTGTCTCTGCCCCACTCTTCAGGAGCTCAGGCAAGCAGAGGCACTGCTGTTGCTTCTCTGGCGCAGGCCCGTCCGGGCGATATTCTTGCCAACGGCAGCCATGCCGCTATATACATTGGCAATGGCATGGTCGTCAACGCCCTGAATCCAGGCAAGGGAACGGGCATCAGCTCCGTGAGCGGCACATTCTACAGCAGCTACTCAATTCGTCGTTTGCTGTAATCGGCAACAGCACCGCGTCAAACCTCTAAAGCCCGCCCAAGTGGCGGGCTTTTGCGTACGAGGCCCGTATTATAGACACACTTTTTTCAGTTCATTTTCAGACTGACGGGTGAATTAGCGATAATCTTGGAACAGGCAAGCAGTGAGCGGCACCTAAGCCGTGATGCCGATACCAACCGAAAGAGAGGTACGACATGACCATGGATAACAAGGCGGTTCTCGTCGGAGTTGATGGAACGGACGCCAGCTATAAGGCAGTGTGGTGGGCAGCGAATTATGCGAAACATGCGGGACTGACGCTGCAAATCGTCTGCGCTTACTCGTTGCCAAGTTATGCGGCGGTGTCCTTCGACGCCACCTATACAGCGTTGGGAGATGACGCTGTAGCGCACACGGATGCGCAGGAGATTCTTTCGCGGGCCAAGGCTATCGCTGATGAGCAGGGCGTGGACGCGTCGACGCTTATCGTGACAGGTGACCCTTCGTCAGTTTTCGTGGAGCTGTCACGCAATTACAACCTCATCGTCATTGGTAACCGTGGCAAGGGTGGCTTGGCAGAGCGCCTTTTGGGCACCACGTCGTCGAGCCTTCCCGCCTATGCGTACTGCCCGATTGTGGTAGTTCCCTTCACCGATGACGAAGATAAGCTTCTTCACCTCAACAACGTGATTACTCGTGTTGTGGTGGGATCCGATGAATCCAAGTGGGGGCTGAAGGCACTGGAGATTGCAGCAGACTTTGCCAACAGCTGGGATGCTGATCTCACTGTGCTCTCCGCTGTGCCGGTGTACAGCGCCTCGAGCGGAGTGTTCTCGCTGGCGCCTTCGCAGGAGGAAACCGACAAGATTCTTGCGTCGTATCTCGATGATCTCAAGGTGCGTGTGGAACCGATCCATAAGCAGTATCCGAACCTCGTAATTCGTACGGAGGTTGTTCCGGGTTCGGCGGTGGATACTCTGACGCACGCCAGCTCCACCAACGACGTTGTTGTGGTGGGCTCTCGCGGCCGCGGTGGGTTCACTGGACTCATTCTGGGGTCCACCAGTCAGGGTCTCATTCAGCACGCCACGTCGCCGGTGTATGTGGTGCCACGCAAGTATGTGGAGGCAGCAGAGCGTGAGATGGATGCCACGCCGCAGTCTCCGGCGGATGTTCCCATCAAGTCTCTCGAAGACATTATGGGCGTTCAGAAGGTGGAAGTCCCCACAGGCTCTCACCAGCAGGCAGAGGAAATCGATACGGCTATTGACCCGTTGCGTCCCGATCACGACGACAGCCAGAACGATCATTCGGACACGACGCCGAATGTTCCGGGGAAGGACGCTTCGGAGGAATAGGCAAAGGACAATTCTTTCGCGCCTACATGCGCGGAACTATTGAACAACTATTAAACATAGAGAGTGGGCGCTCACCGAGAAATATCCGGTGAGCGCCCACTCTCTATGTTTACATATTGAGTTTTGTGTGTGCAGGCTATGAAAGGCCTGCACACGGGTACTTCTACTTCCGCAAAGTGACGTCCATGCGCACGGGGGTTGCTTCCTTCAGCGTGTGCATCACGGTGCAGGACTTCTCGATGTGACGGCGCACGCGCTCCTGGAGCTTGTCGGCATCTTCATCGCTGAGATCCGCTCCGCTGGCGTCGATTGCCACATGCTCTTCGAACGAGAGATAGCGGTCTTCATCGGCGTCGTACTTCGCGTCGACGGTGACCTTAGCGCCGTTGCCCTCTCCGAGGGTGTGTTCAATGGCGAATTGCGACGACGTGGCACCGCAGGCGGCTAGCGCGACCTTCATGAGGTCTCCGGGGGAGAAGAGGCCCGGGCCTTTCCCGAACTTCAGGTGCGCGCCGTCTTCGGAAAATCCATCCCAAGAACCATCCTTGTTACGCTCAACCCACAGTCTTTTTCCCATGATGTCTCCTTACGTCGATGCGTGCTCACACACACGAAATACAGATGTATCAATACTCTCACCAATTTATCTAAGCCCACGGAGAAGAGGTGCGCCACGTCTGCTGCGTTCCGTATTCTCTGGAGTATGGCTTTGACTCAGGCTGAACTCGACAGCATTCGCACAGCGATCCCTCGGCGCCCAGATTCCGCGATTCCCACACCGTACGAGGACTTGGTACGAAAGATCCTCACGGAGGGAACGTTGAAATCGGACCGCACGGGAACGGGCACCATTTCACTGTTCGGCCAGCAGATGCGCTTCGACTTGTCACAAGGTTTTCCCATGATCACGACGAAGCGCGTGTTTTTCAAGGGACTCGCGTACGAGCTGCTGTGGTTCCTCAAGGGTTCCTCAAACGTTCGCTGGCTGCAGGAGAACAACGTTCACATTTGGGATGAATGGGCAGACGAGGATGGCAATCTCGGACCGGTCTATGGCGTTCAGTGGCGCAGCTGGCCTGCTCCGACTCCAGAAGACCCCCAGCGCACAGTTGACCAGATTTCCAAGGTCATGGATCTCATTCGAACGCATCCGGATTCACGGCGCATGATCGTCTCCGCGTGGAACCCTGCGGAGGTGGATCAGATGGCGTTACCGCCATGCCACGCGCTCTTCCAGTTTTATGTGGCAGATGGAAAATTGAGTTGCCAGCTCTATCAGCGCTCGGCGGACATGTTCCTGGGTGTTCCATTCAATATCGCGTCTTATGCTCTTCTCACGTCAATGATCGCACAGCAGACGGGCTTGGAACCTGGCGAGTTCGTGTGGACTGGCGGAGATTGCCATATCTACGACAATCACGTGGATCAGGTGCTCGAGCAGTTGTCGCGCGAACCGTATCCCTATCCCACACTTGAGCTCGACAAGGCTGACTCGATCTTCGATTACACATATGAGGACTTCCACGTGCTCAACTATCAGCATCATGCCACCATCAAGGCTCCCGTGGCTGTGTAAAAGAGCGGGCCTCGCACGATGACCTCGGGTACAGAGAGTGAAATCCCTCTGAAGTCAGCGTGATTCGGTAGTATTGCCAGTGTTGTTTTCTTAAAGGAGTTTAAACGACGATGGAGCATGACAGTAGCCGCAGTGGTTATCACGAACCCGGGCCCGTTGAAGGCGGGCACGACGAGGGTTTGTGGGGGGCGCCAGCACAGGAGCTGGGAGCGCCCACGTATTCAATCAATTTGATTTGGGCCGAGGCCAAAAGCACCGACGGAGTGCCCGGAGCCATCGGTAACGCAGGAGGAATGCCGTGGCATCTTTCTGAGGATCTCAGGCGTTTCGCCGACCTTACCGTATCGCATCCCGTCATCATGGGACGCAAGACGTGGGAGTCGCTGGGGGAGAAGTATCGTCCGCTGCCGAACCGCGACAACATTGTGATCAGCCACGATGCACAATATAAAGCGCGTGGGGCGAGTGTGGTTGAGTCCTTGGGAGAGGCGCTCGGCATCGCGAAAGAGGAGGCCATCCCAGATGACGGCATCGACCGTTCTGAGATCTGGATCATCGGAGGCGGGACTCTGTTCAGAGAATGCCTCGCGCAGGCAAACGCGGTGTATGTGACGCAGATCGATGCAACGGTTGCTGCGGATGTCTTCGCGCCGAACGTGCGCGATTTGGTATCGAATGGCACGTGGCGTGTGGCAGATGTTGGCGAGTGGCGTGCCCCTGGGAAGGTCAAGGACGCCGCTGCGATTCCGCGTTTTCGCTATGTGAAGTACGAGCGCGTCAATGCGGCGCGGAACAACGAGTACTTTGGTGGACACGAACACCGCGAACGGGATGAAAGGGAGTAAGGCAGCATGCCTTCAGGCTTGAGGACGCCCTATACCATCATGACCGTGTGCACGGGCAATATTTGCCGCTCTCCCATGGCAGAGGTGATTCTGCGTGCTGCATTCGAGAATGCAGGGCTGGGTGATGACGTTGCCCTCGACTCCACCGGTGTGAGCGATGAAGAATACGGCCACCCCATAGATCCGCGCGCCCAGAAAGTGCTGAGAGAGCATGGATATGAGGTTCCTCGCCACCGCGCACGTCAGATCAGCGCTGACGAAGCTGCGCGCACCGACCTTCTCCTGCCCATGACCGCCGCTCACAAGCGTGCGCTGCTGCGTTTTGTGCCACAGGATCATCGGGAGGCCGTACACCTGTATCGCAGCTTTGACCCTCACCTTCAGGTACCTGCGTCTCCGTACGACGATTCCATCGACTTGGTGGATCCTTGGTATGGCGGGCCGCGAGAATTTGACGTTGCCATTGATCAGATCGAAGGCGTGGCGCCATACATTGTGAAGTACGTAAAAAGTCAGCTGTGAGCCATCTCACATTGTGCATGGGAATTATTCGAGTCCCGGTGTGTTGACTCATATGTGCATCCACAGAAAGTGGGTGTTGTTCACCGTTTCGCTTGCAGCTTTTTCGTAAGGGTGTATGGTGAGGTGAAATTAGTGCGAGGCTATGGTCTAGCAACGATGACTAGACGGAGGGAGGTGAAAAGTATGACAAGTACTTCAAAGATTATGACGAAGAAGAGCAATATCTTTAATATGGCGAAGCGTGTTTCTGAAAGTGACGCGACGCTGAGGAACGAATATTCCGGCCAATCGGTCGACGATTTTGCACAGCATGCACGGTATGCATTCCAGAGTCAAGGCATTCGACTGACTCGAGAAGATCTCGAAAATTATGTCCGCTCAGTCGCTTCTGGCAAGGACTATCGTTTCGTGGTTGCTTACTGATAGCAACTGCAGCAGTATTCCGAGCGATGCATCGCTCGCCATTTTCCCCACACACTAAACTTCCTGGGGAAGAAAGCTCTTTTACCGCTAGGCACCTCGATGTGCCCGGCGGTTTTTATATTTAGGGGGAGATTGTGCAGTGAGTTTTGGCGTCACTACTCTCTGGTGCAATGGGCTGCACAGAAAACAAAAAATCCCAAGCCGTTAAGCTTGGGATTTCAACGAAATGGTGGCTCCGAGCGGCATCGATCCGCTGACCTCACGATTTTCAGTCGTACGCTCTACCAACTGAGCTACAGAGCCAAATGAACAGTCTCATGAAAATCATGTGAATTACTGTTCTGGGCGACCCCGAACGGACTTGAACCGTCGACCTCCGCCGTGACAGGGCGGCGCTCTAACCAACTGAGCTACGGGGCCACAACTGCAAAAGCAGCCGAGATGAAATAGTACAGGAATTTCGCGTTCATGCAAACCCGGGGAGGTGGCGCAGGGCGTGTCGTGGTGCGAATCATTGGAATCTCAACGAGACACACCCTCTGCGCGATTGAATGCGCAGAGGGGCACGCGCGTCGTGTCTTGTGTTCATCGTGACATTCGTTTGGCCGACGAAGTAGCGTGTGCGTATGGGATTTTTTGAAACGCAGGTAGAGCGAGCCGATCTGCCGCTTGTCGTTGTGCCTGTGATTTTCGATGCCATGCGCGACGATATGAAGGCGGCGGTGGGTAGTCTCGCAGATGTCGCTCGGGTGCGCGTGTACGACGATTTCACTGATGACCGTGATGAGGTGCGCCGACGTCTGGACTCGGCCGAGGTCGGAATCATTACGGGAATCCATTTCGATGAGACATTGCTGAGTTCGATCGCGGCACCGCGAGGCTCCGTGAAGTGCCTTGCCTTCGGGGGAACGGGAGTCGCAAGCTACGTGAACCTCTCGCAGGCAAAGGGCATGGGCATCCAGGTGCGCAATATCGCACATTATGGTGACGCTTCAGTGGCGGAGCACGCCATTGCTCTCATGCTTGAGTGCTCGCGGAGGATCGGGCGCATGGATGCCAGCATGAAACGCGGTGAGTGGGACACTCTGGAATGCATCGATCTTCACGGCAAGACTCTCGGTCTCGTGGGCTTCGGCGGCATCAGCCAAGCGGTCGCGCGGATTGCTGCCGCCATCGGTATGCGTGTTCAGGTCTGGGCTCGACCTTCCCACGTCGAGGCGGTCGAAGAGAGTGGCTACGTTTTTGAACCAGATCTGATGAGCCTTTTCGCACACAGTGACGTGGTGAGCCTCCACGTGGGGCTCAATGATGCTACGGCGGGCATGATTACGAGAGAGCATCTCGATGCTCTGCGCACGGGGTCGTTCTTCATCAACACAGCCCGCTCGCAACTCGTGACGCATGGCGCTCTCGAGCAACGATTGGAGCGCGGCGATATCGTGGCGGGCGTGGACGTCTATGATCAGGAACCGCTTCCTGCAGATGATCCCCTACGCGGATACGACAATGCGATTCTGACCCCTCACGCAGCGTGGTTCGCAGATACAGCCTTTGCAAATATCGCTCGTCAAGTCTTTGCCGACGTCCGTGACTATTTTCAGGGTGGCACTCTGGGTCTGGTGAATTGAGGCACGTGGTGAGCTCGACGCAACCAAGGAAAATGACCGTTCTCAATACGGCTGCTGCACCGTCTCGAGGCGATCTCGTAGAAAAGAAATCTGAATTCATCGGTAACGCGGCGCATTGCTCCTCCGAGGCTGAGGTACTTGACTTCGTTGAAAGCGTGCGCCTGGCTCATCCAAAGGCGCGCCACGTTGCCTTCGCTGCGATTTTCGAGACCGTCGATGGCGAGGTGCGGCAGATATCCGAGCGCATGAGCGACGATGGAGAGCCTTCGGGCAC
The DNA here is from genome assembly GCA_022651005.1 of Bifidobacteriaceae bacterium. Classification (GTDB taxonomy): domain Bacteria; phylum Actinomycetota; class Actinomycetes; order Actinomycetales; family Bifidobacteriaceae; genus JALCQC01. Next base: position 46,674 of record JALCQD010000006.1, read on the forward strand.
GGCCGGTAAGCCGATTCTTGACGCGTTGCAGAAGTCGGCGATGAGCGATGTGGCCGTCACGGTAACGAGGTACTTCGGTGGCATTCTCTTGGGCTCTGCCGGTCTCATCCGCGCGTACTCCACAGCGGCAAGCGAGGCCTTGCGAGCGGGCAAACGTGCTCGCATCGTGGACCATACGCGGTATGCGGTGACGGTGGAGTATCCGCAATTGGCGACCTTTGACCACGTCCTTTCGCGCGTGGGGGGCAGCGTTGAACAGCGCGATTACTCCGACGTCGTGAAAAGCGTGGTGCTGGTGGAGGCGGAGTGCGATGCGAGTTTTGCGGACAGCATCCGTGAGGTGTTCAAGGGGTCGGTGTTCTTGGAGAACGAGGGCGGCGTGGCGGTTCCTGTTCCCGAAAATTGATACATTGATGGAGTAGCGAAAGGGAAGACACTATGGCTGACGAGACAAGCAGTGACACGAGCGATGCTCGCGATAAGGGGACTGAGTCACCATCTGTTGGAGAAACGCTGACCGAGTCGTATGAGCGATTGCGTCACTCCACCGACTCGGCGGAACTTTCTGATGTCGCGCGCGCTCCGCTTCCTGATCGGTCCGACGCCGCTGCCTTCTCTCGTGCCACGTCCTTGCTTGAGGCAGTTGCCGGGAATAAGAACACGTCTGTTGAGGATCGTGTGTTTTTGGCGTCAACTATGCCTTTCCCTAATATTCTCGTGAAGCTGTCCGAGGACCCGGAACCGAGCGTTCGTAGAGAGGTGGCGAAGAACGCGGATGACAAAAATTGGCTTGCAGGTCGCCTCACCAAAGACGAGGATGACTCAGTGCGTACAGCCGCGCTTCTCAATCCGCGGACATCGTGGAAGATGCGTCTCGAGGGGGCTCAGGATCCACGTACTGCTCCGGAAGCGTTGGAATTCTTGGGTGGTCTGGGCGTGAGTTCGGAGGAGAACGCCCCGGTGGTGCTGGCTTCCATGGTGCGCCGTTCGGTGGCTCTCAACCCGAATACGCCGCAGGAGGTCGTAGAGCGCCTCAAGGACGACGCTGAAATTCAGGTGCAGCATGCGGCACAATCGAGATGATATCGATTGCTGTTATATGGCGCTATGTCTGTATGAATAGTGGCAAAAACGCAAGGAATTAAAGACTTTTGAGTTTTTAGCAAACGTTGTCATTTTGCTGTATCATGAGTGGCATGACAAAAAAGTCCGAAAGCCAAAGGCGGCTTGCCCGGCCGCTGATCCAATTGGCGCAACGCAGCAATGTGGCTACGTCCTACATTGGTCAAACGGGTGATTATAACGAAATCGACGATGAGGTCCTGGTCCAGGTTCTTGCTGCGTTGGGTGTGAAAGCACACTCTGACGCCGAGATACAGGATTCCTTGGCGCAAATTGAGAGGAACGATGCCACGAGCTTGGTGCCGGGAACGGTTTTTGCTCTTCTTGGCACGCCCACGCAGGTGACTATTCATCACCGTGTGGACACGGTTCCGATGGCTTCGATCATCTTGGAGAACGGGGAACGCTTCTCGGACATTCTCGAGGTCTCGGAGAGTGATGAAAAGAACGATGATGGCTGGGCTACGGCCACGCTCATTCTGCCCCAAACGGTACCGATGGGATATCACCAGCTCGAGGTACGTGCGGGTGAGGAGGCACGTACTGCAACTCTCATTGTGGCACCCGAGAAAGTGCCGCTTCCTTCAGATCTGGAGAAGGGGCAACTGTGGGGGTGGATGGCGCAGCTTTACTCCATCCGCTCGCACGATTCGTGGGGCGTGGGGGACTTTGAGGATCTGCGCACGCTTCTGGTGGATGCTCATCTGAAGACCAAAGCGGATTACATGCTCATCAATCCGCTGCATGCTGCCGAACCGGTCGGGCCGCTGACTCCCTCGCCGTATCTGCCGGATTCGCGTCGCTTCGTTAACTTCACCTACATCCGTCCAGAGGAAATCGACGAGTATCGTGCGGCGCCTGCTTCCGTTGTTGCACACGCTAAATTGTTGCGCCGTCAGGTGGAGCCACTCAACGACGATGCTTCTCGCATCGATCGCAACACCATGTGGAATGCCAAGGCTCCGTTGTTGCGAGACATTTTTGAGATCCCGCGTAGTGCAGAGCGACAGGCGTCTTTTGATCGCTACAAGAGCGAACAGGGCAGTGACCTCGATGCGTACGCAACATGGTGCGTGGCCTACGAGCAGTGGGGGCGCCCTTCGGATTCTCCTGAGTCGTGGACAACGACGGAGACAATGACATCACCGAGGGTTGTGCGCTTAGTGGAAGAGCACAGCGGGGACGTTGAATTCTATCGGTGGCTGGAATGGGTGGCTGACTCCCAACTTGCGCAGGCGCAGAGTGATGCCAAGGCGTCGGGAATGAGCATCGGCCTCATGCTTGATATGGCCGTGGGGGTGCATCCTCTGGGGGCCGACGTGTGGGCAGCTCCCGAGCGCTTTGCCCGCGGAGCGACCGTCGGTGCGCCGCCTGATTACTACAACCAGCAGGGTCAAAACTGGAGCCAGCCTCCGCTCAACCCGCGGTATCTGGAGAAGACCGGGTACAAGGCCTACCGTGACCTTATCCGCCAGATGTTCAGGGGTGCCGGTGCGTTGCGTATTGATCACATTCTTGGTCTCTTCCGCTTGTGGTGGATCCCCGAGGGCAGCTCTGCCGACAAAGGGACGTACGTCGGATATGACTCCGATGTGATGTTGGGCGTGCTGGCCATCGAGGCTACGCGAGCAGGTGGCGTTGTCATCGGTGAAGACCTCGGTGTGGTTCCGCCCTACGTCGCCTCTGCACTTAAGAGTCATGGATTGCTGGGTTCTGTTATCGAGTGGTTCGAAAAAGACGAGAACGGCGATTTTAAGAGTCCTGACAGTTATCGTGAATACGCCATCGCCAGTGTCACCACGCACGATCTGCCGCCCACGGCCGGCTATCTCAACTACGAGCATGTTCGCATTCGCAAGAATCTGCATCTCTTTGCGGGTGCTCAGGAGGAAGCAGGCTTCGAGGCCGCGGCGCATCTCGAACACGCCAAGCTACTGCGTTTTCTCGTTGACGGTGGCTGGCTTACCAAGGAGGCGCTCCTTGACGAAGGCGCGTGTGAACAGCAGATCATCGAAGCCATGCACAAGGTGCTCAAGGCGTCGAAGTCTAAGTTGCTGTGCGCGGCCGTAGTGGATGGAGTGGGGGAAAGGCGCTCGCAGAACCAGCCCGGAACCAACAACGAGTATCCCAACTGGCGTATTCCGTTGGCGGACGACCAGGGTAACCCCGTCTTCGCGGAGGATCTTTTCAGCAACCCGCGCGTGCGGTCGCTTGGTAAGATTATGGATGAATAAGCGGTGTGTGGGGCCTCGTGGAATGAGGTAACTGCTGTGAGGTCTCCGCACAACGTCTCGTTGCGCGTCGTCTTTTGACTTTGGCACGCAACGCGATATAGTTGAGGATTGTTGTGTTTCCCTCGGGTCTAGTCGAAAGCGCGTTCCCACTCGCCGGCCGGGACTTTCCAGGGAGCCCACGGATAAATTGGCGTGAGTAGTACCTCTACAAACGCTTGAAACACAATATAGAAAAGGTTGAACTGTGAAAACTTTCACACCGAAGCCGAACGATCTGACCCATGATTGGTACATCGTCGACGCTACGGACGTCGTTCTTGGACGTCTCGCAACTCAGGTTGCACAGCTCCTGCGCGGTAAGCAGAAGCCCACTTTCGCACCTCACGCCGATGCCGGTGATTTCGTCGTCATCATCAACGCTGAGAAAATTGCGATTACCGGCAACAAGGCCGATAAGAACATCTACACGCACTCCGGATACCCGGGTGGTCTGCGTGCGTACTCCTACGGTGATCTCATCAATGATGATCCCGCTCGCATGATCAAGACTGCCGTTCGCGGCATGCTCCCGAAGAACAAGCTCGCGAAGGTTCAGCTTTCTCGCCTGCGTGTCTTCACTGGTTCCGATTATCCGTACGCCGCCCAGAAGCCCGTCGCCTACGAGATCAAGCAAGTCTCGCAGCAGGCTAAGTGAGCTCAGGACTAGGAAAGAGTCGAAAAATGGCAGAAGAAACCAAAGCTCCTGAGGTCCAGGAATCCGCTGAGGAACTCACCTCGTACACGTCCGAGACCAACTCCGGTGCTGGCACCGGTACGTCTCTCATCGCTCCCGGCTACGGCACGGGACGTCGCAAGGAAGCTGTTGCCCGCGTTCGTCTGGTTCCCGGAACCGGCAAGTGGACCATCAACGGCCGCACCTTGGAGAAGTACTTCCCGAGCCGTCTGCACCAGCGCGAGGTTAACTCGCCCATCGTGCTGCTCAAGCTCGAGAACAAGTTCGACGTCATCGTCCTTGTTGACGGCGGCGGCGTGACCGGCCAGGCTGGAGCAATCCGTCTCGGTGTGGCACGTGCACTGAACGCTATCGACCGCGACGCCAACCGTTCCACGCTCAAGAAGCAAGGCTTCCTGACACGTGACGCCCGCGTTGTTGAGCGCAAGAAGGCTGGTCTGCACAAGGCTCGTCGCGCTCCTCAGTTCTCGAAGCGCTAAAGTTCATTACGGTGGCCGGACGTTCCGGCTGCACAAATCCCCCGACTCACAGGTTTTCTGTGGTGCGGGGGATTTTGCATAGGTGCCGATGGATTACTGTTCTTGTTCCCACAGAGAGAGCGTGAGCTCTGGAATTCGTACGGATGCTAAGGATGTCGCGGCGCCGCGCGCTTCATACTCAAGCGGTTGCGAACTCCAGAGAAGGCGCCACTGTGTGTCGTCGGGAATGGAGAAGTCTTCAGGGGTCGCAGTGCCGTTGACCGTCAGGAGAGCGTCGACGCTCTTTGAGCGGAGGCGAAGTGAAAAGCTGCGGCGTGTGGAATCTCTCCAGTCGGCGTCCGTTGGCGAGGTGCCATCGGGAAGATACCACTGAACGCGGTCGGACTGCGTGAGCAGGCCCAGCTGCGACATCACGGTGAAGAAAGCTTCGTGATGGAACTGCTCGAGCTGAGTGCGCAACGATATCAGCGCTGTGATGGACGAGAATCGTTGGCGCTGCCAGCTGAGAGGATCCTGCTGCATCCACGACCAATCGAGCCAACTGATGCTGTTGTCCTGAACATAGGGATTATTGTTACCGTCTTGGGTGCGGCCGAATTCGTCTCCGGCCACGAGCATCGGCGTACCCAAGCTCAGCAACGTCGTCCCCGCCATGTTGAGAGAGGCACGTTGCCGCTTGAGAATCACGTCGGGGTTGGCTGTAGGGCCTTCCACGCCGCAGTTGAAGGAATAGTTCGTGTCGCTGCCATCGTGGTTGTTCTCGCCGTTGAGATCGTTGTGCTTTGAGTTGTATCGCGTGAGATCGGCGAGAGTGAAGCCATCGTGAGAACAGACGTAATTGATGGAGGCAACTGCCCCGCGTCCGGGTTCGGTTGCAAAAAGATCCGCTGACCCGCACAGCCTCGTTGCAAGTTCCTGCATGGACAGGTGTGCGGACTTGCCCGAATGGAGTCGCGCGGCGTCAGTGAGCCAAAACTGCCGCGTGACGTCGCGGAAATGGTCGTTCCACTCGGAAAAGGGCAGTCCGAATTGACCGGTGCGCCAGCCGTTGTCGCCTGTGTCCCAGGGCTCCATGATGAGTTTGAGATTGCCGAGGAGCATGTCAGACCTAATCGCGTAGAGGAACGGATGGTGTGGCGTGAAACGTCCGTTTGCGCTATGGCGTTGCGCGGCACCGTGCGAGGCGGGGGTCTCTCCCAGACGTGCAAGGCTTACCGCTAAATCGAAACGGAAACCGTCGACGCCGATGCGCTTAGCCCAATACCTCAGGGAATCAACAGCCATCGTGATGACCTGCGTTTGAGAGAAGTCAAAGGTGTTGCCCGTTCCGGTCGAGTCGAGGAGACGCCCACCATCACGCGGGTCGCGCCGATAGTAGCTATGTCCATCGATGCCACGCCAGCTGAGAGAATATCCCGTTTCGTCGCCCTCGCAACTGTGGTTGTAGACCACGTCGAGGATGACCTCAATGCCTGCCGCATGGAGTGCGTCCACCATGTCGATGACTTCCTGCCGCACTGCTTGTGGCCCCCGTTCTTGCGAACGTGTGGTGGCGTAGCTCGGCTCGGGAGAGAAGTAGTTGAGAGTGGAATAGCCCCAATAATTTTCTTTTCCCTGCTCTGAGAGATGAGGCTCAGCGCATTTCGCGAAGATTGGCAGGAGTTCCACCGAAGTGATGCCCAATTGGGTGAGATAGTCGATGGTATGAGGGTCCGCAAGCCCGGCATAGGTTCCTCGCAACTCCTCTGGAAGCCACGGAGCACGTTTCGTGAATCCTTTAACGTGCAACTCGTAGATCACGGTACTGGCCCACGGTACATGCGGATGTGCTGATTCTACATCGTGTTTTGTGGAATCTCGGTCGTCGATAACGACAGAGAAGGGGACGTCTCCCAAGGAATCAAGGGTGCTTGGCGCCCCGAAGGCTCCGTTGCTTTCAGAATCGAGGGTGGACGTGGAATTGGTCACGCTTGCGTATGCGTGCAGGGCGGAAGAAAAGACGACATTTCCTGAAAGCCCTTTGGCGCAGGGGTAGATGAGGAACTTATAGGGGTTAAACCGTACGCCGTTGCGTGGGTCCCATGGCCCGTCGACGCGGTAGCCGTACCGCATGCCGTCCCACGCGTGTGGAAGGTGAACGAACCAATTGCCATAATTGGGGCCAGACATGGCGAATAGGGTCTCGCGATACGTGCCGATAACGCGGGTGGTGACTGAATATCGCGAGGCTACCGCAAAAAAGGCCTCAGGCTTGGTCGGTGATGGAGCGTCACCGATGTCGACTCCTGCAGAGTGGCTGTGATCGTAGTCGAAGGCGAGGGAAGCGAAGACGCTTGGTGCGTTTGCCTCCTCTATGACGCTCAACCAGACGCGGTCGGCATTCTGAGACCAGATGACGGCGTCGGCACCCCCGTCGTCGGTGAGGAAGAATCCAGGGCGCGTGGCGTAGCGATGCAGCGGCGGTCGTCTCATGTCACCATTCTCGCATTGACATGTGATGGTGATGAACGTGTGTGTAGTTTCGCGAAATTTCGGTAGCGAACAGAAGTGTCCACACTGTGCGACACGGAGTGTGAGGGATTTCACAACGCCTAGTGTTCATGCTACTTTTACTGAGGAATTATGTGAGAAAGCTCACAGCTTACTAGCAAAAAAGCTAGACTTCCTACCAACCAAGAAGTGAGGTTATGCGGGGTCTTCCCGTCTTAATTGAGCTTCATGTCTTTCTTCCATGAGAGGAGGACCCCCGTGGCCGTTTCAAAGAAGAGTGCGTCCGGGAGTATTTCAGCGGACGACGCCCAAAAAGCAAAGCAGGACGCGACCGCTGCTGCAGAAAAAGAGGTCAACGAGAAAGTCAGTAAGGCTCTCGTTGCCCTGAAGAAGTTTGAGGAGCTCAATCAGGAGCAGGTCGACCACATTGTGGCTAAGGCATCCATTGCTGCCCTGAACAAGCACCTCGTCCTCGCAAAGATGGCGGTTGAAGAGACCGGCCGAGGCCGTGTCGAAGACAAGGCCGTCAAGAACATCTTCGCGTGCGAGCATGTCACCAACTACCTCGCCAAACAGCGCACAGTGGGAATCATCAGTGAGGACTCCGTGTCCGGCATTGTTGAGATCGCAGAGCCCGTTGGCGTGGTTGCCGGCGTCACCCCAGTTACCAACCCCACCTCGACGGCGATCTTCAAGGCGCTCATCGCGTTGAAGACTCGTTGCCCCATTGTCTTCGGCTTCCACCCCTTCGCCCAGAAGTGCTCCTCCGAGGCTGCACGCATTGTGCGTGACGCCGCTATCGAGGCCGGTGCGCCGCAGGACTGCATCCAGTGGATTGAACACCCGTCCATCGAAGCGACGAACTTCCTCATGCACGCCCCAGGCGTCGCTACCATTCTGGCGACTGGTGGACCTGGCATGGTCAAGGCCGCTTACACCTCCGGCAAGCCCGCGCTCGGTGTGGGCGCTGGCAACGCTCCGGCCTACGTCGACTCTGACGTGGACGTTGTGCGCGCTGTCAACGACATCGTGCTCTCCAAGCACTTCGACTACGGCATGATCTGCGCGACCGAGCAGGGTGCCATCATCAACAAGGATGTCTACGACGCAGTCATCAAGGAGATGAAGCGCCGTCATGTCTACTTCGTCAAGGGCGAAGAGAAATCAAAGCTCGAGAAGTACATGTTCGGCAAGGCCGCTTTCGCAGGCCCAGATGCCCCGGCACACGTTCTCAACAGCGTGGTTCCTGGAAAGTCTCCGCAATACATCGCCAAGGCCGCTGGTTTCTCAGTGCCCGACGACGTCACAGTGCTCGCTGCCGAGTGCTCTGAGATCAGCGAAGAAGAGCCTCTGACCTTCGAAAAGCTGTCCCCTGTTCTCGCTGTCATGAAGGCGGAGAACAAGGAAGACGCCTTCACTCAGTGCGAGGCCATGCTCGTGCACGGTGCTGGCCACACTGCCACCATTCACACGAACAACGAGGATCTCGTACGCGAATACGGCCTGCGCATGCACGCCTGCCGCATCGTGTGGAACTCTCCGAGCTCGTTGGGTGGCATCGGTGATATCTACAACGCCATCGCTCCTTCGCTGACGCTGGGCTGCGGTTCCTACGGCGGCAACTCCGTCGCAGGAAATGTGCAGGCAGTGAACCTTATCAACGTCAAGCGCATCGGGCGGAGGAACAACAACATGCAGTGGTTCAAGATTCCGGCCAAGACCTACTTCGAGCCGAACGCCATTCAGTATCTGCGCGACATGGGTGACGTCAACCGTGTCGTGTTCGTGTGCGACAAGGTGATGGAAGATCTCGGCATCATCGAGAAGGCCATTTCGATGCTGCGCCAGCGCCCCAACAAGGTGACGTACCGCATCATCGACTATGTGGAGCCTGAACCCTCGGTGGAGACTGTGCAGCGTGGTGCCGCCATGATGCGCGACGAATTCCAGCCCGACACCATCATCGCTATCGGTGGTGGCTCGCCCATGGACGCCGCAAAGATCATGTGGCTGCTGTACGAACACCCCGAAATCGAGTTCTCCGATATCCGTGAGAAGTACTTCGACATTCGCAAGCGCGCTTTCAAGCTTCCTCCGCTGGGGAGCAAGGCCAAGCTCGTGGCCGTCCCCACGTCATCGGGAACCGGTTCCGAGGTCACGCCGTTTGCCGTGATCACCGATCACAAGACCGGTTACAAGTACCCCATCGCGGATTACGCGCTCACGCCGTCTGTCGCCATCGTGGATCCGGTTCTGGCTCGTACCCAGCCGCGTCGCCTGGCATCCGACTCTGGCTTCGACGCCCTGACGCACGCCACGGAGGCCTATGTGTCCGTGTATGCCAACGATTTCACGGATGGCATGGCGCTGCACGCAGTGAAGCTCATCTGGAAGAACCTCGCACCGTCCGTGACGGAGGGCTCGTCCAATCCTGAGGCGCAGGAGAAGATGCACAACGCAGCTACCATCGCCGGCATGGCTTTTGGTTCTGCAATGCTTGGCATGTGCCACGGCATGGCCCACACGATTGGCGCTCTGTGCCACATCGCGCACGGCCGTACCAACTCGATCCTGCTGCCGTACGTGGTGCGCTACAACGGTGAAGTTCCCGACGAGGCGACCAGCTGGCCGAAGTACTCCAAGTACGTGGCTGCTGAGCGCTACCAGGACATCGCCAAGCAGCTCGGTCTGCCCGCCTCAACTCCGGAAGAGGCCGTCGAGAGCTACGCGTCCGCGCTCGAGGATTACCGCGACAACAAGCTCGGAATGGATGCTACTTTCCAAGCTGCAGGTGTTGACGAGGATTACTTCTGGTCAGTTCTCGATCAGATCGGCATGCGCGCCTATGAAGATCAGTGCACGCCAGCTAACCCGCGCGTTCCTAACATTCAGGACATGAAGGACATCGCGATTGCCGCTTATTACGGCATCACGCGTGCCGAGGCGCATCAGCGTCGTGCTGAGCGTGAAGGTGCCGATGCCTTGCTGGAGGCGTCTGAGCGCATCTAACGCGCTGTTGAGGTAAGTTATTACCGGGTCCGCATCCTTTGGGATGCGGACCCGTTTGCATGGGTTATGCCAGTGTTTTGATGAGGTGCTATGAATTCGCTGCAAATGAAGGCTTTCCACCGTATGTGAAACGCGACACACCCGGGTTGCGTCAGGGGACTCCATTGTGGTTTGATTGACAAGTTGCCTGTTTAGGCCTCGCAGATTTGTATATTAAATAGCGAGCGTGCCGTTTCCGCATGGGTTGCGGAAGGGCGGTGCGCACTGATGTGTCTCCGGTCGGAGTATTCCGTCCGCTGCGCTCTGAAGTGCCGAAATAGGTCAGATTATCGATACGAAAAGGAAAGGGCGTACGGCAATGGCGGGACAGAAAATCCGCATCAGGCTTAAGTCCTATGACCATGAGGTCATTGACCAGTCGGCGAAGAAGATCGTCGAGACGGTCACGAACGCGGGTGCGACGGTGGTCGGCCCGGTTCCTCTGCCAACAGAGAAGAATGTATATGTTGTCATTCGTTCTCCTCATAAGTACAAGGATTCTCGCGAGCATTTCGAAATGCGCACTCATAAGCGCCTCATCGACATCGTGGATCCGACGCCGAAGGCTGTTGATTCGCTGATGCGCATCGATTTGCCTGCAGACGTCAACATTGAGATCAAGCTGTAGGGGAGGGGGAGAATAAATGGCAAACGCAGAAAACACTGAACGCAAGGCGCTGCTCGGCAAGAAGCTCGGCATGTCCCAGATCTGGGATGAGAACGGCTTCTTCGTCCCCGTGACCCTCGTCGATGTTTCCACCAATGTCGTCACCGCAGTCAAGACCGTCGAGTCCGACGGCTACGAGGCTGTGCAGTTCGGCTACGGCGCCATCGACCCCACCAAGGTCACCAAGCCGCTGGCGGGTCACTTCGCCAAGGCTGGCGTTACCCCGCGTCGTCACCTCGTTGAGGTGCGCACCGAGGACGTGGCTGATTACAAGCCCGGTCAGGAACTTGCTGTGGATACCTTCGCCGACGGAACTGACGTCGACGTAACAGGCACTTCAAAGGGCAAGGGCTTCGCCGGAACCATCAAGCGCTGGGGATTCACCTCCTATCGCCGTACGCACGGCTCGCACAAAAACGAGCGTCGCCCCGGTTCGGTTGGAGCATGCGCTACACCTAGCCGAATCCTCAAGGGAAAGCGCATGGCAGGCCGTATGGGCAATGTCAAGCGCACCGTGCAGAACCTTCAGGTCGTCTCCATTGACGCCGAGGCCGGAATCATCGCCATCAAGGGCGCCGTTCCTGGTCCTAAGGGTTCCATCGTTCTCGTTCGCTCGGCAGTGAAGGGAGCCTGAGACCAATGGCAAATGTTTCTCTGAAAGTAACCGACGCAAAGGGTAAGGCAGCCGGCAAGGTTGACGCACCCGCAGAGGTCTTCGGAATTTCCAGTGACGATGTGTACGCACACGTCCCGCTCGTTCACCAGGTTGTCATCGCTCAGCTCGCAGCAGCTCGCCAGGGCACCCATCAGGTGAAGAACCGCGCCCTCATCCAGGGTGGCGGCAAGAAGCCTTGGAAGCAGAAGGGAACAGGTCGCGCTCGTCAGGGTTCGATTCGTTCTCCTCAATTCGCTGGTGGCGCCATCGCTCACGGACCAGTTCCGCGCGATTACTCACAGCGCACCCCCAAGAAGATGAAGGCAGCAGCACTGCGCTTCGTCCTCTCTGATCGCGCAAACGCAGGTCGCGTCCACGTGGTGAAGAACTTCGGACTGAAGAACGACACCCCGTCGACGAAGGCCGCACTCGCAGCTCTTACGCCGTTGGTCGATAACCGCTTCGCTACGGTCGTCGTCTCCCGCGAGAACCTGAACGAGTGGATGTCCGTTCGCAATCTTACGAACGTGCACGTCCTGTTCGCTGATCAGCTCAACACCTACGACGTTGTGACCGCCGAGGATGTCGTCTTCACGCAAGACGGATTCGAGGAGTTCCTCAACACTCGCGTTGAGAAGACCGTTCCAGAAGAGAAGGAGGCCTGAGTTAGATGGCTGAAGCAATTCACAAGCCCGCACAGGACATCATCCTCAAGCCCGTCGTCTCTGAGAAGAGCTATGCAAATTCGGATCGTGGACAGTACACCTTCGTGGTGGCTCCTGATGCGAACAAAGTTCAGATCAAGCAGGCGATTGAGCAGATCTTCAAGGTGAAGGTCGTTTCTGTCAACACCCTTAACCGTGCCGGCAAGCGCCAGCGCACGCGTACGGGATTCGGCCAGCGCGTTTCGCAGAAGCGTGCAATCGTTACGGTTGCAGCTGGTCAGCAGATCGACATCTTCGGTAACTGAAGGCTAGCCGAGAAAGTTAGGTACTAAATTATGGCTATCCGCACATACAAGCCAATGACCGCAGGCCGTCGTAACGCCTCGGTGTCGGATTTCTCCGACCTGACCCGTTCCAACGGTGAGAAGTCTTTGCTTCGCCCGTTGAGCAAGACCGGTGGTCGCAACTCCTACGGACGCATCACGTCCCGCCATCGCGGTGGCGGCCACAAGCGTCAGTATCGTCTCATCGACTTCAAGCGTTGGGACAAGGACGGCGTTCCGGCAAAGGTCGCTCACATCGAGTATGACCCGAACCGTACCGCTCGCATTGCACTGCTGCACTTTGCAGATGGTGAGAAGCGCTACATCTTGGCTCCTGAGGGAATCAAGCAGGGCGACGTCATCGAGACCGGTGCTCAGGCAGATATCAAGCCTGGCAACAACCTGCCTCTCGCAAACATTCCTACTGGTACCATCGTCCACGCCATCGAGCTTCGCCCTCTGGGCGGCGCAAAGATCGCGCGTTCCGCTGGTGCAGGCGTTCAGCTGGTTGCAAAGGATGGCGCGTACGCACAGTTGCGCATGCCGTCCGGCGAAATCCGCAACGTTGAGGCAAGCTGCCGCGCAACGGTGGGCGAGGTCGGCAACTCCGATCACGCAAACCTTGAGCTCGGCAAGGCAGGCCGCGCACGTTGGAAGGGTCATCGTCCCATCACTCGTGGTGAGTCCATGAACCCTGTCGATCACCCGCATGGTGGACGTACTCGTGGCGGTAAGCCGCCGCAGTCTCCTTGGGGTAAGGGCGAAGTTCGTACTCGCCACCCGAAGAAGGCTTCGAACAAGATGATCGTTCGTCGCCGTCCGTCCGGTAAGAATCGCAAGTAAGGGAGCGTCACCAGATGACTAGAAGCATCAAGAAGGGCCCATTCGTTGACGCCCACTTGCAGAAGAAAGTCGACGAGCAGAATGAAAAGGGCACGAAGAACGTCATCAAGACGTGGTCGCGCCGTTCGATGATCACTCCTGACTTCATCGGTATGACTTTCGCCGTTCATGACGGTCGTAAGCATGTTCCGGTGTTCGTCACGGAGGCGATGGTTGGTCACAAGCTCGGAGAGTTCGCTCCTACGCGCACTTTCCGCGGCCATGTGAAGGACGACAAGAAGGCACGCCGCTAAAGGCGAGGGAGAGTATAGACACATGGAAGCTAAAGCAATTGCCCGTCACGTCCGCGTGACGCCGCGCAAGGCTCGCCGCGTCGTCGACCTCATCCGAGGCAAGAAGGCGACGGAAGCCATTACCATTCTCAAGTTTGCTCCGCAGTCGGCGGCAACGCCGGTTCGCAAGACTCTTGAGTCCGCTATCGCAAACGCACGAGTGAAGGCCGACAAGGCGAACGAACCGTTCCGTGAGAACGATCTCGTTATCACCAAGGCCTTTGTTGATGAGGGCGCGACACTGAAGAGGTTCCGCGCACGTGCCCAGGGCCGTGCCGCTCGAATCCTCAAGCGCACCAGCCACATCACCGTTGTCGTTGCTACGCTCGACAAGGAAGGAGCCCGATAATGGGACAGAAGATTAACCCGTTCGGCTACCGCCTTGGCATCACCGAATCTCACCGCTCCAAGTGGTTCTCTGATTCGACGAAGCCGGGAGAGCGTTACCGCGACTTCGTGGGCGAGGATGACAAGATCCGCAAGGCCATGAATGCTGATCTGGAGCGCGCAGGCGTTTCCAAGATCACCATTGAGCGCACTCGCGATCGCGTTCGCGTCGACATCTATACCGCACGTCCGGGCATTGTCATCGGCCGTCGTGGTGCAGAGGCAGATCGCGTCCGCGCAAAGCTCGAGAAGCTCACTGGCAAGCAGGTTCAGCTCAACATCTTCGAAGTGAAGAACCCCGCAATCGACGCGCAGTTGGTTGCACAGGGCATCGCTGAGCAGCTCACCAACCGCGTCACGTTCCGTCGTGCAATGCGTAAGGCACAGCAGGATGCAATGCGCGCTGGAGCAAAGGGAATTCGTATCAAGCTCTCCGGACGCCTCGGAGGCGCCGAGATGAGCCGTTCCGAGTTCTACCGCGAAGGCCGCGTTCCGCTTCAGACGCTTCGTGCACTCATCGATTACGGCTTCTTTGAAGCCCGTACAACTTACGGTCGCATTGGCGTCAAGGTTTGGATTTACAAGGGCGATATGACTGCTAAGGAATTCGACGAGCAGCAGGCGGCACAGGGTAACCGAGGCGGACGCCGCGGCGACAACCGCCGTCCGCGCCGCGCACCTCGCGCCCAGGCCGCACAGAGCAACGCCGCACCTCAGGCTGCTGCACCCGCAGCTGCCGAGGCAAAGCCGGCTGAAGAAACGAAGGAGTGAGCAGATGCTTATCCCAAAGAGGGTTAAATATCGCAAGCAACACCGTCCGGGCCGCAAGGGCATGTCAAAGGGCGGAAACCAGATCGCTTTCGGTGATTACGGCATCCAGGCACTTGCTCCCGCGTATCTGACCAACCGTCAGATCGAGGCCGCTCGTATTGCTATGACGCGTTTCATCAAGCGCGGTGGCCGCGTGTGGATCACGGTTTTCCCTGATCGCCCGCTGACCAAGCACCCTGCTGAAGCTCGAATGGGTTCCGGCAAGGGCGCGCCTGAGTTCTGGGTTGCAAACATCAAGCCTGGTCGCGTGATGTTCGAGCTCGGTGGCGTGACGGAGGATGTCGCTCATGAGGCTCTGCGCCGCGCGATCGACAAGCTCCCGATGAAGTGCAGGATCATTTCCCGTGAAGGTGGTGAGAACTGATATGGCAGTTGGCACAGCAGAGTACTCCATCAAGGAGCTCAACGGAAAGACCAATGCTGAGATTCAGGAGTTCCTCAAGAAGTCCAAGGAAGAACTCTTCAATCTGCGTTTCCAGTCCGCGACAGGTCAGCTGAGCAACAGCTCCCGCCTCAAGGCCGTGAAGCACGACATCGCGAGGATGTACACGGTTCTGCGTGAGCGTGAACTTGGCATCACGACCGAGCCGGCGGAATCGGCACCGTCCGAGAAGAAGGCTTCCAAGAAGTCTTCGAAGAAGTCTGAGGAGTAAAAATGGCTGAAGCACAGGCTCAGGAAACTGAGAGGAACGCTCGCAAGGTCCGCCGTGGCTACGTCGTCTCTGAGGCGATGGACAAGACCATCACGGTTGAGATCGAGCAGCGCTCCACCCACCCGCTCTATGGCAAGGTCGTTCGCTCCACTCGTAAGGTCAAGGCACATGATGAGCAGAACAGCGCTCACCTTGGCGACCTCGTGAGTATTATGGAGACTCGGCCGCTTAGCAAGACGAAGCGCTGGCGTTTGCTGGACATCGTCGAGCGTGCAAAGTAAGTAAAAGTTCGGCAAGGCTCTCTGCACACCGTCCTGAGGGATGGTGTGCAGAGAGGACCAGCTCGGCTAAGGAGAATCAATGATTCAGCAAGAATCGCGACTTCATGTCGCCGACAACACGGGTGCCAAGGAGATCTTGGCTATCCGCGTGCTCGGTGGCTCGAAGCGCCGTTATGCCGGCATTGGCGACGTCATCGTCGCGACCGTCAAGGATGCAATTCCTGGCGGGTCGGTCAAGAAGGGCGAGGTCGTTAAGGCGGTCGTCGTCCGTACAGTTAAGGAATCTCGTCGTAACGACGGTTCCTACATCAAGTTCGATGAGAACGCCGCAGTCATCCTGGGCAACGGCAACGAACCGCGCGGAACCCGTATCTTCGGACCTGTCGGTCGCGAGCTTCGCGATCACAAGTTCATGAAGATCGTTTCCCTCGCACCGGAGGTGATCTGAGTGGCAGCGAAGATTAAGACTGGCGATCTCGTCCAGGTTATTCGCGGCAAGGATCGCGGCAACCAGGGTAAGGTCAAGCAGGTTCTCGACAATGACAAGCTCATCGTTGAAGGCGTGCAGATCGTCAAGAAGCACATTCGTGCAACTCAGCAGGGTCAGGAATCTGGAATCGTGTCCGTAGAGGCTCCGATTCATCGTTCCAACGTCATGCTGGTGGATCCTGAGACGAAGAAGCCGACCCGCGTTGGCATCGTCGTTAAGCAGGAGGCACGCGACGGCAAGCCCAAGAACGTTCGCGTTCGCGTGGCGAAGAAGTCAGGCAAGGAGCTGGAAGCATGAGCGATGCAGTAATCGAAGCACCGGCAGTACCGCGCCTCAAGAAGCAGTACGCAGAAGAAATCCTTCCGGCAATGGAGAAGGAGTTCAACTACACGAACCCGAACCACGTGGCGAAGCTTGAGAAAGTTATCGTCTCCATGGGCGTGGGTGACGCAGCTCGAGACTCCAAGCTCATTGAAGGTGCCATTTCGGATCTGACGGCCATCACAGGCCAGAAGCCGAAGGTCACCAAGGCCCGCAAGTCTGTTGCTCAGTTCCATCTTCGCGAGGGACAGGCAATTGGCGCATACGTTACCCTTCGTGGTGACCGCATGTGGGAGTTCCTGGATCGCCTTCTGACGCTCGCTCTTCCCCGAATTCGTGATTTCCGTGGTATCAGCGGAAAGCAGTTCGACGGAAACGGAAACTATAACTTCGGTCTGACCGAGCAGTCGATGTTCCACGAGATTGATCCGGATAACATCGATCATCGCCGTGGTATGGATATCACCGTTGTGACGTCGACCAAGAACGACGACGAGGCTCGCGTGCTGCTGAAGCACCTGGGCTTCCCGTTCAAGGAGAACTGATATGGCGAAAACCGCTCTGAAGCAAAAGGCTGCCGCTAAGCCAAAGTTCAAGGTGCGTGGCTACACGCGCTGCCAGGTCTGCGGACGTCCCCACTCCGTCTACCGTAAGTTCGGCCTCTGCCGTGTGTGCTTCCGCAACATGGCTCACGCAGGCGAACTGCCCGGCATCACGAAGTCCAGCTGGTAAAAAATCGACGCTGAAGGTCCGCGGCCGTTGCTCCTCACATAAGTGAGGGGCGCGGCGGCGGAAACCACGGCGAGGAAGGGCACAAGCCCACATGACTATGACAGATCCAATCGCAGACATGCTAACGCGTCTGCGGAATGCAAGTGCGGCCAAGCACGAGACGGTTGAGATGCCGTACTCGAAGTTCAAGGCAAACATCGCACAGATCCTCAAGCGCGAGGGTTACATTGCCGACTACGCCGCGAAAGAGGCAAAGGTCGGTCAAACACTTGAGCTCACACTCAAGTACGGTTCCAACGGTGAACAGAGCATCGAGGGAATCAAGCGCGTTTCGAAGCCTGGTCTTCGTCGTTACACGAAGTCCGACAGCTTGCCCATGCCTTTGGGTGGCCTCGGCATCGCGATCATTTCGACGAGCGCTGGACTCATGACCCAAAAAGAATGCCTCCAGCAGGGCATCGGCGGCGAGATCGTCGCCTACGTTTGGTGAAAGGAGCTGAACTACTATGGCATCACATATCGGTAAGCTTCCTGTCACAATTCCTGCGGGCGTTGACGTGAAGATCGAAGGAACCACCTTCAGTGCCAAGGGCGCTAAGGGCTCCGATTCCTACGAGATTCCCGAGGGCATTACAGCTCGCGTCGAGGGGACTGAAGTTCTCGTCGAGGCAGCGAATGATGAGCGTGAGACTCGTGCAAAGCACGGTCTGAGCCGTTCCATCATCGACTCGGTCGTCAAGGGCGTTCACGAGGGCTTCGAGAAGAAGCTTGAGATCGTTGGAACTGGTTACCGCGTTCAGGCCAAGGGCAAGGGACTTGAATTCTCCCTCGGCTATTCGCACACCATCACTGTGAACCCGCCGGAAGGCATTTCGTTCATTGTTGAGTCTCCTACGAACATCACTGTCAGCGGTACCGACAAGCAGGCCGTTGGAGAGGTTGCTGCGAACATTCGTAAGCTCCGCGCTCCCGAACCTTATAAGGGCAAGGGTATCAAGTACGTCGGCGAGCACATTCGTCGCAAGGCTGGAAAGGCTGGTAAGTGATATGACAGTCAAAGTTTTCGGTAAGGGTCCAGCTGTTGCACGCGTTCGTCGTCACGTCCGTCTTCGCAAGAGGATTCTCGGCACGGAAGAGCGTCCCCGTCTGGTTGTTCGCCGTTCAAATCGTCACATGGTCGCTCAGGTGATCGACGATACGAAGGGCATCACCTTGGCAAGCGCTTCGACTATTACTGCCGATTTTGCTGACTTCAAGGGCACCAAGACCGAAGCCGCCAAGAAGGTTGGCGAACTGGTTGCTGAGCGTGCTAAGAAGGCCGGCGTCACTGCTGTTGTCTTCGACCGTGGTGGCTATCAGTATCACGGCCGTGTTGCGGCCGTCGCCGATGGCGCTCGTGAAGGAGGGCTGCAGCTGTGAGCGATACTCAAGAAACAACTAAGGAAACACAAGTGGCTGAAGATTCCCAGAACACTGCAGCTGCGGGCAACAATGCGGGTAATCATAACGACGAGCGCGGCAATCGCCGTGGCGGTCGCGGTGACTCTCGTGACGGTGGCCGTGGTGGCCGTCGTTCGGAGCGTCGTGGACGCAGGGATCGCGATGAGAATCGTGACGAACTCCTCGATCGCGTTGTGACCATCAACCGCGTTGCCAAGGTCCACAAGGGTGGCCGTACGTTCAGCTTCGCAGCTCTCGTTGTCGTCGGTGACGGCAAGGGAACTGTTGGAGTCGGCTATGGCAAGTCCCGTGAGGTCCCTGCAGCAATTGCTAAGGGTCAGCTCGACGCTAAGAAGCACATGTTCACTGTTCCTCGCATTCGCGGAACTGTGACCCACCCGGTCATCGGTCACGATGCCGCCGGTACCGTTCTTCTTCGTCCTGCAGCTCCTGGAACCGGCGTTATTGCCGGCGGTCCCGTCCGCGCCGTACTCGAGTGCGCCGGCATCACCGACATTCTCAGCAAGTCCATGGGCTCGTCCAATGCGATCAACATCGTCAACGCTACGGTCGCTGCACTCAAAGAGCTCGAAGAGCCCGAAGAGGTCGCAGTTCGTCGCGGTCTGACTCTCGAAGACGTCGCTCCTGCTGCACTGCTTCGCGCACGTGCAGAGGGCCTTGCAGACGAGAAGAAGACTCGCGAAGAGGCACAGGCCAAAGCCGCCCAGAAGAAAGATGGTGAGTGATGCCTGCTAAGAAAAAAGCAAAGAACATCAAGATCACTTTGAATAAGGGTCTGGTTGGCGCGACTGCTGCTCAGAAGAGCAACGTCCATTCGCTTGGTCTGCACAAGATCCATCAGAGCGTCGTCCGTGAGGACACCCCTGTTTACCGCGGAATGGCAAATGCAGTTCGCCACCTTGTCACGGTAGAGGAGGCTGACTGATTATGGTAGCAACCAAGAAGGCTGAAAAGGACGTCGAGATTCTGCAGATGCACGATCTGCGTCCGGCTCCGGGTTCCAAGAAGTCCAAGACCCGCGTGGGTCGTGGTGAGGGTTCCAAGGGTAAGACCTCGGGCCGTGGCACCAAGGGCACAGGAGCACGCTATCAGGTGCGTCCTGGCTTCGAAGGTGGACAGCTTCCGCTGTACATGCGCCTTCCGAAGCTGCGTGGATTCCGCAGCCCGTTCAAGAAGGAATTCCAGGTCGTCAACCTTGGCGATCTCGCAGAACTGTTCCCCAAGGGTGGAGAGGTCAGTGTTGCTGATCTCATCGCCAAGGGCGCCGTTCGCGATGGATACCCCGTCAAGATCCTCGGTACCGGAGACGTGAAGGTCGCTTTCACGCTCAAGGGTGTCAAGGCGTCTGCATCTGCTCGTACTAAGGTCGAGCAGGCAGGTGGAACGATTTCCGAGGACTGAGTTATTCGGGGATAGTTCAACAAATCTGAGTAAAAGACCCTCCCCATTGCACAAAATGGGTGAGGGTCTTTGCTATGCTCAGTATGTTTGACCTCGGAGACCGGGAAAGATAGGAGAGGAGCCGTTTTGAGGACGCTCATCCAAGCCTTTCGCACGAAGGAACTGAGAAACAAGATTCTCTTTACCTTCGGCATCATCATTATTTACCGCATTGGTTCGTTCATCCCAACGCCGGGAGTGGACTATAAAGCCGTGCAGGAGTGTGTCTCTGCGTCAAGCAATGAGGACTTCGTCGGCCTGGTGAACCTGTTCTCAGGTGGCGCCTTGCTGCAGTTGTCCATTTTCGCATTGGGCATTATGCCGTACATCACGGCGTCCATTGTTATTCAGCTGCTCCGAGTTGTGATTCCTCGCTTCGAGGCATTGCACAAGGAAGGCCAGTCAGGAGAAGCGAAGCTCACAGAGTATACGCGTTACCTCACCATTGGCTTGGCAATTCTGCAGTCGACTACCATTCTCGTGACCGCACGTTCCGGAGCGCTTTTTAATTACTCGTGCTCCTCTTCCGTGATTCCCGATGGTTCTGTCCTGAATCTCGCCATCATGGTCATCATCATGACAGGCGCTACGGGTCTTATCATGTGGATGGCAGAGCTCATTACCGACAAGGGCATCGGTCAGGGCATGTCTGTGTTGATCTTCCTCTCCATCTGCTCTGGCTTCCTTCCGCAGCTGTGGCAGATCGGAACGTCGTCTAGCTGGCTGAAGTTCGCCATCGTTGTGGTTGTGCTTATTGTCATCACCATCTTCGTGGTCTTTGTGGAGCAGTCGCAGCGCCGTATCCCGGTGCAATACACTCGCCGCATGATTGGGCGCAAGATGTATGGCGGCACCTCCACCTACATCCCGCTGAAGATCAACATGTCAGGCGTTATCCCGCCCATCTTCGCGTCGTCGATTCTTGCAATCCCCACGCTCATCGCACAGTTTGGCAATTCCAAGCAGAGCTGGGTCACGTGGATTAACAACAACCTGGCGAACACCACATCGGTGTGGTACATCATTTTGTACTCCGTGATGATTGTGTTCTTCACGTTCTTCTATACGTCTATCACCTTTAACCCAGACGACACTGCGGACGATATGAAGCAGTATGGCGGCTTCATTCCGGGTATTCGCGCTGGCAAGGCGACGAGCAAGTACCTCAGCTATGTCATGAATCGTCTCAATACGGTGGGCGCGGTGTACTTGCTGTTTGTGGCGCTCATTCCGACAGTGCTCATCATGGCGCTGTCCCTGTCAAGCAAGCTTCCCTTTGGAGGCACGACGATTCTGATTATCGCCGGCGTTGGTCTTGACACGTTGCGTCAGGCAGCTGCAAAGGTAGAGCAGTTCCAGTACAACGGATTCCTCACAGACTGAGATAAGCACAGAGTGACGGCGTCGTGTGAAAGCACGACGCCGTCACTCTGTTGGTCAATACATTCCGCACGCCGCACTGCGGCGCACGGGTCATCAAAAGCACAAAGGAGTACATATGCGACTGCTGATCATGGGACCTCAAGGTGTCGGCAAGGGAACTCAGGCGGCGCAGCTGTCCGAGCATTACTCGATTCCGGCCATCTCGACCGGTGACATCTTCCGTTACAATCTGAAGAACAAGACTGAGCTCGGCAAAGAGGCCGGTGCCTATATCGAGAAGGGCGAGCTTGTTCCAGATGAGCTCACCAATCGTATTGTGGAGGATCGCTTGGCGAAGGATGACGCCAAGAACGGTTGGATCCTCGACGGGTATCCGCGTAACGCATCACAGGTGGAAGCCCTTGACACTATTCTGGCAAAACTGGGCACGCCGCTTGATGCCGTCGTCGCTCTTGACGCAGAGCGGGGCATTCTCCTGGAGCGCATGAAGAAGCGCGCTCAGATCGAAGGCCGTTCAGATGACACGCCAGACGTCATCGCCAAGCGCCTCGATGTATACGAAAAGGAAACGGCCCCGCTCCTTAAGGCATACGAGGAGAGGGGAGTACTCGTGACAGTCAACGGTGTTGGAGACATCAGCGAGATTGCCCACTCTATCTTTGACAAGCTGGATGCAAAGACTGCCTAAGGACAGATGTGATGTCTGATGGAGATACCCTCCTTCGCTGCGCCCGTCGTGCATGTGGACTTCCACGTTGCACGATGGGCGCAGTTGTGTTATATTGCATAGTTGGTGTGTCTTAAAGTGAGATATACCGGGACTCACGGATAGGAATACGTGGCTTATGGCAAAAGATGGTGTGATTGAAGTCGAAGGACAAGTCGTCGAGGCACTGCCGAATGCGATGTTTCGCGTCGAACTTGAGAACAAGCACATCGTTCTGGCGACCATCTCCGGCAAGGTGCGGAAGAATTACATTCGCATTCTGCCCCAGGACCGCGTTCTTCTTGAGATGAGCCCGTACGATTTGACCCGTGGTCGAATTACGTACCGTTACAAGTAGTCACTAGTGAAGGAAAACCATGAAGGTTAAGCCAAGTGTGAAGAGGATCTGCGAGCACTGCCGTATCATCCGTCGTCACGGCCGCGTCATGGTGATTTGCACCAACCCCAGGCACAAGCAGCGCCAGGGCTGAGAGCGGACCACAGCGGTAAATAAATAAAGATAGGTGCTGAATCACAGCGAAAGCTGAACCCCAGGTGCGGAGGCCTGGGCCGGGAATCCGGACGATTCGGCGCACAACCTCCGATGAACAGAAGGAATCGCAATGGCACGTCTTGCCGGAGTCGACATCCCCAATGAGAAGCGCATCGAAATTGCCCTCACCTACATCTTCGGTGTTGGCCGCACGCGCGCGAAGGAAACCCTTGCAGCAACCGGTATCGATCCAGATATCCGTGCAAAGGATCTGACTGACGAACAGCTCATCACCCTGCGTGATTACCTCGAAGGTAATTACAAGATCGAGGGCGACCTCCGTCGTGAGGTTGAGGCTGATATTCGTCGCAAGATCCAGATCAACTGCTATCAGGGCATTCGCCACCGCAGGCACCTTCCGGTACGTGGACAGCGCACCAAGACCAACGCACGCACCCGCAAGGGCCCGAAGCGTACGGTCGCCGGAAAGAAGAAGGCCACCAAGTAGTAGTGATTGGTACTCACGTACCGCATACTGCATCTTAAATTTTTAGGAAATGAGGGTAAATGGCTGCTGCAAAGCAAGCTGTGCGCAAGCCGCGACGCCGGGCTCGTAAGTCCGTGCCGATGGGACAGGCGCATATTAAGTCCACGTTCAATAACACGATCATTTCGATCACTGATCCGTCCGGCGCTGTGCTGGCATGGGCATCAGGTGGCGATGTCGGTTTCAAGGGTTCGCGTAAGTCAACTCCGTTCGCTGCAGGTATGGCCGCTGAGGCTGCCGCTCGCAAGGCGATGGAGCATGGCGTCAAGAAGGTTGACGTCTTCGTGAAGGGCCCGGGTTCCGGACGCGAAACCGCTATCCGTTCCCTGCAGTCCGCAGGCCTCGAGGTTGGCTCCATCTCTGATGTGACGCCACAGGCACACAATGGTGTCCGTCCTCCCAAGCGCCGCCGCGTCTGACGCACGGTAATTCCCACATCATCCACCCGCACGAGTCGGTTGTGCACGATCGACTTGAGCTGAAAGGATAAAAAAGTGCTTATTGCACAGCGTCCGACACTGACAGAAGAAGTACTTACTCCCCAGCGCTCGCGTTTCACCATCGAGCCGTTGGAGCCGGGATTCGGTTACACCATTGGAAACTCACTGCGCCGTACTCTGCTGAGCTCCATTCCTGGCGCTGCAGTGACCTCCGTGCGTATCTCTGGTGCGCTCCACGAGTTCACCACGCTGCCCGGAGTGAAGGAAGACGTCACTGAGATTCTTCTCAACATCAAGGGAATCGTTCTTACCAGCGAATACGACGAGCCAGTCGTCATGTATCTGCGCAAGAACGGCGAGGGTGAGGCAAAGGCCGGAGACATCACGCCTCCTGCTGGAGTTGTCATCTCCAACCCCGATCTCCACATCGCAACCCTGGCCGAAGATGGCGAGCTCGAAATCGAGTTCACCGTCGAGCGTGGCCGCGGTTACGTCTCCGCCCAGCAGAACAAGCAGGACGGACAGGAAATCGGTCGCATTCCCGTTGATTCGATTTATTCACCGGTTCTCAAGGTGAGCTACAAGGTCGAGGCAACTCGTGTCGAGCAGCGCACTGATTTTGACCGTCTGATTCTCGACGTCGAGACGAAGGAAGCCATCACTCCTCGTGATGCAGTGGCTTCTGCAGGTTCCACTTTGGTGGAGCTGTTCGGTCTCGCGCGTGAACTCAACACGCAGGCGGAGGGCATCGAAGTGGGTCCGGCTCCCGTTGTTCAGGAGTCAAACCCCGAACTCGCTGTCCCGATCGAAGATCTCAACTTGACACAGCGTTCATACAACTGCCTCAAGCGTGAGGGAATCCACACCGTCGGCGAGCTGGTGTCGCGCACCGAGCAGGATCTGCTCGATATTCGTAATTTCGGTATGAAGTCAATCGACGAAGTCAAGGAGAAGCTCCAGACCATGGGACTGTCTCTCAAGGCATCACCGCTCGGCTTCGACACAACCAATCTCGAGGGAGGCACTTTCTTCACCCCTGAAGACGAGTAATCCAACTGATTGCACGTTAGAGGAAGTGACGAAAGTCCCTCGAACTGATACTTGCGCATGGACGTTTGGGCGAATGCCCTCCCATGCACAAGCCTTAAGGAGAAATAATGCCAAGACCAAAGCACGGGGCACATCTCGCCTCGAGTCCGGCACATGAGCGTCTGATGCTGGCCAACATGGCTACCAGCCTGTACCAGAACGGACACATCACCACCACGCTTGCCAAGGCAAAGCGCCTTCGTCCGCTGGCAGAGCGTCTCATCACGCTCGCCAAGCGTGGCGATCTGCACTCACGCCGTCGCGTGATGCGCGTTATCCGCAACAAGGCTGTCGTGCACCAGCTCTTCACGAGCATCGCCGAGACCATGAAGCAGCGTGAGGGCGGCTACACCCGCATCATCAAGATCGCTGCCCGTGGCGGAGACAACGCGCCTCGCGCCATCATCGAGCTCGTCACCGAGCCCGTGAGCGCGAAGAAGGCCGTTGTCAAGGAAGCTGAGTCCGCAACTAAGGTTGCCGCAGCTGACGATGCCAAGGAAGTTGACGCAGCTGTTGAGGCCGCTGAAGTCGAGGGTGCCGCAAAGGACGCCGTCAACGAAGCTGTCGAGGCAAACGAAGCTGACGCTTCCGATGTTGCTGAGGCCGACAAGGCCGCCGTCGATCTCGAGAAGGACGCCAAGAAAGCCGATGAGGCTGAAGGTGCCGCCGAGGAAGACGCCGACGTTGCTGACGAGGCCGCTAAGGCTGAGTGAGCCGCTTTTCTACCTGAGATAATGAGGTAGGTGAACGTCGCTAGGGAAGGTCCGGATAATACCGGGCCTTCCTTTTTCTATGTCTGCTCGCAGTATTTTGAGGCCTGTGATGTGAGACAATACTGAAGTGATGAGGCTCAGGATCGATTTCGCGTACGACGGCACAGATTTCCATGGATGGGCGAAGCAACCTGGGCTGAGAACTGTTCAAGGGGTCATAGACGCCGCTTTGCTGCAGATCCTTAGACTTACTGATGCTGACCCAGAAATTCGCTTGACGGTGGCGGGGCGTACCGATACGGGCGTTCATGCGCGTCATCAGGTGTGTCATCTCGATGTTGACGAGAGGATTCTCGCTCGTGCGATGGGTCATCTCAACGGTGTGGCGCCTCAGGCAGCTTTGGCACATCGTATGCGTCATGTTCTTCCCGATGACATTTCGATTTTGTCGGTGTGCGGCGCTCCTGAAGGTTTCGATGCTCGGTTCTCCGCGTTAGAGCGCACGTACATTTTTCGAATCTGTGACGATTGGCGCTATCTCGACCCTCGCACTCGGCACTATGTGCTGCCGGTGAAAGTACCCCTGAATGATGCCGTACTCTCCACGGCCGCCGACATGATTGTGGGGTTGCGAGACTTTGGATCGTTCGCGACTCCCAACCCGGGTGGCACCACGATTCGCGAGGTCAAGGTGGCACGGTGGTGGAGAGTGCCAGTTTTGGATACGTATGTAGACGAGCATTCCGGGACCGGGGCCTTCGGGGCGCTGCCGGTGGGTGCTGGAACGCTCGAGTTCACCATCGTTGCCGACGCCTTTGCCCACAACATGGTTCGTTCACTTGTGGGCGCGCAGGTGCAGGTGGGCATGGGTAAAAAATCGCTTGAGTGGTTTGCCGACAAGCTGGAGCACCCACTACGTGAGGGATCAACAGGCCCCATAGCGCCACAGGGACTCACGCTTGAGCACGTTGAGTACCCCGAGGATTCTGCCGCTCTCGCGGCACGTGCGCAGGCAATTAGGGCTAAGCGCACGTTGGGATGAGAAACGCACCGCTATATAATCTGCAGCCCACGTGTATTTCCGTTTCTCGGGGCAATCTGTCTCATGATTTTTCTCTCAACGGCTCAATTCGGTATCAACCATGAGTCAAATTGCCCCGCGGCTCGGGCGATGACCCTACGGCCTGGCGGGGAATAAAACTAAGATGCAGAGACGGTCCGACACAGCAAAATTCTCATTCGCCAGATTCATCAAAATGTGGCATACTTGAAAAGTTGCTTTGCAACTGGTGAAGTGTCCGAGCGGTCTAAGGAGCACGCCTCGAAAGCGTGTGAGGAGCAATCCTCCGAGAGTTCGAATCTCTCCTTCACCGCACATAGTCCGGGAACCGTTGTAATAACGCGGTTCCCGGATTTTTCATATTCTCGATAACGACGATAATAACGGCGTTCATCCGCGGAAGCCACGCAAACGAAAGTGGGCCGGTGTGTGAAAGATGGTCACGAACATCTTTCACACACCGGCCCAACACTTAATACAGCGGAAATTACTTAATCTTTCCGCTCACATCGATGCCGTATACCTGAGCGGCGTTCTTCCAGAAGAATCCTTCATCGCCCTCGAAACGTTCGAGAACAGTGTCGAGATGCTCCTGGAAGCTGGAATACAGGGCTACCACGGGCCAGTTTGATGCATAGAGCAAGTGATCTGGAGCGAAGGTATCTTGTGCGAAGTCGAGCAATTCCTTGACGAACATCGCATCGCCAGTGGGGAAGCCCGACACCTTGCAATACACATTCGGCAGGCTGGCCAACTTGCGCATAGCGCTCAGATATCCAGTGGATAGACTGCTTGGATTCCCGAGATGATTGAGCACTACCGTGAGTCGGGGCACCTGAACGAGGCAATCATAAAGATCTCCTAGTTCGTCGGCACGGTTGCAGCTTTCGAAAATCAGCTGCTTGGTGGAGAGCGCTCCCAATCCCTCAATAAACGCCGGTTCAAGACAGCGGCCACGGGGGGAGGAATCTGTGTGGAGGGGGTCGCGCACGCCGGTGGCACGCACTGGAATACGCATATAGGGGCTGATTGTTACGCGATTCATGGTGGCAAGCAAGTGCGGATCGTTGTTTTCGTACAATAACCGGTCCTCAAGGAGGGGGTCATCCGTATCTGCGTCCACGTAGATTCCACCGATGAAATTGACATCGGGGCGTCCCGCATATTGCGCCACATAATCGTCCATGGAGAACGTGCGACGGAAAGAAGCGTCGACTGTGTCAAGCCAGGGCAGATGCTGCTTGCCGAGGTCCCAGATATGGAAATGCGTGTCGATGATGTTGACGACCATGTGTGTCGCCTCCTACTTGACTGACTTGATGGGCAACACAAGGAGCGAGGATCCTGCTACGAGGATGATGGCCACGATGAAGAGCACCGCATAGTTGCCAGCAAACAGTGAGAGGATGATGGCCACCAAAGGCTGTACCAGCATCTGGGGGAGATTGGTGGCGATGGTGAGAACGCCCATATCCTTGCCCGCGTCTTTGCCGTCATTCGGCAGGACCTGAGTCATGAGTGCCATATCGATGGACATGTAGCAGCCGTAACCGAGTCCGAGGACGCCTGCCATGATGAGCATGGACATCTTCGAGGGCCACATGAGCGGTACGAAGTACGAGATTGCCATGATGACCGTGGAGACGAAGACGAAGGGCTTGCGGGCCTGGAAGCGGTCGGAGAGATATCCGCAGATCACCGACGACACAATCAATGTCACCAGCTGTATGGAGGACATAATGCCGATTGTTACGTTGGATTCATCCGGTGTCTGGCCGATGTAGTCTCGCAGAATATAGAGCTGATATGCCACGATGCCCTGATATCCCAAGTACATGAGGAAGCGGCCTGCGAAGGCCCAGCCGTAATCGGGGTGCTTTGCAGGATTAATCCAGAACTGCTTGAAGAACGTGCCCCACTTGAAAGGTTCGGTTTGCATGTTGACGGTGGACGGCTCTCGGTTCATCAGGCAGAAGATGAGGCAGACGAGGAAAATGCCAACGCCGAAGATGATGTAGCCCATAGGAAGATTCTTGTTGGCAATCCATCCGCCGAAGATGATGCCGAGGGTTCCGCCACCAGTTTGCGCTGCACCGATGAAGCCAGAAGCGGTGCCTCGCTTCTCGGGTTCCACGCGGTCGGCGAGGATTGTGGCGAGCGGTCCGTTCATCACATTGAGTGTCACAGAGGCGATTACCCAGCAGATACCGATGCCGACCATGGTGTTCTGAGGTGCGAGCATGGCGATGGCCGCACCGCCCACGAACGCACCGCCCACGATGTAGGGAGAGCGCATGCCGAAGCGAGATTTCGTGCGATCGGACAATGCTCCTGTGAGCGGCTGGACGAATACTGTGATAAACGAAGAAATCGTCATGATCGAGGCGAGCGCCACGACCTTTGCGTTCGAATCCGAACCTTGCACAACGTTGGCAACTTGGTTGGGGAGGAACACGGAAATGACTGCGTTGTAAAGCGCGAGGAGGAAGAGGAAGTTACCTGAAATAGTCCAAATGAGCCTGCGATACAGACCTTTCTTCAGGTTGTAAACGGGTTTACCTTGAGCGTCGACTCCGACTTCAGGGAGATTCGTTGGAGCGGCTAAAGATGCTGCGCCCACAGGTGTAGCAGCCGAAATATCGACGTCATTGTCTGGAGCTGTCATGTGATGTCCTTCTGTGGAAGAGGGTTACTGCTGTTATCTATGTGCCGGCCGCGTAACGTCGTCGTTGTGCGGAGAGCGGGAGAGGTCTCGTCGCTGGGCCGAAGGGAGTTCACTATACCCAACGCCGAGACCACAGGTGGGAACCGCGATGGATTTAGTAGGCGTTTTCGTCGCCGACGAGGCCATCCACGATCTGGGTTGCTGAGGAGGTGCCCACTAGCTCGGCGCCGGCCTCGAAGAGGGTCTTCATTTTCTCAAGGGAGTTGACCTTGCCGGAGACCTTGACACGCGTGGGGCGGTGGGTGTTGGCGGCGAGGATCTTGACGTCCTCCACCGTTGCTGCGCATCCGCCGACTCCCCAACCGGAGGAGTTTTTGATCCAGTCGATGCCGGCGGCAGTGGCGATTTGTGCAGCCTGTGCCTTCTGGTCATCGTTGAGGAAACCAAACTCGAGCATTGCCTTGCATTTGAGGCCTTCTTCGTGAGCAATGCGCACGATGGTGTTGAGCTCAATGGTGTAGGACTCGATGTCGCCACCGACCAGGTAACCAGGGGTCGGGGGGAAATCGAATTCGTCTGCGCCGGTCTTGGCGAGTTCGTGCAATGCGGCGATCTTCATCGGCAGTGTGTCGTTGGCCTGGGGGAAGTTGAGCGTCGTGGCAACACGTACGCCGGTGCCTGCGAGGATGTCCTTGGCCAGAGCACAGAAGTTCGGGCCGATCATGGCGGCATCGAATCCATATTCTGCGCATGTTTCAATGTGCTTGATTGCTTCGTCACGGGTCAGGTTGGGGTTGACGTTCGTGTACTGAATCGCCTTGGCTACCTGTGCCTTGTCGTTGAAGTCGATCATTTTTCTCCTTTTGTTGGTGTCCCGATGGTCCGGGATGTGACGGGTGGCGGGTTGTACGCCTGCGGCCGTCAACAGATGGGTCAGTCCTCGAAATCGGGGACAGTGTTGTTGGTGATGCGCTCGCGACGCACCAAGTATCGTGGAAGTGGATTGACGGGTTCATCGTCGCGATACCACGCAAAGGGGTCAGTGGCGGCAGTGAGCGCGAGATTTGCCCACGCAGTGAATGAGCCGGAGCGGATGACGAGTTTCGCCTTCGGGGCCAATTTTTCGATGAGTTCCTCGTGAGGTGCCTTGATGAAGTCTGCGCCAGAGCCCGTATAGATACCCTGGAATTTCTTGTAGAGGCTTGGATATTCGGTTTTGACTGCAGGGTCGAAGCGCACTTCCTCGACGAAGAGGTTCTTGCGAAGCACTTCGAGGATGGTGAGAACGTCTACGGTTCCCTGAACAAGACCGAGGTTGACGACATTTGCGTCCTTGGGGATGGGGAAACCTGCATCTGTTACCAGAACGATGTCACCGTGTCCAAGAGTCGCCAAACCGCGTGCAAGATCGGGATTGAGAATAGTGTCTGCCTTCATGTGCGAAGTCCTTTCTGTGAGAAGTGTGCGGCGCTGGCGTGGAGGGAAGCGCCGCACACGGATTCTTATGCGGCGCTATGCCTGAACCGTTGCATTCGCCATGAACTCCTCCACAGCGTTGCGGTCGTGGTAAGAGGGAACGGTTTCCCACTGAGTGCAGCACAGCGAACTCGTGGCCGCGGCGAATAACATCGCCCTGTCCACGCTGCGCCCCTCGGCAAGTCCCACACAGAAGGCGGCGTTGAAGCTGTCGCCAGCTCCATTTGAGTCCACTTCGGTTATAGGGAATGCCGGAAGCGTTAGTGTCTCACCTTTCTCAAGGAAACAGACAGATCCGTGCTCGCCGAGGGTGATGATGACATTTCTGGCGCCGCGCTCTTGCAGCATGTGGGCGATGGCAGCGTTGTCCAGATCCGAGTCGGGTTCGAGTCCAACACAGACGCGGGCCTCAGTTTCGTTTGGAGTGATGAAGTCGACGTCACTGAGGTCCACTTCTGTGAGATTTTGTGCAGGAGCGGGATTAAGCACGGTGACTTTCCCTGCCTGATGCGCAACTTTCATCCCATACAGAGCGGTTGGAAGCGGAATTTCGAGTTGAGCGAGAACCACGTTTGAATGGGCGATGACACCATAGGCATTGTCGATATCCTCGGGAGAGAAGAGCTTGTTGGCTCCCATGTCCACGGCGATCACGTTGCGTGCCTGCTCGTCTTTGAGAATCAAACCAACACCTGTGGAGTGTTCTTCGGTTACGCGCAAACCGGAGGTGTTGACACCCTCAGCATCCATGAGGGAGCGGAAACGTTGGCCGAAGGCATCGTCACCGACAACTCCGACGTATGAAACGTCTGCTCCCAGGCGCGCAGCCTGGACCGCCATATCGGAACCCTTGCCGCCGTATTCCTGACGGTAGCTGTGCCCCATAAGGGTTTCGCCCGGCTGCGGTATGCGTTCTACGGTCATGACGAGAGCTTCAGCATAGCTGCCGAGCACGCACACTGTTGCCCGTGGCTCGTCATCGCTTTCTCTCTCTGCTGCGAAGTAAATCGTGGCATCGGACATGTCGACTCACTCCTTTGTGCCGGCTGCGTCCGCAGGGGCAGGCATATCCCAGCCCACGTTGAGCCAGGGGCCAAAGATATCTTCGATGCGCTTGATGAGTGCTGGGTCAGGAGTCTTGCCGAGGGCGGCAATGTCTCCGAGGAGGTGCCTGGGATTGGCGCCGCCCACAACCGTGGTGGAGATTCCGGAGTCCTGAGGGCTGTTGAGAGAGAATTCGAGCGCTACCTGTTCGATGGTTGTCCCTGCTTCCTTGCAAGCCTCAACGACCTTGGGGACAAGGGCGAGTACCTCTGGGTGAGCGGGATGCCAGTCGGGAGCACCCTTGGTGGTGAGCGCACCCATGTGCAGGGGCGAGCAATTGAAGACACCGATGCCGTGTTCCTTGAGACGACGTGAGGTGTCGAGGAGTCGGCGATCCTGCAAGTTGTAATTGCAGTAGCTCATCACGGTGTCAAGGTTCTGCTCGATGGCAACTTTCTCAATGACATCGAGTTTGTAACCGGTGACGCCGATGGCGCCGATCATTCCCTGTTCTTTGAAATCACGCAGTACAGGAATGGCCTCGTTGATGACCTGGTTGAGGTCTCCTTCTTCAATGTCGTGGCACTGAACCACATCGATATGGTCCACGCCGAGCTTCTCCATGGATTCGGGAATGGAGCGTTTGATCATCTCGGTGGAGAAATCCCACTCGCCGGGCATGTAGCGTCCGCATTTTGTGGTGAGGATGTACTTGCTGCGATCCACGCCCTTGAGCGCTCGTCCGATGGTGGTTTCTGAACGGCGTTGACCGTGGGGGTCTGAATACCACGGTGAGGAATCAATCATATTCATACCGTTTTCGAGTGCCACCTTGATGGTCTCGTTGGCTTGCTCCTGGGTGATCTCGCCATAGAGCGAGCCCAAGGGAGCACCTCCCAAGCTGAGAACTGGAACATTGATTCCGGTGTTGCCGAGTGGTCGTGTCTGCATGATGGCTCCTTTGCTATCAATTGACTATGTACTGCTGTTGGTGTGGGGTGTTCGGACGAGCGCCCCAGGAATTTATATGGTTATTTTTCTGTGGGGAGAGCGAAGCCTGTGGAGGCGGGACGTACGTGCGGACCTGCTTGGGTGCGCCATGGTGCCGCTTGGCGGTGCTCCTCAATTGCTTTTTCGTCGATGGTGAAGCCCAACCCTGCAGAGTCTCCCAAAACGATGCCGCCGCTTTCGAGGCTTTGATCCACGCTGATTCCGAGCGGAGCCGTGAGAGATTGAATCTCTGTTGTCATGTGGTTAGGAAGCGCCGCAGCTACGCATGCTACGGGATTGGCGTTGTAACCCACGGGACTGTAGGGGAGGTTATGAGAAAAGGCGAGGAGGCCAGTTCTCAAAGCGTGGGTGATGCCCCAGCAGCTGCCCGTCTGTACTACGTCGAGTGCGCCTGCAGTGAGCAGCGGCATGAATTGTTCTATTCCAGTGAGATTCTCACCGCTTGCTACTGCGACGCCGCCATGATCGCGGACGAAGCGCAGGCCATTGGCATCCCATCGACGTGCGGGCTCTTCAATCCATGTGAGATTGATACCAGCGTCTGCAATGTGTCTCAGGTGAGACACAGCATGTGCGGGGCTCCAGGATTCATTGACATCGTAGAAGATGGAAGGATGAGAGGTTTTTGATCCTGAGAAAACGTCCTGAGCGATCTTGATACGAGCGATATCGTGGTCGACGTCGGCACCCCCCTTGACTTTGACGGCTGTAAAGCCGCGGTCTGCCCATTCTTGCCACATGGGAGCAAGATCGTCATCGGGGACGGGGCCGTCAAGACAGGAAGAGTAACCGGGAACAAAGCGATCGCGCGCTCCCACGGTGCGCCAGGCAGGTTCGTCCGCCAATTTCGCCTTGAGATCCCACAGCGCCATGTCGAGAACGCCGATTGCGCCGAAAACCCAGCCTTGATGACCGGTCTTAAAAACCTGTCCTAGCATCCGGTCATAAAGCGCCATCACGGCTCGTGGGTCTTCGCCCTCAATGGCGGGGAAGACCTGCTCGATGCCGTCATGGGGCCCGAGGCCAATTCCCTCGATGCCTTCATCCGTTTCAAGAATGAGAATCGGTACGTCGGTGATGCCCGACTCAATGGAGCCGTTCACGTCTCCGATGGCGTGTCCCCAGTCTTGAATGGTGGTGAGTTCTCTGTATCCGGTAATCTTCATGAGGGTCTGCTTTCACTTGATAGTGGTATGGGAAGTAGCTGAAATAGGTGGTGTAGTACGGGGACCTTGCACTCCGTGGAAGAAAGGCGTAATGCCGTTCTGAAGGAGTACCTGTTCGTCGCAGTCCACTGAACCGTCTGCGTTGATGCGAAGTTGGGGATCCACACGAGCAGAGTGAACGTCGTTGCCTCGTGTGGCCCACTGGTTGGAATGGTCTGAATCAGGATTTCCCGCGATGATTGCGTGGGTTTTAGCCGTGTCGTCCCACAAAATATTGGCGTCGCTGATCACTGTGAAAGTGTCGACATCCGCTGATCCAAGTGCGCCCGAATACGCGGGGGAGTCATTGCCAACAAACACGTTGTGCACACTGATGGCTGCGGGATGATTTTCGTGAATCGCCTGCGAGAATTGTCCCGAGGCCCCATAGGCAAAGAGATTGTTTGTAATAATGTTGCCGCGTCCCGTTTTGATGTGGAAGCATTCGCTGGACACGTCGTGTATCACATTGCCTTCAAATCGAACGTGTGATGTTGCGGGATCAGCGAGAATTCCCCACCCGCCGAACGATGCCGCCGTGACGTCGTGAATGAGATTGTTGCTTACAACGGTCCCAGGGCTGACTCCGAGAGTGTAAATAGCACCGAACCAATCGAGCTGGCCCCCTCCCAAGTGATGCAGATGGTTGCCGTCGATGAGGTTATCGGTACTGGCGCTTGGGCCGTAATCCCAACGCCATCCACAGGCAATGGCGGAGGAATAGAAATCGCTGACTTCGTTGTGAATCACGTGCATGTGTGCGCAGTGGCGCAGCAGGATCGCTACACAGTGCGGGTAACTGCGTCCGCCGTGCGAAATGGTGCAGTCGGAAATCGTGTTATCGCTGCAGAAGGAGGCATCGTCGGCGGAGGGTGAGCCACCACAACTAACAGCGCCTGCGCCGAGATCGCAGAATTTAGTATCCGAGATGGTGATTCCTCGGCATCCTTCGCTAAGACGTACCCCGTATCCATCGACATGTGTGACGCCGCAGTGGGAAAGTGAACAACCTTGGGCGAAGCTGAATTCAATGACACCTGGGACGCTGGATGCGGCTTGCGGGTCGCTTGCATACGACTTTGCAGGATCCAGCCAGGGATCCTCGCGCATTTGGAAAGGTGGCGTGGCACTTGGTGCCGTGTGCCAATCGGCATATGCAAAGTTCACGGAATCAAAATGGACATCGCGCAGAGGGGCGGATCCATTTTCATTCCCGTGTAATCTCACTAACTGTCCCGTCAGAGGGATGACCGCAGCAAAATCTTCTATGGACTCACCAGTGCGTGGCGTATAAAAAGCGACGGCGTGACCGTAGCCGTGCGGATGATTCTGTGTAGCAATGACACCTTCACCATCCGCCAGCCATTCTCCTGGGTGATTTCCTAGCGCTTGGGGTACGCCGTCCAGATAGTATCGCGCCATGCGCTCGCTGTCTCCGTCCTTGAGACACAGCATGGAGGAATACGAAGAGGTCAACAGCTTTGTGGCGTCATCGCCGTTATCCTCCACGCTCGTCAGAGGCATGCGTTCCTGGATCCAGAAATGGGGAACTACGACCTCTATACCGCGGGGATCTGTGATGCCGGATACGTCGTTTGCTGGCACGGTGAAACGTGATGAACCCTGGAAAAGTGTGGCGTTGAGGTCTGCAGTCATGTCAAGACCGGGCTGAGATGCCATGCGGAAGTAACCGTTGTGCGGTAAACGCGGGCGTGGGATGCGTTCTCCCGCCACATACAACGTGCGTCCGGATGATGCGGGGAGCTCAGTGACCCACACGGGAGAGTCACCAACACGATCTTCATGCCAATCACTCAGAGGGGCACCTCCGCTGAGTGTGACTGAGTCGGCAGTGCCATCCGGTTGTCGCCATGCCGCGAAAGTGAGCGAGCTGTCTGCTTCAGTGAGATCGATAGTGTGTGACAGCGGAAATGTGCCAGCATGAAGCCAGATGATGACGGGTTGCGCGGAACTGGTGCGCCGTGTTCGGGCGATAGTAAGCGCTGCGTCGATGGAGCGCGTGGGGTAGTCGGCGCTTCCGTCTCCGAGTGGAGAGCCGGCGGGGTCGGCGTGAACTTCGATTTTGTATGTCATTACTGCCTCTGTAGGGGGAGACGGGGTTCATACAGGCCATTGATGCAGATGGCGGATCCGTTCGGCAACAATGCCGCGCGGACGAGGAGGGATGGGATTGAATTATGGGGGTGTTCGTATGAGACCATTTGTTCGGATAGGGGTCCGACGTGTAGCCTCATCTTGTTGATGATTCATCGATGAATCATCTCGGTATCATTTATACAGCATTTATCTGTGTGAGTCAAGTCACATTGGAAAGTCTTAAATAATCATGAAGTGTTGAAATAACGGCGATTATGTCAATTATCGAAAATTTTCGCATTGAATGTCGTTTCAATAATTCATCGATGAGTCAATATGGTGAGTCTTTTTTGAAGCGCCGTGTGTTTTGCCGGGGAAATCGGAGGGAACTCGGAAAACTTTTTGGCAAGTCTCACTCGTGGATCTGAGTACTTTGGCGTTGAACAAAGCGGTATCCAGTCGAGAAGGTGCGTGTTGGCGAGTCATCACCAGCCATGCGTTCAATGAGACGGTCGACGGCTACCTGCGCGTATTGCCATGCAAAAGGGTCGATGGAAGTAAGTGACGGAACGGCATACTCAGCATACGTTGTGTTGTCAAAGCCGATGACTTGTACGTCCTGCGGGATTCGGATATTGCGCTGGCGCAAAGTTGACATAGCTCCAAGGGCAACAGCATCGTTTGCGCACACAACGGCATCGGGGACAAGTCCACGCTCGAGCACGGAGGCCATGGCGTATTCGCCATCCTCGATTTCGATGTTCTGGCCAGAGGCTAGCAGGTGCTGATCGAAAGAGGTCCCGCTCTTTTTCAGTGCTCTCAGATAGCCGCGCAGACGCAAGCTGGTGTTGTACTCCTGTGCGGCGATAACCGTGAGAAAGTCATCGATGGTGGCGTCGGTTGGCATGGTAGAGATCCACGTGGGGGCACCAATGAACCCGATGTGTTTGCAACCGTGCTGCAGCAGCCATCGTGTAGCGTATTCGCTGGCGTCTGAGTTCGGCATTACCACGGCATCCGTTTTACCGAAGGACGGAAAGTCGCCAAGAAGAACGATGGGATATTCCTGTTGCAGAATGGCACCCTCATCACTCAGGGGTCTGTCGGAGAGGAAGATCCAACCGTCGGCGTTGAGGCGGTAGGTGTCGCCAATAAATCCCTCAAGACCACCGTGACGATCGAAATAGGTGCCGATGGTGAGACCGTAACCACGGGAATGCGCATACTTTGACATGATGTCGCTGAAGTAGCCAAAGAAGGGCTGGGCGAAACTCGGTACTGCAAGGCCTATCATTCCAGTGCTGCCGCTTCGTAGCATTTGAGCGGAGCGGTTCACGTGATAGCCGAGCACCTCGATGGCGGATTCAACGCGGCGTCTTGTCTCGTCGCTCATGCGACCGGTTTGATTGAGCGCGTTGGATACCGTTTTCGTGGAGACGCCGGCCTTGGCGGCGACATCAGCAATGGTGACGCTTTTTGACACGAGAACCACCCTTCACTGGTGAAAGCGCCGCGACTGTGCGACATTCTGAAGCGATTATGGACTTTGTTGGATTCTACCTCACCTCTACCTCACCTTTGGGAACGTGATGCCGCGCACCAGCGTGATGATGCCGAGAATGACCATGGCGACGGCGGCCAGAGTGATGAGCATGAGCGTGGAGGTGATGGGGGAGAAGATGACAACCACGCCTGCCAGGATCGAAATGATGCCGGAGAAGATGGACCAGCCGGAATGGAAGGCACCGGCCGCCTCGGTGAGGGAGAGGATGCCCTCGAAGATCCAGCTGACGCCGATCATGATGGCGGTAAAGAGAAGAATGAAACTTGCCGACCCGCCCGTGTTCTTGAAGATGATGGCGGCGGCGATGATCATAACCACCGCGGTGAGTGCGTTGAGCACGCGCCAGCCCCCAGGCATCCCCGAGATTGCGAAAATGCTCACGATGCGTACAACGGCGTCGATAATGAAATAAATTCCCAAAATGATGGTGAGAACGAGGAGCGACTTACCCGGCCAGAACAAGAGGCACAATCCGAGAAGGGTAGCGACGATGCCTCCTACGATTTGCGCGGTTTTCAGTGCCTTGGCGCCCTTGCGTGTGATTTCTGAGAGATCCCAGTGGAAGAAGGGGTCCTGCATAAACGAAGTTGACATGTGCGCTCCTATTCGTGAGTTTATATATAAGGAGCAACCGCGTGGGCCCTAGTCTTATTCCTTCGAAGGCTTCTTGACGCTGCCCTTTTCGTCTTCCTCCATAGCTTTACGTGCGGCGATTTCGGCACGACTCACAATCTCGAGGGTATCGACATCGAGTATCTGGCAGAGTTCGGCGAAAACAGAAATGGGAATGTGACGAACACCCGAAAGGTATCGTGACACGGAAACGCGGTGAATTCCGAGACGCTGTGCGATCTGCGCCTCAGTCATGTTGCGACGTGCGCGCTCTGCTCGCAGCTCCCCGGACAGAGCCTCTTCGAAACGCACTCCATAAGTAACCATGGTTACACCTTAAACCAAATTGGTCCTTTCCGGAAGAAAGGAGGTCCCATGAGGAAAGTGCGGAATCTTATGTGGCTGTGCACCTTCCAAGAATTACATCAGCTTTGTAACCGACTCGATGATATTGTAACTATAT
Source organism: Bifidobacteriaceae bacterium (assembly GCA_022651005.1). Classification (GTDB taxonomy): domain Bacteria; phylum Actinomycetota; class Actinomycetes; order Actinomycetales; family Bifidobacteriaceae; genus JALCQC01. The sequence continues at coordinate 85,429 of JALCQD010000006.1, forward strand.
GGATACGCGTGAGCTTAATCGAGACGCCGCCGCGGCGATCGCTGACGTGCTGAAGTCCCAGTCGAAGTCGATTGTGTGGCTGTCACACGAGATGGGAATCCCGTATGCCACGGCGAAGCGTATTGTTTCCGGCGACGCGTGGCTGACGATGGATACCTTGGCCGAGGCCGCGCGGGCTCTTGGCGTCCCGGTAGAGCGGCTGATGCCAGTCCGGGGAAGGCACGAAGCGCCAGAAAATCAGGAATAGCAAGCGTCTACCACAGGAGACTGCCGGAACCGGTAGAGCTCCATATCATGGGACTTTCGAGGAGTGGGCTTAATATAGGGCCATGACTTACAAGCACCGTCCAGAGATCGATACCATTCCCGCCTATAAGCAAGGCAAGCCCGCACCGAGTGCGCCTGGAGTGCGCAGTTTTAAGCTGTCGAGCAATGAGAACCCGTATCAGCCGCTGGATAGCGTGAAGGACGTGATTGCACAGTCGCTCGACCGCATCAATCGCTATCCGGATATGAGCGGATGGAATGTGGTGTCGCGTCTTGCCGAGGAAATCGACGTTGCGCCGGAGAACATTCAATTGGGCTGTGGGTCGACGGAGGTCATTACCCAACTGGTGAATCTGCTGGCGGGGCCGGGAGACGAGGTTGTGTATCCGTGGCGCAGCTTTGAGGCGTATCCCATCATCGTGACGGGCGCAGGGGCGACGAGTGTCAAAGTGCCGCTGACCGCACAGGGGACGCACGATATCGACGCCATGATCGCTGCGGTAAATGAGCATACGCGTTTGGTTATCGTCAATAACCCCAACAACCCCACGTCCACCTCTGTGAGCGACGCAGGTGCGCGCAAGCTTCTGGCGAGTGTCCCCTCCGACGTCATCGTGCTCTTTGACGAGGCGTACTTCCAGTTCAATACGGACACGGACACCTCGGTCGCGATGGACCTCTTCCGTGAATTCCCAAACGTTGTAGTGGCGCATACTTTCTCAAAGGCGTACGGTCTGGCGGGGCTGCGTATCGGATATGCGGTGGGTCCCGCTGCCGTGATCGAAGGCATGCGTAAGGTGGCGTTGCCGTTCGCTGTGTCTGATGTGGCGCAGGTCGCTGCAGTGGCAAGCTTGGATGCCTACGACGAACTGGATTCGCGTGTGCAGAACATTGTGGCAGAGCGCGTTCGTCTCGTTCGGAGCTTGCGTGAGCTTGGGTACACGATTCCAGAGCCGCAGGCGAACTTCTTCTGGATTGGTTTTGGAGAGAAAACCCAGGAGGCCGCTGCGCGCTTCGAGGCCGCGGGATTGGCCGTGCGTGTTTTCGCTCCGGAGGGCATCCGCATCTCCATCGGGGAGTCCGAGGCGAATGATGTGGTTCTGGAGGTGTGCACCTCTCTTGCTGAGGATGGATTCCTCTCCTGAAGAGCGGCGAACTCAGAGGTCTGGTACTCATGAAAGAATCACTGAGACATAACTGAAATATGTAGCGGCAAATAGGTGTGTCGCAAGCAATCTCAATGATTGCGACGCGACACGTTGTGGCTGACTTGCGCAGAATCACGAACCGTGGCAAACTGTGGTGGTTGCCGTTTGGAGGCGAAAGTCTCTGGGCAGTAATGATGGCGGGTTTCCCAAGCGGTCAAAGGGAGCTGACTGTAAATCAGCCGCTACTAGCTTCATAGGTTCGAATCCTATACCCGCCACGCCTCGATAGCTCAGTGGTAGAGCACTTCCTTGGTAAGGAAGAGGTCGTGAGTCCAATTCTCACTCGAGGCTCCACGGCGGGGTAGCTCAGCTGGTTAGAGCGTACGACTCATAATCGTAAGGTCGAGTGTTCGAGTCACTCCCTCGCTACAATGTCGGAACTTCCGGCGAGCAACGACAACTAGGGGTGTACGAAATGGCAAAGAGCACGGATATTCGTCCTGGCATCACGATGGCATGCACCGTGTGCAAAGAGCGTAACTACATCACGACGAAGAACCGTCGCAATACGCCCGACCGTCTTGAACTGCAGAAGTTCTGCCCACGCTGTGGAAAGCAGACGCTCCACCGCGAGACCCGCTGATACGCGAGTTTCATCACTATGCTTATGCCCGGCTCGCCCGGGCTTTTTCGTCTTTCGAGGAAATCATGACAATGACGCCGCACTTTGCTGATCTCACCACGATTCGCGTGGGTGGGGCAATTGCCGCGTTTAGCGAGCCGACGAGCCGGGTGGGATTCATCGAGGCTGTCGAGGATGCGGACTCTGCAGGATTGCCGCTCTGCGTCATTGGGGGAGGCTCGAACATACTGGCCTCGGACGATGACTTCAAAGGCGTGGTTGTGCGCGATGGGCGCAGAGATATCAATGTGCTCGATCAGGCTGCACCTCGCGAAGGCGATGATCTCAGCGTGCACGTCAACGCTGTGGCAGGTGCCAACTGGGACGATTTTGTGGACTTCAGTGTGCGCATGGGGCTGCAGGGCGTTGAAGGACTCTCCGGGGTCCCGGGAACAGTGGGGGCCTCCGTTGTGCAAAACATCGGCGCCTACGGCCAAGAGGTGGGTTCCTCGGTGGATTCGGTAGAGGTGTGGGACAGGGCCGAGAAGAAAACCAGCACACTCTCCGCTGAGCAAATGCGCTTCGGGTACCGCACGTCAGCGTTGAAATCCAGTATGTACTCGGCTCCGGGAGTTCCTGCGGATACCTTTTTCCCAACGCCGCGTTACGTGGTGCTCTCCGTGACTTTCGTGCTCCAGCATAGGGCGCAAGGCGAGGTGCGTTTCGCTCAGCTGGCTCATGCCCTTGATATCGAGGTGGGCCAAAGTATGGCCGTGCAGCTCATACGCCAAGCGGTTCTCAAGGTGCGGGCTGACAAGGCGATGCTCGAGGACCCGAGCCGCTACAGCAATGAATGGATGGCGGGCACGAAGCAGGGTATTGCCTCGACTGCCGTAAGCTCGTCCGCTGACTACGACCGGTGGAGTTGTGGCAGCTTCTTCGTCAACCCAATTGTGGCGCAGACAATCGCAGACACTTTGCCCCAGGATGCTCCTCGCTTCGCGGCGACGGCGGCAGACGGGACTGCTGCCGTGAAGACTTCAGCCGCATGGCTGATCGACCACGCGGGCTTTCATAAGGGTTATCCTCTGGCCAACAAGCCGAACTCAGCTGCGGCGTTGTCTACAAAGCACACGCTTGCGTTGACGAATAGGGGGCAGGCACGCGCCTGCGACGTTGTGAGTCTCGCTCATACTCTGCAAAACGGAGTGGACAGCGCGTTTGGAATCACATTGGTACCAGAACCGGTTTTCGTGGGAATGGAGAGGTAACTGACTCATAGGGTCGTTTCATCACATTCTCGGCAGGGAAGGTTGCGAACGAGAAGCTGGGCGAGTCGCGCCTGGTGGCTCCAACCGGTAATATTCATACGGTAGTTTTTGACGCTGAGCAAAGAACCACGTCACGACGCAGCTGTCGGCTTGCTTGGCAATGAGGAGGATTTCATGCACGTTCTTCGGAAGAAGACCATCGAGCGCTCATTGGCGGAGTCAAAGGAGTCGGGCCACTCCCTCAAACGAACCTTGCACACCAGGGATCTGGCCTTCATGGGAGTTGCGGTCGCGGTGGGTGCGGGAATCTTCTCCGTGGGTGCGCAGGCGGTGGCGTTCCACGCGGGGCCGGCGGCAATCATCAGCTTCCTTATCGCCGCCGTTGTGTGTGGCTGCGCGGCCCTGTGCTATGCGGAATTGTCATCCGTGGCTCCCGTTGCCGGCTCTGCTTATACCTTTACATACTCAACCATGGGTGAGCTCATTGCATGGATCATCGGCTGGGACATGATTCTTGAGATGCTCATGGCCGGTTCCGTCATCTCCAAGTACTGGAGCGTGTATGTGAACGACTTCTTGCGCCTCCTGGGCGTGGGTATCACCACCTTGGTCAAGATTGGTCCCATCACCGTCGACTTCGCCCCAATTGTCGTCATCGCCTTCTTCACAGTGCTGCTCGTGCTTGGAACCGAAATTGGTTCTCACGTCAACAACGTCTTGGCAATCGTCAAAATCGCCATTGTGCTCTTCGTCGTGATTGCGGGCTTCTTCTATGTGAAGGCCTCCAATTTCGTGCCTTTCATCCCGCCGAGCGAACCCGCCACCGCCGTCTCTGCGGGCGGCAGCGAGACCGGAGTGTGGTTCCAGCCGCTCTTCCAGTGGGTGAGTGGTCAGGCGCCATCCGTCTATGGCATCTCCGGCATCATCTCGGGGGCCGCGCTCGTCTTCTTCGCCTTCATCGGCTTCGATGTAGTGGCCACGGCGTCCGAGGAAGCCGTCGACCCCAAGAAAACCGTGCCGCGCGGCATTACCCTCGGCGTGGTCATGGTGACCATTCTCTACATCCTCGTGGCGATTGTGACCACGGGAATGGTGTCGTACAAGCAGCTCGCAGCAGTGAAGGAGCCTTCCCTCACCACGGCCTTCGAACTCGTGGGCGCCAACTGGGCCGCCAAGGTCATCGCGCTGGGCATCGTCATCGGCCTCACAACCGTGGTGATGGTGCTCCTGCTCGGTCTCACGCGCATCATCTTCGCCATGAGTCGTGACGGCTTGCTGCCCCGTTCGCTCTCAAGGACCTCCAAGCGCGGAACTCCCGCCCGACTTCAGATCGCAGGCAGCATTGTGGTGGCCATCCTGGCCTCCACCTTTGACGTCACCGTGCTCTCGGACATGGTGAACATCGGTACGCTATCCGCCTTCATGCTCGTGTCGTTGAGCATTCCCATCCTGCGCCGCTCCCGCCCCGATCTGGAGCGCACCATCAAGGTGCCGGGAAGCCCCGTCATCCCGATTCTGACATCGCTGGCCTGCCTGTGGCTCATGCTGAACCTCTCGCTGCTGACGTGGGCGCGCTTCCTCGTGTGGCTGGCGGTCGGCTTCGTCATTTACTTCTCGTACTCCTATAGGCATTCCCTGCTGAGGTCCGACACCGAGCTGATGCCGAACCTGCAAGAGGAAGTCATCGAGCCGACGACAAAGCAGTAGGCAGCGCGCAGGCTTGACACGCAGATATCGGACACGACCCGCTATGTCGATACGATATTTTTGACCTATCGAGTCTGCTCGGTAATCTAGAAGAAGTACAGATTCGACGTGTGAGTCGAAAGGATTCATTCATGGCATACGTGATTGCAGAACCGTGCATTGACGTCAAGGACAAGGCATGCGTTGATGAGTGCCCCGTCGACTGCATCTACGAAGGTCAGCGCACCCTGTACATCAACCCCAACGAGTGCGTGGATTGCGGCGCGTGCGAGCCGGCATGCCCCGTCGAGGCGATCTTCTACGAAGACGATCTGCCCGACGAATGGGCGTGGTACAAGGACGTTGCCGTCGAGTATTTCAATGAGGTGGGCGATCAGGGCGGTGCACAGGCGTTTGGTCAGATCGATCACGACCACCCGCGCATCACCGAGGTTCCTGCGAAGCAGGACTGAGAGCTGCCCGCGCAGCCTCGTGTGACTCGTGTCTTTCCAAACTTTCTCAACTCCATACCACTGGGAACGTCTCGCTGACGCCAAAAAAATTGCCGCTCAGCACTCCAATGGGGCCATCGATTTATCGGTGGGATCGCCGGTAGACGACGTCCCCCAATCTGTTCAGGCGGCTCTCGCAGGCGCTGCGAACGCCTCCAACGCCTATGGTTACCCCGTCACTGTGGGGACTTCCCGGCTGCAAGCATCCATTGCGCAGTGGTTCCAGCGCGCTCGCGGGGTCGATCTCGCCGCAACCAAGGCCAGCGTCATTCCCAGCGTGGGGTCGAAGGAAGCGGTGGCGCTCATGGCGTCGCTACTGCAACTGCCAGCAGGCAGTGTTGTGGTTCAGCCTGAGATTTCCTACCCGACCTATGAGATTGGCACCCAGCTTGCCGGTTGTACCGTGGCAAAGGCAGACGTTTCGCATCCTGACGAGTGGAGAGATATCCCGGGTGTGGCAATGGTGTGGGTCAATTCTCCGAGTAATCCCACGGGAGAGACTCTGAGCGCAGAAACGCTGAAGGCAATCGTCGATGCCGCCCGTGACATTGGTGCGGTGGTAGTGTCCGACGAATGCTATGCGCTCATGACGTGGGAGGGCAGCGAGCCTGCTCCCAGTATTTTGGATCCGCAGGTATGTGGGGGAGATGCCAGCGGTGTTCTGTGCCTCTACTCGTTGAGCAAGCAGTCAAATATGGCGGGTTACCGCACCGCGTTCATCGCGGGAGACCAGAAGCTCCTGAGCAGCATGCAGAACTTCCGCAAGCAAATCGGCTTGATTGTTCCTGGCCCCATTCAGGCTGCCATGGCGGCCGGTCTTGACGACGATGGCGCCGTCGCTGAGCAGCACGCAAAATACGCTTCCCGTTTGGCGTTACTTGTTGAGGGGCTGCGAGCTGCCGGCTACGATGCTCACATGCCTCAGGGCGCACTTTATGTGTGGGTGAAGGCGTTGTCGGGCAACTGCTGGGACGACATCACGGCTTTGGCGAAGCTTGGCATTGTTGTGAGCCCGGGGGAGTTCTATGGAGATGCGGCATACCTGCGCATCTCGTCGACGGCTTCGGACGAGGCAATTTCCGAGGCTGTGTCCCGGTTGAGGTCTGCCCAATAGAGATTGGTCAGTCGAGACCCATCAGTCGATACCCAGATGGACTGCGCCTTTTCCATATTTGCCGCGAATCGAATCCAGCATCTTCTCTGCGGTCCGCAATTTCTCCGGGGGAGCGCTTGTCGCTCCTGAATCCACATCTGCCCCCGTACCAACCGCAGTTTCCATATCGTCAAAATCGAGTGCCGGCTGCAGTGCGGTGGACTGTGCGGGGGAGAGCCCCGAAGTGCTGACACCTGCCAAACGTACCGGGCGCGGCAGCTGCGTGTCTGTGGGCTCCATGCGCATCATGGCAAAGAGGAGCTTGCGAGCGGTGGGAAAAATAGCCGCTGCGGAGTCGACGGGAGCCGTGAGCGTGAGCGCTTTCGTGGCGTGGCTGAGATCGTCATAGCGAATCTTGGTGGTCACCGTGCGTGCGAGGAGACCGCGCTTGCGCAAAGTTGCCGCCACCTCGTCACTGCAGCGACGCAAAAGGTTGGAGACGGTCTGAACATCCGTTGTATCTTGCGCGAACGTACGCTCCGAACCAATCGACTTCTCTGGCGTGTGGGGCGTGACCTTGCGGTCGTCCTCTCCCCGAGCGGCAAGCCAGAGATTGTGGGCATGAATCTTGGAGCCGCTCACCTGTGCAATCTCGGATTCGCTCATTGCCGCAAGCTGCGCCACCGACTCGACGCCCCAACGACGGAATCTCTCGGCCGAGGCAGGCCCGACGCCCGGGATGGAACGCAGGGGCAGCATGCGAATGAACTCCGCGTGGCGATTGAGAGGAACAAGTAGCATGCCGTCTGGCTTTGCGTTGGTGGAGGCGAGTTTGGCAATCAGCTTGTTAGAGGCAATCCCCACCGAGCACGTGACGTTGAAACGTTCGTGCACATGCTCTCGAATCCATTGAGCTATGCGGGTGGGGCGCTCCCAGCGCAAGAGGGCGGCGGTGACGTCGACGTAGGCTTCGTCGACTGAAACCTGTTCGATTTGGTCGGTGACCTGTGCAATGAGCTCGAAAATCTGGTGGGAAATGGATCTGTAGTAAGGCATGTCGACCGGCAGATACACGCCTTGCGGGCACTTACGGCGCGCTGTGGCGACGGCCATGGCGGAATTGATGCCATAGGCGCGGGCCTCGTAACTGGCGGCGGAGACCACAGAACGGTTGCCTGTGCCAATGATGACGGGCAGGCCTTTGAGCTCCGGGTGGCGGGCAATCTCGCATGAGGCGTAGAAGGCATCCATGTCGATATGGAGCACGGTGCAGCCCGTTTCGTCGTGTCCCCAGTCGCGCTTGACTGCTTGGGAACGGGGTGAGGTGCTCATGATGTTCATGGTATCCGCAGGCTTCGGCTTTCTCCTCTGCCTCACGCTGGGGGAGAACACGGCGTCAAGAGCGCGCGATGGACGCAAAACGCTGTGAAATGAAGAGCGTGTGCAATGAGGTAGCGTGAGAGTGTGAAGCAAGGGATTGTGAGGGCAATAAACGCAACGCCCGTGTGGATCTTGGTGGTGATCCAAAGCGTTTCGCTCTATGTGTCAACGGGGCTGGTGAAGGACGCCTTCAGCGAGATAGAACCAGTGTACGCGGCGTGGTATCGCGTGGGCTTTTTGGCGCTCGCCTTGCTGGCGTGGCGCAGACCGTGGCGGAAGTCGGTGCGCTCTCGTTTTCCCAAGATATCGACAGATAAAAAAGCATGGCTCAACATTGTGATTCTGGGGCTCGCCATCACTGTCATGAATACGGTGTTCTATATTGCCGTCGACAACATGGATATGGGCATTGCGGTGTCCATCGAATTCTTGGGGCCGTTGACGGTGGCCGTAATAACAGGGAAAGACTGGCACGAACGTGTAGGTATTGTCATTGCGGCCACGGGTGTTGTGCTCCTTGCCGGTATCTCGTTTGCCTCGCCGCAGTCAGGTAATTTCTTAGTGGGATTCATAGCGATTCTGTGCAGCGCATGCATGTGGGGCGTCTACATTGTGGCGGGGCGCAAGATATCGTTTACAGGACATTCCATTGACTATTTAACTGTCGCCGTGACCATCGGCTGGGTTGTGCAATCCGTGTTCCTGGCGGTTCCTGCCGTGCGCGCCGTTGTGTGGCCGCGTGTGGGCGCTACATGGAGTCTGAGTGCCGAGGGTGCGCTCAAGCTGGTGTTGCTGCTGCTGTGCGCGTCTGTGCTGGGCTCGTTCCTGCCGTACGTGCTCGACCAGTTGATTATGCCGCGCCTCACATCGGGTGCATTCTCCGTGATGCAGTCGATTAATCCCGCTGCAGCCGTGGTGGTGGGGCTTGCCTTTGGCGAGATTCCGACGATTCTCGAGTTGGTCGGCATCGTCATGGTGATAGTCGCTGTGCTGGTGACATTCTCGGGCGATCGTTATCCCGCATAGATGGTATAGTAATTCGGTGTTGCTTTGCTGAAGCGTTGTGGTGCATGGCAACTGGAGCGATGCCTGAGTGGCCGAAAGGGGCACCCTGCTAAGGTGTTAAGGAAGCAATTCCTTCGGGGGTTCGAATCCCCCTCGCTCCGCATTAGGGGTTTTGGCGCAAGTCGTCAAAACCCCTTTTTCATGCCGTTTTCCTTTTGCTGCGCGAGGAAGTGTCTTCCTCTGAGAGCGCGCTGGGAGAGTGGAAGTCGACCATTACTCTGCTTGAAGCAAGCTTGTTAACGCTGATGTGGCGTTCAGCTGCTTGGATGGCAAGTGCCTGATGTTGCTCGCTTGTAAGTCGAAGAGTGAATTTTCCAGAATAATGACGTTGCGTGAATGGCTGGGGGATTGCTTCTTCATTTTTAGTCATGTCGGTAATGACCTCATCTACGACGTGTCGAAGACCTTTGAGAGCGGCATTTGGTGTTTCCGCCAGCCACGACAAGGACGGCATCTCTGCA